>NZ_SOHN01000011.1:0-313224 GCF_004404025.1 Cryobacterium serini
GCCGCTGGCCCGGCTGCGAACAACCACCATCGTGGACCGAAACCCACCACATCAAAAACTGGGCCGATCAAGGACTCACCAACATCGACCAAGCCATCTTGCTCTGTGCACTGCATCACCTGCTGCTGCACAACCGACATTGGAAAATACTGCTTCAGGGCGGCCGGTATTGGCTCAAACCCCCGACCGACATCAACCCCGAACAAATCTTGATTTACCTCCCCAGCAAGAACCCGCTCATGCACACGGCCCTGAAATCCGACCTGTCGAATTCGGCCCCACCCGTGGCTGGCACCGACGACAGCCGCCAACCACGAAATGGTGAACTCGGTGAATTCGACCAACAGGGTGGAGATGGCCCGAACCCGCACAACCCGCACAACCCGCACAACCCGCACAACCCGCACAACCCGCACAACCCGCACAACGACTATCAAAACTAGGCATACGTTCGTTTGGTGTACCTGCGACTAGCGCTGAGCACAATTGCGAGTGACGCAATGGCGGTCTCGACCAGCTCACTGGGGATCCGCGGCCGGCTCAGCTACACGGCGACTGCCGAAACTGGCCCTAAATTTGCACGAGCGACGTGGTTTCAAAATACCGTTCTCGGGGAGCGACGAAGACGCTCGCCGCCCCCAAGCGCGGCTACACGAGTGACTCGCGCCAAGCCGCGTGCATGGTCGCGAAGCGGCCGGTTCCCGAGATGAGGTCGTTCGGAGTTCCGTCCTCCACGATGCGACCGTGTTCCATCACGAGCACCCGGTCGGCGATCGCCACCGTCGACAGGCGGTGGGCGATGATCACGGCTGTGCGATCAGCGAGCAGGGTTTGCAACGCCTCCTGCACGAGCCGTTCGCTCGGGATGTCGAGCGACGACGTGGCCTCATCGAGGATGAGCACCGCCGGGTTGGCGAGAAAAGCGCGCGCAAACGAGATCAGCTGGCGCTGCCCGGCTGACACGCGCCCGCCGCGCTTATTCACGTCGGTGTCATATCCGTTCGGTAGATTCTCGATGAAGTCGTGAGCGCCGACGGCAGCCGCGGCGGCCCGAATTTGTTGCGCCGAAGCATCCGGCTTTCCTATTGCGATGTTCTCGGCGACCGAACCGCTAAACAGGTACGCCTCCTGGGTGACCATGACGATCGCGCGCCGCAGGTCCTTGGGATGCAGATCGCGCAGGTCAACGTCGTCGAGCCGAACCCGGCCATCCGTCGGGTCGTAGAACCGACTCATGAGCTTAGCGAGCGTCGATTTACCGGCTCCGGTCGACCCGACCAGGGCGATGGTCTGCCCGGCCGGAATATCGAGGTCGAAGTGCGGCAGAATCTCCCGATCAGCCCGGTATGCGAACTGCACGTTCTCGAACCGCACCCGACCACGAGCCTCCCAGAGGTCCACCGGAGCGACCGGATCGGGCACGCCGGGGCGTTCCTCAAGCACGCCCGAGATCTTCTCGAGCGCCGCAGCGGCCGACTGGTAAGAGTTGTAGAACATCGCCATCTCCTCCATCGGGTCGAAGAACCGGCGAGTATAAAGCAACGTCGCGAGCAGCGCGCCGATGGCCAGCTGGCCGTCAGCCACCCGAAAACCACCAACGAGCAGCACGGCAGCGACCGTGACGTTGCCGATGAGAACGAGCCCCGGGTCGAAGACCCCGAACAGCTGGATGACGCGCGCGTTGACCAGGCGGTAGCTTTCGACGAGCTTGCCGAACACCGACTCGTTGTGCTTTTCGGTGCGAAAAGCCTTCACGGCACGAATTCCGGTCATCGTCTCGACGAAACGCACGATCAGGCTGGCCGATGCGACCCGCGACTGCCGGAACAGGCTCTGCGAGCGCACCTGGAACCAGCGTGTGAGAATGACGAGCGGCAGCAGTGCGCCCAGAAGCACGAGTCCACTGGTGCCGTCGAGCAGCACCAGGGCAATCGCGGTGAACGACATGTAGAGAATGCCCTGCACTAACTGATTGATGCCGGAATCGAGCAGTTCGCGAATGGCATCGAGGTCACTGGTCTGCCGCGAGATGATGCGGCCGGAGGTATACGATTCGTGAAATTCGAGGCTGAGCTTCTGCGTATGCAAAAACACGCGCTTGCGCAGGTCGATCAGTACAGCCTGGCTCACCCGGGCGCTCAACACGGTGTACCAGGCGATGAGCAGCGCGCCGAACACCCCGGCGACCAAGTAGATCGCGCCGGTCGCGGCGAGCGGCACCCAGTTTTGCTTGAGCAATGCGGGTAGCCCGCGGTCGATGCCGAAGGCGATGAGCGTGGGGCCGGCGACCTGGGCTGCGGTCGAGACTACGACCACGAGCATGGCGAGCACGACCTTGCCGCGCACGGGCACCAGCAATGAACCGAGCAGGCGCAGCGAACGTGCACGAATCTGCTTGCTTTCGGCCTTGGTGAAGTCGTGGCGTTCTTCGCCCTTGACGCCGCTGACGGTCACAGGGCTTCCTCCGCTCGGTTCGATTCTCTGCGTTCTTCGTCTTCGAGGCTGGAGATGACGAAGGTGTAGTGCGCGCTGGTGCGCAGTAGCTCGGAGTGCGTTCCGACGGCGGTAATGCGGCCGTTCTCAAGCAGCGCCACGCGGTCGGCGAGCATGACCGTTGACGGTCGGTGCGCCACGATGAGCGCGGTGGTGTCGACGAGCACCTCCCGCAGCGCGTTCTCCACGAGCGATTCGGTGTTCACATCGAGCGCCGACAGCGGATCGTCCAGAATAAGAACGGATGGCCGCGCCGCGACCGCGCGGGCAAGCGCGAGACGCTGCCGCTGCCCGCCGGACAAGCTCATTCCCTCCTCACCGACGAGGGTGTCGACGCCAAGCGGCAGGTCGTGCACGAAATTGGCCTGCGCGATCTGCAGGGCCTGCTCGAGTGCGGCATCCGCTTCGGGGCTACTGTCGGCAAGGTCGGGACGACCGAGCAGAACGTTGTCCCGAACGGATGCCGAGAACAAGGTGGCATCCTCGAATGCCATCGCGAGGTGGCTGCGCAGTTCCTCCCGGCGCAGCGCCCGCACGTCGACACCGTCGAGCGTCACGGCGCCCGCAGTCACGTCATACAGCCGGGTGGTGAGGGCCGTGAGTGTGGACTTGCCGCTTCCAGTGAGGCCGACGAGCGCCATGGTCTCCCCCGGTTCGAGAACGAGGTCGATGCCGTTGAGCAGGTCGGGAAAGCGCTCCGGCGAGTCCGGATAACGAAAGTGCACGTTATCGAACGCGAGTCGGCCGAGCGGCGCGGCCACGGTGGCCGGGTCCTTCGGGTCGGTGATCTCGTTCGGGGTGTCGAGAATGTCGAAGAAGCGGTCGGTCGCGGTGCGCGCGTCGAAGGTCATCGACAGCAGAAATCCGATCGATTCCACTGGAAACCGCAGCACGGTCGCCGTGGCAAAGAACGCCAGCAGCTCGCCGCCGCTGAGCTCGTCCAGGCTGGTGAGCCAGACGCCGGCCACGAGACAGAGCGCGAACGCGACGTCGGGCACGAGCAGCAACCAGAGCCAGATACCGGCGATGGCGCGGGCCTTCTCGATCTCGGTGCCGCGCAGGTCTTCCGCCTGCGAAGCGAAGTTCTTGAGCGCGAACGATCCACGGCCGAAGGCCTTGAGCACCCGAATGCCGTGCACGGACTCCTCGACGGCGGTTGCGAGGTCGCCGGCCTGATCCTGGCTGCGGCGGGCGATCACGGAGTACTTCTCCTCAAAGACGTAGCCGTAGATCCAGATCGGAATCGAGCAGACCACGAAGATCACACCGAGCAGCCAGTGCATCCAGAGCAAAATAACGACGCCGACGACGATGGTGAAAAAGTTGACCACGAGCAGCACGAACCCGAACGACACCCAACGGCGGATAAGGTTCAGGTCGCTCACGGCGCGCGAGAGCAGCTGGCCGCTCGGCCAGCGGTCGTGAAAGCTCACCGGTAGGTCCTGCAGCCGGGCGTAGAGGTGGTTGCGCATGCGCGCCTCGATGTGGGTGCCGGGGGTGAGCACGAACCAGCGGCGCAGCGCGATCATGATCGCCTCGAGCACTCCGAGTCCGAGAACAATCCACACGGCCGGCCAGATCTGCGCAGCACTGTCGCCATTCCCGGCCTCGCTGAGCGGGCCGTCGACGAGCCAGGCCAGCACCTGCGGTATGGCCAGTGCTACGAGTCCGGCGAGAAGCGCGGCGACCATGCCGAGGTAGATACGGGGCAGAGCCGGTTGGGCATAAGGATAGAGCCGTTGCAGGCTGCGAAAGGTGTTGCTGCGTATTGGGGCGTCGTTGGTGGGAGGCGGCGGTACCTTCGGTGCGGTGGTGGTCATGGTCCAGTCCTGATTGTGGTGCGGCCGCGCCTCGGGTTGCGCGGGTGCAGCGGATAACTCTGGTCGTCGATAGCGTGCCCGCAACGTGCTGGGAGTGCTGACGAGACGTGTCGCAGTGGGTGAGGCGTCACGTGCGGCGGTACGGTGCGGCTATACGGTCAGGCGGTGTTGGCTCACGGGCACAATTGCAGAGTGCCTGCCCTGATGAGCAACGACGAAACTAGTCGGCGCAGGTCACAGTGACGGCGCCGCGGGAGGTTACGGGGCAGGGAAAGAAGCGCCAAAGGGAGCGCCGTCGTTCGCAACCGTTGCGAGCGTGACCGGTGCTGTCTTTGTCATGTCTGCCTCCTGGGCGCCTCAAGTCTGTCTGTCACATGCCCCTGGAACAGGCAGCCTTTCAGAATATTGGAAAACGGGGGCAGAACGCAAGTATTTTCTGAGCCGGGAACATCCGCTCACCTTGAGGGCATACCTGCGCCGACGCCCAACAGCCCGGCATCACGTCACGTAGTCTGGAGTCTGCGCCTCTCGTTGGCATGGCCATGCCCCCGCGCACCCGTGTTGGAAGGACTCTTCATGCTGCCCACCCTGTTCGGAATCGATTTTCTCGACTCTGAGTGGCTGATCTACTCGTTTGGATCGTTCGTGCTGCTGGGCGTCGCCGTTATCGTGTTCGTCGAGACCGGCTTCATCGTCTTGTCGTTCCTGCCGGGCGATTCACTGCTGTTCACCGTCGGCCTGCTCACCGCGACCGGCGTCGTGCCGCTGCCAATCTGGGTGACCTGCCTGGTCGTCTTTGCGGCCGCATTCGCCGGTGACCAGCTCGCCTACGTCATCGGCCGAAAGGCCGGTCCCGCAGTGTTTTCACGCGAGAAAAACCGGTTCTTCAACCCGAAGAACGTCGAGCGCACCAACGCGTTTTTCGCGAAGCACGGCGGTAAGTCCATCATCCTGGCCCGCTTTCTGCCGGTCTTCCGTGCCTTCGTGCCGGTTGCCGCCGGCGTCGGCAAGATGCGCTACCGCAGCTTTGTGACCTACAACGCGATCGGCGCCTTCGCCTGGGGCGTCGGCCTCACCCTGGTCGGATTCTTCCTCGGCCAGTTTGCCTTTGTCGCCAAGTACTCCGAATACTTCATCATCGGAATCATTCTTCTTTCCGGAATTCCGATCCTCACCGAGCTGGCCAAGGCCGCCCGCACGACGCTGAAAGACCGTCGTGCGGCCGCCCGTGTTGTGCCCACCATCCCGGCCGACCTGCGCGAATAAGCTATGCCTGCCGTGACCGAGCCCAACCTCGGCGGTCGCTACAATAACCGTACATAGCGCCCCCAATGGGGCGCGCTCATGCAGTGGGCGGACTACCTGGCAGCGTTCAGACGGGTCGCGGCGAGCATCTCGGCGGCCGCGAGGGTCGTGATCTCGTCCGCCCGGGCATCCGCGAAGATCTGCGTGAGCACGGACCCGATGGCCGCAACGCGCTCGGTGATTTCAGCTCGGTCAGCGTTCGGTTCGCTCGCCAGATCGAGGTAGACGACGCCACCGGCGTTGACGACGAAATCGGGTGCCCAGAGAATGCCCCGCGCATCCAGCTGGGCGGCACCGGCCGGGTTTTCGAGCTGGTTGTTGGCTGCGCCGCAGATGCCGAGCACATTCAACTCCGCGATCACGGCTTTCGTCAGCACACCACCCAGGCCGCACGGCACGAACAGGTCGGCGTGCACCCGGTGCGCATCCGCGACCGACACCCACCGGGCGCCGAGTTCGTCGGCAAGCGCGCGCTTGTCGGGGTTGATGTCCGTGACGGTGAGGGTGGCGCCGGCGGCGGCGGCGGCCGTAGCCACCCGGCCACCCACCTGGCCGAGGCCCGAGATCACCAGGTGGCGGCCGCGCACATCACCACTGCCGAACAGGGCTTCGAGAGTGGATTCGATGCTCGCGTATACGCCGGCCGCTGTGGCGTCCGCTGGCTCGCCAACGCCGCCGCTCGCAGCGGGCAGTCCGCAGACGTGGCTCGTGCGTTCGGCCACGATGGCCATGAGCTCAGCGCTCGTGCCGACGTCCTCTGCCGTCATGTATGCGCCGTTCAGGCTCTCGATGGCGTCGCCGAGGTCGAGCATCGCCAGACGCTTCTGGGCCTCCGTCAATACCGTGCCAAGCGGCAGGTAGATGACCGACTTACCACCGCCGCGATTCAGACCGGCGGCCGCGTTTTTCAGGGTCATGGCGGCGGAGAGGCGCAGCGCGTCGGCGACCGCGTCGGTCCAGCTTGCGTACTGCCACAGGCGGGCGCCGCCGAGGGCCTGACCGAGACGGGTCGAGTGGATAGCCACCGTGATCAGCAACCCGGATCGTTCCCCAGTCGTGATCAGCACTTTTTCATGGGAAAGTGGAATCTCTGCGAGGGAATCGAGGGCGGCGGCAGGGTGCGTGAGGGTCATGGAAACTCCGTTGTCTCGGGCCTTGTGGGCCGAATGCGGCGGTGCCGGTGTGTGGCGCCGCCTCGATTAGGATACCCGGAGCTGGTGCCGTCGTGAACAGCTGCGCTCCGCTCGGCAGGCATGAGAATTCCACAACCGGATTTACCTCTCACCCCTGTGGGAGGACGTCTGGGTAGGCAAAAAGCACCTTCAATTCAACATCGAAGGTGCTTTTCGTGCGCGGGGACCTAGTGGAAGAAGTGGCGCTCTCCGGTGAAGTACATTGAGACACCCGCCGCGGCGGCCGCAGCGATGACCTCAGCGTCGCGCACCGATCCGCCCGGCTGCACGACGGCCGCAATGCCAGCCTCAAGCAGCACTTCGAGTCCGTCAGCGAAGGGGAAGAACGCATCCGACGCCGCAACCGAGCCTTCGGCCCGTTCGCCGGCCCGGCTCACGGCGAGGTGACAGGAGTCGACCCGGTTGACCTGGCCCATACCCACACCGACAGATGCCCCGGCGTGCGCGAGCAGAATGGCATTGGACTTCACAGAACGACACGATTTCCACGCGAATTCAAGATCGGCGCGGGTGGCGGCATCCACATCGGGGCCGGCCACGAGGGTCCAACCGGCTGAGCTGAAGTCTTCGAAGCTGTCGGCTTCCTGCACGAGCAGGCCACCGGAGATTTGGTGCAGCTCGAGCGAGGAACGCTCGTAGTCGGCGGGCAGCTCAAGCAGGCGAATGTTCTTCTTCTTGGTCAGCAGTGCAACCGCTGCCGGCTCGAAGCCGGGAGCGACGAGTACCTCGGTGAAAATCTCGCTGATGGTTTCGGCCATGCCGAGGGTGACGACGCGGTTCGCAGCGATCACGCCGCCGAACGCGGAGATCGGATCGCAGGCATGAGCGCGCAGGTGCGCGGAGGCGATGGCATCCGGTGCGTTGGGCTTGGCGATGGCGATACCGCACGGGTTGGCGTGCTTGACGATGGCAACGGCCGGCTCGCTGAAGTCGAAGGCGGCGCGCACAGCGGCATCCGCGTCGACGTAGTTGTTGTACGACATTTCCTTGCCGTGCAGTTGCCTGGCTTGCGCGATGCCGCGACCGCCTTCGCCGACGTAGAGCGCAGCCGCCTGGTGCGAGTTCTCGCCGTATCGCAGGATAGCGTCGCGGGTGACCTCGATGCCGAGCCCCTCGGGGAACGGCGACTCGTCGTCATCCTCTTCTTCGGCTGCCTCGAACGTGACGTCCTCGCCCGGCGCTTCGACGTCGTCCTGCCACTGGTCGTAGACGTTCTCGGTGAACCAGGCCGACACGCTCAGGTCGTAGTCGGCGGTGTGCTCGAAGGCGAGCGAGGCGAGTTTCTGGCGCAGCTTGAGGGTCGATCCGCCAGCGGCGACGGCTTCGATGATCTCGCCGTAGTTGGCCGGGTCGACGACGATGGCCACGTTGGCGTGGTTTTTAGCGGATGCACGCACCAGCGCCGGTCCGCCGATGTCGATCTGCTCGATCACGTCGGCCGGCTCAGCGCCGCCCTCGACGGTTTCGACAAAGGGGTACAGATTGACCACGACGAGCTGGAAAGCCTTGATGCCGAGCTCGGTCAGCTGCGTTTCGTGCGCTTCCAGGCGCAGGTCGGCGAGGATTCCGGCGTGCACGCCGGGGTGCAGGGTCTTGACGCGACCGTCGAGCGATTCCGGAAAACCGGTAACCGCGGAAACGTCGGTTACGTCTAGGCCGCCGGCGCGAATGGTGGCCGCGGTGGAGCCGGTGGAGACGATTTCAACGCCATCCGCGGACAGAGCGGCGGCGAGCTCGAGCAGTCCGGTCTTGTCGCTCACGGAGATGAGTGCACGCTCGATCACGATCTGGTCCCGGTTACGGTCCGAGCTGGGCGCGTTGGTGTTACCACTCATGCGTTAGTTCTCCTTGAGGTTCATGTGTCCGTTGGCGATGTCGAGCACAGCCTGGATAAGCAGGCGTCTCTCGACGATCTTGATGCGATTCTGCAGGGAAGTCTCGGTGTCTCCGGGCAGAACGTCGACGCGCTCCTGCACCAGGATGGGGCCAGCGTCGACACCGTTGTCGACCACGATAATGCTCGCTCCGGTCTGTACCGCGCCGGCGGCCAGGGCGTCGCGCACGGCGTGCGCCCCCGGAAATTCGGGAAGGTAGGCGGGGTGGGTGTTGATCAGGTTTGGCGACAGGGCGGCGACCACGCGCGGCGGAAGCAGGCGCATCAGGCCGCTCAGCACGACCAGGTCGGGCTGCCACTGTTGAATCTGCGCGAGCAGTTCGTCGCCCCAGGCCGCCCGGTCTGCAAACGAGGAGAACGGAACGGAAAAGGCCGGGACACCGAATTCGACGCCGAGCTCCAGCCCGTCGGCGTCGCGGTCAGCGCCGATCGCCACGATTCGTGCCGGAAACTCGGCGTCTTCTGACGCCTCCAACAGGGCTCGAAGGTTGGATCCTCCGCCGGAGATCAACACGACAATAGACAGCACGATCTTGAGCCTACCGTTTGGAAGAGCGCCGACCGGGGAGCCGTACCCGGCCGGCGAGCATGCCGAGGGCCGCAGCGACGCCAATTTCGGCGGCGGCGAGCGCGCCGACCAGCAGCGGATTCGGCCCGACCTCAACCAGACGGCCCGGGCCCATCGCTCCGGCCGACCACCAGGCGAGTAGACAGAGGAGCGCGCCGGCGACGACGCCCATGCCGAGACCGGTGAGAACGTGCGCGAGTGTGGTTCTCTCGGGGACACCAGCGCGGTCTAAAAACTGCCGGGTCACGACCGCGAAAACGAAACCGATCAGAACGGGCGCAAGTAACCCGAGAAAGCCGTAGGTCGGGGTGCCCTGCGGCAGCGCGCCAAACAGGGGCAGGCCGGGAAGGGTTCCGACGACTGTGCCGATCGGCGAAACTGTAGTGCCAACGCCGAGCGCGATACCGGGCCCGACAAACCATGCGGCAGCCCAGATCACGAGGTTGGGAATGAGTGCGAGCTGCGCCAGGGTGATGGTAGCGCCACCGAAGACACCGGCCTGAACCGCCTCATAGAGCCCGATAATGGTCGCGTAATTGACCGCGATGAGCACGGCGACAGCCACGGCCGACACGATCAGCACGCCCGCCGCGGCGGCTATTCCGCCGCGCAGCGCACCCTCGATGACGGTACGAGTGGTGTGCGGTATCCGCTGGTAGGCCGCGCGGATGCCGCGGCTCACCAAATCCAGGCCCTCCGCGGCCCTCGCTGTCTTCCGCCGCCCCAGTTCCGCCCCCACCAGAACCCCGGCAGCATAGATGAGCGTCGGCAGCACGATCCCCTGCAGTTGGTTGGGCGCAACCGTTTCCGACACCGCGGACAGGGTCACCAGCGCGGCGAGAATCGCATACGTGCCCACGGCGACTCCGACGCCGGTCCACCGGTGCGGGGTCTCGGCGGCGCGACGGCCGGTGTGCACGCCCATCAGTACCGAGAGCATCGCGAAGCCGAGCGGCACGACCGAGATGAGAAAGGGGGTGTCTGCGCCGGTCAGGGCGAGCGCCGCGGCGACGTCAGGGCCAAGCTGCACCGTGAGGTCGACGCCATTGCCGAGCAGCCAGATATCGGCGGCAGCGCGCCAGAAGACGAACCATTCCACGGAGAGGCCAAAGTGGGCGGCCCAGAGCACGGTGAGCGGCACCATGGCGATGCCGATGCCGATGGCGACGACAAGTAATGCCTCGAGAGCGGCGAGCAGGGCGGTCGTTATGCGGTTCATCCGTTGCGAGCCTATATCGCCGCACCGACAATGCTCGCCAGCACGCGCCCGATACGCCGAAGGGACCCGCCGCGAATCGGCGAGCCCCTCACGACGTGCGTGCTGCCTACAGTGCGGCTAGTGCTTGGCGCAGCAGGTTCGCAGCCTCGCTCGGCGTCTTGCCGACCTTGACTCCGGCAGCCTCGAGGGCCTCCTTCTTGCCCTGGGCGGTTCCGGCTCCGTCGGAGACGATGGCGCCGGCGTGGCCCATGGTCTTGCCCTCTGGTGCAGTGAAACCGGCCACGTAGCCGATGACCGGCTTGGTGACATGCGCCTTGATGTACTCGGCGGCCTTCTCTTCAGCGTCGCCGCCGATTTCGCCGATCATGACGATCGCCTTGGTCTCCGGGTCGTTCTCGAAGGCCTCAAGGGCATCAATGTGCGTGGTGCCGATGATGGGGTCGCCACCGATACCGATCGCGGTGGAGAAGCCGAGGTCCCGCAGCTCGTACATCATCTGGTACGTCAGGGTGCCCGACTTGGAGACGAGACCGACCGGGCCCTTGACGGTGATGTTCGCCGGTGTGATGCCGACGAGTGCCTCACCGGGCGTGATGATGCCGGGGCAGTTCGGACCAATGATGCGGGTCTTGTTGCCCTTTTTGATGGCGTAGGCCCAGAACTCGGCCGAGTCCTGCACGGGAACACCCTCGGTGATGATGACGAGCAGCGGAATCTCGGCGTCAATCGCTTCGATGACGGCGTCCTTGGTGAACACCGGCGGCACGAAGATGATCGACACGTCGGCGCCGGTCTTGGCGACGGCCTCCGCGACCGTTCCGAAGACGGGCAACTCGACCGAGCCGTGCACGACGGTGGTGCCGGCCTTGCGGGCGTTGACGCCACCGACGACCTGGGTACCGGCCTTGAGCATGAGGGCGGTGTGCTTGGTGCCCTCACCTCCGGTGATGCCCTGAACGATGACCTTGGAGTCTTTGTTGAGGAAGATTGACATGCGTGGTTGTCCCTTACTTCGCTGCGTGGGCGAGTTCGGCGGCCTTGGCGGCGCCCTCGTCCATGGTGGCGGCCAGTGTTACGAGCGGGTGGTTCGCCTCGGCGAGGATGCGACGACCCTCCTCGACGTTGTTACCGTCGAGGCGCACCACGAGCGGCTTGTTGGCGCTCGCACCGAGCTCGGCGAGCGCGCCCACGATGCCCCTGGCGACGGCGTCACACGCGGTGATTCCACCGAAGACGTTGACGAAAACGCTCTTGACCTGCGGGTCGCCGAGAATGACGTCGAGGCCGGCGGCCATAACCTCAGCGGATGCTCCGCCCCCGATGTCGAGAAAGTTGGCCGGCTTGACGCTGCCGAAGTTCTCACCGGCGTAGGCGACGACGTCGAGCGTGCTCATGACGAGCCCCGCTCCGTTGCCGATGATGCCGACTTCACCGTCGAGCTTGACGTAGTTGAGGCCGGCAGCCTTGGCCTTGGCTTCGAGCGGGTCGGCCGCGGAGGCGTCCTCGAGGAGAGCGTGCTTGGGGTGGCGGAAGTCGGCGTTCTCGTCGATCGTGACCTTGCCGTCGAGGGCGATAATGTCGCCCTCTTCGGTGAGCACGAGGGGGTTGACCTCGACCAGGGTCGCGTCTTCGCCCGTGAATACGTTGTACAGCTTGACGAAGACCGGGGCAACCTTGTCGACAAGCTCGGCCGGGAACTTGGCGTCGATGGCGATCTGCTTCGCCACCGCCAGGTCGATGCCGACCGAGGGGTCGACGGCCGTGTAGGCGAGCGCTTCGGGCTTCTCGACGGCGAGAACTTCAATCTCCACGCCGCCCTCATAGCTGGCGAGCGACAGGTAGGACCGGTTGGACCGGTCCAGCAGCACGGAGAAGTAGAACTCCGCCTTGATGCGGGCTCCGCCGGCCACCATGACGCGGTGAACGGTGTGACCTTTGATGTCGAGGCCCAGGATGCTCTGGCCAGCGGCCTCAGCGTCATCCGGAGTCTTGGCTACCTTGACGCCGCCGGCCTTGCCGCGACCGCCGACCTTGACCTGTGCCTTGACGACAACCACGCCACCGAGCTTCTCGGCCGCTGCACGTACTTCGGCGGGGGTGTCCGCGATGATGCCCGGCAGAACCGGCACACCATATTCCTCAAAGAGGTCTCTCGCTTGGTATTCGTAAAGATCCACGCTGCTCTTCCAATCCGCGTCTTGGCGATCACACCGCCGGTGAAGATATATGAGGTTGTTGGTAACAGCAGTCGGTGCCGTAAATTAGCTCGACATCAAGACATACCGGCCCGAGAAAACTCTATCGCGTGATTCGAGCGGCGCGGCGCACGTGCCCAGCCGCCGAAACACCACTGTGGTGCCACGAAACACCACCGCGAAGGCTAGCCACACCTTGCTGGACGAGGCCCCCACTGAGTGCTTATCTAGGTCTATGACTGATCTTGTTCAAGCGGTGGAACCGCACGCCGCCGGCCTCGCTTCCCGGCTGAACTGGCTGCGCGCCGGTGTTCTCGGCGCGAACGACGGCATCGTCTCCGTCGCTGCCCTCGTTGTCGGTGTTGCGGCCGCGACGACCGATTCCCACGTCATTCTCATCGCCGGTGTCGCGAGCCTCCTCGCCGGCGCGATTTCGATGGCCCTCGGCGAGTACGTGTCGGTGAGCAGTCAACGTGACTCCGAACGCGCCCTCATCGCCAAGGAAACCTGGGAACTCGAGAACGAGCCCGAGGAAGAACTCGCCGAATTGGCTGGGTTCTACCAAGCCAAGGGGCTTTCGACCGCGACCGCCCAGCAGGTAGCGATCGAGCTCACCCAGCATGACGCCCTCGCAGCCCACCTCGAGGTTGAGTTGCATATCACCGAGCAGGACGTGTCGAACCCCTGGCACGCGGCCTACGCATCCGCTATCGCCTTCACCGTCGGTGCCGCGCTTCCCCTGCTCGCCGTACTGCTGCCGCCGGCCGAATACCGCATCGGTGCCACGTTCGTCGCGGTCCTGGTCGCCCTCGTCATCACCGGCTGGCTCAGCGCCCACCTCGGCAACAGCCCCAAGCCGCGGGCCATCGCCCGCATCGTCATCGGCGGAATCCTCGCCCTCGCCGTGACCTACGTGATCGGCGCACTCATCGGCGGCAGCGTCTGATCGAGCTGGGCTCACAGCCAACTCCGGGTTCCATCCCGACCGGGTGGATAGGCTGAAAATATGGCATCACTGCACATCGGAGCTGGCCCTATGTCGCGATCCTCGATCGGTACGGCGGTCGCTCTCGACGCGACCCTCGTGCTGGCTTTCGCCGCGATCGGCCGATTGAGCCATGGCGAGAGTCTGGCGGGACTGGGCGTAACCTATTGGCCGTTCCTCGGCGGTTTAATCATCGGCTGGCTAGTGCTTCGTGCCTGGCGACACCCGCGCCGCATCGTCTGGACCGGCCTCGGCATCTGGATCGCCACCGTGGCGGGCGGCCTTCTGTTGCGCCTCGCCAGTGGCCAGGGCGTTCAACTCAGTTTTGCGATCGTTACGACCATCGTGCTCGGCCTGTTTCTCCTCGGCTGGCGTGCCGTCGCCGCGCTCCTGCGCCGCCGCGACCGCCAGCACATGCCCGCCGCCGCCTGATTTCAGGATCACGCTGGCCCACACGCACACTCACCTACTCGGCCCGCCTGAGACCCGGAGTCGCGAGCAACTGGCCGTCACGCAGCACCGCGAGGACGTCGATGGCGAAGCGCTCGGTCATCTTGTTCAGGGTCGTCTCTCCGCCGGCCACGATCGCCGTCGCGAGTATGTCGGCAGTGACGATATCGGCTGCGAATACACTCACCTGGCGAAACGGCGACGGTTCGCCGTTCAGGGCGGTCCAAATGTGTTCGCCCCGTTCGGCGCTACCCGACGTTGCCACGGCCCGCAGCGGATGCCCCAGCGGTACGTTCGCAATCACGGTGCCCCGATTGCCCGGATCGACGATCGCTACGACCCGTTCGGGGTGCCCGGCATCCTCGCTGACCAAAACATCACCGCCAGCGTTGATAGACCAGTTGGCCGGGCCGCGCGCCGTCAGAGCTGCTCCGGCTTCGGCGATGGCGAGCGCCTTAACGATGCCCGAGAGGTCGATGACGCCATCGGCACGATGTGGTGTGAACACGCCCTGGGTGCGTTCCCGCCACTTCAACGCGAGGGCGTAGCAGTCGCGCAGACCCTGACTCGCCTCGGTCAAACGGATGTCCCCGCGCGCGATGCGACTCAGCTCTGAGTGTTCTCGGTACAGGCTGAACTGCTCGTCCCAGCGACGAAACACCGTCTCGACCCGTTCAACGGCATCGGCAGGGGCAGGCGAATCGGGCAGTCGCAGACTCACGACCGTCCCCATCGTTTCGAAGGTGAGCGCGGGCATCCGCTTGTAATCGCGGCGCACGGTGGGCACCTAGAACCCCGCCGTATCGAGAGCCGATTGCAGTGATTGCCGGTAGCCGTCGCTCGTGTACGTGGCGCCGCTCACGTTTTGCACGCTCGCGGACTGCGCGGCAAGCACCTCGGTGCGCAGGATTGGTGCAGCTCGGTTGCTGATCTGCACCGACCTGCCGTCGTGGTTGGTGAGCTGGAGGGCGGAGATGTCAGTGATGGCACCAGCTGCGATTGTCACGGAGACCTGCATGTTGCCAAACCGGGTGGCCACGACCGAGCCGGTGAAGGTTCCCGATTGAGCGGCGGATGCGGCCGTCGCGCTGATCGCTTCAGTAGCTGCCGGATTGGCCGCGCTCGCGGCAGCGGCGTCGGTTCCGGAGGCACTCGAAACAAGACTGTGCGACGCGTCGATCGCCTGCGATCCAAGTTGCCAGCCGACGCCGACAATCGAGATGGAGGCCAGTGCGGACAAGGCCACTGCACGTGCTCTCACCAGTCAAACCTTTCGTAGTGGATCTGCTTCTTGGGAACTCCGCCAGCGCGGGCATCTCGCACGACGGCGTCGGTCCACGGCCGGGGGCCGCAGATGTAGATATCGGAGTCAAGTAGTTCAGGCACGATCGTGTGCAGGGTGATGCCGGCGCGGACAGCATCCGCTGGAAGCCAGGTACTCACGCCCGTGGGTCGTTTGCCGGCGATGATGCGCAGCTCGGCGCCGCGAAGCCGGCACAGGTCGGTGAGTTCATCAACCAGGTAGGTATCGCCGAGGCTGTGCGAGCGGAGCAGCACGGTGGCGTTGCCGGGCACGAATGACACCGTTTCCAGCAGCGACCGAATGGGGGCGACGCCGATACCGGCCGCGATCAGCACGACGCGAGGCGAGGTTCGAGCGTTCTCGGTGAAAAGCCCGTACGGGCCTTCGAAGCTGACCCGGGTGCCGCGTTTCACCCGGGGAAGCTGCTGCGAGGCATCGCCCAGTCCGCGAACCGTGATGCGCAGTCCGCGCTCACTCGGCGCTGACGACAAAGAGAACGGATGCGCCTGCCACCAGAGTCCATGGGCCCAGAACCGCCAGACGAAGAACTGTCCGGAGGTCGCCCGGAGTTTGTCCAGCTTTCGGCCGGTCAGGGTGATGGAGACGACGCCAGGGGCGACGGCGTCCACTCGGTCCACCACGAGACGGTGGCGCAGCGACCGGGTGACCGGCAGCAGGAACCGAAATACGATAATGGAGCCGGCAACGGCAACGTAGAGGGCGAGCCAGTAGTAGCGGGCGATGGCGCCCTCACTGAGTAGGTTCCCCACGCTCAGCTGGTGCGGGATGGCGACAAGCACGGACAGGTAGGCGAGCAGGTGCACGGCATGCCAGGCCTCGTAGCGAAACTTACGACGCACGACCACGAGCGAGGTGATGACGACGCCGATCATGAGCGCGAGGCCGAGAAAGGCAAGCGGCATGTCAGGCAGGCCCGTGAACATGTTCCAGGTCTCGGCAACTACGTTCACGTTCTCGGCGAGCGCGTAGCCGGTGATGAGCAGAGCCGCATGGCCCAGGATGAGGTACAGGGCCGGCTTACCGAGCGACTGGTGCACGGCCATGGCCTGATCGTGCCCGAAGGCGCGGTCGATCGGGGGCAGCCGCGCGGCCAACACGAGCATTACGAGCAGAAGGTCGGTGCCGACCAGCCCGGCGACGATTCCGAGCGAGCTGAAGGCCTCGGCGGGCGTTCCGAACCTGGCAGCTCCCCCGTCAGCGAGAAAGATGGCGATCACGATGGCGACCGATGCGACGCAGAGAATCTGCAGGCTATCGGCCAGGCGCATCCGCTTGTTGTAGGCGGGGTGCAGGGTCGCAGCGCGGCTCCGGCGCGTGGGCACCGGGGCGGTTCGAGTGGTGCGCGTGTCGAGGCTCATGAGTAGAGCATCGACCGGGGTGCCATCGAATGGCTATCGATAACCTGTGAACAGTCTGTGTGTCGTCAATGCCTCTTTTTCAGCTGCGCCCTCGCCCGCACGAGCAGCACGATGGCCAGGGCGATGACGCTGCCGAGTACCGTCTCGAGCACCCGATCGACCAGTAGCGCCGGCACCGGAACCGGGCTCGTGAGGTGCACCACGGTGAGAGCGAGCGGGGTTACGAACAGCAGGGCCGCTCCGTAGTGGCGACCGATCAGAATTTCGGCGCCGAACTGGCCGAGCGCGATGACCAGAATGAGCACGGCGACCGGAGACCCGGGCAACAGCACGAGGGCGGTCAGGCCGACGCCCAGCGTTGTGCCGATCATACGGTGGAACGCTCGCGACACGGAGTGCTTCGCTCCCGGTGGCGGCAACACCGCAATCACGCTGACGACCGCCCAATACGGATGCCCGATGCCGGCCGCGATGGCGAGGGAACCGGCGGCGAGTGCACCGACCACGTTTTGGGCAATCGACACCCACACGCGTCGGTCTCGGATGGCAGCCGGACGGGTGAGAGCGCCGTGTACCAGATTCTTGTAGAGGTCGGGCTCACGGCGTCCGGCGACTCGGCGCAGCAACCAGCCCGACATGGTGAGCAGCCAGGCGAACGCTGCCGAGGCCACTGCCACGGTCAGCCTCGGCCAGAACTCATCGCCGGGCGTGGGCAGCTGGGCAATCACGGCGTACCCGAAGACGAAGAAGATCGGCGTGGCCGGAAAAAGCCCTGCCATCGATGCGACGACAATCCCGGCCACGATCACCACGACCAGCCCTGCGGTCAGCACGATCAGGGGTGCCTCGACCAGGGCGAGTATGAGGGCGAAGGTGATGATGGCGAGCATGAGCGTTCCGGCAACGGTGACGGTGCGCAGCCGTACCCGGTAGGGCTCGTTGCGGCCAAACAACGCCGTCATTCCGCCGAAGGCAGCGTAGGCGGCCCAGTCCAGTTGTCCAGTGAGCACGAGCACGGTGAGCGGCAGCGCAATGGCGACTGCGGCGCGGGCGGCGACCTCGAATTGGACGGCACGCAGGGAAACCACCCACTGTTTCAGGGATTCCGGCTTGCCCGGTTCCCTGTCCGGGCCGGGACCAACGGCGTGCACCCTAGATTTTTTCGATCGGGGCGATCTTGATCAACAGCTTTTTGGCGCCCGCAGTGTCGAACTGCACGTGCGCGATGCGCTTGGTGCCCTCACCGGTGACCTGGTTGACCCGGCCTTCGCCGAAGTCGTGATGACGGATACGGTCGCCCGCCGTCAGTTCGAGGCTGCCGTTGTCGCGCACCGTTCCGGTGATTTTGTTGGCCCACTCGGTCTTCGGCTTGCCTGGCGGCAGACCGGTCTGCTGCCTGCTGCGCCCGCCGAAGCCATCTGAACTGCCCGATCCACTCAGCGAGTTGCCGAAACCGCCGAAGCCACCATCGCGGCGCGCGTTGAGCGCCCGCGGCTGGGTACCGCCGCGGGAGTTGGCCATGCCCGGCGACTGTTTCCAGTCGATGAGATCGGCCGGAATCTCCTGCAGGTATCGACTCGGCATGGCCACGTTAATATCGCCGAACTGGGCCCTCGTCATAGCGAGGGAGAGGTAAAGCCGCTTGCGGGCGCGAGTGATGCCCACGTAGAACAGGCGGCGTTCTTCAGCGGGACCGCCCGGCTCGTTCGCCGACATCTGGTGCGGAAGCAGCCCCTCCTCGACGCCGGTCAGGAACACGGCCTCATATTCGAGGCCCTTCGCGGTGTGCAGCGTCATCAACGAGACCGTGCCGGAGGCGTCGTCGAGGTCGTCGGCCGCGGCCACGAGGGAGACCTGCGTGAGAAAGTCAACGAGACCGCCGTCGGGGTTTTCTTTGTTGAAGTCCTTGGTCTGGGCGACGAGCTCCTCGATGTTCTCGGCCCGCACCTCGTCTTGCGGGTCACGGCTGTTCCGCAACACGGCGAGCAGACCGCTGCCGCTGAGGAGGAACTCGAGCACTTCGCTCACGTTAGCGGCACCGTCATTGGAGCCGCCGACCGGTACACCATCGTCGGTGACCGAGGTCGGCACGAGCATGAGCGCTGCGGCATCGAGCAACTCGGCCAGTTTCAGGATGGCGCCGGTCACCTTCGGGCCGAGGCCGAGCGCGGCCGAGTTGCGCATGGCCTGCCGAAAGGTGAGTTCGTTGTCGTCGGCGAAGCTCGACAGCCCGGTTTCGGTGGCCGGGCCGATGCCGCGCTTGGGGGTGTTCAGAATGCGGCGCAGCGCGAGTTCGTCGACCGGGTTGGCGACGGCGATGAGGTAGGCCAGGGCATCCTTGATCTCGGCTCGCTCATAGAACTTGGTACCACCGACCACCCGATACGGCGTGGCCGAGCGCACCAGGATCTCTTCCAACGCTCGAGTCTGCGCGTTGGTGCGATAGAACACGGCCATGTCGCGGTACGCCATGCCGGCGGCGTGCAGCACCTGGATCTCGTCGGAGACGAACTGGGCTTCGTCGTGCCCGGAATACGCGGTGAAACCGACGATCTTCTCACCGTCGCCGCCCGCACTCCAGAGCTTCTTGTCGGTGCGGTCAAAGTTGTGGCCGATCACCGCGTTCGCTGCCGAGAGAATGTTCTGGGTCGACCGGTAGTTCTGCTCCAGCAGAATCACCTTCGCGCCCGGGTAGTCCCGCTCGAAACCGCTGATGTTGCGGGTGTCTGCGCCGCGGAAGGCGTAGATCGACTGGTCGGAGTCGCCGACAACGGTGAGCGACGCCCCGGGGATGGCGCCGGTGGCGTCACGCAGGTTACGCACGTGCACGCCGTCGTCTTCCATCTCCTGGGCGAGCTCGGCGGTGACCGGCCGGGTGAGCTCGTGCACGAGGGCATACTGGGCGTGGTTGGTGTCCTGGTATTCGTCGACCAGCAGGTGCCGAAACCGACGTCGATACAGGGCGGCGACCTTGGGGAACGCGCGGAACAGGTAGACGGTCTCGCCGATAAGATCGTCGAAGTCGAGCGCGCTCGCGGCGCGCAGCCGGGCGGAGTACTGCCGAAAAATCTCGACGAACATGACCTCCTGCGGGTCGCTCATGTTCGCATTGCGGGCGTAGGAATCGGCGTCGGCGAGCTCATTCTTGAGCTTGGAGATCTTGGCGCCGGCCGAGCCGGGAGTGAACCCGTAGGTATCGGCGTCGAGCCCCTTGATGATGCGCTTGAGGGTGACCTTGGTGTCGGCCGAGTCGTAGATGCTGAAGGTGCTCGACAAACCGATCTTCTCGGCTTCGCGGCGCAGAATGCGCACGCAGGACGAGTGGAAGGTGCTGATCCACATTCCATCGGAGCCCTGGCCGAGGATGGCGTGCACCCGCTCGCGCATTTCGGCGGCGGCTTTATTGGTGAAGGTGATGGCAAGAATCTGGCTCGGCCAGGCATCGCGCGTTTCGAGCAGGCTCGCCACCCGCCGGGTGAGCACGCTGGTCTTGCCCGAGCCGGCGCCGGCGATGATGAGCAGCGCCTGGCCGCGATATTTGACGGCCTCTTTCTGCTGCGGGTTGAGCCCGTCGAGCAGTGGGCTCTGTTCGCGTTCCCCCGTGCCCGCGTACCCGTTCGAATCGAGAATAATCGGCGTGGCCGAACGATTTGAGGTTGCGGGCGCGGATTCCGCGTTCAGAGGTGTGGTCATGTCGGTTTCCAGTGTAGGCGAGGCCCCTGACAGGCGGGCGGGCGGCATACTCAGAGTGCGTCCCGCACGTGCACGGCCAGATCGGGGTGGTCAGCGAACACACCGTCGATGCCCGTCGTAAGGATGAGGCGAAACTCCGCCTGCCATTGACCGAAGTCCGCCCTGCGGATACCGCGCCGAAACGTTTTCGCCAGAAACTTGTTCTCTGGACGCAGGGTCCAGCAGTAAATCTCCAGCCCGGCGGTCTGCGCGTCATTGACCAAAGCGGATGCCCCAGTCACCTCCCCCGCGGCATCCGTTTGGAGAATGAGGGATTTGGGCACACTGATGCCGTCGATCCCCGTAAATTCCGCGGCCAGGTTTGCGAGCCCATTAGCGGTCAGGTGATCGGTGTAGCTCACGTCGCCGGCCTCGGCGTCGGCCGGGTGGCCCTCAGCTTCGAGCAGAAAGATGCGTTTGCCGCGCACGCCCTGATCCCGAACCGCGGCGAGCACGCTCGGTTCGAAGCTCTCCACGGTGAGTCGGTCGGTGTTCCAGCCGGCCGCGGATACTTCGGCGGCGAACAGCTCGGGCAGCGGCAGGTCGAGCGCTGCGAAATAGTTGCCGTGTTTGATCTCGGCGACGATGCCGAGCACCCGATCGGTCTTCTCAGCCGCAGCGTCGACGAGGTTGCACAGGTCCCGCAGCCGCAGAATCGGCTGCTGGTCGTCAAAGGTCGTGTTGCTCTGCCGCAGCGACGGCAACCGTTCCCTGGCACGCAGGGTGCTCAACTCTGCCCAGGTGAAGTCCTCGGTGAACCAGCCGGTGACCAGCTTGCCGTCAACGTGTTTTTCGGTGCGGCGAGCGCCGAATTCAGCGCGCGTGGCGACATCCGTTGTGCCGGAAATCTCGTTTTCGTGGCGGATCACGAGCACACCATCTCGGGTTGCCACCAGATCGGGTTCGACGGCGTCGGCGCCGAGCGCAAAAGCAAGATCGAAGGCGGCACGCGTGTGCTCTGGCCGGTGGCCGCTCGCCCCGCGGTGGCCAATGACGATAGTGTGCATGTTTTCAGGCTATCCGCGCCGAGAGGACGGATGCTGAGGGGTGCTCTCCGCCTGTAGCGAAACGTCGTCGTCTGACGCCCGGAATGCTGCAAATCGGCTGATCCCCAGCACATTCGAATGCGCACTCGGGTAGCTTTGATGAAGTGCCGCACCAGGCGCTGCGTGTTGGTTCGCCCGCGCGCAACCGTGACTCCCCAGCTGATTGTGAGTACAGCAACACATGGCATCCTCCAACCCCGCTTTCTCCCGCAACGAGGCGTTCGGCCCTCGCGGCGCAGTGGCGTCGTCGCAGGCCCTCTCTGACAACGATCTGCAGTCGATGTACAACCGGCCTTCCGCCGGTGCGCAAGACACCGAACGCATGACCTACGAAGACACCATCACCAAGACCGGCCTCGGCTTCGCGCTGCTGCTCGTGGCGGCAATGATCTCCTGGGTCGCGACCCCGGTGCTCCCGTTCCTGTTCATCCTCGGCGCCATCGTCGGTTTTGTGCTCGGCCTCGTCAACACGTTCAAGAAGGAGCCGTCGGCTCCGCTCATCCTCGCCTTCGCGGCGGCACAGGGCTTGTTCGTTGGCGGCATCTCGCGCGTCTTTGACGAAAGGTACGGGGGCGTCGTAGTGCAGGCGGTCCTCGCCACCCTCGTCGTCGTAGCCGTCACCCTGGCCCTGTTCAAGAGCGGCAAGATTCGCGCCTCGAAGAAGGCCACCAAGATCTTCCTGATCGCCATGGTCGGCTACGCCGCGTTCTCGCTGATCAACGTGGGAATGATGATCTTCGGTGGCACCGACCAGGCCTTCGGCATGCGCAGTGCGAGCATCAGCATTCTCGGCTTCGACCTCAAGCTCGGCATCATCATCGGCCTGCTTGCGGTGCTCCTGGCCGCGTACTCGCTCGTGCTCGACTTCGACTTCATCCAGAAGGGCGTCAACAACCGCCTGCCCCGCAAGTACGGCTGGACCGGCGCGTTCGGTATCATCATGACCGTCGTCTGGCTCTACGTCGAGATGCTGCGCATCTTCGTGCTCACTCGCGAGTAGCAGCATCCGCTTTCGATCAGGCGCCCTCGTTCTCGTAACGCGGGCGCTTTTTCGTACCCCGCGAACGCCACACTGTGGTTGGCTTAAGCAATGAGTTTCACTGACCTGTACGTGCTGCCCCTCGAAATCAGCGGCTCGAATGCCGCGTTCGGCTACATCGGTAGCGCCATCGTGCTCCTCGGCCTGGCCTGGGTTGTCGTGCTCGCCATTCGCCGCTATCTCAAGGCCCCCAAGGACTGACTTCACAGGTCTCAAAACGATGTGAGGCTGCTCGATCCATTCGTGCGCTTCGTTCTTGGCCGGCCGGTACAGCGTCAGAGCCCGCTCGTGTCGGCGACCCTGCTCCGGTTGTCACTCGCCAACGTGACCTGCGCCATCACCGCAAGAAGGTACCGTAGCGAGCCATCGCGTTCACCTCGAGGGCGTGCGCGCCGGTGCCTGCCCTAGACTCGGGTCATGTCGCTCGGTCGCCCATTTCGAGCGCTGTGGGTATCGAGTGCCTCCGCTAATCTCGCTGACGGAGTCGCGTTCATCTCGATGCCACTTCTGGCGGCATCGCTTACCGACGATCCGCGACTGGTTGCCGGACTGGCGACGACCTACGCCCTGGTGCGGCTTTTGGTGGCGCTGCCTATCGGGGTGTGGGTCGATCGGATCGATCGACGCAACCTGCTGATCGCCGCTAACCTCATCCGCGGACTCGTCGTGATCGCCCTCGCGGTCTCCATTCAGTTGGAGCTTGGAACCTTGCCGCTGCTCTATGCGGTGTTTGCGGTGGTCGGAACGCTGGAGAGCGCGGCGGATAACGCATCCGTTTCTCTCCTGCCCGCGGTTGTGCCGGTGAAGCAGCTGGATCGCGCGAATGGCCGCATCTCGGCAGCACAGCTTGTTGCCGATGAGTTCGCAGGCCCGCCGCTTGGCGGACTGTTGTTTGCCGTCGCGGCCGCGGCTCCCATGTATCTCATGGGCGGACTATGGGCTGCGGCCGGGCTCCTCGCACTGGCATTGCCGATCCGGCGGCTCGGGTCGAGTGCTGAGCGCACGCATCGCCAGCCCGTTTTCCGCGAGGCGCTGGACGGAGCGCGATGGCTCGCCGGCAACCGCACCGTTGGCGGGCTCGCCCTGATCGGCGCCCTCGCGAGCGTGGGCTACATGCTCCCGTTCTCGATCCTCGTGCTGTTCGCCGAGCAAAATCTCGACCTCGATGCCGTCGGCTATGGAGTGATCCTCGCCATTTCAGCGCTCGGTGGGCTGGTCGGTTCGTTCATGACAGCACGGCTCACCAGTTGGATCGGCTACCGCCGCACGATCATTGCGAGCCTCGTCACGGGGGCGGCAGCGCTGTTCGCGCTGTCACTCACCACGAACGGAGTCCTCGCCGCGGTGCTTCTCGCGGTCTACATCCTGCACGCCGTAGTGTGGGGAATCTGCGCCACCTCCCTTCGCCAACGGCTCGTGCCCGATGCCCTCCGCGGCCGAGTCAACGCTGCGTCTCGCGTGCTCAGCCTCCTCGGGCTGGCGCTCGGTTCGGCGCTCGGCGGCCTGCTGGCCGTCACGAGCCTGCCGCTGCCGATCGCCGTCGGTGGTGGAGTCTTCGTGGGTTGCGCGGTACTGGCCGCCATCGTCCTCCCGCACGATCCTGCCCATAGCCGCGCCCGAAACGGGTAGCCGCTAGACCGGTTACCGGAGCAGCCACCCGTTTCGGACCCAGTCGCGGGTAGCACGTGCAAATTTCTAGCTATCTATCGTCCAGCCGAGCCGTTCCCCCAGCCACGACAGACCGGCCAGGCCTTCGGAGAGCTGAAACGCGCGCAGAGTCGGCATATTCGCCGGAGCGGGTTTTTGCGCTGCATCCAGAAAGTAGGCAGTCAGCCCCGACAGCACGGCGTTGATGGCGAGGTCATCCGCTTCAGCGAAGAGCGGATGCGTCGCGATGATCTCATCAGCGTCAGCGTCACTTCCGCGCAGGCGCGCGTCGAGCAGGAACGTGAGGGCGTCGAGCCACCGCACCCCGACGCCTGCCCACGGCCAGTCGACCAGCCACGCCCGGCCGGTGTCATCGAGCAGGATATTGTCACTCCGCAGGTCGAGGTGCCAGGAGCCGCGGTACCGCTAGGGAGCCGGGCAACATCCGCAGCACGGCCAGCTCGCGCCGGTGAAGGTCGACGGTGTCGGAGTTTCGCTCGCGACTCGCGGCCTTCACGAAGGCACTGCGGCCGTTGTCCGCGCGCACCCGGTCGGCGCTTCCGGGCGAGAATCCGTTGGCCTGGCTGAGTGCTTCGACGACGCATCCACTTAGAAGGTTCTCAACGGTCGTGTGAATCGAGGCCGGTAATTCCGGCCAGGTCAGTCGCAGCTGGTGACGGTCCGTCATCTGGCGAGCCTAGCGGGCGGACCGTTCTCCCTCAAAGTCGCATGAGGTACTGGCGGCAAACGTGCACACGAGAGTAGCGCTCACGCAGCTCGTTCTCGAATTCAATGGGCGCGTGCATGAACGCCTGCACGGGTGTTGACAGCCCAGCGGGAGACTCGAATCCGTCGTCCCCACTCGCCGAATCTTTGTAGACGTGCAGGTAACGATAGTTCTCACTGAACCCGGCGGATGCGTACCAGGCGTTCGCGCTCTGGGTTGCTCGCGTCCACGCATCCAACGACGTCACGTTCTCCGGCAGGCGCCGAAGCGCTTCGTGCAACAGCTTCGACGCGACCCCCTGGCGCTGGGCGCGCGGGTGCACGGCGATTGAGTCGATTGTCGCGGCGTTGCCGTCAATCTCCACGTCAAGCAGTCCCAAAACCTCCTCTCCACGCACCGCCACCAATTCCACACGACCATTCGTAAATGTGGTCTTGCAAATTTTGACATCGTCGTAGTAGTCGGTGTCGAAAAAACTCAGCAACCGGCAGATGAGCCAGCTGCGTTCGTCAGCAACGCGGTAGTTGCGTATCTGAAGCATCGTGTCCTTGATCGTTGCAAGCTCGGTAGCCAATCGTGCGGAATGCACGACAGCGCGAAACAATCAGGAGCGGAACATGTTTTGACTGTACTGCGCAGCCCTCTGCTTCGGCAAGCGATCGCGGCGGGCTCAGGCATCCGCTCGGGTTGCTCGCGCCTCAACGACCAGAACGACCGCGACACCGCCGCCGCAGGGCGCGAACCCGGCCAGGGTCAGAAGCGTCAGCGGCTCACCGAGCAGCATGGCACCGGTCATGGCCGTCGCGGGCGCGACCAGAGACAGAGGGGCGTTGAGGGCGGTGATGCCCACCTGATGCAGCAATGCCCGCGCCCGCTACGGGTGGCCGCTCCAACTATCACGGGTGCGCTCACCCATAGCGGACGCGCTCACGAGCGGATGCCGCGGGCACGCCCACGGCCGAGGGGCCGGCTCCTGCGAGCCGGCCCCTCTTGTCACGCTCCTGTTTCAACGGTGCTGCAGGATCACTCCCACTCAATGGTTCCCGGCGGCTTCGATGTAACGTCGAGCACGACACGGTTGACGCCGTCTACCTCGTTCGTGATGCGGTTTGAAATCTTCGCGAGCAGGTCGTACGGCAGGCGAGTCCAGTCGGCGGTCATGGCGTCTTCCGACGACACGGGTCGCAGCACTATGGGGTGGCCGTAGGTGCGGCCGTCACCCTGCACGCCCACTGACCGCACATCGGCGAGCAGCACGACCGGGCACTGCCAGATCTCGCGGTCGAGGCCGGCGGCGGTCAACTCGTAGCGCACGATCGCATCCGCTTTGCGCAGCAGATCGAGGCGTTCCTGGTTGATCGAGCCGACGATGCGAATGCCGAGGCCGGGGCCGGGAAACGGCTGGCGCTGCACGATTTCGGCAGGCAGGCCGAGCTCGGCGCCGATCGCGCGCACCTCGTCCTTGAACAGGGTACGCAGCGGTTCGACCAGTTCGAACTTGAGGTCGTCAGGCAGACCGCCGACGTTGTGATGGCTCTTGATGTTGGCAGTACCGCTACCGCCGCCGGATTCGACGACGTCGGGGTAGAGCGTGCCCTGCACGAGGAAGCGGATCGGGTCGCCATCGATTTCCTTGGCCTCCTCGATCAGTTCAGCCTGGGCCTGCTCGAAGGTACGGATGAACTCGCGGCCGATGATCTTGCGCTTGGTCTCCGGGTCGCTCACGCCCTCGAGCGCCGTGAGGAACTGCTCGCGCACGTCGACGGTGACCAGGCGAATGCCGGTGGCCTTCACGTAATCCTCTTCAACCTGGCGACGTTCGTCTTCGCGCAGCAGGCCGTGGTCGACGAAAACGCAGACCAGCTGGTCGCCGATGGCCTTGTGCACGAGGGCCGCGGCCACGGCAGAGTCGACTCCGCCGGAGAGTCCGCAGATGACCTTGCCGCTGCCGACCTGGGCGCGAATCTTTGCGACCTGCTCGGCGATGACGTTGCCGCTGTTCCAGTCGGGGTTGATTCCGGCGGCGCGGTGCAGAAAGTTCTCGAGCACGTGCTGGCCGTTTTCGGAGTGCTTGACCTCGGGGTGCCATTGCACGCCGTAGAGCCGCTTTTCATCGTTGGCGAATGCCGCGACCGGGGTGGAGGTCGACGAGGCGAGCACGGTGAACCCTTCGGGCGCGGTAGCGACCGAGTCGCCGTGGCTCATCCACACCGTCTGGCTGTTGGGCTGGTCAGCGAGCAGCACGTTGTCGGCGTTGCCGACCATGACGGGGGTCGAGCCGTATTCGCGGCCCCCGGTGTGGGCGACGGTGCCGCCGAGGGCGGTCGCCATCACCTGGAAGCCGTAACAGATGCCGAGAACGGGCACGCCGAGTTCGAAGATCGCGGCGTCAAAGGTGGGCGCACCCTCGGCGTAAACGCTTGACGGTCCCCCGCTCAGCACGATTCCGCGCGGATTTTTGGCTACCACCTCGGCGGCAGTGATGGTGTGCGGCACGATCTCTGAATATACGGATGCCTCACGCACGCGCCGCGCGATCAGCTGCGCATACTGCGCGCCGAAGTCGACCACGAGAACGGGGCGATCCAGCCCCGAGTCGGCGACGGGAGCATCCGGTGCATCGGCGGCGGCATTCATGAACATACCTCGGCGGTCTTTTTTGCTTCGAGCTGCGCGAGGGAACGTTTGACGCGGCGGGTCATGGGGCCTTCCAGGAAGAACGAGAGCGTGGGAATGACGCCGCCGAGAGCGATCAGCACGAAGAGCGGGAACGGCCAGCGCATCAGGCTCCACAAGCGAAAGTCGGCGAACAGGTACAGCACGTAGAACCAGCCGTGCACGATCAAAATGATCGTGCTGAGGTTGATCGCGGCGACCGTGTCTCGGGGCACGAGGGCGAGAAAACCTTCGGAGCCGTTCATCTCAAGTTCGTAGCCGAGCACGAACTTGGCGTAGACCTCGGCGCAGAGCAGTAGCAGAAAAACACCGGTAATGATGGACGACACCTGGTAGAGCCGAAGCGCACCGGGGATTCGGGAAATATCGGCGGGCTTGGGATCAAGTGGCATGGGCTGATTCTACGCGCCCGCGCTGGGAGCCCCGGCAGCGGCGCTCTCGAGCGCTGCTTCTTCCTGCTCGCGTTCCACGGCATCACGCACCATCCGGTACCAGAAGAACACGGCAAAACCGGCGAAGACGACCCACTCGATCGCGTAGAAGATGTTCAGCCAGTTCAGCGACTGGTCGACCTGGGGTATCGGGGAGTCGATCAGGTCGAGGCCCGTCGGGGCCGCAGCGTCGACGATATAGGCGGAATACACCGACTGGTCGGTGAAATCGGTCCACAGATTGATCAGAGCGGATGGCGCGACCTTCGTCAGCTCCATTGAATCGCCCTCGGGGTCGGGCAGCTCGGGGGCCTCGCCCGTAAGAAAACGCCCGGTCAGGGTGACCGGAGTGTTTTCCGGCTCGGTCTGCAGGGCTTCGATGGCGGCCTCGGCCGTGGCCCTGTCTGAAGCCCATCCGCGCGCAACGGCGATGCTGACGGCGGCATCCGTTCGAAAATGGCTGACGACCCAGAACCCTTTGACGCCGCCGTTAAAGCGGGTCGTGATCAGCGTCTCGTCACCGGCCACCCAGCTGCCGTCGGCGGCTACCATCTGGCCGGTCGCGATCTGCGTCACCCCGCCGTCAGGTTGCGCCACTTCGACGAGCGGCTTCACCTGCTCGGTACTGCGCTCCACAACGACGCCGGACTCGATGGCGCGGTCCAGCTGCCAGTGCCCGAGCAGGGCAAAAGCCGCCGCAATGCCGAGGGCAAGCAGCAGTGCGGCCACCCAGCGGGGGCGCAGCATCATTCTGATCACGAATAGTCACCTGTGTGGTTTTCTCGCCCGGGTTTGCGTGCCGGTGTGTCGGCCGTCTCATCGGGTTCTGGGGTGTGCTGACCGAGCGCGAAATCGGCCATCGAATCTAAGTCAGAATCGCCCGAATGCGCACGTCGTACTGTATTCACATTATCGACCGACGCTTGGGAATTGGCCGAGTCGTACTTGGACCCCCGGCGCGTGGACTCGTCGGCCTCCGCTGCCTGGGCGGCCGTCGCAGCCTCGACAAGGGCGATCTCTTCGTCGAGCATCGGGTTGCGCGGCGCACGAGGTTTAACGGATACTGACATCCGGCGGCGCAGCGCCGACCCGATCTTCTCGGAATTCGCCGCGAACAGCGGACCAAGGATTGCCATGACCAAGACGTAGAGTCCCGCGAACGGTTGCAACCGCGGGTCGAGCCCGGCCGAGACGGAGAGCGTTGCCAGAATCAGCGTGAACTCGCCGCGATTGACGAAGATCGCGGCGGTGTTGAGGGCCTCGCGCGGCCCCATTTTGTGCAGCCAGGCCAGCAGCGCTCCCGACAGCAGGCTCAAGATGAACGTCATCACGATGGCGATCAGCACGACGAAGATCACCGATCCGAACTGGGCCACATCGAGGGCGAGGCCGAAGTTGAGAAAGAAGAATGCCGCGAAAATATCCCGCAACGGTACCGCCACGCGTTCGATCCTGGCGCGATAGCTGCTCGCGCCGAGCACGACGCCGACCAGGAACGCGCCAATCGCATCCGTCACACCGATGATCTCGCCGATGCCGGCAAACAAAACCACGAGGCCGAAGAACAAAATAGTGAACAGCTCGTCGTCTTTGGTGCGCATGAGGCGGGATACGACTCGGCCGCCCCATCTGGCGAGCGAGAACATGGCCACGAGAAAGAGGAATGCGATGGAAAGCTGCAGCACGATCGGCCAGATCTCGGTCTTTCCGCTGAGTACAACGGAGACGATCGACAGGTAGATGGCGATGAAGATATCGCCGACCACGGTCACGCCGAGGATCATCGGTGTCTCTTTGTTCGCGAGGCGGCGAAGTTCGATGAGCAGTTTGGTGATGATCGCGCTCGAGGAAGTACCGGTCATGCCTGCGATAACGAGGGCTTCGCGCGGTCCCCAGCCCACGAGCAGGCCGAAGATGAAGCCGGCGCCCATGTTGATGAGAATCCAGGATCCGCCGGAGATGATCAGGGTTTTGGCGTTGCCGAAGAATTCCTCCTGGTCGAACTCGAGGCCGAGGCTGAACAACAACAGAATCAGGCCGAACACCGCGATGAGTTCGATGTCCGCGGCCTGAAAGTCCAAGGGGAAGAAGTCGGTGTTCGGACTCGCGAGAAGGCCCACAATCATATAGATCGGGATGGTGGGGAGCCCGATCAGCTTGCCCAGGCGGCCAAGAACGTAGGCGACGACGAGCAGTATGCCAAGAACGAGGAGATCTTCGCCCAGGTGCATCGATTACCCCCCGGGTGGAGCGTCGACGGTCTTCGCCTTCACTTCACCGGTGCGGAAGAACGCGAAGGCCTTGACGACTTTTTCAGGCGAACCCGCGACGACGAGCGTGTCACCGGGGAAGACCTTGAAGTCGGCAGCGGGGGCCGGGTTGGCCGATTCGCCGCGCACGACGGCGACGACGGTGAGTCCGGCGATGCCGCGGTCGGCCGGGTTGCCGAGGGTCTGGCCGGCGATGTGGTCTTCATAGTCCACGGTGAACCAGTCGATGCTGAGTCCGGGAATCTGATCTAGGGCGCTGAGCGACTCGGTGATCTGGGTGCCGCCGAGCAACTCAGCGAGGGTGTGTGCCTCGTCCTCATTGAGCCGCAGCGAGACCTTGCTCGCATCTGGTCCTCCCTCGTCGTCAGCGAAGGTAATGAGGTCGCTGTGGCCGGAACGATGAGCGATGACGCCAACCTTGCCACCGTCATCCGTGATGAAGGTGTGCAGCACACCCACGCCGGGAAGTTTGACCCGCCGAACATCAACCATTGTCATGACTCCTGAGGTCTAGGTGCAGTAGCCCTAGTCTACCGGAGCCTCTTTTACCGCTGCGCGCCGCGCGCGCCACTTAAAGCTGGAGCGGTTACCGCGAATGGGCGCGGCCACCGACAGCTGGCGCAGTGACGCGGTCGCAGCTAGTTGGTGACCACAATGTCGGGGGCCTCGAGGCGCACCCGGTCGGCGGATTCGTCGTTCGGCTCCTCCTGCGAAGCACGCTCGGCGGCAACCCGGGTGAGGTAGAAGCCGACCTCGCGGTCGATGCGCTCCTGGTCCCAGCCGAGCACGCCGGCCATCAGCGCGGCGGCGACGGGTGCGGCCGAGACCCCGCGGTCCCACGCCTCGATCGAGATGCGAGTGCGGCGCGCGAGCACATCTTCGAGGTGAAGCGCGCCCTCGTGCGAGGCAGCGTAGACGACTTCGGCGCCGATGTAGTCGTCGGCGCCGGGCAGCGGTTCGGCGAGCGTCGGGTTGGCGCGAATGAGGTCCAGCAGCTCGTCGGTGAGGGTTCCATAGCGGTTGAGCAGGTGTTCCACCCGCACGGTGTGCACGCCGAACGCCCTGGCTATCTTGCCGCGCTTATTCCACGCCGCCTGATAGCCCTCGGCACCGAGCAAGGGGATGTCTTGGGTCACCGAAGCGGGAATGCGGCCATCGAGGGCCGAGACCGCGGCATCCACTGCGTCCTTGGCCATGATGCGGTAGGTGGTCCACTTTCCGCCGGCGATCACAACGAGGCCGGGCACCGAATGCCCTACGAGGTGTTCGCGGGACAACTTGGAAGTCTGATCACTCTCACCGGCCAGCAGCGGACGAAGACCGGCATAGACACCCTCGACGTCTTCCCGGGTGAGAGGTACCGTCAAGACCTCATTGATGTGTTCGAGGATGTAGTCGATGTCGGCCGCCGTCGCGGCCGGATGCGCCTTGTCGAGATACCAGTCGGTATCGGTCGTGCCAATGAGCCAGTGCCGGCCCCACGGAATCACAAACAGAACACTCTTCTCGGTGCGCAGCAGCAAGCCCATGGCGCTTTGGAATCGGTCGCGCGGAACCACAAGGTGCACGCCTTTCGACGCCCGTACCTTGAAGGTGCCACGTTCGCCGACCATGCGCTGGGTATCGTCGGTCCAGACGCCGGTCGCGTTCACGACCTGTTTGGCCCGCACCTCGAAGTGTTCGTCAGTCTGCAGGTCGTGGGCGCGCACGCCGACGACGCGCTCCCCCACCTTGATAAAGCCTTCCACGCGCACCCGGCTAGCCGCATGGGCACCATAGAACGAGGCGGTGCGCACAAGAGACGAAACGTAGCGGGCGTCGTCGACCTGGGCGTCGTAGTAGGTGATACCGCCGACCAGGGCATCGTTGGCAAGACTCGGGATGAGCTTCTGCACCTGACTCTTCGACAGGTGGCGGTGGTGCGGCACGCCGGGCGGTCGCCCGCCCGTGTAGGAGAAGATGTCGTAGAGCAGCATTCCGGCGCCGATATAGAACCGTTCGGTGAAGCGCTTCTTGAGCGGGTACAGAAACCGCACCGGCTTCACCAAGTGCGGCGCGATGCGCTGCAGCAGCAGGCCCCGCTCGGTGAGCGCCTCACGCACGAGGCGAAAGTCGAGCTGCTCCAAATATCGGATGCCACCGTGCACGAGCTTGGATGACCGGCTCGACGTGCCCGACGCCCAGTCCCGCGCCTCGAGGATGCCCACGCTCAAGCCGCGGGTGACGGCATCAAGGGCAGCTCCGGCACCGACGATGCCGCCGCCGACGACAAGAATGTCGAGTTCTTTTTCCTTGAGCTTGGCCAGAGCGGCGACCCGCTCCTCAGGCCCCAATTTCGTGGACCGGGTAACCGAATTGTGGGAGGCCATTACTACTCCTGTTCAGACTCAGTGTTGAAGACGAGAGGTCAGGGGAGGTGCGACAAACAATTGCGACATCAGTGTTGCGCGTAATGCTGAAAGTACGTCTGTCCTCGGAGTTGATTCACACCGACGCTAGTTCACACCGACGCTAGTTCACACCGAAGTTGGTTCACACCGAAGTTGGTTCACACCGAAGTTGGTTCACACCGAAGTTGGTTCACACTGACGCTAGTTCACTCGGTACGGCGCGACAACCACTTCAACCCGCTGAAATTCTTTGAGATCTGAGTAACCAGTGGTTGCCATCGACCGACGCAGCGCACCGACGAGGTTGGCAGTGCCGTCCGCGACCGGTGCCGGGCCGTACAGAATCTCTTCGAGCGGGGCGACCGTGCCCACCTCGACCCGCTTACCGCGCGGAAGCTGGGGGTGGTGCGCCTCGGCGCCCCAGTGGAACCCGCCACCGGGGGCATCCGTTGCCCGCGCCAGGGCGGTACCGAGCATGACGGCGTCGGCGCCGCAGGCGATGGCCTTGACGATGTCACCCGAGGTACCGAGGCCGCCGTCGGCGATGACGTGCACGTATCGCCCGCCGGATTCGTCCATGTAGTCGCGGCGCGCGCCGGCGACATCCGCTACGGCAGTCGCCATTGGCGCGTGGATGCCGAGGGTCGCGCGGGTGGTCGACGCCGCTCCCCCGCCGAAACCGACCAAAACGCCCGCGGCGCCCGTGCGCATGAGGTGCAGCGCCGCCGTGTAGGTGGCAGCGCCGCCGACAATGACGGGCACGTCGAGTTCATAGATGAACTTCTTGAGGTTGAGCGGTTCCTGGTTCTGCGACACGTGCTCGGCCGACACGGTGGTGCCGCGAATGACGAACAGGTCCACGCCAGCGGCGACGACGGTTTCGTACAATTCCTGGGTGCGCTGGGGCGAGAGCGCCCCGGCCACGGTGACGCCTCCCGCGCGAATCTCGGCAAGCCGGGCGGTGACCAGGGCTGGCTGAATGGGGGCGGAGTACATCTCCTGCATGCGCGCTGTCGCCTTATCGGCGGGCAGGCTGTGAATTTCGGCGAGCAGCGGCTCGGGGTTCTCGTGCCGGGTCCAGAGGCCCTCGAGGTCGAGCACGCCGACGCCGCCCAGCTGCCCCATCATGATGGCCGTGGTGGGCGAGACGACGGAGTCCATGGGCGCGGCCAGGACCGGTATGGCGAACTGGTAGGCGTCGATGGTCCAGCCGACCGACACGTCCTCCGGATCGCGGGTGCGCCGACTGGGCACCACCGCGATGTCGTCGAAGGCATATACGCGGCGTGCGCGCTTGGAACGGCCGATCTCGATTTCCATGGTTCCAGTTTAGAGGCAGCCACCGACATCCCTTTTTCCAAGCGGATGCTGCTACCCCCGCCCGATTCAGAAGCGGGGGTAGCGGCCCGAGAAGCCCTACCGCCGGTAGTTCGGGGCCTCGACCACGATCTGCACGTCGTGCGGGTGCGATTCCTTGAGCCCGGCGGGCGTGATGCGCACGAACTTGCCCTTTTGCTTGAGCTCGGCGATGGTGCGGGCCCCCACATAGAACATGGACTGGCGCAGGCCGCCGACCAGCTGGTAAGCCACAGCGGCGAGGGGTCCGCGGAACGGGACCTGGCCCTCGATGCCCTCGGGAATCAGTTTCTCGTCGCTGGGAACGTCGTTCTGAAAGTAGCGGTCCTTGGAATACGACGTCTTCGTGCCGCGGGTCTGCAGCGCTCCGAGAGAGCCCATGCCGCGATAGGTCTTGAACTGCTTACCGTTGACGAACACGAGCTCGCCGGGGCTTTCGGTGCAGCCGGCCAGCAGGGAGCCAAGCATGACGGTGTCGGCGCCGGCCACGAGGGCCTTGGCGATGTCACCGGAATACTGCAGCCCGCCGTCGGCGATGACCGGAATGCCGGTTTCCCGCGCGGCAAGCGAGGCCTGGTAGACGGCAGTGATCTGGGGTACGCCCACCCCGGCCACGATGCGGGTGGTGCAGATTGAGCCGGGGCCCACTCCCACCTTGATCGCGTCCGCGCCCGCGTCGATGAGCGCCTGGGCGCCAGAGCGGGTAGCCACGTTTCCGCCGATCACGTCGACGTCGGCGAACGCCTTGTCCGATTTCAGCCGGCGGATGATGTCCAGCACGCCGGCACTGTCACCGTTGGCCGTGTCGACCACAAGCACGTCCACCCCGGATTCGAGCAGGGCGGTCGCCCGCTGCCAGGCGTCACCGAAGAAGCCGATGGCCGCGCCTACGCGGAGGCGTCCGGCATCGTCCTTGGTGGCGAGGGGATATTCCTCGCTCTTGTCGAAGTCCTTCACGGTGATCAGGCCGGTGAGCTTGCCGTTGGCATCGATCAGGGGGAGCTTTTCGATCTTGTGCTTCGCGAAGATTGCCAGTGCGTCTTCCGGGGCCATTCCAACCTTGCCGGTGATCAGCGGGGACCTCGTCATGACCTCGCTCACCCGGGTGAGCGCCTTCTTGGCGTACGGCACGAAACGCATGTCCCGGTTGGTGATGATACCGACCAGAATTCCCTCGCCGTCAATGACGGGGAGCCCGCTCACGCGGAACTGGCCGCATAGGGCGTCCACCTCGGCCACGGTGGCGTCGGGCGACGTGGTGACCGGGTTGGTGATCATTCCGGATTCGCTGCGCTTGACCAGGTCGACCTGTTCGGCCTGATCACCGATTGCGAGGTTGCGGTGCAGAATTCCGAGGCCGCCCTCGCGGGCCATGGCGATGGCCATGCGCGTTTCGGTGACCGTATCCATGGCGCTGGAGAGCAGCGGCAGCGACACGTCGATGCGCCGGGTCAAGCGGGATTTGGTGACCGCTTCGCTGGGAATGACGTCGGTGTGCCCCGGCAGGAGCAGCACGTCGTCGTAGGTGAGCCCGGTGAATCCGAACGGATCTGGCTGATCCATGTAACCCCTTACCTATAGCTAAAAACAAAAAAATTATGCGGCAAAACGCGTGATCACCCCATGGGACGTGATCTGAAATAACCGCTCCTTCAATGTTAAGCATGTTTGGGGTCATCACATTCCGCTCACATTTACTGTCTGGTGCAAAGTTTCGAAACTTATAGGACATAATCGGCAAATACTCTCAACGACGACGTTGGCAGCAGTTACCCGGCGCCCGCTCGGTTACCCATCGGTCGGCACCAACATGGAGGTCCCGTGCAGCCCACACCTACGGCTCAGAGATACATACCCAGGATGCTCGCCATCCTGTTTGTCACGCTTCTGGCGACCTTGACCATGGCCACCTTCTCGGTGAGCAGCGCTCACGCCGACGAGGTGGGCACCGAGTTCGATTTCACCATCTCGGGCAACGTACAGTTCAACGGTGATGCGCTCGACGGCGTCGCGATCGCCGTTGACGGCAACGGCTACCAGGCTGACACGGTCACAGATACTGAGGGTCGGTGGGCGATCGGGGTTCCCGAAAAGGGCACCTACGAGGTCACTCTCGACGAAGAAACCCTACCGAAGGGCGTCGTCGTCGCTAAGGGCGCCAACGTCATCGATGCGGAATTCGGGCTGACCGACCGAAAGTCGGTCAACTTTTTTCTCGGTGAAGACACTCGCAATACGGTGAGCTTCTTCGACCAGTTCGTCAACCGTTTCGTCAACGGCCTGAATTTCGGCCTGCTGCTCGCCCTCGCCGCGATCGGGTTGTCGCTCATCTTCGGCACGACCGGGCTAAGCAACTTCGCCCACGCCGAGATGATCACCTTCGGCGCGCTGATGACCCTGGTCTTCTCAGTGCAGCTGGGCTTGCCCATCTGGCTCGCCATCCTCATTGCAATCGCGCTCAGCGGCGCGCTCGGTTGGGGCCTCGATGCGGTGATCTGGAAACCATTGCGACGCCGGGGGGTCGCGCTCATCCCACTGATGATCGTCAGCATCGGTCTCTCGCTGGCGCTGCGCTATCTCTTTCAATATTTCTTCGGCGGCAGTACGAGTCAGCTACCGGGGGCCGGGCAGACAGACCTCAAATTCGGCCCAATCTCGCTGTCTCCGATCGATCTGATCAGCATGGGCATCAGTGTGGTCGTGCTGCTCGGGGTGGCTTATTTTCTGCTGCGCACCCGCATCGGCAAAGCCACGAGAGCCGTCTCCGACAATCCCAGCCTCGCCTCGGCCAGTGGTATCGACGTCGACAACGTCATTCGCATCGTCTGGGTCACCGGTGCCGCGCTGGCCGGACTCAGCGGAGTCTTGTGGGCGTACTTCCGTCCAGGGGTCAGCTGGGATATGGGATTCCAGATGCTTCTGCTGGTCTTCGCCGCCGTCACCCTCGGTGGCCTCGGCACCGCCTTCGGAGCACTGATCGGCTCCATCATCGTCGGCCTCTTCGTGGAGTTGTCGACGCTGTGGCTTCCGTCCGACATGAAGTACGTCGGTGCACTCGTGGTCCTGATCCTGGTTCTGCTGTTTCGGCCGCAGGGCATCATGGGTCGCAAAGAGAGAATTGGTTAGGGGTTCACGATGGACTGGGAAGCAATCTTCAACAACGCAGCCGTCGAGCTGATCAGCCCGACCACCGCAGCGTACGCACTCGCCGCGCTCGGCCTCGCCGTGCACTTCGGCTACACCGGCCTGCTGAACTTCGGTCAGGCCGGCTTCATGGCGCTCGGAGCCTACGGCTACGCGATCTCGATTCTGACCTTTGGTTTTCCGGTCTGGGGCGCGTTTCTCGTCGGTGTCGGGGCCTCCGTTGTTTTCGCTTTGATTTTGGGTATTCCTACGCTGCGACTTCGCGCTGACTATCTGGCGATCGTCACGATCGCTGCCGCAGAGATCGTGCGGCTACTGTTCACGACGAACACTTTTGCCTCGGTTACCGGGTCGGCCAACGGCCTGAGCGGGTACAAGAACGGGTTCGCGGCCCTCAACCCTCTCGCTGAAGGCAGCTACGGTTTCGGACCGTTCGAGAACAACGCCTACGACACCTGGCTGCGCATCGTAGCCTGGTCCATCGTGATCCTGGCGGCACTGTTCGTGTGGCAGGTCATGCGCAGCCCGTGGGGTCGAGTGATAAAAGGTATTCGAGAAGACGAAGACGCCGTGCGCGCCCTCGGCAAGAACGTCTACGCCTACAAAATGCAGTCGCTTATTCTAGGCGGGGTGTTCGGCACCATCGCCGGAATGATCTTCGCGCTGCCGCGCGCGGTGGTGCCCTCGAACTACCAGACAACGCTGACCTTCTTCATCTATGCCATTCTGTTGCTCGGCGGCGCAGCGACAGTGCTCGGCCCGATCATCGGCTCGATGATCTTCTGGGTGCTGTTGTCGTTCTTCTCCGGCTTCGTGTCCCGAGCCGTCGAGGCGGGCTGGCTGCCGTTCATGACGACTATTCAGGGCGGCCAGCTGCGCTTCATTCTGGTGGGAGTGGCAATCATGCTGATAGTCATTTTCAGACCGCAAGGCGTGTTTGGCAACAAGAAGGAGTTGGCTTTTGTCCGCTAACGCTGGTCTCGATCCGGTCGCTCCCCTTGAGCCGCCCGTTCCCACCCAAAAACCAATTAAAACGACCGGTTTGCACGTCGGCGACGCCGAACCGGGCTGCCGCAAGGTAGACCCGATTCTCGTCGTCGATAAGGTACGCCGTTCTTTCGGCGGACTCACCGCCGTCGACGTCGACCACCTGGAAGTTCCGCGCGGCGCGATCACTGCGCTGATCGGCCCGAACGGTGCCGGCAAGACGACCCTGTTCAACCTGCTGACCGGCTTTGACAAGCCCAACGACGGCAAGTGGATGTTTGATGGTCGTTCCCTGGCCGGAATGCCCGCCTATAGGGTCGCCCGCATGGGCCAGATTCGCACGTTCCAGCTCACCAAAGCCCTCGGACTGTTGAGCGTCATGGATAACATGCTCCTCGGCGCCAAGGGTCAGACCGGCGAGAACATGTTCCGCGCCCTGCTACCGTTTCTCTGGCGTACCCAAGAGGAGGCGAACCGCGCCAAAGCGCTCGACCTGCTCACCCGGTTCAAGCTCGATACCAAGAAAGACGACTACGCGGCAAGCCTCTCCGGTGGCCAGCGCAAACTCCTCGAAATGGCGCGGGCACTGATGAGCGACCCCACCCTGGTGATGCTCGACGAGCCAATGGCCGGGGTCAATCCGGCCCTCACCCAGTCGCTGCTCGATCACATTCTCAACCTCAAATCGCAAGGAATGACCGTTCTGTTCGTGGAGCACGACATGCACATGGTGCGCCACATCGCCGACTGGGTAATCGTGATGGCCGAGGGCAAGGTGGTCGCCGAGGGCGACCCGCACGAGGTCATGAAGAACCCGGCCGTGATCGACGCCTACCTCGGCCAGCATCACGACGAAGACATTGGGCAAGACCCGGGCGCCGAAACCGAGCACGTGTCAGCCATAAAGGAGTTGCTCGATGACGAACGCTAACCCGCTGAACACACCAATGCCGACCGAAACCCGTGAAGCCGTCGTCGAGGTCAAGAACGTCACCGCCGGCTACGTCACCGGCGTGAACATTCTCAACTCCTGCTCGCTCACCGCCTACGCCGGCGAACTGATCGGCATCATCGGCCCGAACGGTGCCGGCAAATCGACGTTGCTCAAGTCGATCTTCGGCCAGGTGAAGGTGCGCGACGGCGAGATTCTGCTCCGCGGCACAAACATCACCAACCTCAAGGCGAACAAGCTGGTCGCGCAGGGCGTGGGGTTTGTACCGCAGAACAACAACGTGTTCCCCACGCTGACCATTCGCGAGAACCTCGAAATGGGCATCTTTCTCAAGCCAAAGGGACTCGTCGAACGCCTGGCATTCGTCACTGAGATTTTCCCGGAACTCGGCAAACGGATGTCCCAGCGTGCGGGGTCACTCTCCGGCGGCGAACGGCAGATGGTCGCCATGAGCCGTGCGCTGATGATGGGACCACACGTGCTGCTGCTCGACGAACCGAGCGCCGGTCTCTCACCCGTGCGCCAGGACGAGGCGTTCCTGCGGGTGAAGGAGATCAACAATGCTGGCGTGACCACGATTATGGTCGAGCAGAACGCGCGCCGCTGCCTGCAGATCTGTGACCGCGGTTACGTGCTCGATCAGGGCCGCGACGCCTACACCGGCACCGGACGCGAGCTCTTGAACGACCCCCAGGTAATCGGCTTGTACCTGGGCACCCTAGGGCAGGACTAATCAAGCATGACTAAAGGGCCCCGGCCGAAGCCGGGGCCCTTTAGTCATGCCGGGTGACTAGTTGGTGCGAGAGTACGTGTTGTCCTCGGCGTACTTGTAAATACCGATGGTGGCCTCGGTCGGGTCACCATTCTCATCGAGGGTGATCGGACCGGAGAACCCGTCATAGTCGACCTGCTCACCGTTGGCGAGAGCCTCGGCTGCTGCACCGAAATCTTCGACCTTGGTTCCATCTCCGGAACCGCCGGAGACCTGCTGCATGTAGCTGGCAATCGACTCGCCCGATACATCGTTACCCGCATAGGCGGCCAGGGCGATCAACATGACGGCGTCGTAGGCTTCGGCCGCGTAGAGATAGTCCTTGAGCGTCGGATCGATTTCGAGCAGTCGGGACTGGAACTCGCCGAGGGTGGCCAGGTCGAGGCCTGGGGCCGTCCCCTGTGATCCGGCGATCAGACCGGCCGAAAAGTTGGTGCTGTAGTCCTTGAGGCTGCCGTCAACGAAGTACAGCTTGTCTCCGGGGAATCCCCCGGCGACCAGTGCGGGAACGATCGATATCGACTGGTCGAAGGTGACGATCGCAATCGCGTCGGGGTCTTCGGCGGTCACATCGGAGATCTGCGAAGTGAAGTTGGTTTCCCCGGTATTGAAGAGCGAGGTGGCCACGACTTTGCCTCCGGTGCCCTCAAAGGTTGACGTGATGACGTCGGCGAGGCCCGTTCCATAGGCATCATTGACCACGATCAAGCCCAGGGTGCTCACACCATCCTCGGCGATCTTGGTTCCGAGAACTTCGCCCTGCAACAGGTCAGACGGCGAGGTGCGAAAGTACAGGCCGCCATCGTTGTAGGTCGTGAAGTCGAGCCCGGTATTCGACGGCGAGACCTCGACGATGCCGGCGCCGGTGATCGAATCGATCACGGTTCTGGTCACAGCGGATGCCGCCGCTCCCACGATCGCGGTGACGTCCTGGCCGATGAGGTCGGTGACGGAACCGGTGGCGACGTCGGTCGTGGTGTCGCCCTCGTCGGCATTGATCGCTTCGACGGTGATTCCGAGGCCCAGATCGTTGATGTCCTGTACGGCCAGCGCAACGCCGGCAACCTGGGGCGGGCCGAGGAAGGCGAGCACGCCACTCTGCGGCGCCAACGCGCCAATCTTGAGGGTGAGATCGCGCTCGCCGGCAACGATCTCGTTCACGTCGGAACCCGCAACGGCGGTCTCGGTGTCGGTGGGTGTCGGCGCAGCGCCAGTGCTGCAGCCGGTGAGCAAAAGGGCGCTCACGCCGATGAGGGCGATACCGGTGACGAGGGTACGAACTGAGCGGGAAGCCGAGGCCTTCGCGAAAACGCTCATGGTGCTCCTTGATTAATAAAGAGGGGTGGGACTGGTCAGCCGGTTGACTGCCGTGGTGTCAGAGTAGGCAATCAACGGCCCGGAAACCTACCCCTTCACGGGAGAACTTTGTAAAGCGATCAAATCGTTACGAACGACGGCCGGTAATCCCTTGATAATCGACGTTCTGCTTGCCCATCAGGGCAAATACACACTCTCCCCAGGATGCGCACACGGCCGATCCGGAAACCACTTGGGGCCAGCCCGCTTTGAGCGAGACGCCACCATCGTCCGCGGTGATGACGGCGGCCAGGGCGGCCGTGATTACCCCGTCGTATGCTTCCGCGCCGCCAGCCGTGGCAGTCAGCCCCGGGTCGGCGGTCTTCAGCCGTGCAGTGAACCCCTCGTCGGCGGCGAGCGGGGTCCCCCCGTTGGCAAAGTCAATGAGGGCCACGACGAGGGTGTTGCCAATGAAGCCTTCAGCATCCGCTGGCAACGCCGTCGTTGCGTCCCACAGCACCAGGTCGACGCCGCGCGCCGCGAGGTCGGCGTAGGCGGCGGCGAGGTCGCCGGCGGAGTTGCGGTGAATGAGCTGCACGGGACGGGTGGGAGTGGTCTGGTCAGCAAGGATGTCCCGCACGGCGATTTGGGTGCCGGCGACCTGGGCCGCGCCGCTCGCGGCATTTGCACCGGTCATGGGAAACAGCGTGCCGATGCTCAGCGTGCCGTCGCCGGTCGGGCTGGTGCTCGCGACCGGAGTGGGGGCCGTGCTCGGCTTGGCCGCCGGCGCACCGGTACAGCCGGTCAGGGCCAGGGCCAGCAACAAGACGGCGGCGATAGTGGGGCGACGGGGCATGTGGATCCTCTGGTGCTGAACTGGGGGTGGCGCAAGCTTTTGGTCCAGCGTATCGGCTGGCCGGACCGGAGCGAGCTAGGCCGGTTCGAGGGCGCCGCGACGGGGAGCGAGACCGGAGGCCACCATATCCAGCATCAAGATGATCAGGGCCACCCAGACCAGACCGAAGCCGACCCAGCGTTCGAACGGCATTGCCTCGCCCAGAACGAACACGCCCACGAGGAACTGCAGCACCGGCGCCACGAATTGGATGAGACCGAGCACGGTCAGCGGCAGCCGCCGCGCGGCCGCGGCGAATAGCAGCAGCGGTACTGCGGTGATGACACCGGCCGCGAGCAGGCCAGCTGTATGCCAGGGCGACACCGTGCCGAAGGTGATCCCGGAGAGTCCAGAGACGACAACGAGTTGCACGACGGCGACCGGTGCCAGCCATGCGGTCTCAAGGGTGAGGCCGGTGACGGCATCCACGCTCGGACCGACGCGCTTTTTGATCAGACCGTACAGCCCGAAGGAAAACGCGAGAATGAGCGAGATCCACGGCAGGGAGCCGTATCCGACGGCGAGAACGACGACGGCGACAAAGCTGATGGCGATAGCCACCCACTGCAGCCGCCGCAAGTGTTCCCGCAGCACGAAAACGCCGAGCAACACGGTGACGATCGGATTGATGAAGTAGCCCAGGGCCGCTTCGACGACGTGCCCTGTGGTCGCGGCGATCACGTAGGTCTGCCAGTTAATGAAAATGAAAACCCCGGCCAGGCCCATAGTCCACACCAGGCGCCACTGCCGCAGAGCTCGCCCCAGCACCGCCCACGTGCGGGTGACCGTAATGATCAGAGCGCAGAAGGCGAGCGAGAACAGCACCCGCCAAGCCACGATTTCAAATGCCCCGGAGGGTGCCAGGAGCAGAAAGTAGAGCGGCAGCACACCCCAGAGGGCGTAGGAGAGGCCACCGAAGATAAGGCCGGTCCGGTGTGTGGAATGGGCCGTCGTGTGGGCCGATGCGGCAGCATCCGTCATGATCTTCTCCTGCGTAACAGAAAGCGCACAAACAAAAACTCCCGAACGGCGATGCCATTCGGGAGTTTCAGTCTAGAGACTAGGAGCGAAGAGAACTGCCTAGCGGACGACGACGGCGAGCACGTCGCGAGCGGAGAGAACCAAAAGGTCATCGCCACCGAACTTGACCTCGGTTCCGCCGTACTTGGAGTAGATCACCTTGTCGCCGACGGCGATGTCGAGGGGGACGCGGTTGCCATTGTCGTCAATGCGGCCGGGGCCGACTGCAACAACTTCACCCTCCTGGGGCTTTTCCTTCGCGGTGTCAGGAATGACCAGACCTGATGCGGTGGTCTGCTCGGCATCGACCTGCTTGATGACGATGCGATCCTCGAGCGGCTTGATGGAGACCGACACGGTTGACCTCTTTCTAAGATTTGGGTTAGCAGACTCACAGCGAGAGTGCCAAGTGAAGTTTAGGGGGGTTCTGGCACTCACGCAACGTGAGTGCCAGATGGGGGCCATTTTGGTAGCGTTGCTGCATGGATAGAACCGAACTCGTTGAGCTGCTTTCCCCCGCGAGTTTGCGACTGCTGGACTCCCTGCCGCCCTACGACAGCCACGGCGATGTGGTGAAGCTCGTGAGCGATCTACGTAAGGCAGGCCACGCCCCAGGGCTCGTGTCGGCCGTGCTCAGCCAGTCCCGGCTGCGAGTGAAAGCCACCCTCAAGTTCGGTGAATTCGCCGAACGAATGCTGTTCACTGAGGCTGGCCTGGAACAGGCGACGCGATTGCGGGTCGCCGCGCTGCACGCCGGCCGATTCGCCGGGCTTGGCGCAGCCCTCGGCCACCCGCCGCGGGTCGCCGACCTCGGCTGTGGCATCGGCGGCGACGCAATGGCCCTCGCCGCCCTGGACTTGCCGGTGGTCGCCATCGACGCCGATGAGGTCACGGCGACCGTCGCGAGCTTCAACCTCGCACCGTTTCCGAACGCCTCTGCCCTGCAGGCCGACGCGGAAACGTTTGACCTCGCCGATTTCGACGCGGTCTGGCTCGACCCGGCGCGCCGCACGAGCGGGCACAGCAATACGACGCGGCTGACCCGCTCCGAGGACTACTCCCCCTCACTCGACTTCGCCTACCTGCTGGCCACCCGCTTGCCGCTCGGGATGAAGCTCGGGCCCGGTCACGACCGCGACCTGATTCCCGTCGACGCCGAGGCCCAATGGGTGTCGGTGGATGGCCAGCTGGTGGAGATGGGGCTGTGGTTTGGTGCACTCGTGCGCCCCGGCATCCGTCGATCGGCACTGCTCTTAACTCCCGGCGGCACGCACGAACTAACTGCTCCCGAAGACAGTGCAGACGTCGAAGCGGGTAGCCTCGGAAATTACGTCTATGAACCCGACGGCGCGGTGATTCGGGCGCGTCTGATCGGTGATCTGGCCCGGTCGCTGGACGCTCACATGGTGAGCGAGGGCATCGCCTACCTGACCAACGACAGACTTACTCCGACACCGTTCGCGAGCGCGTTCCGGGTGCTCGAGACCCTGCCCTTCGACGAAAAGAAGCTTCGGCTGGCGCTGCTTGAGCGACGGATCGGCACCCTGGAAATCAAAAAGCGCGGTGTCGATGTGGATCCGGCGACGTTGCGCACTCGGCTCAAGCTCAAGGGACCCGAGTCTGCGACCCTGATTCTGACGCAGGCGGCCGGGCATCGCATTGCGCTGCTCGTGGAGCGCGTGCGCTAGCTGGCGAGCAGCGCATCATCCCGCGAAGCTCCGAAGCCCGACACGGGGCCACACCCTAGAGCAGGGGCAGCACGGTCTGACAGATGTAGACGATCCAGCCGGCCGCGATTAGAACCCCAAATAGACCGCTCAGGAGACCGCTAAGCCAGAGGGTGCGCGCCCGGTTCTCGGTGGTGCGCGCGATCAGTGCGAGGGGGATCGCAATGAGTGCGAGTGGCAAACCGAACACACCGAACACTCCCAGGCCGAGCCCGGCCAAGCCACAACTCACGGCGGCGATCGAAAGCCGACGGCGGCCGGTGATGCGCTCCACCTCGGCCGCGGTGTAGATGTATGGCACGAACTCGGTGGGTGCAGTAACCGTGGACGACCAGTCGAGCTGGCTGCCAGGCGGCGCGGGAGCACGCGTGTAGCCCACCTGCGCCGAGGTGTCATCGTGCTGGTGGGGTGTCGTCATGGCTGTCCTCTGGCCGCGAACCGCAAGCAACGGCACGTTGGGATCTGCCCGGAGTCGGTCGAAACGGGCCTAGGGGCCCCGACGGGGCCAACGCTGCGTCGCTATCTGTAATAGCCCGCGCCCGTGGAGGCCGCGGCGATCACTAAAGCGATCGTGATGATAACGAAAATGGTGCTGACAAGCACTCCGACGTAACCGAGAATGGTCCCCCAGAGAGCGAGCCCGCGCCCCTTTTCACCGGTTTTCTTGATCTGGCTCAGTGCGATGTGGCCGGTGATGATACCGACGACCGAGATAAGGAGGATCGAGGTGACAAGCGAGATGATCGACAGAACGTTGTACTTGTCCTGCGGGCTCTGCTGCCCGTACGGATTCTGGCCGTAGGCTGGCGGCTGGTCGTACGCGGCCGGCTGACCGTAAACCGGAGCCTGACCATATTCCGGCGCCTCCGGGCCTACCGGTGCCTGGTAGCTCGGCGCGGCCGGGTAGGCCGGGTCGTTGCTCGCCGGATTGACGGGGGGCTGGGTGGGATCAGACATCTGCTTCTCCTTTTTGCTAAGAAATTCGGGGTCGCTAGTTCAGAATATCGCGTGAGCCTACAAGTCGGTAAATTCCGGGGCAGATCAGACCTGAACCTGGTCGACCGGCAGGGTGGAATCGGCGCCGAATTCCAGCGTTGACGGTTCATGCCCGGCCATGATGAGCTGCGCGCCCAAGGCTGCGATCATGGCACCGTTGTCGGTGCACAGAGACAGGGGCGGGATACGCAGGGCGATGCCCGCGGCATCCGTTCTTTCGGTGGCTATTTGACGCAGCCGCTGGTTAGCGATCACACCGCCGCCGAGCAGCAGCCGCGGCACGCCGTAGTCGGCGCAGGCCGCAAGGGCCTTGATGAGCAAAATATCGACGACCGCCTCGCGAAAACTCGCCGCGACGTCGGCCGTGGGTACCGGTTCGCCGGCATCCTGACGCTGCTCCACGAAGCGGGCGACCGACGTCTTCAGGCCAGAGAACGAGAAGTCGTAGCGGTGCGCGGCCATGTCCTTGGGCTGGCTGAGCCCGCGCGGAAAGCGAATGGCCTTCGGGTTACCTTCAGCGGCGACCCGGTCGATCTGTGGGCCGCCGGGGTAGGGCAGCGAGAGAAGCCGGGCCACCTTGTCGAAGGCCTCACCAGCGGCATCATCGATGGTCTCGCCGAGCAGCTCGACGTCGCTGACCAAGTCGCGCACCAGAAGCAGCGAGGTATGTCCGCCGGAGACCAGCAGCGCGATCGTCGGGTACTCCAGCGGTTCGGTGTCGCTGCCGTCGATGTCGCTGCCCAGCAGGTCGGCCCCGACGTGGCCGACCAGGTGATTGACCGCGTAGATCGGCTTGTCGAGCGCTACGGCGAGCGCCTTCGCGGCGCCGACGCCGACCATTAGGGCGCCGGAGAGTCCGGGCCCGCAGGTGACGGCGATGGCGTCCAGATCGGCCAAACGGATGCCGGCCTCGGCGACGGCCGCGTTGATGGCCGGCACAAGTTCGTCGAGGTGCGCACGGGCCGCGATCTCGGGGACGACGCCGCCGTAGCGGGCGTGCTCGTCCATCGAGCTCGCGATGGTGTTGGAGAGTAGAACGGTTCCCCGCACAATACCGATGCCGGTTTCATCGCACGAGGTCTCGATGCCAAGCACGAGGGGATCGGAGTGATTCATGAGGGCACGGTTGCTGCCGGTGTGGTGAGCATAGATTCCAGTTCGGGAATATTCAAGCGCATGACGATGGCGTCGACGTTGTCGGGTTGGTAGTAGCCGCGTCGCACCCCGACCTCAAGGAAACCGAGGCGTTCGTACAGGCGCTGGGCGCCTGGGTTGTCGGCCCGCACCTCGAGAAAGATCAGCCGGGAGCCGCGCTTGCGGGCCTCGTTGATGAGCGCCTGCATAAGCGTCCGGCCGAGCCCACCTCCGCGCGCCGACTCGGCGACGGCGATGGTCTGAATGTCGCCCTCGGCAGCTCCCTGCGGGGCGAGCAGTCCGGCGTACGCTTCAACGTTGCTCGGGTCATCGGGCCGAAATGCCACAAGGTAATAGCAGCCCGGGTCACCGAGGTCGCGCACCATCATGGGCGCCGACCAGGCATCGTTCTCAAAAATGGTCGTCTCGAGGTGCATGATGGCGGCCAGATCGGGTTCGTGCGCTCGGCGCAGCTGCCAGGTCATCGACTGACCCGCTTGGGGCCGGCGGAGAGCGTGACGTCGGGTGACCGCAGGTACAGCGGCTCATTCAGAGCGAACGAACGGTGGTGCGAGTGGGTTAGCTCGGCGACCATACCGAGTTCCCCCGCCGACACCGTGGCAGCGTCGAGGCGATCCCAGCCCGCGTGCAGCCAGTTCGGGTCGTCGAGCTCGGCCGGCTTGGCCAGACCGGGCCGGCTCACACGCACGGGCAGACCCACGGCATCCGCGTGGGAATAGGCGCTCCAGTAGATTTCGCGGCGGCGGGCATCGGTCACGACCACGAGCGGGCCGCTGTGTCCACGGCGGTAATGGCCGTAGGCGATGGCGTCGTGGCTGATTACCGGTACGAGCGGCTTGCCGGCGCCGAGGGCGAAGACGCGGGCCGAAGCGATGCCGACGCGCAGGCCGGTGAACGGCCCGGGGCCCATACCGCCAACCACGCCGGAGAGCGCCGCAGGGGCGATATCCGCTTCCCGCAGACACTCGACAATGAACGGGCCAACGATTTCGGCGTGGCGCATCGTATCGGCCTCGCCGCGTTCGGCGATCACACCACGGGTGAGGTCGACGACGGCCACGCTCGTGCCAGCAGAGGTATCAATGGCAAGTAGCACCCGTTCAGCCTAGCTTTGATGGGACAAGCATTTCGCGCGCCGGGCGCGGAGCGATCAGGTTAGAAAGAGCACGACGGCGGCCGTCAGCGCAACGACGACGAGGATCGTGCGCAACACCGGGGCAGGGAGGCGCCGACCGATGCGGGCGCCGATCCAACCGCCGAAAGCAGACCCCACGCCGATCAACAGAGCGATTACCCAGTCCACGGTTCCGCTCGAGATGAAAATGATGGACGACACAAGGTTGGCCATGCCGGCCAAAACGTTCTTGGCTCCGTTTGCCCGGTGCATGTCGGTGGACCAGAGGATTCCCAGCAGGGCCAGGAGCACGACGCCCTGGGCAGCCCCGAAGTATCCACCGTACACACCCGTGCCGAGAATGCCGAGTACCAAACCGAACGTGACCGGGCGAGTGTCGATGGTGGTGCCTTCGGGCGCTTTGCGCCGAACGTACCGTGCCACTCGAGGCTGCACCGCCGAGAGCACGGCGGCCACCAGCAAGAGGAACGGAACGACCGCCGAGAAGGCCTCCTCCGGCAGCAGCAGCAGCAGCAAACCGCCGGTCACCCCACCGACAGCGGAGAACGCGGCCATCCAGGCCACCGGCCGCCACTGTGACTTAAGTTCCCGTCGGTAACCGTAAGCACCCGCGACCGACCCGGGAACCAGACCAACGGTGTTCGACACGTTCGCGGTGATCGGCGGAACGCCCAGGGCCAGCAGCGTAGGAAAAGTTATCAGCGTCCCCGCGCCGGCTACTACGTTGATGATGCCGGCGATGATGCCGGCGACCAGAATAATCGCGCCTTCAAGAAGAGTCATTTAGTGAGGGTTTCCTGTGTTCGAGTGTTTAACGGTTACGTCGCCGACAGCGCGCACCAACGCACACGCTAGGCCACCGCCAGATGGGCCCAGCGGGGGCCGTGACCGGCCAGAGTCACGGTACGCGGCTCATCCAGGTCGTGATCCAGATCGAGAACGGAGGCCGTAGCATCCGTTTTTGACATCATCATCAGCGCCGGGCCTTGCGGCCGCTCAATCTCAATGTCCAACCAGGATTCGGTGATGCCGTCGAGCAGCCCGCGGCCCCACTCGACCACGACGATGGAGCGGACGAAGTCGATGTCAAGGTCGTCGAGTTCCATGGCGCTGCCGAGGCGGTAGGCGTCGACGTGCACGAACGGCGGTCCGCCCACAAGACTCGGGTGCGTGCGAGCGAGCACAAAGGTGGGGCTGGTCACGGCTCCACGCACTCGCAACCCCGCGCCGAGGCCGCGCGTCAGAGTGGTTTTGCCCGCCCCGAGCGGTCCGGTGAGCACGATGAGGTCACCGGCCCGTAAAATCCCCGCGAGGTTCACCCCGAACCGGTGCATCGCCGCCGCATCGGCAATCGTTCGGTGCAGCTCAGTCATTGATGTGCCGCCGTGTCACCCTGGGTCCGATTCGGGTGACGATCTCGTAGTTGATCGTTCCGGCGGCGTCGGCCCAGTCAGTGGCACTCGGCGCGCCCGTGGCCGGGTCGCCAAACAGTATGACCTCGTCGCCCACGGCCACACCCGGGTTCTCGGGACCGAGATTCACGACAAACTGGTCCATCGCCACCCGTCCGACCAGCGGGTAATTGTCGGTGTGAATGTGCACGAGCGCAGCACCCGAGGCCTGCCTTGGGATGCCGTCGGCATAGCCGAGAGGCACGAGCACGAGCGTGGAGTCCTGCGGAGCGCGCCAAAGATAGTCATAAGAAACTCCGGCGCCAGCGCTAACCCGACGCACGAGGGCCACCCGACCGCGCAGGGTCATGGCCGGAATCAAGCCGAGATCGGCACTCGTCGCATCCTCGAACGGTGACAGCCCGTAGATGGTGATGCCCAATCGCACCATGGTGAAACGAGCGGCCGGCAGCCGCAGTGCCGCTGCGGACGATGCGAGGTGCACGAGGGTGGGGCTCAGCCCGGCCGCGCGGGCGGCGGCGACGCCACGTTCGAAGCATTCGAGCGCCTGCTGGTCGTCGAACGCCGACGCGTTGGCGAGGTGGCTCATGACACCGTCCACACGCAGCAGCCCGACGCGCTCAAGCGCAGCGGCGAGCGCGAAGACCTCGGCCCAGTCGTTTTCGTGCACGCCGTTCCGGCTGAGACCGGTTTCGAGTTTTAGGTGAACGGATGCGCTCTGGCCGAGTTCCGCCGCAGCATCCGCTACCTGTTGCAGCTGTCGCACCGAGGAGAGCCCGAGAGTGACGTCGTCGTCGATCGCGGCGCTGAAATCGGCGTCGGGGTCGTGCAGCCAGGCGAGAATCGGTGCATCGATTCCAGCGTCACGCAGGAGCAGGGCTTCGTCGATGTCGGCGACGCCGAGCCAGTCGGCCCCGCCGGCGAGGGCAGCACGCGCCACCGGAACAGCACCATGCCCGTACGCGTTGGCTTTGACGACCGCCATCGCGTGCGGGGTTCCGGCGACAGCGCGCAGGTGGGCTACATTGTGGCGGATGGCGGCGAGGTCGATCACTGCCTCGCGAAAACCGGTCATGACTCCCCCTCGGCAACAACGAATGCGCAGGCCACGCCGGCATCGTGGGTCATAGTGACGTGCACGCGGCTGATCCCGCGAGCGGTCAGGGCGGCCAGGGCGGCCCCACTGAGCTTGAATTCGGGGTTACCGTGCGGGTCGTTCACGATTTCCATCTCTTGCCAGGTGGCCCCAGCGCTGTCGCCGAGGGCCTTGATCAGGGCCTCCTTGGCGGCGAAGCGTGCTGCGAGGGAGTGCGCCGGCAGACCGCGTTCGTTTTCCGCGAACAACCGCGGTACAAGGCGCGGCGTGCGCTCGACCTGGCGCACGAAGCGCGCCAGGTCGACCACGTCGACCCCAATGCCCTTGATCACCGCGCCGTCTCGACCAGCACTATTCGACCGTGACGGACTTTGCGAGGTTGCGCGGCTGGTCGACGTCGAGGCCCTTGGCGATGGCGAGTTCCATGGCGAACATCTGCATCGGCACCACGGCCAGCAGCGGTTCGAACAGCGGAGCGGCTAAAGGAATGTGGATGACGGTGTCGGCAAACGGCAGCACGGCGGCGTCGCCGACCTCGGCGATGGCGATGATGCGGGCACCGCGCGCGCGGATCTCCTGAATATTGGAGACGACCTTCGGGTGCAGGTGGGCGGAGCCGCGCGGGCTCGGTACGACGACGAACACCGGCTGGCCGGGCTCGATCAGGGCGATCGGGCCGTGCTTGAGTTCACCGGCGGCAAAGCCTTCGGCGTGAATGTAGGCGAGCTCCTTGAGTTTAAGCGCACCCTCGAGCGCGATCGGAAAACCGACGTGGCGGCCGAGGAACAGTACCGCGCGGGTGTCGCTCATCCAGCGGGCCAATTGGCGCACCTCGTCTTCTACTCCAAGAACGGCCGTGATCTTCTCCGGAATGGCCTGGAGTTCGGCAACCTGCGCGGCCTGCTCGGCAGCACTGAGGCTGCCACGCACCCGGGCGAGGTGCAGGGCGAACAGGTAGAGGGCGGTGATCTGGGCGACGAAGGCCTTGGTTGACGCCACGGCGACCTCGGGCCCCGCGTGGGTGTAGATTACCGCGTCACTTTCGCGCGGGATGGTCGCGCCCTGCGTGTTGCAGATGGAGATGGCCTTGGCGCCGAGCGACATGGCATATTTGACGGCCATGAGCGTGTCCATGGTCTCGCCGGACTGGCTGATCGAGATCACCAGGGTGTCGTCACTGAGGACCGGGTCGCGATAGCGGAACTCGTGGCTCAGTTCGACGTCCACCGGCACCTGCGCCCACTTTTCAATGGCGTACTTGGCTGTCTGGCCGGCGTAGGCTGCGGTTCCGCAGGCGATGATCACGACACGACGGATGCCCGCGAGCACGTCGTCGCCAAATTCGGTCAGTTCGGGAACGATGACCTGCCCGTCGGCAATGCGCCCGCGCAGGGTGTTCGCGACGGCATCAGGCTGCTCGGAGACTTCCTTCGCCATGAAGCTGGACCAGCCGCCCTTTTCACTGGCGGAGGCGTCCCAGGCAATGTCGAACTCTTCGGTCTCGACGGGGTGACCGTCGAAGTCGGTGACGGTGACGGCATCCGCTGTGATGGTGACGATCTGATCCTGGCCGATCGCTACGGCGCGGCGCGTGTACTCGACGAACGCGGCGACGTCGGAACCGAGAAAATTCTCGCCCTCACCGAGACCGATGACGAGCGGTGAGTTGCGGCGAGCGCCGACGACGACGCCGGGCTGGTCCTGGTGCACGGCGAGCAGCGTGAACGCTCCGTCGAGGCGGGCCACGACGGTGCGGAAGGCCTCGGCCAGATCGCCGACGCGCTGGTATTCGCGGCCGAGCAACACTGCGGCGACCTCGGTGTCGGTCTCGCTCAGAAAGGTGAAGCCTTCGGCGAGCAGTTCGCCCCGCAACTCGGCGAAGTTTTCGATGATGCCGTTGTGAATGAGGGCGAGCTTGTTGTTGTCACCGAGGTGCGGGTGCGCGTTTTCGTCGTTGGGGCCGCCGTGGGTGGCCCAGCGGGTGTGACCGATTCCGGTCGTGCCGTCGTTGATGGGATGAGCTTTCAGCTCACCGACCAGGGCCGACAGTTTGCCAGCCTTCTTGGCGGTGTTGAGCACCCCGAACTCGTCGATGACGGCGATACCCGCAGAATCGTACCCGCGATATTCGAGCCGTCCGAGGCCTCCCATTAGAACATCAACGGTCTTGTTGCTTCCGACATAACCTACGATTCCACACATAGAAGTCGATTTTAGTCGGACTAAGCTTGGGGGAATGTCCGATCCGGTGCTGGCCCCTGTAATGAACGGCCACGGTACCCCTTTCGTGGAACTCGACCGAGCGGACTGGGCAGCTCTCGCTCCGACCACTCTGCTGCCGCTGAAAGAGACCGAAATCGTGCAATTGCGCGGCATCGGTGAGCCGCTCGATATTAACGAGGTGACGGATGTCTACCTCCCGCTCAGTCGCCTGCTCAACCTCTACGCCGCGAATGCCCGCACCCTGCACCGTGCCACCAGCGGTTTTCTCGGCGAACGCGCTCGCCCGACTCCGTTTGTGATCGGCGTGGCCGGCTCGGTCGCGGTCGGCAAGTCGACCACCGCCCGGCTGCTCCGCGAGATGCTCGCTCGTTGGGACGATACCCCCCGGGTGGAACTTGTCACGACCGACGGTTTTCTGTTTCCCAACGCCGAACTGAACCGACGCGGCCTGATGGAACGCAAGGGATTTCCCGAGTCCTACGACCGGCGCGCGCTACTGCGGTTCGTTAGTGCGGTCAAGAGCGGCGCCCCGGAAGTGCGGTCACCGTTTTACTCGCACCTGAGCTACGACATCGTGCCCGACGCGCAGATCGTCGTGCGACAACCCGACATTCTTATCGTCGAGGGCCTCAACGTGCTGCAGCCTCCCGCCCCCGGGCACGGTCTCTCGGTCAGCGACCTGTTTGACTTCACCATTTACGTCGATGCTCGTACCCAGGACATTGCCCGCTGGTATGAGGAGCGATTTCTCAAGCTGCAGCGCGGGGCGTTTGCCAACCCCAACTCGTTTTTCCACCGCTACGCGACGCTCACCGAAGATGAAGCGCGCGGCAAGGCGCGCAGCATCTGGACCAGCATCAACCAGCCCAACCTGCTTCAGAACATCCGCCCCACCCGGTCGCGCGCGACCCTGGTACTGCGCAAAGACCCCACGCACGCCGTCTCCAAGGTGCTGCTGCGCAAGGTCTGACCCCGCGCACGGACTTGTTGTCTCTGGACGGGGCCTGGGCCCCGTCCCGTAGCACTAGAGGGGCAGGCGCTCCCGCACTACGTCGGCGAGGGAGTGCGCCAGGCGATCGGCGGTGGGCTGGTCTGCCGCTTCCACCATGACCCGAACCATTGGCTCGGTACCGGACGGGCGCAGCAGCACACGACCGGTGTCGCCGAGTTCGGCTTCAGCAGCGAGCACGGCTTGCGCGATGACGTCGTCGGCGCCGAGACCCGTGTGGTTGACACCACGCACGTTTACCAGAATCTGCGGGTATACCGTCATAACGGATGCCAGTTCGGCCAGCGTCTTACCGGTGCGCGCCATTTCGGCCACGAGGTGAAGCCCGGTAAGAATGCCGTCGCCCGTCGTGGCGTACTTGGTCATGATGACGTGACCGGACTGCTCGCCGCCGAGGGAATACCCGTGGGCATTGAGTTCCTCGAGCACATACCGGTCGCCTACCTTGGTCTGCACGACGGTGATGTCGTTGGCCGCCATGGCCTTGCGCAACCCGAGGTTGCTCATGACGGTCGCCACGAGCGTACGGTCTTTCAGCACTCCGCGTTCGGCCATCGACACGGCGAGAATCGCCATAATCTGGTCGCCGTCGACGATATTGCCGTCGCGGTCAACCGCGAGGCACCGGTCGGCGTCACCGTCATGGGCGATGCCAATGTCGGCACCGTGCTCGAGCACAGCCTTGGCGAGATTGTCGAGATGGGTCGAGCCCACGCCGTCGTTGATATTGAGACCGTCGGGGTCGGCCCCGATCACGGTGAGGCGAGCACCGGCATCCGTGAATACCTGCGGCGAGACGCCAGCAGCGGCGCCGTGGGCGCAGTCGAGCACGACGTGGATGCCGTCGAGGCGGTGCGGCAGCGTCGTGAGCAGGTGCACGACATAGCGGTCTTCGGCGTCAGCGAACCGACGGATGCGTCCAACGTCGCCGGCGATCGGCATCAGCGTGTCGCGACCGATGTAGGACTCGATGCGGTCCTCGACGTCGTCGGGAAGTTTGGTTCCGCCATAGGCGAAGATTTTGATGCCGTTATCGGGCGCCTCGTTGTGCGAGGCAGAAATCATTACACCAAAGTCGGCACCGATGTCGTTGATCAAAAACGCTGCGGCGGGCGTGGGGATGACCCCGGCATCGAGAACGTCGACACCGCTGGAGGCCAAGCCGGCCGACACGGCAGCATTGAGAAATTCACCGGAAATTCGCGGGTCACGGGCGACCACTGCGACGGGCCGGCGGCCCGCTTCGAGGCGTGCCTCGGCACGACGACCCTTGGTCAGCACTGCGGCGCTGGCCTGGGCAAGGCTCAGGGCCAGGCCAGCCGTGAGATCACGGTTGGCCAGGCCCCGAACGCCGTCCGTGCCGAACAGACGAGTCATATCGTCGTCGGCTTTCGGGCTAGCGCTTGCTGAACTGAGGCGCCTTACGGGCCTTCTTGAGTCCAGCCTTCTTGCGCTCCTTGACTCGAGCGTCGCGGCTCAGGAAGCCGTTCTTCTTGAGGATGGCGCGGTTGTTCTCTTCGTCGATCAGGTTCAGCGAGCGTGCAATGCCGAGGCGAAGCGCGCCGGCCTGGCCGGACGGGCCACCGCCGGTGATGCGGGCGATGACATCGTACGAGCCGAGCAGGTCAAGCACCTTGAACGGGTCGTTGATGAGCTGCTGGTGCAGCTTGTTCGGGAAGTAGTCGGCGAACTCGCGGCCGTTCACAACGATCGTTCCGGAGCCGGGGACAATGCGCACGCGGGCGATAGCCTGCTTGCGACGACCTACGGCTGCGCCGGGAACGTTGAGGACGGCGCGGGGCACCTTGGTTACGGTTTCGGCCGGAGTCTCGGTGGAGTAGCTCTCCGGAGCCTGGTCAATCTGGTCTGCGATCTTCGCCACGATGATGGGAATCCTTTTTATCTAAGAGTCGAGAAGTCTGGTTGCCGGCGCTACTGCGCGACCTGGCTGAGGGTGTACGGGGTGGGCTGCTGAGCGGAGTGCGGGTGCTCAGGGCCGGCGTAAACCTTCAGCTTGGTGAGCTGGGCGCGACCGAGCGAGTTCTTCGGCAGCATGCCGCGAATCGCTTTCTCAACCGCACGGGTCGGGTGCTTCTCGAGCATCTCGGAGTAGTTGGTCGCCGTGAGGCCGCCCGGGTAACCCGAGTGGCGGTACGCGATCTTCAGGTCGAGCTTCTTGCCGGTGAGGGCAACCTTCTCAGCGTTGACGATGATGACGAAGTCGCCACCATCCATGTGCGGGGAGAAGGTGGCCTTGTGCTTGCCGCGCAGCAGAATTGCCGCGTGGCTGGCCAGACGTCCGAGGACGATATCGGTGGCATCGATGACTACCCAGTCGTGCTGGAGTTCGCTTGCCTTGGGAGTGTAAGTGCGCGTCACTGTTGTGCTGCTTTCTTCTTTTTCGAACGGAGGTGTTCGTGAATCCCGCTCCGGGTGTGTTCTCGTGAGGAGAACACTGTCGATGGAGGGCTCACGTTCGGGTGCCGCGCTGCAACGCACAGACACCAAGGGTCAACGATAGTCGGCTCCGACCGCAGGCGCAACTTGGGCAGCCGTCGGCAGCGAGCGCCGGTTGCGCGTGTCGATGGCACGCTGTGCCAAGGAAGCGTCATCGGGGTAACCAACGTCGATGAGGGTGAGGCCGTGCGCCTGCATCACCTTGAACTCGCTGATGCGGTGTTTGTCGAAGTGCAGGTGGGCGAGGGTCTTACCGTCGAGGCGCCCCTCCCCTACTGCCACGCAGGCACCGACCATGGCGCGCACCATGCTGTGGCAGAAGGCATCCGCTTTGATGCTGGCAACGATCAGCCCATCGTCGTCGCGGTGCCAGCGAAAGTCCTGCACGGTTCGAATGGTCGTCGCGCCCGGGCGCGGCTTGCAGTAGGCGGCAAAGTCGTGCAGGCCCACCAGGGTCGCCGCTGCGGCATCCATCGCGGCGAGGTCCAGTTTAAACGGATGCCACGTCGTGCGCAGGCGCTGCTGCGGGTCGTGCAGGCCCAGGGGGTCGGCGATGCGGTATTCGTAGCGGCGCCACATGGCCGAGAACCGGGCGTCGAAGCCGCCGGGCACGACCGTAGCGCGGCGCAGCACGATGTCGGGCTTGGTGACGAGGATGCCACCAAGGCGACGCAGCACGGCGGTGCCGAGGTCGACCGGCGGGCGGTTTCCGGTGCCACGCTGGATGCGCACGAGGGAATGGGCCTGTTCGGCGGTGAGGTCGAAATGGGCGACCTGCCCACGGGCGTGCACCCCGGCATCCGTTCGTCCGGCAACGATGAGGGTGGGATGCGGAGGAAAGCTTTGCAGAATGCCGGCGAGCCCATTTTCGATGTCGGCCTGAACGGTGCGAAAGCCCGGCTGGCGGGCCCAACCGGTAAAATCGGTGCCATCGTAGGCGAGGTCAAGGCGGATGCGCGTGGAGCCGAGCGCTGCGTTCGCGGCGCGGGGCACGAAAAGATTCACGAGGGTAAGCCTAGGCGGCGCGCTCGGGTTATCGTTGAAACCGGCCCTTGGCCCACCCCCATAATGAGTGCCAGAGAAACCCCGTATTGTCCATGACTCGTTCCCCGCGCTCGTTCCCATTCACCGGGAGGACTCGGTCAACGACCCTGGCAATCGGTCCCGAGAACACACCCGTTCTAGGGCCGAAGAACGCGCCGCGCCCGGGTCGACTGGCCGGCCTCGACGGCCTGCGCGCCCTCGCCGTCATCGCCGTCGCGATCTATCACTTCTTCCCGTCGATACTGCCGGGTGGCTTCATCGGCGTCGACGTTTTCTTCGTCATCAGTGGTTTTCTGATCACCGGCCTGCTCGTCTCCGAGCACACCCGCACCGGGCGCATCTCCCTGCACCGGTTCTGGCAACGGCGTGCCCGCCGACTGGTACCCCCACTCATTCCGGTCGTCTTGATCAGCTGCACGATCGCCTTTATTATTGGCGGCGACGTGCTCGTGGGTCTCGGCGGCCAACTGCTCGGGGCCGGCACTTTCGGCTACAACTGGGTGTCGATCGCAACCGACGCAAGCTATTTCAGCCTCAACGAACCCGAACTGCTGCGTAACCTCTGGTCGCTTGCCGTAGAGGAGCAGTTTTACCTGGTCTGGCCGCTGCTTCTGCTCGCCGTCTTGTTGGTTCGCCGCCCTCGCGTGCGACTGGCCATCGTCACCACACTGTTCGTCGCCGCGGCCCTGTGGATGGGCCTGCTGTATCAGCCCGGCGCCGACCCTACCCGGGTGTACTACGGCTCGGACACGCACAGTTTCGGCTTGTTCGCGGGTGCCGCGCTCGCTCTGCTGCTGCGCCGCCCGAGCGGACAGCGCAACGAACTGCCCCGGTGGCGTCCGTGGCTTGGCTGCGGCGCCATTCTGGCGATCATCGCCCTCGCCCTCTGGCTGCCGGAAGACGGCACCGCAACCTATCGGGGTGGCCTCGTTGCGGTGAGCCTGGCCACGGCCGTCGTCATCTGGGCGGGAGTGCGCGGTGGCCGGTTCGGTCGGCTGCTCGACGCCGCCCCGCTGCGCTACCTCGGTGAGCGCTCCTATGGCATCTACCTGTGGCACTGGCCGGTGCTCGTGCTGGTGCAATTGCTCTGGCCGGCATCGTCCCCGGCTGGCAGTCTCCTGCCGATCGGTCTGCTCGCCACGGTCATTACCCTCGTCGTGGCCGGCGTGTCCTATCGCTGGCTGGAATTGCCGATCCGGCGGGTCGGCGTGCGCGGCAGCATCCGTCAAATCGGTGCACTGTGGACCGGGCCCACCCGCCGCCGCCGCCTGGTTGCAGCGACGGTCGCCCTATCACTGCTGCTGGTCGGCGGCACTACGGCCGCCGTCGTCGCCGCGCCGGCGCAGACCTCGGCGCAGCTGCGCATCGAACGGGGCCAGCGGGCAATGGATGCTGCGGCGCGGGCCGCCGCGCAGGCTGCGGCCACCGAGGCGGCCCGCCAGGCTGCAGCGGCCCCCTCCCTGACCGAGAGCCCGATCACGGCCATCGGCGACTCGGTCATGCTGGCCTCGGCTCCAGAATTGCAGGCCACTTTTACGGGTATGACCGTTGACGCGTCGGTCTCCCGTGGGATGTATTCCGCAGACGACATATTGGTGGCCCTCAAAGCGGCGCGCCAGTTACAGCCGATTGTGGTTATCGGCCTCGGCACCAACGGGCCGATCAAGACCGATGAACTCACCGAGATTCTGCGCATTCTCGGGCCCGACCGGCAGCTCGTGCTCGTGAACGCCTACGCCGAACGCGACTGGACCGCCGCCGTCAACGCCACGCTCGCCGATTTCGCTGCGGGCAATCGTCGGGTCGAGCTCGCGAACTGGCACGACACGATCGCGGGGCGACTCGACCTCCTGGCCGGCGATCACGTACACCCCGGGCCGACCGGCGGCCAGCTCTACGCCGATGAGGTGCATGCCGCGCTCAAGCGTCTCGCGGCTGTGCCGCCGCTGCCCGACAACAGCTGGCTGATGCGTGACCCCGACGCGCCCCGTTCGCCGCCGTACCGCTGAGAATCAGAACTCGAGCACGAAAGCGAGCTCCCGGTTGGTAGGGAAGAAGCCCATGCCCGTGTACAAACCGAGCGCGCCGGTCGGGCTGGCCGAGTCCACGTCGAGGGTCGCGCGCTCGTGTCCGGCGGCACGGCTGGCGGCCAACTGTCTCGCTAGCAGGGCCTGCGCTATATGGCGTCCGCGCCATCCGCTCAGCACGCCGACGAGGCCAATATAGCTACTGCGGTAGCCGGCCGCTGCCCAGTCCTGTTCGTTGACGCTCGACATGATGAAGCCGACGACGTGCTCACTGCCATCGGGTTCCGTTCCAAACGCGACGAACGAGAGCTCGTCGACGAAAGAGGGGCCGGTCACGTAGGTATTCCAACTTTCGTCGGGAATCGGCTGGCTCGACCAGTGGTCCATGAATGCCACGTCGCGCGCGGCGTGCACGGCATTGGACAGCTCCGACGTATAACCAGCCAAACGGATACCCTCGGCCAGCACGAACTCGCGAATCGGGTTGGCGAGGATGCGGTCGAGCGAGAGAAAGTATCTGGTGCAGACCAGGTCGAATCGTTCGTAGAGGCTGACGTTCTGCGGGGCACGCTCGTCAGAGAACGTGGAGATCCAGCCGGGCAGCAGCTTGTCTGACGTTGCCAGTTGTTGTTTACCGCGCGCTATCTGCCAGTTCAGCAGTTCGCGACCGATGCCGCGGCCGCGCATTTCGGGCAGCACCCCGCCGCCAAGGTTGGATTTCACCAGTGTCTCCTGCCCCGGTTGGAGCAGCACGAGGCCGTGCGCGACGAGGCGCCCATCGGTGTCAAGACCCACGAGGGTATCGACGTCAACGTCGACGAAGGAGAACGTGAACGCCTCGCTCACTTCTTCGCGCTCACGAACGTAGTTGGGGTGGTCGGCACGGCCGATCGCGATTTCGAGCTGCCAGATCGCGTCGATATCGGCGGCCGTTGCCGGGCGCCACACGGCGACATCAGCGTGCACGGGTGAGGGCAACTGGGCAGGCGCGGTCACACGCGCAGAGAGTGGGGTCGGGTGAACGGTCATGCTCCACCCTACCGACGCGTCGCCGGATCGGGCTAGAACGTGCGGGTGTACGCCATCTTGCGGTGGGTGGGCACGAATCCCATGCCGGTGTAAAGGCCGAGGGCCCCGGTGGGGCTGGCCGAGTCGACCGCGAGGGTCACCCGCTCATGCCCGAGAGCCTGCCCGGCGGCCAGCTGGGCGGCCAGCAGCGACTGCGCAATGTGGCGGCCGCGCCATCCGCTCAAAACACCGACCAGATCGATGTAACTGCCGGTGAACCCCTGCGTGGCCCAGACGTTCTCGTTCACGGTCGACAGCACGAAGCCGACAACCTGCTCCGCGCCGGATGCGTCGGTACCGTAGGCCACAAACGAGAGGTCCGGGCGAAACCACTGTCCGCCGACGAAGGCGTTCCAGTTCTCGTCACTCATCGGCTGGCTGCCCCAGTGGTCCATGAAGGCGTCGTCGCGGGCGGCGTGCACGTCGGACGAAACGGCGGGGGTATAGGCAGCAACGCGGATACCGTCAGCCGCGTCGACAACGCGCACCGGCGCATCCAGCGTTCGTTCGAGGGTGAGAAAGTAGCGCGCGAGGGTCAGGCCACCGCGCTCGAACAAGGCCGCGTTCTGCGGTGACCGTTCGTCGGCATAGGTGAGGACCCAACCGGGCAGGGTTTTGGTCGAGGAAGCGAGCTGCTGCTTCGCCCGGCCCAGCTGCCAGGCCAGCAGTTGGCGACCCACGCCCCGACCCCGAAGCGCCGGGTGCACCCCGCCGATCGGCATCGAGCGCACCAGAGTCACCTGTCGCGGGGGAAACATGACCATGCCGACGGCGATGATGCGGCCAACCTGATCGACACCAACGAGCGAGTCGAGCTCCGGATGAAAATGTGAGTAGCCGAAGTCGGCGGCGATCGCGCCCCGAGCCGTGAGGTAATTGGGGTGGTCGACTTCGCCCATGGCGCAGCGCAGCTGCCAGATACCGTCGATGTCGTCGCTGGTGGCCGCTCGCCACGTTGTGACGTCCGGGTGCACCGGAAGCACCGGAGCCGATGCGATGCCGATGCGCTCAGCCAGCGAAGTTACGCGGTGATCCATTTTTCAACCCTAACTTCGTCATGCGAGACGGACGGAGACACAAAAAGGGAGGACCAACATGTGTTGGCCCTCCCTTGCTGGTACTGCTACTTCTTGTCGGCCTCGTCGGCTGCTGCGTCTTCGGCAACAACGTCTTCGGCTACAACGTCTTCGGCAACGACGGTCTCGTCGACGACAACGTCGTCAGCAGTAACGTCGTCGACAACAACGTTCTCGGACCCGATGGGGGTCGCGGCAACGGTCGCTGTCTTGGAGCGCTTGACCTTGGGAACCAGGGGCTCGAGAACGAGCTCCATCTGCACCATGGAGGCGTTGTCGCCCTTGCGGAAACCGAGCTTGGTGATGCGGGTGTAACCGCCCTGACGCTCGTTGACCTGCGGGGCGATGACCGTGAAGAGCTCGTGCACGACGGTCTTGTCTGTGATCGTCGCGAGAACGCGACGACGCGCGTGCAGGTCGCCGCGCTTGGCAAACTGCACCATGCGCTCGGCGAGCGGACGCAGGCGCTTGGCCCGGGTCTCGGTCGTCTTGATCGACTTGTGGGTGAACAGGGCCGCGGCCAGGTTCGCAAGCATGAGGCGCTCGTGCGCCGGGCCGCCACCGAGACGGGGGCCCTTTGTGGGCTTAGGCATTGGTAATCTCCAGTATCAAAAAATCGAAAGGCAGCGTTGAAGCGCGAGCCTTAGATGGTCTCTTCTTCGTAGCCGCTATAGAAGTGCGCGCCATCGAATCCGGGAACCGAATCCTTCAGGGACAGGCCGAGCTCAACGAGCTTGTCCTTCACTTCATCAACCGACTTCTGCCCGAAGTTGCGGATGTTCATCAGCTGGGTCTCCGAGAGGGCGACCAGTTCGCTGACGTTGTTGATGCCTTCGCGCTTGAGGCAGTTGTACGAGCGCACCGACAGGTCGAGGTCTTCGATCGGAACCGACAACTCGGTCGAGAGCACAGCGTCAACCGGCGCGGGGCCGATCTCGATGCCCTCAGCGGCGGTGTTGAGCTCCCGAGCCAGACCGAACAGCTCGGTCAGGGTTCGACCGGAGGATGCGATGGCGTCGCGGGGCGAGATAGCCGACTTGGTCTCCACGTCAACGACGAGGCGGTCGAAGTCAGTGCGCTCACCGGCACGAGTTGCCTCGACGCGGTAGGTCACCTTGAGCACGGGCGAGTAGATCGAGTCGACGGGAATCTGGCCGGCTTCGGAAAACTCGTTACGGTTCTGGGTGCTGGAGACGTAACCACGGCCACGCTCAATGGTCAGTTCGAGTTCGAACTTCGCCTTGTCGTTGAGGGTTGCGATAACCAGTTCCGGGTTGTGCACCTCGACGCCGGCCGGAGCCGAGATGTCAGCGGCGGTAACCTGGCCGGCTCCCTGCTTGCGCAGGTAGGCGGTGATGGGCTCGTCGTGCTCGCTCGAGACGACGAGGCCCTTGATGTTCAGGATGATCTCGGTGACATCTTCCTTCACACCGGGAACGGTGCTGAACTCGTGCAGCACGCCATCGATACGGATGCTGGTTACAGCAGCGCCCGGGATCGACGAGAGCAGAGTACGGCGAAGCGAGTTGCCGAGGGTGTAGCCGAAGCCAGGTTCGAGCGGCTCAATGATAAACCGTGAACGGAACTCCGAGATGTTCTCTTCGGTGAGCGTTGGACGCTGTGCAATAAGCACTGTTGATTCCTTTCGGCTAAGTGTCCGCTATATGACACTTGCAATGACGAGAGAGTGAAAAGTGAAAGAAAAGAGTTCCGACGGGCCCGGCTACAGCCGAGCCCGTCGAGATGACAGCGTGTGCTTTAGACGCGGCGGCGCTTCGGCGGACGGCATCCGTTGTGAGCCTGGGGCGTCACGTCGTTGATCGAACCGACCTCGAGGCCAGCGGCCTGCAGTGAACGGATCGCGGTCTCGCGGCCTGAACCGGGTCCCTTGACGAAGACGTCAACCTTCTTCATGCCGTGTTCCTGCGCCTGGCGGGCGGCCGACTCGGCGGCCAACTGTGCGGCGAAAGGGGTCGACTTGCGCGAACCCTTGAAACCTACTTGGCCCGACGAGGCCCAGCTGATGACGGCTCCGGTCGTGTCGGTGATCGACACGATCGTGTTGTTGAAGGTGCTCTTGATGTGGGCCTGGCCCACAGCAACGTTCTTCTTTTCTTTCTTACGCGGCTTCCGTACGGCCGACTTGGGTTGTGCCATGAATTTCTCCTGAATCCTAAAGGCGTTAGCGGGCTAGGCCGGGGGCCTAGCGCGCCTTCTTCTTGCCGGCTACGGTGCGCTTCGGGCCCTTGCGGGTGCGAGCGTTGGTCTTGGTGCGCTGACCGCGAACGGGCAGGCCCTTGCGGTGGCGAATGCCCTCGTAGCTGCCAATTTCAACCTTGCGGCGGATGTCAGCGGCAACCTCACGGCGGAGGTCACCCTCAACCTTGAAGGTACCCTCGACGTAGTCGCGGAGAAGGACGAGTTGGTCGTCGCTCAAATCCTTGACGCGGATGTTTCCGTCGATTCCAGTGTCGGCGAGGGTCTTGAGGGCCCTCGTACGGCCAACACCGTAAATGTAAGTCAATGCAACTTCCACGCGCTTATCGCGCGGGATGTCGACGCCGGCTAGACGTGCCATTGTGTCTCCTGTTAGTGATGGAGGTCTGTAACAGCTCCTGTACATCGGCCTCCAGCCGATGGTGTCACCCCGAAGGGCTCCCGGAACTGCTATCTATATCTATTACTGCAGGTAAATCTCGAAGCGACGAGTCGCGACGCGATTTAACCCTGGCGCTGCTTGTGACGCGGGTTCTCGCAGATGACCATCACGTTGCCGTTACGGCGGATGACCTTGCACTTGTCACAGATCTTTTTGACGCTGGGCTTGACCTTCATGGTAATTCCTTGTTTTTTCGCTGTCTTCGTACCCTCGGGATGCCGAGGGCCGTTACTTACAGCAGCCGTTACTTGTAGCGGTAGACGATCCGGCCACGGGTCAGATCGTAAGGACTCAACTCAACGATCACGCGGTCCTCCGGGAGGATGCGGATGTAGTGCTGACGCATCTTGCCCGAGATGTGGGCAAGAACTCGGTGGCCGTTTGACAGCTCAACGCGAAACATCGCGTTGGGCAGAGCTTCGACTACTGCGCCTTCGATTTCGATGACACCGTCTTTTTTGGCCATACCCTCACTGTCGCTCTGTATTGATTGCTGGTCATGCGGATTGATGTACGGACACGCCCGAAAAAGGCGACACCAGACACCAAGGATCAATCTTATGGTATGAGATTGCCTTTTGGCAATTCAGTCCTATAATCGCCCCGGACGCATGGATTGACGTTGCCCATCCGCGGTTCCGGTGCTGCTAGGGAATTGGAACGGGAACGATGCCGAATTGGGCGAGACCGGCGGCCCCACCATCGTCGGCGGTGAGCACCCAGATGCCGTCCTCGTGCACGGCAACGCTGTGTTCCCAGTGGGCGGCGGCCCGGCCATCGCTCGTGGCGACGGTCCAGTTGTCTTCGCGGGTGTAGGTGTCGATCGAGCCGAGAACGACCATCGGCTCGATGGCTACGACAAGTCCCGGCTTGACAGAAGGCCCCTTCTGGCGCACGCGGTAGTTGAACACGGGCGGGTCTTCGTGCATGGACCGGCCGATGCCGTGGCCGACATAGTCCGTCAGTATGCCGTAGCTGCCCTGCGACTCCACATAGTCCTCGATGGCTTCGCCGACCTCGTTCAGGTGACGGGCGGTGTGCAGACGGGCGATGCCGTGCCACAGCGACTGCTCGGTCACGTCGGAAAGCTTCTGGCGTTCGGCCACGAGCTCGGGGCGCGTCGCGTCGGGCAGCACGAAGCTGAAGGCGGCGTCGCCGTTCCAACCCTCGATGATCGCGCCGCTGTCGATCGACACGATGTCACCGGCGCCGAGGCGGCGCGCGGACGGGATGCCGTGCACGACGTCGTCGTTCACCGACGCGCACACGGTGTGGTGGTATCCCTGTTCAAGCTTGAAGTTGGGCTTGCCACCGAGCGCGACGATCGCAGCCTCGGCCGCAGCATCGATGTCGAGGGTGGTGGCGCCGACGACCAGGGCCGCGCGGGCAGCCGTGAGCGATGCCGCGGTGGCCAGACCGGGCGCGACCATAAGGCGCAGCTGGGCCGGATTCTTGTACATGGAACGACGAAGACTCACTGATTTTCCTACAAACTAGCTCCGAACCGGGGAGCGATATTTTATGTATTGGTTGTTCACATGATGATGGGCCGGGCCGAAAGGCCCGGCCCGAAACGGTCAAAGCGGCTCAGAAAAACCGGTTCAGAGCGTGGTCGTGCTGGCGCGCAGGCCGCGTTCGGCCAGCGCGGCCAGGATGCGTTCGGTGACGACCTCGACGGCGCCGAGGCCGTCGATCGTGACGACGAGGCCGCGGGCGCTGTACACATCGATCAGCGGAGCGGTCTGCTCGGCGTAGACGTCAAGCCGGTGACGGATGACGTCGGCCGTGTCGTCCGCGCGCCCTTGCTCGGCGGCACGCTTGAGCAGCCGGGTGACCACCTCGTCGGTGTCGGCGGTGATCAGCACGACAACGTCGAGCTGGGTCCCTTCGGCGTCCAGGAGACGGTCGAGCTCCTCGACCTGATCGGTCGTGCGCGGGTAGCCGTCGAGCAGAAAGCCGCTGGCAGCATCCGCTTCCTTCAGTCGGTCTGCAACGATCGCGTTGGTGAGGGTATCTGGCACGTAGGCACCAGCATCCATGAACGACTTGACCTCGAGTCCGAGCGGGGTCTCGTTGGTCACGTTGTATCGAAAAATGTCCCCGGTGGAGACGGCAGGAACACCGAAAGCAAGAGCGAGGCGTTCGGCCTGGGTACCCTTGCCAGCGCCGGGCGGGCCGATCAACAGTAAACGCGTCATTTAAGAAGCCCCTCATAGTGTCGCTGTTGCAGTTGCGAGTCAATCTGCTTAACCGTCTCGAGCCCCACGCCGACGATGATGAGAATGCTCGCGCCGCCGAACGGGAAGTTCTGATCGGCACCGACAACGGAGAATGCGACGAGCGGAATCAGTGCGATCAGGCCCAGATAGAGCGAGCCGGGAAGGGTGATGCGCGTCAACACGAAGTCGAGGTACTCGGCGGTCGGGCGGCCGGCGCGAATGCCGGGAATGAATCCGCCGTACTTCTTCATGTTGTCGGCGACTTCTTCGGGGTTGAACGTGATGGCCACGTAGAAGTAGGTGAAGCCGATGATCAGCAGGAAATACATTGCCATGTACAGCGGCTGATCGCCACCGGTGAGGTTCTGCGAGATCCACACCACCCAGGCCGGGGCTTCAGCGCCCGCTGCCGGTTGGTTGAACTGCGCGAGCAGGGCCGGCAAATACAACAGCGAGGAGGCGAAGATCACGGGAATCACGCCGGCCATGTTGACCTTGATCGGAATGTACGTGTTGTTGCCGCCGTAGGTTCGGCGTCCAACCATGCGTTTGGCGTACTGCACGGGAATTCTTCGTTGCGATTGCTCCACGAAGACGACGCCGGCGACCACCAGGATGCCGACGATCAGCACAATGATGAGGGTATCTGCTCCCTGCTGCTGGCCGATAGCGCTGAGCGAGCCGGGAAACAGTGCCGCGATCGAGATGAAGATCATGAGCGACATGCCGTTGCCGACGCCGCGCTCGGTGACGAGCTCACCCATCCACATGATGACGCCGGTGCCGGCGGTCATCGTGATGACCATGAGCATGATGGCGTACCAGGCGTCGTTGGTGATCAGCTGCGTGCATTCGGTGCTGGCGGATGTGCCGAAAAGGGCGCCGCTACGGGCCACCGTGATGAGCGTGGTCGACTGCAAAATGCCCAGGGCGATCGTCAGGTAGCGGGTGTACTGGGTCAAGGTGCTCTGGCCCGAGGCACCTTCTTTATACAGGGTGTCAAAGTGCGGGATGACCACGCGCAGCAACTGCACGATGATCGAGGCCGTGATGTACGGCATAATTCCCAATGCGAAGACGCTCAACTGGAGCAGAGCGCCACCACTGAAGAGGTTGACGAGCTCGTAGAGGCCGCTCGTGCCCTGGTTGGCTGCAAGACACAGCTGCACGTTGGCGAAGTCCACGAATGGGGTCGGAACAAACGAGCCCAAGCGGAACAGAGCAATGATGCCCAGGGTGAAGCCGATCTTCTTGCGAAGGTCGGGTGTGCGGAAGATCCGCGCAATGGCGCTAAACAAAAAGGCCTCCAGATTTTTACGCAGATCGACAGTGCAGATCGATATAGAGCGGCAACTCGACTTAAAACGATCGAGCTTGTCGAATCACACCAAACGATTTACTCGATTGACGGATTCGACAAGCTCGACTGAGCGTCTACGGACTTACTTTACAGATCCACCCGCGGCGACAATTTTCTGCTCAGCTGAAGCAGAGACCTTGTCGACCGTCACGTTCAGCTTAACGGTAATTTCACCGGTTCCAAGAACCTTGACTTTTTCGTTGTCACGAACTGCGCCCTTGGCAATCAGGCTGGCGATGGTGACATCGCCGCCGTTCGGGTAGAGCAGCTCGAGCTTTTCCAGGTTGACAACCTGGTACTCGACGCGGAACGGGTTCTTGAATCCACGCAGTTTCGGGGTGCGCATGTGCAGAGGCATCTGCCCACCCTCGAAGCCGACGCGCACGCTGTAGCGTGCCTTCGTGCCTTTGGTTCCTCGACCCGCGGTCTTACCCTTGGATCCTTCACCACGGCCAACGCGCTGGCGAGCCTTCTTCGCTCCGGGCGCCGGGCGAAGGTGGTGTACCTTCAGCACGTGCTCGCGGGGCTCAGTAGGCTCAGCTGCAACAGCGACCTTCTTCGGTGCAGCGGCCTTTTTGGGGGCAGCGGCCTTTTTCGTGGCAGGCTTGTCGGCTACTTTGGTAGCTTCCTTCTCGTCAGCCATTAGTCAATCTCCTCGACCTTTACGAGGTGAGCGACGGTGTTGACGTAACCACGGTTCTGCGAGTTGTCCTCGCGGATCGTGACGGCGCCAATGCGTCGCAGACCCAGGCTGCGAAGAGTGTCGCGCTGGTTCTGCTTCTCACTAATTTTGGACTTGATCTGTGTGATCTTCAGCTGGGCCATCAGGCACCTGCCTTCGCGGTTGCGGCCGCTGCAGCTGCAGCAGCGTCGGCACGAAGAAAACGGGCCGGAGCCACGTCTTCGTAGGCGAGGCCGCGGCGAGCCGCAACCGCACGCGGCTCTTCGAGCTGGTGCAGTGCCTCAACCGTGGCGTGCACGATGTTGATGGTGTTCGACGAACCGAGCGACTTGCTCAGCACGTCGTGGATGCCAGCGCATTCGAGTACGGCGCGCACCGGGCCACCGGCGATAACGCCGGTACCTGCTGCTGCCGGACGAAGCAGAACGACGCCGGCTGCGGCCTCACCCTGCACGGGGTGCGGGATGGTCAGGCCGACGCGAGGAACGCGGAAGAAGTTCTTCTTCGCCTCTTCAACGCCCTTGGAGATAGCGGTAGGGACCTCGCGGGCCTTACCGTATCCAACGCCGACCAGGCCGTTACCGTCGCCGACGACGACGAGAGCGGTGAAGCTGAAGCGACGACCACCCTTGACGACCTTCGACACGCGGTTGATGGTGACGACGCGCTCCAGGAACTGGCTCTTGTCGGCATCGCGGCTTCCGCGGTCCTTGTTCGGGTTGCGCTCACGTCCACCACGACGAGCCTCGCGAGGCTCATTCTGGGGCGGGGTGGTGGAGGCGGCGGTTTCAACCGGCGCCTCGGCAACGGCAGCAACAGGTGCTGTGGTTTCGATCTTTTCAGTGCTCACAGGTTCAATCCACCCTCTCGAGCTCCTTCAGCGATGGCTGCGACGCGTCCTGCGTACTTGCTGCCACCACGGTCAAATACAACGGCTTCGATGCCGGCGGCTTTCGCACGCTCAGCAACAAGCTCACCGACCTTGCGGGCCTTGGCGGTCTTGTCACCATCGAAGGTGCGCAAGTCCGTTTCGAGCGTGGATGCCGACGCAAGGGTGAAACCCTTGCTGTCGTCGACAACCTGCACGAATACGTGGCGAGCGGAGCGCGTGACGACGAGGCGCGGGCGAAGCGCCGTTCCCTCGATCTTCTTGCGAAGACGTGTGTGACGACGTCCGCGGGCTGCGGCCTTGCTCTTGCCTCTAGTTCCGAGTCCCATGGTTACTTACCGCTCTTTCCGGCCTTGCGGCGAACAATCTCGCCGGCGTAACGCACACCCTTGCCCTTGTAGGGCTCTGGCTTGCGAATCTTACGGATGTTGGCGGCAACCTCGCCGACGGCCTGCTTGTCGATTCCGCTGACCGTGAGCTTGTTGACACTCTCAACGGTCAAAACGATTCCAACGGGCGGCTCAACGACGACCGGGTGCGAGAAGCCGAGGGCGAACTCAACAGAGGTGCCCTTCTGCGCCGCGCGGTAACCGGTACCGACGATTTCAAGACCCTTGGTGTAACCAACGGTTACGCCGATGATCTGGTTGTTGATCAGGGTGCGGGTCAGACCGTGCAGCGAACGCGACTGGCGCTCGTCGTTCGGACGGGTGACGAGAACGTGACCGTCCTCGATCGACACCGAGATGGGGTTGGAAACAACGAGCGCGAGCTCGCCCTTCGGGCCCTTGACGGAGACGGCCTGGCCGTCAGCCACAACCGTGACCCCAGCGGGGATCGGGATGGGGAGTCTTCCAATACGTGACATTCTCGGTTACCACACGTAGGCGAGAACTTCTCCGCCTACGCCCTTCTTCTCAGCCTGGCGGTCGGTGAGCAGACCGCTGGAGGTGGACAGGATGGCAACGCCGAGGCCGCCGAGAACCGTAGGGATCTCGGTCGACTTTGCGTACACGCGCAGGCCGGGCTTGGAAACCCGCTTGATGCCTACGATGGAACGCTCGCGGTTCGGACCGAACTTGAGGTCCAGCGTGAGGGTCTTGCCTACTGTTGCATCCGTGACGGTCCAGGCGGAGATGTAACCCTGAGCCTTGAGGATGTCAGCGATGTGCGCTTTCAATTTGCTATGCGGCATGGACACGGTGTCGTGGTACGCCGAGTTCGCGTTGCGCAGTCTGGTCAGCATGTCTGCGACCGGATCTGTCATTGTCATTTTGTGGTGCCTTTCTCGCCTGGTTTCGCCCATCCGTTACACGAATGACGACCTGTGGTGGTGAGGAACCCGATCGGTTGATCGGCTTCCGGGGTGAAAATCTGTGTGCGCCCGGTGCTTACGTGCTCAGCGGCCGTTGCCAACCTGAGTTGGGAGCCTGCAAGCGCAAGCTCCCCACTCTAGTTGAAATTGTTCCTGCGTAGTGCGAACTACCTCTGTGCGTCGTCGGTCTTGAACGGGAAGCCGAGCGCCTTGAGCAGCGCGCGACCCTCGTCGTTGGTCTTCGCGGTCGTGACGACCGTGATGTCCATACCGCGAACGCTGTCGATGCGGTCCTGATCGATCTCGTGGAACATGACCTGCTCGGTCAGACCGAAGGTGTAGTTGCCCGCACCGTCGAACTGCTTGTCGGACAGACCGCGGAAGTCACGGATACGAGGAAGGGCCAGGCTGAGCAGCCGGTCCAGGAACTCCCACATGCGGTCGCCACGAAGAGTGACGTGGGCGCCGATGGGCTGTCCTTCACGCAGTTTGAACTGCGCGATGGATTTGCGAGCCTTGGTGACCTGCGGCTTCTGGCCGGTGATCTTGGTGAGGTCAGAAACCGCACCGTCCATCACCTTGCCGTCGCGTGCTGCTTCTCCAACACCCATGTTGACGACAATCTTCGTCAGGGTGGGGATGCGATGCACGTTGGTGAAGCCGAGTTCCGTCGAGAGCTTGGCACTGATCTCATCACGGTACTTCTGCTTCAGACGCGGCAGGGCCTTGACGGGCGCGGCGCCCTCAGTGCCTTCAACAACTGCGGTGTCAGTCATTAGAGGTCCTTCCCTGACTTCTTGGCGTAACGAATGCGGACCGTCTTGGTGACGCCGTCCTTCGTTACCTCTTCCTGGCGGAACCCGACGCGGGTCGGCTTCTTGGTCTCCGGGTCGACGATGGCAACGTTGGACACGTGGATGGGGGCTTCGAAGGTCTCGATGCCGCCCGTCTTGGTGCCGCGCTGCGTCTGGCCAACACGAACGTGCTTGGTCACGAAGTTGATGCCCTCAACGAGGACACGGTTCTTCTCGACATCGACGGAGATGATCTTGCCCTGCTTGCCACGGTCTCCGCCGCGAGCCTGGCTGCGGCCGCTGATGACCTGAACCAGGTCACCCTTTTTGATTCTGGCCATGATTAAATAACCTCCGGTGCCAGCGAGATGATCTTCATGAACTTCTTGTCGCGAAGCTCGCGACCGACCGGTCCGAAGATTCGGGTGCCGCGGGGGTCACCGTCTGCCTTCAAGATCACTGCAGCGTTCTCATCGAACTTGATGTAGGAGCCGTCTGGACGACGGGTCTCCTTCTTGGTGCGAACGATGACAGCTTTGACGATGTCACCCTTCTTGACGTTGCCGCCCGGGATTGCATCCTTGACCGTCGCGACGATGACGTCGCCGAGGCCGGCGTAACGACGGCCGGAGCCACCGAGAACGCGGATGGTCAAGAGTTCCTTGGCGCCGCTGTTGTCGGCAACCCTGACTCGTGATTCTTGCTGAAGCACTTTATAACTCCTTTACGTCAAGTAAGCGCGAGGCTTACTTGGCCTTCTCAAGAATCTCGACCAGGCGCCAGCGCTTGGAAGCGCTAAGCGGACGGGTCTCACTGATCAGGACCAGGTCGCCGATTCCGGCGGAGTTCGCCTCGTCGTGCGCCTTCAGCTTGGATGTACGGCGGATGACCTTGCCGTACAACGGGTGCTTTACGCGGTCTTCGACCACGACAATGATGGTTTTGTTCATCTTGTCGCTGGTCACATAACCACGCAGCGTCTTGCGGTAACCGCGTACGAGCTCGGTGGCTTCGCCCGCGACGACCGTTTCGTCAGTCTTCGCCATGACTAGGCCTCCTTCGTCTCGACGGCCTCAGCTGCAGCGTCGTCGGTGGACTCCGCTTTTGCCTTAGCCTTCTTGGTCTTCTTTTCAGCCTTCTCAGCCTTGGCCGGAGCCTCCACTGCAACCGGCGTGGCACGAATGCCCAGCTCGCGCTCACGGAGAACCGTGTAGATGCGAGCGATGTCGCGCTTGACCGCGCGGAGGCGGCCGTGGCTCTCAAGCTGGCCGGTGGCCGACTGGAAGCGCAGGTTGAACAGCTCTTCCTTGGCCTTCTTCAGCTCATCGAACAGCTTTTCATTGTCAAAAGTATCGAGCTCGACTGGGGCGAGCTCCTTGGTTCCGATCGCCATTATGCGTCGCCCTCCTCGCGCTTGATGATGCGTGCCTTGAGGGGCAGCTTGTGAATTGCGCGGGTCAGCGCCTCTTTCGCAACGGCGTCGGTGACACCGCTGAGCTCGAACAGAACGCGACCCGGCTTGACGTTGGCAACCCACCACTCGACCGAACCCTTACCGGAACCCATGCGGGTTTCGGCCGGCTTCTTGGTCAACGGGCGGTCGGGGTAGATGTTGATCCACACCTTCCCGCCACGCTTGATGTGACGCGTCATGGCGATACGAGCGGACTCGATCTGACGGTTGGTCACATAAGCGGGGGTCAGCGCCTGGATGCCGTACTCACCGAAGGACACCGTGGTGCCGCCGGTAGCGTGGCCGGTGCGACCCGGGTGGTGCTGCTTGCGGTGCTTGACTCTACGTGGAATCAACATTATTTAGCCTCAACTCCTGCTGCGACCGGTGCCGCTGCCGGAGCATCTGCACGAGGTGCACGGCGCGGTCGATCGTCACGACGCTCGGGGCGGGACGACTTAGCGTTGGCCTGCTCGCGAGCGAGTTCCTTGTTGGTGATGTCGCCCTTGTAGATCCAGACCTTCACGCCGATACGGCCGAAGGTGGTCTTGGCTTCGTAGAAGCCGTAGTCGATGTTCGCGCGCAGGGTGTGCAGGGGCACACGACCTTCGCGGTAGAACTCGCTGCGGCTCATCTCGGCGCCACCCAGACGGCCAGACACCTGGATGCGAACACCCTTGGCGCCGGCGCGCTGTGCGCCCTGCAGGCCCTTACGCATCGCGCGGCGGAAGGCCACACGTGCAGAAAGCTGCTCGGCAATACCCTGCGCGACGAGCTGGGCATCCTGCTCGGGGTTCTTGACCTCGAGGATGTTCAGCTGGATCTGCTTGGCGGTGAGCTTCTCAAGGTCAGAGCGGATGCGCTCGGCCTCCGCACCGCGGCGACCAATCACAATGCCCGGACGGGCAGTGTGAATGTCAACGCGAACACGGTCACGAGTGCGCTCGATCTCGATGCGGCTGACGCCGGCACGGTCAAGGCTGGTGCTCAGCAGGCGACGAATCTTGACGTCTTCTGCAACAAAGTCAGCGTAACGCTGACCCGGCTTGGTCGAGTCAGAGAACCAACGCGATACGTGATCGGTGGTGATTCCCAGACGGAAGCCATAGGGATTTACTTTCTGACCCATTACTTCGTACCCTCCTCAGGAGTGGTGAGCACAACCGTGATGTGGCTGGTGCGCTTCTTGATTTCGAATGCGCGGCCCTGGGCACGAGCCTGGAAACGCTTGAGGGTCGTACCCTCGTCAACGAATGCCCGGCTGATGAACAGGTCCTGCTCGTCCAGATACGTGTTGGCTGCATCTGCCTTGACCCGGGCGTTGGCGATGGCCGAGGCCACCAGCTTGTACACCGGATCGCTCGCACCCTGCGGCGCGAACTTCAGAATTCCCAGCGCTTCATGCGCCTGCTTGCCGCGGATCATGTTGACAACGCGACGAGCCTTCTGGGGGGTAACGCGGATGTGACGCACGCGTGCGATCGACTCCACCATTTCTTCTCCTCCTTCACGTCACCGCGTTAGCGGCGACGGCCCTTCTTGTCGTCCTTCACGTGTCCACGGAAGGTGCGGGTAGGTGCAAACTCACCGAGCTTGTGACCGACCATGCTCTCGGTGACGAACACCGGGATGTGCTTGCGTCCGTCGTGCACTGCGATGGTGTGTCCGAGCATGTCGGGGATGATCATCGAGCGGCGCGACCAGGTCTTGATTACGTTCTTGCTCTTGGCTTCGTTCGCCGCGAACACCTTGCGAAGCAGGTGGTCGTCAACGAAGGGGCCTTTCTTAAGACTTCTTGGCATCGTCTACTCCTACTTACGCTTCTTGCCGACGGTACGGCGACGAACAATGAGCTTGTCGCTTTCCTTATTCGGGTGGCGGGTGCGCCCTTCCTTCTGGCCCCAGGGGCTGACGGGGTGACGTCCACCGGACGTCTTACCCTCACCACCACCGTGCGGGTGATCGACCGGGTTCATGGCAACACCACGAACGGTCGGGCGAACGCCTTTCCAGCGCATACGTCCGGCCTTGCCCCAGTTGATGTTCGACTGCTCGGCGTTGCCGACCTCGCCGATCGTCGCGCGGCAGCGAGCATCCACGTTGCGGATTTCACCAGACGGCAGACGAAGCTGGGCGTAGACGCCCTCCTTCGCGACGAGACGAACCGACGAACCGGCGGAGCGGGCCATCTTGGCGCCACCGCCCGGACGCAGCTCAATCGCGTGAATGATGGTACCGGTGGGGATGTTCTTCAACGGCAGGTTGTTACCGGGCTTGATGTCAGCCCCGGCTCCCGATTCGATGATGTCGCCCTGGCTGAGCTTGTTCGGCGCGATGATGTAACGCTTCGTGCCGTCGATGAAGTGCAGGAGCGCGATGCGCGCCGTACGGTTCGGGTCGTATTCAATTTCAGCGACGCGGGCGTTGACGCCGTCCTTGTCGTTGCGCTTGAAGTCGATCACGCGGTACTGGCGCTTGTGGCCACCACCGATGTGACGGGTCGTGATGCGGCCCTGGTTGTTACGTCCACCGGTCTTGGAGAGCGGACGCAGAAGCGACTTCTCCGGGGTGGAACGCGTGATTTCCGCGAAGTCGGCAACGGATGAACCGCGTCGACCCGGGGTCGTGGGCTTGTACTTACGAATAGCCATTAGTTATCCCTCTGCCTGTCGCTAGCCGACGGCCGTGAAGATGTCGATGGAGCCAGACTTGAGCGTGACAATGGCACGCTTGGTGTCCTTGCGCTTGCCCATGCCGAACTTGGTGCGGCGAGTCTTGCCCACGCGGTTCAGGGTGTTGATCGAAGCGACCTGCACCTTGAAGATCTTTTCGATCGCGAGCTTGATCTCCGTCTTGTTCGAGCGGGGGTCAACGATGAAGGTGTACTTACCCTCGTCAATCAGGCCGTAGCTCTTCTCAGAGACAACCGGAGAGATGATGATGTCGCGGGGGTCCTTGTTGGTCGCGATAGTCATTATGCAGCCACCTCTTCCTTCTTGGTCTTGCTCTCCACGAACGCGTTGAACGCGCCGGTGGTGAAGACGATGTCGTCGCTGACGAGCACGTCATAGGCGTTGAGCTGATCCCACGAGAGGATGTGCACCGTCGGGAGGTTGCGAATGCTGCGCAACGTGGTCTCGTCGGTGCGCTCGAGAACAACCAGCACGTGCTTGCTCGTGGCGATCTGCGTGAGCAGCTCCAGGGCAACCTTGGTGTTGGGGGTCTCCGCCGTGAACAGTGCCTCGACGATGTGCAGGCGGCCACCGCGGGCGCGGTCGCTCAGTGCACCCTTGAGGGCTGCGGCGATCATCTTTTTCGGGGTGCGCTGGTCGTAGCTGCGCGGGGTCGGTCCGTGGACGATTCCACCACCGGTCATCTGAGGAGCACGGATTGAGCCCTGACGAGCGCGACCGGTTCCTTTCTGCTTGAACGGCTTGCGGCCGGCACCGGAAACTTCTCCACGGCGCTTGACCTTGCTCGTTCCCTGGCGTGCGGCAGCGAGCTGCGCGACAACGACCTGGTGGATGAGGGGAATGTTGGCGGGAACGTCGAAGAGTTCGTCGGGAAGCTCAGCTGAGCCTGCCTTCTTGCCCTTGGCGTCAATGATGTCGAGTGCTGTAGCCATGGTGACTAGGCTCCCTTCACTGCGTTGCGAACGAATACGAGGCGGCCACGAGCACCGGGAACGGCACCCTTGACGAGCATGAGGCCCTTGTCGGCGTCAATAGCGTGCACCTTGAGGTTCAGCACGGTTACGCGCTCGCCACCCATACGACCGGCCATGCGCATGCCCTTGAAGACACGGCTCGGGGTCGAGGAAGCGCCGATGGAACCGGGCTTGCGGTGGTTGCGGTGCGAACCGTGAGAGGAGGAGACACCCTTGAAGTTGTGACGCTTCATAACACCGGCGAAACCCTTACCCTTGCTGGTGCCCATGACATCAACCTTGGTGCCGGCAGCGAAAACACCGTCAACGGTGAGCTCCTGGCCCAGGTTGTAGTCAGCGGCGTCCGCGGTGCGGAGCTCGGTGATGTGGCGACGCGGCGTGACGCCGGCCTTGTCGAAGTGACCGGCAAGGGGCTTGTTGACCTTGCGCGGGTCGATGGGGCCGGCGGCGATCTGAACGCCGTTATAGCCATCCACTGCCTTGGTGCGAATCTGCGTGACAACGTTCGGCGCGATCTCGATGACGGTAACGGGAACAAGCTTGTTGTTCTCGTCCCAGACCTGAGTCATGCCGAGCTTTTTGCCGAGGAGACCCTTGGTGGTCTTGGTGTCGGAGTAAGACATCGCGGGCCCTAGAGCTTGATCTCGATGTTGACGTCGGCCGGAAGGTCGAGGCGCATGAGCGAGTCAACAGCCTTCGGGGTCGGGTCAATGATGTCGATCAGACGCTTGTGGGTGCGCATTTCAAAGTGCTCCCGGCTGTCCTTGTACTTGTGAGGAGAACGGATGACACACACCACGTTCTTCTCGGTCGGAAGCGGCACCGGGCCGACGACTGTAGCGCCCGCACGGGTCACTGTGTCGACGATCTTACGCGCCGAAATGTCGATGACCTCGTGGTCATACGACTTAAGTCGAATGCGGATCTTCTGTCCCGCCATGTCGAACTCTCTCTCTGTCGAGGCGTCTTACAGACAACGGCAGGATTTGCCGAGGTTGCATTGGACGCCGTAGTAGCACTGCTGCCATTAGCACCACTGTTCATATGTCAATTTCGATTCACGCCAAATAATCGACGCTCATCGTCAACGTCGACTCCCAGAAGCAGAACCTGGGGGACGGCACGGTTTTACCCAGGCCGACCAGATCGTTGATTTGTACTTCGCTCTGCTCCCTGCGGCCTAGCCTGCAATCTGCGCTCATCCGACAATGTGTTTTTCGAATGAGCGTGACGCGACTATGCACTGCCTGGCAGTGATTCCGGCGACGCGTAGCGCACGCCGAAAGTGTTGAACTAGAAGAGTCTGCCACACAGTTGCCACTTCATGCAACCCGGGCGTGTCGCATTCGGCGTGTCGCGCGATTTCGAGACGCAAGGCCCAACCAAGAGGCCGTGGGCGTCGGCTTTCCTGCTACTTGGACGGCTAGCCTGCGGTGATGCCGGCAGCAACGCGCGGGCTCTGGTCGGGGCAGCTTTTGGCAGTGGATTCGCTGAGAACTCGATGGGCCATAATCTGTCGTGATTGGTCAGACAAACCGGTAGTTGGGTATTCAGCAAGCACCCTGTTGATGATCTCGGGAATCGTCAGGGAGGCATACTGCGTGAGGCTGTCGCAGACCAGCACGCTGTACACACTGACGGTACTCGCCACGATGCTGTCGAGAACCTGCTGTTCAGACTGAGCGGTCGGCGTTGGCGTGGCGATCGGTGACGCAGTGATAGTCGGCGTGACCTGAGCGATCGGGGGTTCAGCGACGGGAGCAGACCCGACCAGGCGTGGCACGATCACCACGGCGAGGATGGCGATGACGACAACCGCAATCCCTAACAGAATGCGCATTTCCAGTTTCGATATCTGCATGCGCAGAACATAACCGGATATCCACCATCCCGCGTCGGACAGGTGAGTATCGTCATCCACTTGAAGTATTCGACTTCGTTTGGGGTGCAAAAAAGGGGTCGGACCCGAAGGCCCGACCCCCTTTAGGAGATCAGTAGAAAGAGACTACTTGATGATCTTGGTCACCGTGCCGGCGCCGACGGTGCGGCCACCCTCACGGATAGCGAAGCCGAGGCCCTCTTCCATGGCGATCGGCTGAATCAGCGCGACAGTCAGGTCGGTGGTGTCGCCAGGCATGACCATCTCGGTGCCCTCTGGCAGCGTGATGACGCCGGTGACGTCCGTGGTGCGGAAGTAGAACTGCGGGCGGTAGTTCGCGTAAAACGGGTTGTGACGGCCACCCTCGTTCTTGCTGAGGATGTACGCGGTGCCCTCGAAGTCGGTGTGCGGCGTAACCGAACCCGGCTTGACGACGACCTGGCCGCGCTCAACGTCTTCGCGCTTGGTGCCACGAAGAAGAAGTCCACAGTTCTCGCCGGCCCACGCCTCATCGAGCTGCTTGTGGAACATCTCAATACCGGTAACCGTGGTCTTCTGCGTCGGGCGGATGCCGACGATCTCGATCTCGGAGTTGATCTTGAGGGTTCCACGCTCGGCGCGGCCCGTAACAACGGTGCCACGACCGGTGATCGTGAAGACGTCCTCGATCGGCATCAAGAACGGCTTGTCCTTGTCGCGGATCGGGTCCGGGATGAAGTCGTCAACGGCCTGCATGAGAGTCAGGATGTTGGCGGTCCACTTCTCGTCGCCCTCGAGCGCCTTGAGTGCGGACACCGGAACGACGGGGGCGTTGTCGCCATCGAAGCCCTGGCTGGAGAGAAGTTCACGAACTTCGAGCTCAACGAGCTCCATGATCTCTTCGTCGTCAACCATGTCGGCCTTGTTCAGCGCGACGAGCAGGGTCGGCACGCCGACCTGCTTGGCGAGAAGAACGTGCTCACGGGTCTGAGCCATCGGGCCGTCAGTGGCGGCAACCACGAGGATTGCGCCGTCCATCTGAGCAGCACCGGTGATCATGTTCTTGATGTAGTCAGCGTGGCCCGGAGCATCGACGTGCGCATAGTGACGCTTGTCGGTCTCGTATTCAACATGCGAAATGTTGATCGTGATGCCGCGCTGGCGTTCTTCCGGAGCCGAGTCAATCGACGCGAAGTCGCGCTGAACGTTGATCTTGGACGGGAACTTATCGGCAAGAACCTTGGAGATCGCTGCAGTCAGCGTGGTCTTTCCGTGGTCAACGTGACCGATCGTTCCGATGTTTACGTGCGGCTTTGTCCGCTCGAACTTGGCCTTGGCCACTGTGGGTCCTCCTCAGGACTCGCGTGCAAATTCACGGCCGCCGTTATGAACGGCCGGTATGCGCTGGATGTGTCTACTTATGTTACTAGGGCCAGGTGGCCGAAGCGATTCGGCCCGAAGGCCAGAACAGTGGGCTATTCGCCCTTGTTCTTGTTGATGATCTCGTCGGCAACTGCCTTCGGGACCTCCGCATAGCTCTCGAACGTCATCGAGTACACCGCCCGGCCTGAGGTCTTCGACCGCAGGTCACCGATGTATCCGAACATCTCCGACAGTGGAACGTGGGCGCGAATTACCTTCACACCCTGCGCATCCTCCATGGTCTGGATCTGCCCACGACGCGAGTTGAGGTCTCCGATTACGTCACCCATGTATTCCTCAGGGGTACGAACTTCGACGGCCATCAGCGGCTCGAGCAGAACGGGGTTCGCCTTACGAACGGCTTCCTTGAAGCCCATCGAGCCGGCAATCTTGAAGGCCATCTCCGAGGAGTCAACGTCGTGCGCAGCGCCGTCAAGCAGGCTGGCTCGAACGCCCACCATCGGGTAGCCGGCCAGGACGCCTACGCGCAGCGCATCCTGAATTCCAGCATCCACCGAGGGGATGTACTCACGCGGGATACGGCCACCGGTGACCTTGTTGAGAAACTCGTACGACTTCTCAGCAGTGATTTCCATCGGCTCGATCGCGATCTGAATCTTCGCGAACTGGCCGGATCCACCGGTCTGCTTCTTGTGCGTGTAGTCGTGACGCTCAACGGCCTTGCGGATCGTTTCACGGTACGCCACCTGGGGCTTGCCGACGTTTGCCTCAACGTTGAATTCACGCTTCATGCGGTCGACGAGGATGTCCAGGTGAAGTTCACCCATTCCCTTGATTACCGTCTGGCCAGTTTCCTGGTTCTGCTCGGTACGGAAGGTGGGGTCTTCTTCGGCAAGCTTCTGAATAGCAAGGCCCAGCTTTTCCTGGTCCTGCTTGGTCTTGGGCTCGATGGCGACCTCGATAACCGGGTCAGGGAAGGTCATGGACTCGAGTACGACCTGCTGGTTCGGGTCGCACAGGGTGTCGCCCGTGGTGGTGTCCTTGAGGCCGATGACCGCGTAGATGTGACCGGCGGTGACGAAACCGACCGGGTTCTCCTTGTTGGCGTGCATCTGGAAGATCTTGCCGATGCGCTCCTTCTTGCCCTTGGTCGAGTTGATGACCTGGGCTCCGGAGTCGAGACGGCCCGAGTACACGCGCACGTAGGTGAGGCGGCCGAAGAACGGGTGCACCGCAACCTTGAACGCGAGAGCCGTGAACGGCTCCTCGGCGTCCGGGTGACGCATGATGACCTTCTCCTCGTCGCGAACGTCGTGCGCCTCAATGGCGGCCACGTCGAGCGGGGTGGGGAGGTAGTCAACGACAGCGTCGAGCATCGGCTGAACGCCGCGGTTCTTGAACGCAGAACCACACAGAACCGGGTAGATCTCGCTGTTGATGGTGAGCTTGCGGATGGCGCCCTTGATCTCGGCAACCGTCAGCTCTTCGCCGGCGAAGTAACGCTCCATAAGGTCGTCGTCGGTTTCGGCGACGGTCTCGAGCAGAAGCTTGCGGTACTCGGCAGCCTTCTCCACGAGGTCGGCGGGGATCTCTTCGATGGCGTACTTCGAGCCCATCTCCACGTCACCCTTGGAGTCGCCACGCCAGGTCAGCGCGCGCATCTGAACGAGGTCAACGACACCCTCGAAGTCAGATTCTGCACCGATCGGCAGCTGGATGACCAGCGGCTTCGCGCCGAGGCGCTTGATGATGGTGTCGACCGTGAAATAGAAGTCGGCGCCGAGCTTGTCCATCTTGTTGACGAAGCAAATGCGCGGCACGTCGTACTTGTCGGCCTGACGCCACACGGTTTCGGACTGGGGCTCAACGCCCTCCTTGCCGTCGAACACGGCAACAGCACCGTCGAGAACGCGGAGCGAACGCTCCACCTCCACGGTGAAGTCCACGTGTCCGGGGGTGTCGATGATGTTGATCTGGTTGTTGTCCCAGAAGCACGTTGTCGCAGCGGAGGTGATCGTGATGCCACGTTCCTGCTCCTGCGCCATCCAGTCCATCGTCGAGGCGCCGTCGTGGGTCTCGCCGATCTTGTGGTTGACACCCGTGTAGAACAGGATGCGCTCAGTTGTGGTGGTCTTGCCAGCATCAATGTGAGCCATGATGCCGATGTTGCGGACCTTACTCAGGTCGGTGAGCACGTCAAGTGCCACGGGGGTCCTCCGGAAGGGTAGGGGTGGAATTGTTGGAACAGAGTCCTGCGACCGAAGTTTTACCTCGGTCGCAGGCTCCCTCGGCGCTGGCAACGTGCAATCGCTGGCGCGATTGCCGTAGCTCCAGCGCGCTAACTACCAGCGGTAGTGAGCGAAGGCCTTGTTCGCTTCAGCCATTTTGTGAGTGTCTTCACGACGCTTGACAGCGGCACCGAGGCCGTTGCTCGCGTCGAGGATCTCGTTGGTGAGGCGCTCGGTCATGGTCTTCTCGCGACGCGCCTTGGCGTAGCTGGTCAACCAGCGAAGGGCCAGCGTGTTGGCGCGGTGCGGCTTGACTTCGACGGGCACCTGATAGGTGGAACCACCGACGCGGCGCGAACGCACCTCGAGGGTCGGACGAACGTTGTCGAGTGCCTTCTTCAGCGTGACAACGGCATCCAGCTCGTTCTTGGCAGAGACACCGGCGAGGGCATCGTAAACGATGCGCTCGGCGAGGCCCTTTTTGCCATCGAGAAGGATCTTGTTGACGAGCTGGCTGACGATGGGTGCACCGTAAACCGGGTCGGCAATGACAGGGCGCTTGGGAGCGGGTCCTTTACGGGGCATTACTTCTTCTCCATCTTTGCGCCGTAGCGGCTGCGGGCCTGCTTACGGTTCTTGACGGCCTGGGTGTCCAGTGCGCCGCGAATGATTTTGTACCGCACACCGGGGAGGTCCTTAACACGGCCTCCGCGCACGAGCACCATGGAGTGCTCCTGCAGGTTGTGGCCCTCGCCGGGAATGTAGGCGGTGACCTCTGTACCGTTGGAAAGCTTGACGCGGGCGACCTTACGCAGAGCCGAGTTCGGCTTCTTCGGGGTGGTCGTGTACACGCGGGTGCAAACGCCGCGCTGCTGCGGGTTGGACTTCAGGGCGGGAGCCTTGGTCTTGGTGACCTTGGGGCTACGGCCCTTCCTGACCAACTGCTGAATGGTGGGCACTAATTACTCCTTGTTATTGCTGCACGGTGACAGCTTTGTGATGGTTAGCATTCGACCACTTCTTACGATTTGGTCGAGTTCATCTGGACCCGCTTGAACCCACACGATTGCTCGCGCGTGTTTTGGTGGGTATGCCGTGGGGGCTACTCGTTGAGTAAACCCTGCATGTGTGGAATCTTGCCCCGACCTGGTGCTTCCTCGATGCGAACATCGTGCGGGCATAATTCAGGCGCACGACAAAGCGCACACCGGATAATCCTAGCCTGGCGCGGCCGCCACGGTCAAATGGGTTGCGGACACCGCCCGGCCGCCATTTTCGTGCCGTAGATGCGGACGGGGCCTGGGCCCCGTCCCCGGGCCCAGTTTATAAACTGGGCCCGGGTTCATAGGGTGGGCCCGGTCGGCAAAAAGCGGATACTCCGGCTCGACTACGAGTTGCGCGGCCACAGCGGGGAATCCAGGGTGCTCCCGAGGTCGACGAGCAGGGCCTGCACCTGGGGCTCGACGAATTGCGCGATGGCCTCGAGCAGGCGGGGCCTCTGTTGGGTGAGCTGGGCGCAGACTCGCAGGCCTACCTGGGTCGCGAACTCGTCGGCAAGTTGCATCTCGGCTTTGAGCGCTTGCTTTTCTTCGGGACTGAGCGGCGGAAGGGGGTCGGAGGATGGCGGAAGACTGTGCTCGTGCTTGGCACTGTCGGATTCCGCGGCGGGTAGAGACGGTGATTGCACGGCGGGGAGGTGCTGGTCGGCGAGTTCACCGAAGGTGAAGAGATAGGGGGTGTCTGCTGCCGGTTGCGGGTCGAGGTCCAGGCCGCGAAACTCCGGGTCGAGGCCCTCGGCGGGACGGTAGGCCTGGGCGGATTCGCGTCGCTCGCTCAGATTGAGTTCGTGCGCGAGCCGGGGCAGGTTGAGCTCGGTGTATTCGTCGACGGAGGCATCGATGACGATCTTCATGCGCATTGATAGGGCATGCTGAACGACGTGGGGGACGTCGACCGCGAGTCCGGCGGAGGCGACGATCGGCGATCCAAAGCACTGACGGCAGAGGCGCGCCCGACCGCGGTGTGTCGCGGGGCGCCACCTTGTGATCCAACGCAGCCAGTTCTCAACCTCGTGGTTGACGCGCGACTCGATGGACCTGTCCATAGTGCATAAGGGTACTCGTAACGCTTGCTGCGCGAGATGCCAAGATTGCACCCTCGTCGCGGGCTAGTTGTCGTCGTTCTTCTCCCACGGCCACTCCGGGGCGCCGGATCCTGCCGGTTTAGCCAGCAGTACCAGAAAGAACAGAAAGGCGATGAGCCAGCCGCTCACGGCGACGGCGATCGCGAATGGGCTCGTCAATTCGGCGCCAATGAAGATGACCGAGCGAAAGAGTTCGCCGGCGCCGAGGCTGTAGACGACTCCCCCGGAGATGCAATAGCCCAGATAGGCGGCGACGCCCGCGATGAAGATCGGTAGCGGAGGAATTTGTGTCAGTCGCTCTGGGGACCGCAACACGGCATTGAGGATGACCCAGACCAGCGCAAGCACCGCGATGGTGACCATGATGGGGCCGAGGAGGGCGCCGGCATCCGTTTCGTTGATGACATCGCGATCGAGCAGCAGGCTCAGGATGCCGAACGCCGCCACGATGAGCGCGACATAGAGCGCAACCGAAAAGGCCGCCACGGTGATCGCGTACTTTCGGTATTCCCGCATGGCTCCAGCGTAGGCCCGCCGGGTGTATCGCGCTGCCGAACGGATGCCCGCCGAGGCGTGCGCGAGACCGCTGCCGCCGGACGGGGCCCGGGCCCCGTCCCCCGGCCCAGGTTATAACATGGGCCCACGTTCCGGGCCCGGGCCCCGTCCGTGAGAGGGGGCCACTCCGGAATTCGGGTTAGGCGCGGGTGACGTGTGGGCCGTCGGCGAGGAGGCGCTCGTACTCGGTGCGGGCCTCAAGGTTCCTGGCGGTGACACGGCGTCCGCGGCGGGCGATCCAGGCGCCAGCCCAGATCGGTACCTCGCGGGCGATCAGCCCGGCAGCGATCGCACCGGGATTTAGCCACAGGGTGCCAACGAAGCGGTTGAGTTCAGCCGGGCTGATGCCGTCCAGGCTGCCATCAAGCATGAGGCCGAGCAGCGCACCGCCGATATAGGAGAGATAGACCACTGCGGCCACGAGGAACCCGAACAGCACGTAGGCCCACCAGCCGCCCCGATTGACCAGGGAGATCAGCCCGATGAAGGCGAGGAAGAAGAAAATGATGGGAATGTAGAAGAGTGGAAGAAGGGCCACGGTGCTGAACCCGTCTACGGTCGCCGCCATGGTCGTGCTCGTCAGGCCGATGATAACGAAGGCCGCAATGGCATAGAGCACGGCAAACACGACTGTGGCGAGCAGGGCGATCAGAATGCCGCCGCCGCGGTTGCTGCGGTCTTTCGGCTTCGTGGGTGCCTGCACGTAGATCGGCGACTGGTCCGGAGGTGTATACGACGACGGGGTCGAGACCGGCACGTCACGCGGGGCATCGACGACGGCGTAGTCAATAGGTGACTCCGCTGCGGTGGTTCCCACAACAAGCGCGACGGGCACAACCGGCAACGTCGGCTCGGAGTCAACGCCGGTACTTTTCGCCGGAACAGTTTCGGCGGGCGTATAGGAGTCGGCATAGTCATCGGCGAGGCTCGGCGCGACGGCATCCGTCGACGCGACCGGAGCGGCCGTCGACATGGGTGCCGAATTGCGGGCTGCGGTCGAAGCGGTCACCGCATCGGCGCGCTCGGCCGCACTCAGGTTGGCGTTGATGGCGTCATAGTCGATGACGATGGGCTCCTGTACGGCTTCCGGCGTGACCGCAGATCGCTCCGAGGTCGACTCCGCTTCGGCGTGCTCGGGGGCACCGACCTGGTCGGTGGAACCCTGCTCTGACGGGGTCAGATCGGGCGCGGTGGCAGCATCCGTTTCAGGATTCTTCTTGCCGTCGGTTGGCGTGTTGTCGCTCATGCTGAACTCCTCGTGGCCTTCGCCGTGACTGACTTCTACTGTACCAATGGCACGGCAAATGCCACGGAGACTCGGCGCGCCACTCGTATTATCCCGCGGATGCCGGCGGCGCTGCCACGAGCGAATACACCAGCCCCGAGATCGTCGCGTTCACCGCGCCCGGCAGCCCGGGTGCTGCTGCGGTGCCCAGGCCGTCGACGAGGAACAACCGACTCCCGGATTGCAAACGCGAGACGAAATCGAGCACCTGGCCATAGCTGCCCGTGACAGTGACCTGCAGCGGGAAGGCGGCGAAGTTGGTGTTGGTGATCTCTGTGGCGCTGGGCGCCGTGGCAACGGCCGGAACGACGGCTGGAGCTTCGGCCGCGACCGGCGCGACCGGCGCCACCGGCGCCACCGGCGCGATCGGTGCGTACGCCACCGCTTCGGTCACGGTCATCCCGGTCAGGGTGAGGCCGGTGGCCAGGGCCTGGGCGTCGAGCTGGTCGACCAGAGCTGGCATAGCCGAGCCGCTGGGCACCGATTCGGCGAGCGCGTCTGCGGTCGTGGTCAGCGCGTTGAGATTTTTGAAGTCATGCTTGAGGCGGGCAAGCAGCGCGACGTGGCCGGCATTGGTCGCCTGCACGGCGGTGCGGCTCGCGTCGGCGGAATTCATACTCGCAAGCTGCGGTTGAATCCCCAGCATGACGCCGAGAACGACGATGACGCCTGTCACCAGCACGGAGCCGATGAGCCAAAGTTTGTTCCTGTCCATGGCTACTTCTTTTCGATCGGGTCGAAACGATGCGCGAACGCGGTGTCGTTGATGTGCATGGTGATGGTGACCGTATAGGTGCCCGTGGTTTGATCGAGGGTGACCGATCCGGGCAAAGCGTCGGCGAACCCGTCGAGGGTGCCGAGCGCGGTGAGCCAGGCCGGGATATCCGGCAGTACGTTGCTCGTGGCGGTGAACGATACCGTCGCGACTCGTGAGCCCTGCAAGGGAGCGGTCGCCTGGGTATAGGCGACCAGCGGTGTGGCCGAATCAACCTGCACGGTGGCGATCGCCACGCTGCGCGGCAGGGTGTTCTGCACGGCATCGAGGTAGGTCTTCCAGTCGATTTCGGTGGAGGCTCCGACCCTCTGCGCCGCCTCGGTGAGCGTGACCTGATTTTGCAATGCGCGCACGGCGAAATACTGACCCTGTTCGGTCAGTAGGGTTGCGGTCCGGTCCTGCTCGCTGGCCAGATTCACCTGGGCCGTATACGAAAGGGCGCTCGCCGATGCGACGAGCAGCGCGACGACCGCTGCGACCCCGACGACACCGAGGGTCAGTCGTCGTCGTTGCTGCCGGCCGCGACGTTCAGCGCGTACCTCAGGCGGGAGCAGGTCCAGCCGATGGTCGCCGCCGATAACCAGCACGTCTTCTTTCGCTCTGCGCCTCATGCTGCACGCCCGAGCGCAAGTCCAAGTGCCACGGTGTAGGCGGCCCCGCTTTGGCGCAGCCCTTCCGCATCGACAGCGGATGCCAGCGCCACCGTCGACAACGGTTCCCCGGCAGACACCCTGAGACGGGTCAGTTTCGACACGGCCTCCCGCAGCCCAGGCATCTGCGCTCCCCCGCCGCTGAGTACGATCGCGGTCACCGGATCGCTGGGACGAGTGTTCGTGTAGTAGTTGAGGGTGTTGAGCACACTGCCGAGCTGATCGTTCATGACCTCCGCGATGATATCGGCACCGACCGTGTCGATCGGGCCTGATCCGCCAGCGATGACCCCGTCGAACGGGACCGTGCTGCGGGAGGACCCCGGTCGGGCATCGGCTGCAGCGCGCGCCAGCAGGCCGACGCGACGTTTGAGGAGGTCGGCAGTGCCGACATCCGTTTTCAAGCCGGCAGCGACGGCACGGGTGACGTCGTCGCCGCCGGTGGGGATGATGCGCACGAACTGCGGTACACCCTGCCGGGCGACGACTACGCTCGTGGTCGAGGCGCCGAGGTCGATCACCGCGACGACACCGTCGATGCCGGGGCGGGTGACCAGCAGGCGGCTGACCGCGAACGGAATCAGGTCGACATCGATCGTGGTGAGGCCGGCCAGCCGAACCGCAGACACGTTGGCGACGACCGCAGCCTTGACCGCCGCGATGAGCAGCCCGTGCACGGTGGGTCCGTGCTCTGTGGTGGATTCCGAGATGGGATAGAAGTCGAGCAGGGCATCAGCCACGGGCACCGGCAGGAGGTCCTGTACCTCGAATGACAGCGACTGGCGGATGCGCGCGAGCGACATTTTAGGCACGCTCAGGTCGCGGGCGAGCACCCGCTGACTGCCCATGCCGAGCACGACCTGGCGGGAGCGGAACCCGCCACTTGACCACAAGGTTTTGAGCGCCGCCGCGACGGTATGCGGCTCGAGCACCTCGCCGCCGATGACGGCGCCGACGGGCAGCGGCACCTCGTGATAGCGCAGCACCAGTGGCCGAGTTTTGCCGGGGTTGCGCACCTCGACGGCACGCAGCTGAGCCGTGCCGATGTCTATTCCTACGATGCTTGAGGACACGCGCGGTACTCCCTTATATATAGGTCGAGGATGATGCTCATGGAATCAACGCTCCCGCGGCGGTGAAGGCCGTGGTGACTTCCACCAGAAGGCTCACGCCGTAGGTCGCGGCCACCGGCGAAAGATACTTGGGGGGTGCGATGTAGCGAAATCGTGGATCGTAGGTGTAGTTCTTGCTGTACCCGTTGACGCCGCTGCTGTTGGTCACCCGCACGATGCCGCGATACTTCTGGGCAAGCGATCCGTTGATCGTGAGCACGCCCTGGCTGCCGCCGCGATCGTTGTTCTGCACCTGCACGGTGTGGTCGAGCGAGAGCATGGCCGCGTCGATGCGTCGGTTGTCGGGCAGAAGGGCTCCGCCGCCGCCAGGGCAGCCCCAGCCGGTACAGACCGGGTTCCAGATCCAGAGGGCGTTTTGCGCGACCAGACCGAGCACATCGGCTGCGGTATCCGCGTAAATGATGTTGCCGGTGACGTAGAGAAAATTGTCGGTGGCGACGGTCATGGTGCCGGCGAGGGTGCCCTTGATGAAGGCGTCACCGTGGCGGCAGCCGTACGAGGTGGCAATGGAGGCCACGTTCTCGTTCGACCGGGGAAAGCCGATACCGTTGCCGGCCGCGCAGGTCGCGGCGCTCTGACCGGTCGGCCAGGTGGTAGCGCTCCTGAAATTGGGGTCGGCCGTCAGCAGGGGCACGCTCTGCACGAACAACAGGTTGGCGTCCAATACCGGCACGGTGGCACCGCCAGACGATCCGAGTGCGCCGGTGCCGGTGCCGGGCATACCGCAGGCGGCGGGCATGCTGCCCGACGTGGCCGGTTCGCCGACGACCCGGGTAGCCCTGCTCCACGGTGAGCGGATGGTCATGGTGCCGTTGGAGTTCAGCACGATACTGGTGGGTCCGGTGTAGAGGCAGCCGGGTTCGGCGACGCCGGCGTCGGTGCGGGTCTCACCGCGCAACGACGCGTTCGTCGCGGGCATCGCGATGACGGGGCTGTTGGTGGGCAGGCCGCCGTTGAACACCTGCCCGCCGCAGTTCGATCCGGCAGAGTTTCGGCGCAGGTAGTTCGCCCCGACCGCGCCGGGATTGCCCGTGGTGACTTTTCCATTGAACGTCGCGTCGCACACTCGAATGGTGTCGTTGGAGTGCACCGGGCCGTTCACCACGTCCCCGCCACCAAAGGCGACGTCACTGCACACGCTCCAGCCGCCGCTTGGCGCCGGTCGTCCCGCCCAGGCGTAGGTGTCGGCGCAGGAGGGGTTGGTCACGCCGCTCTGGGCCGGATCCTGAATCTCGTACATGGTGAAATACAAAAAGTCGATGAACCCCGCTTGTTTGAGGTTGGCGACGACGCTGCGGGTCTTGGTTCCGACCCGGCCCGTCGAGCGGATGCGCAGCACCCCCGACGACGAGTAGGCCGAGTTATCGACCTCGTAGCGAAACGACGCGGTGCCATCGCCACCGGCAACGCTCGCCCAGCCGCCGGTAGCGCCCGCACCGAAAGCCGGATTGGCCTCGATCGGAGCGATCAGCGTGCTGCCGGAGCTGAACGCCGCAGCGGGGTTGCCGAATCGATAGTAGGTGTTGTCGTTGGCGAGCCGGCTCTCGTATTCGTCGACCCCGGCGTAGGCAGCGGCCATCGCGCCGTTCCAATTCTGGTCGCCGGTGGCTTTGAGGCTGCCGCTGACCGAGAAGGTCATGGCCGTCGCGACGAGGGTGAGCAGCACGAGGCCGATGCCGATCACGACGAGCAGTGCTGCTCCGCGTTCGGGTTTCTGCGCGAGTTGTTCGGTGCGCCAGAGCCAGGCGCGACGAACTGCGCCGCCCATCACGGCCCCCCTCCCGCGAGGCGCACGTTGGGCATGCCGACCGTATTGCTCAGGGTAACCGCGTTGCGGGCATCCGTTGCACTGGCCTGCACCGTGAGGGTGACCGTGACCGTGACGATGCTGCGCAGTTGCACCGGCGTCGGCGCCACATCGACCGGCACAACAACGCCTGCCGAGTCGGCAAAGCTGAACAGCGGCAGACCGCTGCCGGAAGGCGACACGGTCTGGGCCAGGATGCGGGAGGACAGCGCGGTGGTCTCAAAGGTGAAGAGGCCGCCGGAGTGCGGGATCGACGCCCAGCGCGTCTCGACCAGGCGTCGCTCGGCGTCGACCGCGAGACGAATTTTCACCGGTTGCTGGGTGGAAAAACCGAGGTTGACGTAGGCATACAGGGTGAGGGATTCGTTGCTCGCCTCGGAGATGGCCGGGTCGGCGAGGGCGGGGCTCGCGACAGGGTTTGCCGTGGCGGCGCGAATCGACCGCGCTATCGCATTCATGCCGTTGGACGCTTCACGGGTGCTGGTGCCCAGCGCCGTGGCCGAGCCGAGCGTCCGCGTCGCGCTCACATAGAGTCCCGAGATCATGACCAGACACACGCCGAGCAGCACCACCGACACGAGCAGTTCCACGAGAGACAGACCGGTCTGATCGGTGCGAATTGTGCGCCAGCGCATCACGGGGTCACCACCGTGCGCGGATCGAGAGTGAGAACGGCGCCCGCACTCCCCCGGGTCTGCACGGTCACGCTCGCAGCGATGACCGGAATGATTTGCGCGCCGCTCGTCACTCCGGAAAACAGGGTGAACGAACCAAACGGCAGCCCGAGCTGCGCCGTAGCCCCGACCGGAAGTGGCCCGAAGGTGTAGGTGGTGCCCAGCGCGCAGCCGGGGTCCCCTGGCACAACACCTGCAGGCTGGGACACGGCCCGCAGGTACTGCCCGGCCAGGCCAGTGACGGTGAAGACACCGAGCGGCACGTTCACGGTCGCAGCACCGCCGGGCAAGGTCGCTACCTGAACCGCAACCGTGCCGATCGCGCCGTCCGCGGCCGGAGTGGTCCAGGCCGCTGGGTCGACCGAGACACAGCCCTGCGACGTTGGCGTGGCGGGAATGATCGGAGTGGGCGCTACATAGGTGCCGGCGAAAACCTGATAGCCGGAGGCGAACGGGTGAAGCCGAAAGGTCTGGGTGGTCGCAACGCTGGCGTTCAGCGGCGTGTAGGCGGCATAGGTGCTGCGCCAAGTGGTGTGCAGGTCGCTCGGCAGCAGCGTCGTTCCGGTGGTGACGTTGGTGGCGTAATTGACCGTGAGGGTGCCGGCGAGGTCATAGGCGAACGAAACGGATGCCGCGGCTCCGGCCGCGACACCCACCGTCCTCACCGAGGTGGTCGCCTGGTTCTTGTCCACGTAGTTGGGGCGGGAGGCGCTGACGTCGTAGGTGCCGGGCTTGACCTTGAGCAGGTAGCTGCAGCCCTGGGCATCCGTCGCGGGCGGAGCGACTGACAGGGTCTGGGCACCGTTGGGGACCGCGTTCGGCACGGCCGAGATGGCGACCCCGGCGGCCCCGGTGCCGGCGGCGGTGAGCACCGACACGAGGATGGTGCCGAGGGTGGGATCGTTGATGCGACTGCCGGGGGCGAGCGCGCTGTCGGCGCGCACGAGCGGGGTCGAAGCGCGCATGCTGTTCCAGCCGACCGTGACGTTGATGTGGCGGTAGCGCAGCTGGCCGCCTCCGGAACCACAGTTACCATCGGCCCCGGTGGAGGTCTCCCAGGCTGTGGCGCGGTGCACGGAGAAGGTGGTGCCGTTCAGTACGACCGTGCTGTCGCGGTCGAGCACGCTGAACACGTCGCCGCTCGAGCGGGCCAGGTCGATCTCCTGGGCGGCCAGGTTGGTGGCGACTTCGCGGGACCGGGCGTCGTTGCTGAGGTAGAGCGAGGTGACGATGCCGTAACCCACGCCGACGGCGATGATTGCAAAGATCAGCATGGCCACGAGAACTTCGATCAGGCTGATGCCGGCCTCGGGGTTCGCTCGGAGGTCGGAGACACCTAGGCGACGTAATAGTGCACGCACGGGGCCTCCTTCGAAAGCGAAGTGCTAGGGACAAGCTGGTGAAAATAGCAGGCAGCAGATGGCTGACAGGTGTGGGTTGGCGGCAAAGCCGCGCAACCGGGGCGACCTCAAGTTCGCCCCGGCCGACGCCGAGCCTGCGCTCGAGCGATTTAGAAGGTGCAGGTCGTTGGTGCAGCCGTTGTGGCCTGCTTGGTGATGCCGAGGAGGTCGGTCACGTAGAACTGCACGCCGGTCGCGCTGGTGGCGCCGATGCAGAAGGTGGGGTCGGTCACTGCGCCAATGTGTACATAGCTGATCGAGGCCGTGTTCGGGCTCTGGGTGTAGCCGTAGCTCGCGATTCCGGCGATCGAGCCGAGCGTCGCGGTTGCGATCGGCGCACCGGTCTCGGTCTGCAGCGCGATGATGGCGGTCTTGGCGTTGGCGAGGTCGCTCTTGACGTTCGCGTCCTTGGCGTTGTTCTGCACGCCCAGGTAGATCGGGATGGCGATGGCGGCGAGAATTCCGATGATGATCACGACAACGAGCAACTCGATCAGCGTGAACCCTCTTTGGTTCTCGGTGAAGCGTGCGCGGCGCAGGTTGAGGGAAGCGAGCAGGCGAGTGAGCATGATGTATCCATTCGGGTTGGAGTGGGTCGTGCGAGGCGAGCCGGGTAAGGACTCGTTGTGCTGTGATTGTGTGTTGCGGTGACTCTTTCGACCGACGATGCGATCGGAGCTTCAGATTAGGGGCGCGATTTTCTTGGGCACGACCCACGTTTGCGGGTGATTTGGGTAATACCCACCCCCCAGAAAGAACGCCACCCAAAGGGGGCGGCCTACTTACGCGCGGGCGCGCCAAAAGCCCCCGCCGGAGCGGGGGGATCGGGGCAGACAGGGCTACTTGATCATGCTGGCGATGCTGAAGATGGGAAGGTAGAGGGCAACGACCATGCCGCCGATGACAACGCCGAGAAAGGCGATCAGCAGCGGCTCGATCATGGCGGTGAGCTGCTCAGTGGCCGTGTGCACCTCCTGATCGTAGAAGTCGGCGATCTTGTCGAGCATCAGCTCGAGCGTGCCGGCATCCTCTCCCACTGCGATCATCTGGGTGACCATGGCCGGAAAGACCGAATGCTCCTGCAGCGGCTCCGAGACCGACTGCCCGCGGCGCACCCCCTCCGCTACCTGGCTGAGGGCGTTCTCGATGGCCCAGTTGCCGCTGGTCTCCCCCACGATCGCGAGGGCCTGCAGAATGGGCACGCCAGCGCCGAGCATGTTGGCGAAGTTGCGGCTGAAGCGCGCCACGGAGATCTTCTTCTGCAGTGGGCCGAACACTGGCACTCTCAGCCGCAGCGGGTCGAGCACCCGGCGCACCCGGTCGGTGTGTTTGTTGCGACGCCACCACACGGCGAACGCGATACCGAAAACGAGGCCGATTGGCACGACATAGATCATCGATCCCGACAGGGTCACGAGTAGCTGGGTGGGTAGCGGCAACGAGCCGCCGAGCCCGGCGAACATATCCTGAAAGATGGGCACGATGAAGATCAGCATGATCATCACGGCGGCAACCGACATGGACAGCACGATCACCGGATAGGTCATCGCCGCCTTGATGGTGTCGCGCAGCTTGACCTCCTTCTCGAAGTTCTCGGCGATCGAGTTCAAGGCCTGGTCGAGAAAACCGCCGGTCTCGCCGGCCCGCACCATGTTGACCATGATGGGGGGAAAGGCCAGCGGATGCTTCGCGAGCGAGTCCGAGATAGACTGCCCGGCCTCGACGTCGTCCCGCACCAGTGCGAGCACCGCCGCGAGCGGTTTGCTCTCGGTCTGCTCGTTGAGAATGCGCAGCGCCCGCAGCAGCGACAGCCCGGCCGAGATCATGGTCGCGAACTGCCGACTCAGAACGGCGAGATCTTTCAGGCGAACCGCGCGAGAGAAGCCCGGCAGCGCAATGGACCGCGCCATTCCGGTGGCGGGCGGAGCCTCCACGATCGAGACTGGAGCGATGCCCTGAGAGTTCAGTCGCGCGGCCACCTGACCCGAGTTCTGCGCATCGACTCGTCCCTTAACGTTCCTGCCCCTCGTGTCGCGACCGGTGTAATTGAAGACCAGTGCGTCCGGCATCAGTTCACCGCGCGGGAGAACCCGACGTTGTAGTCGACGTCGTGGCCGGCGTCGTACCCGGCTCCGGCCCCCGCGAAGGCAAAGGCCCCGGCCGCCGGTTCGGCGCGGTGAATGAGCAGTTCGAGTCCGGCAATATCCTGGGCCTTGGCGTGCGCGGCCGTGCGGGTGATCTGCCCCGTGTTGACCAGTTCGGCGAGGTGCTGATCCATGGTGTGCATGCCGCGTTCCCGCCCGGTCTGCATCATCGATTCGATCTGGTGCGTTTTGCCCTCACGAATGAGGTTGGCGATGGCCGGAGTGGTGACCAGAACTTCCGTCGCGGCGACCCGGCCGGCCCCGTTCGCCCACTTCACCAGGGTCTGGCAGACAACGCCCTGCAGGGTTTGGGCGAGTTGTGCCCGCACCTGGTTCTGTTGGTGCGGTGGAAACACATCGATGATGCGGTCGATGGTTTGCGCCGCGCTCTGCGTGTGCAGCGTCGCGAACACGAGGTGCCCGGTCTCTGCGGCGGTCAGTGCCACCTGGATCGTCTCGAGATCGCGCAATTCACCGATGAGAATGACGTCGGGGTCCTGCCGCAGCACGTGCTTTAAAGCGGATGCGAAACTCGCCGTGTCGTGCCCCACCTCGCGCTGGGTCACCAGGGACTTCTTGTGGGCGTGCAAGAACTCGATCGGGTCTTCGACTGTGACGATATGGTCGGCCCTGGTGCTGTTCACGAGGTCGACGAGGGCTGCCAGCGTCGTGGATTTGCCCGAGCCGGTCGGCCCGGCAACGAGTACCAGCCCGCGAGGCAGCCCGGCGAATGTGGACACCGATTGAGGGATACCCAGGGCTTTAAGGTCTTTGATCTCGTGTGGAATGAGCCGAAAGACCGCGCCGACGGCGCCACGCTGCTGGTGCACGTTGACCCGAAATCGGCTGGACGCGCCGGTGACCGCGGCATCCTGCAGCGTGTAAGCGAAATCCAGTTCATGATCACGATCAAAGATGACCTGTTGAGCCCGGGTGAGAATGCTGCGGATGGCCCGGTCTGCTTTCTGGCTCGACCAGGCCGGGCCGACGCCGACCGGGCCGAGATCGCCGTCGCGGCGAATGCTCGGCGGAGCGCCGACAGATACGTGCAGGTCGGATGCCTGCCGCAGCACGACCTCATGGAGGGCTTCGAACAGGTCGACGTCGGGTAGGCCGAGAACATCGGGCGCGGCCGGGTCGACACCGCGCAGCATGCGGTCGCCGGGAACGCTTCGGAGCGGCACACGCCTGCGCCGGAGATTCGTGGGCAGCACATGAATTTCGTCATAGTGGGTGGCGTTCACTGCGGCGCTTGCCGAAACCGGGGCGAAGCCCGCCAGGTCGCCGGCTATGAGGGTGTCGTTTCGTGACAGAGAGGTTTTCGGGTCGTCCATGAGCAATTCCTTCTCGGAGCAAGCGTGTCGGGTACTGATTGCCGCGAAGAAATGCGGCCCTTCGGGTACGCGACCACTCGCCGAGGGTACGGCGAACGGTCGTTGCAGGCCTCGCGAGAATGGAGCCAGGGTAAGTCTTATTCGCAAGAGGTCTACGTCTGGCGCAACGCTATTGAAGCTCCCTACGCGGCGGTAGCCCGCGATCTGGGGGTGTGCCGCTTACTGGCTGAGCGTCACCCCGGTTGGATCCAGCAGAACGTAGATCGTGCCGAGAACGGTCATTTCGTTCACGCTCGCTCCCTCACCGGTATCGGTCACCACCGTGGAAATCGCGATGCTCCGCTCGCCGTGCTGAAGGCCGGCCACGAAGTCGAAGAGATTGCTGTGAGCACCGGCGATTGTCAGGGTAACGGTTACCGCCAGATAGTTTTCCGGGTTGAGAACCGATGATGCCGCGGGAACAGCGGATGCGACGGCTGCGGAATCCGTGCCCGTTCCTGCCTCTGCCGCAGCACTGTCGGCGGCCACTTCCGCGGCGGGCTGAAAAGCAACCGCGTCGCTGATGACCAGCGAATTCAGTGTCACGCTGTTCTGTCGGGCAATGACTTCGAGCTCATCCAAAAAGTCGGGAATTCCGGCATCGACCGGTACCCCGCTCTGCAGGGTGGCGAGGTAGGTGCGGAGTTCTGCGATTCCGGCAAAGTCCCGTTTGAGAACGATCAGATCGGCTTCGTGTTGAGTATTCTGCGTCAGTATGACCTCGCGCTGTGCCTTTGCGGCCTGAATCTCGTCCAGTTTTGGCGCGATCCCGAGCATGCCGCCGAGAACCACCGAAGCGCCGACGATCAAGATCAGCACAGCGCCGAATAATCTGTTGCGAGTCATAGTGTCACTGTCCCCCGATGCGATTTGATCGCGCATCTTCATTGATATTGATGACCATTTCGACGACGTACTGACCGGTTTGGGTGCGGGTCACCGAACCGGGGTGGGCATCGGCGTAGCCGGGCAGCGTGCGCAGGTTCGTCAACCACATGGGAACAGCTGGCAATGTCGGGCTGGTTAAGCTCAGCGTCAGACTGGCAACACGCGGGTTATATAAGGGAACGCTGCTTTGCTCGTATTCCGCCCACGGCGTACCGGAACCGACCGCAATAGCCTCAATGGTGACATCGGACGGCAGACTTGCTCGTACGGCCACCATGTAAGCACGCCAATCGACCTCGGTTTCAGCAGCCAGCTGCCGCGCAGCCGTTGTCATTTCTATTTGGTTTTGAACGTTGCGAACCTCCGAGTATTTTGCGGACTCCTGCAACAATTCTGTGGTGCGCGCCTCGGCGGCGGCAAGCCGATTTTGTGCCCGCCCGGCTTCAAGGGACACGGTCGCGACAGCGGCGATAACGACCAGCACGATGCCGGCGGCAACGATTGACATGATTCGGCGCAGCAGCCGGCCCTGACGGGCGGCCTTGAGCTCGGGGGGAAGCAGGTCTGCGCGTGGTTCCCCGCCGAGGACCAGCTCATGGCCATCCGTTGTGCGTCTCATGCCTTGCTCCCTAGTGCGAGGCCAAGCGCAGCAACGAACGTGCACTGGGAGTTGTCGAGATCTTGCTGATTGACATCGGGTCCGAGTTCGAGTGCGCCGTACGGTTTCGCTGCAACCACCGGAAAACGAGTCAGCGCGCTGAGCGCAGTACCGAAGCCTTCGAGCCGGGCGCCCCCGCCCATGAGCACGATGCGTCCGATGGGTAGTTCCGGACGGCTGTTCGTGAAGTAGGCAACGGTGTTGCGCAGGCTTTCGAGCAGTTCCGAGGTGATCTCCCGAATGATCGTGGCGGCTATTTCATCTTCTGGTGCAGCCTCATCCACTAGGCCCACCCGCCTCTTAAGCAACTCCGCCGCCTCTTCATCGAGGTCGAGACGCACGCGCAGCGCCTTGGTGAGCTGATTGCCGCCGGAAGGAATCACGCGCACGAACTGCGGCACGGCGTTCGACGAGATAAGCACGCTCGACGAGCCGCCACCGATATCAATCTGCACGATCACCTCGGGGGCGGTCACTGCGCGGTGAATCGCACGACTGCGTGCGAACGACATGATGTCAACGTTGATCGTGCGCAGTCCGGCAAGCCGGGCGGCCCTGATGTGCGACTGCACGACACCTTTCATGGCTGCGATCAGCAGCCCGGCAATTTGCGGGTCAGCCTCCCCCTCGCCGTCGACCTCGGCAATGGGGTAGAAGTCGAGCAGCGCCTCGGCGGTGGGAAACGACAGCAGGTCCTGCACCTGAAATGGCAGCGACTCGCGAATGCGGCGCAGCGACATCTTGGGCACGGTCAGGTTGCGCACGACCATGCGGTGATAGCCCATTCCGAGCACGACGTCTTTGGTCGTGAATCCGCCGCTCGACCACATCCGCTTCAGCGCCGCGGCGACGACAGCCGGCTCCAGTACCTCACCGCGGCTGACCGCGCCAAAGGGCAGCAGCTCTTCGTAGCAGCGCACGAGCACGGGATGATCCGTTTCGGCATCCCGCATCTCTACGGCGCGCACGGCGGTGGTGCCGATGTCGAGTCCGACCACACGTGTCGTCATTTGTTTCCCCCAGTAAGAATTCGGTTCATAAGCGGTGATCGAAGAGCGGGCCGGGTCGTGACACCCGCCAATTAGGCGAGGCCGTAAAGCGTGAGGTAGCCGATGGCTATCTCGTCGCCGAAGAAGACGCCAAGCCAGGCGGCCAGCAGCATCCACGGGCCGAACGGAATGCCACTGCGGCGTTTGGCCTTACGAGTGGCGAGCAGAAGGAGCCCGAACACGCCGCCGAGCAGAAAGGCTCCGAACGCCCCCACGATCAGGGGGCCCCACCCCAGATAGCCGAGGTAAAGGCCGAGCAGCCCGGCAAGTTTCACGTCACCGAGCCCCATGCCGCCGGGGCTGATCAGCGCCAGGGCCAGGTAGAGGCCGAACAGCGCCCCCGCTCCAATCAGGGTGGTCAGCAGACGACCCGGTTCGCCCGCCACAAGGGAGGCCGCAGTGAGCAACACGGCAGCCACCGGGTAGGCCGGCAGCAGAATCTTGTTTGGCAGGGTGTGCGTGTCGAGGTCGATCATGGCCAGGGCAACGCTGATCGCCGCCAAGTAGAGGAACGCCACGAGCACGATGAGCTGAGTGGCGAGGGTGTTGTCGTTGGCAGTGACGGCCGCCCAGCCAGAACCGGCGGTCGAGAACACCCAGAGAGCCACGATCGCGAAGAAGACTCCGGTGCCAAGTTCCACCGCGGGGTAACGGGGCGAAATCGGCGCCCGGCAATCACGACATTCGCCGCGCAGCACGAACCAACTCAATACCGGAATGTTGTCGTACGGCCGAATGCGCGCGCCGCAGCAGCTACACGAACTCGGCGGAGAGACGATGGAGCGGCCGGCCGGTATGCGGTAGATCACCACGTTGAGGAAGGAACCGATGACGGCGCCCAGGATGCCGAATAGCCCGGCAACGATGCTAGCCATTCAGGTCTCGAATCGAATGCCGCACACCCAGGGTAGAAATCCCCGAAGCTGTTGCCCCGCCACTGACCGAGGTTGCGCCCGGAAAACCGACCTCAGCGTAGGTGTAAACACCCGAGTTGCCCAGTTGCACGGTTCCGCCCCAAATTTGACCCCGCCACTGAGACGAGGTGGAGATATTAACGTTGCAGGGCGTGTAAACCATCACATCAACGTTTTGATTGACTTTGACTGATTCGATTACTGAAAAGTTACCAGCGTGACCATTACATTTTGCCTTATCGTTGGGCGACTTGTCCGAAGTCACCAACCAGAGTTTTTGCTTCGCTGCGGCATCGATTCGAGCAGTTTCCCGAAATTGAAAGCTGTCCGCGACGATAGCAATGTCGCTGCTGATGGTCAGGGTTCCATTACTCGAGACGTCGACACCATCGGCGCACTCGATGATTCCAGGAGCGCCAGCGAGGTCGTTAGCGGCCAACTGGAGCGCAGCGAGAGTGCACGTACCCTCAATTGGCACCACGTTTTCGAAATATGCCCAAGCGGCCTGATCCTTCTGACTCTTTTCCTTTTTGGGCTTAGCCCCATTTGTCTTGGAGTATTTGTATTTCAGGTCATACCATCCGGGATCGACGAATTCCGGTTTCGACTTGTCCTTAGCAGTGCCGTGAACTGCCGCCGTTCCGCTCATAGTTAGCTTGCCGGAGACCCAGGCATTCCCGTAAACGGCGCAGGACTCGCCCAATCGCAAGTCACCGTCGTAGAGGAGCACGTTGCCAACGTTGGCGCCAGAACCGACACAACTTGCGTCTCCGTTGCGCACAATAATCGATGAGGTGTTTGCATGGATAGCCACAGAATCGACTACGGAAAAACCCGAATCCGCGTAGATGGCAATCCCATCCGTCGTGCCGGATCCCGTCATATTCAGGGCATAGATCGCTTCGATAGTTCGCGTGTTACCGCTCGCGTTGCCGGCTTGACCGTTCTGAATGGCATATCCGGTAGAGACAATCTTGATTTGCGTGACGGCGTCGCCGACAGGGCAGCCGTTGCCCCAGTCGCCGGTGATGGCACTGGGCCAGTACGAAATGGTGACCGTAGCGACTGGCGTAGGGACAGCTGTACCGAGGGTGACTGTGTCGCAAGGGGCAGTAGTGAGTTTAAAAAGGGTGTCGTCAATGCCGGCCTCGGCCGCAGCTTGGGCCTGCACACCTGCGCGGGCGGCGCTGCTGACACCGAGGGAGTTCATGGTGGATCCGGCGATCGCGAGAGTGGCAATGGCAGCCACAGCCATGAGCCCGACGACTGCGAGCAAGCTGCTGCCACGCTCACTGGCGACAGCGGCCGGTGTCACTCGATTTCGAAGCATCGTGCAGTCTCCGTTGACGGACCTTGGCGAGTCTTGAACGCGGTTGAGATGAGTGCCGGGCTGCCGTCGCCGTCTGCGTTGATCATGAAGTTGAGGGTGATCGCCGGGTTCACTGTGTTCGCGCCAGAGAAGATAGGTTGACCGTTTGGGAAGAGGCCGGAACCGAGCAGAGTCCAGCCGGTCAGATTGTCGACACTGGTCGCGTTGATAGCCTCCGGGGTCGCGCCTCGCTGGTAGTACATGGCTCCGCCGTTCTCTTCTGTGTAAAACCATGCTTGGCAGACGCGGTCCGCTGCGGTCTGGGCCGGGTCGCTGCTTACGGTGGTGAGCACGAGAAGTTGGTCATCGGGGTCGTCGGGGGTGTTCTCAGGCAGGTCGAGTTGGGTGGCATTGCGCATCCCGGAAGATATTGAAGTAACAATGAGTTGGCTAACGCCATTGGCGTCAGCGCTAGCTAGAACCTTTTGTTCGGACTCCATGGCGTTGAGTAAAATACCGCCAACGAGCGTAAAAATGAGCACCATCAAGCTGGAGTAGATCAGAACCTCGACCAGGGTGTAGCCGGCTTCGTTAGAGCGCCGCTCGCGTAGTCGAGCGAGTAGCCGAGAAATGTGGCGTCGCTTTTTGTGTTGCATCGTTGGCATAGGTCCTCTAGCCCGTGACAAAGATGAGTGTGGTGGCTTCAGCGAGCATAGGTACCGGGTCACTTGCAGAAACGGATACTGTCACGGGCACTTTCGCTGGGTAGTCGCTGGCCGGACAGTCAATCTCAATGGTCTGTGAGAACTTACGTCCTCCCGCATCGAACTCGGATGGGAGATTATTGCCGTACGTCTCAAGCACCGCGCAGGTCGTGCCCAGGGCACGGAGCTCAGACATTTGCGTAGACACGAGCTGCGTGGCCGTGGATAGGGACGCATTGGAGACCGAAACTCGCAGCGCGGTGACCAGCATCGGCAGAAAGGCTATAGCGAGAAGGGAGAGCAGCAGCATCGAGACGACAATCTCGATCATGCCAAAGCCGCCGTCGCGAGGTCGTGAATTCATCACGGGGCGGTGTGGCACTGACACTACTTCCCTTCGACTACGGGCAATTTCAAGCACCGGCAGGGCGTCTGGGACGCCCTACCGGTATAGGGCCGTGAGGCAGTGCTACCCCACCTCGGCAGCCGTCGTGGCGACAGGCGCCGCACCCTTTTCCGCAGCGCCCTTTTCGGTGATGTGGTGTAGATGATCGGTGCCAATCGTCGCGCCCCAGTTACCGGTAATAATGAAGGTCGTCGAAGAAGTTACGTCCATGGCGACTGAAATTTCTCCGCTCTCGGTGTACGCGGTAAGGCCGCTCGGAAAGCCGGTTTCTAGGGTGGTGAGCGCGGTACCTTCAACCAGTTCCGCGACAACAGCTGTCTTGGCATTGGTGATAGCGGCTTCCACGGCGCTGTCCTTGGCCTTGTCCTGCTGGCCGAGGTAGATCGGGATGGCGATCGCAGAGAGAACACCGAGGATGAGTACCACCACGAGGAGCTCGATGAGCGTGAAGCCCTTCTCCTTCTCTCCGAGGGCCTTGCGCTTGTTGACCAGGGCTGTCGTAAAGAAGCGGTTCATATGTCTGTGTCCTTTGCGTGGTGCAGCAGTGAGAAATGCGGTGGGCTTAACCGCTTTTAAGCCTAGGTTGGCCCCCACTCTGAACCGTTGTTTTTTTGGGGAGACGCCTACCCCCAGTGGGAGTGCAGCCCAAACGGGGGCTGTACCTCCTGACTACTAATTGACGTAGTCGAAAACGCTGAACATGGGCAGATAGAGCGCCACGACCATGCCCCCGATGATCACGCCAATCACGGCGATCATGAGTGGCTCGATGAGCGCGGTGAGCTGCTCGGTGGTCGACTGCACTTCCTGGTCGTAAAAATCGGCGATCTTGGTGAGCATCTGCTCGAGCGCACCGGCATCCTCTCCCACGGCAATCATCTGCGTGACCATGGTCGGAAAGACCGGCTCGAGTGAGAGGGGCCCCGCAATGGAGCGGCCCTGACTTACTGATTCCTGCACCTTGACCAGTGCTGACTCGATGACCCAATTGCCCGATGTCTCGCCGACGATCTTGAGCGAGTGCAATATAGGCACACCGGCGCCGATCATGGTCGCGAAGTTGCGGCTGAACCGTGCGATGGCAAGCTTGGAGAGCAGCAGGCCGAACACGGGCAGTTTGAGCTTGAATGGGTCGACCACGCGGCGCACGGCCAGGGTGTGCTTGTTTTTGCGCCACCACAACGAGAAAACGATGACGGCAATGAGCAGCACCGGGGCCACCCAAATCATGCCGTTGGAGAGCACAACGAGCACCTTGGTGGCCGCGGGCAGTTCGCCACCGAGACCCTGGAACATCTTCTCGAACACGGGAACGATGAAGATGAGCATGCCCACCACGGCGAGAAGTGCCATGACCAGCACGATCACCGGGTAGGCGAGTGCGCTCTTGATCGTGTCGCGCAGCTTCATCTCTGACTCGAAGTTGTCCGCGATGGAGTTGAGGGCGTCTTCGAGAAAACCACCGGTCTCCCCCGCGCGCACCAGGTTGATCATAATCGGGGGAAACACCACGTCGTGCTTATCGAAGGCATCGGAGAGTGACACGCCGGTCTCGACGTCGCTGCGAATACCTGCGAGCACCTGGGCGAGCTGCTTGTTCTCAGTCTGCTCCGACAGAATATTCAGTGTGCGCAGCAGCGACAGCCCGGCCGCGGTCATGGTCGCCATCTGGCGGCTCATCACGGCGAGGTCGGTCAGGCCGATGTGCTTCTGAAACCCGGGGATGCTCAGATCCGCGTGAAGCCCCGTGAGCTTGCGGGCCGGCGCAATCGAAATGGGCGAGAGCCCCATGGAGCGCAGTTGTAGAAGCGCTGCCCGCTCCGACGCCGCGTCCATACGACCTTTGACTACGCGGTCGCGGGAATCCCGGCTGGTGTAGCTGAACGAGGTTTCGGAAGACATCTAGCGCCTCCCGCGCGAAAATGAATCGTTGAAGTCAATTTCGCCATGGCTCAGATCGCTTGCCGGGGCGGTCGTCGGATCAACCCGGTGCACGAGTTGCTTGAGCACGTCGACGTCCATTGCCTTCTCTTCGGCGGCCTCACGGGTGATCTGGCCGGCATTGACGAGTTCGGCCAGGTGCTGGTCCATGGTGTGCATGCCGAGCGATCGACCCGACTGCAGCGCCGAAGCAATCTGGTGCGTCTTGCCCTCCCGCACGAGGTTCGCGATGGCTGCCGTGGTCACCAGAATTTCGGTCGCGACCACGCGTCCGCCGCCGATCTTGCGCACGAGGGTCTGGCAGACCACCCCTCGCAGGGTCGCCGCGAGCTGCGTGCGCACTTGCGCCTGCTGGTGCGGCGGAAAAACGTCGATCATACGCTCGATGCTCTGCGCCGCATCCTGGGTGTGCAGGGTGGAAAAAACGAGGTGGCCGGTCTCAGCGGCGGTCAATGCAACCGAGATCGTCTCAAGGTCACGCAGCTCGCCGATCAGAATAACGTTGGGGTCCTGGCGCAGCACGTGCTTGAGAGCGGATGCGAAACTGTGCGTGTCCTGCCCGACCTCACGCTGGCTGATCATCGCTTTCTTGCCCTCGTGAATGAACTCGATCGGGTCCTCCACCGTCACGATGTGGTCGTCCCTGGTGCGATTCACGAGGTCAACCATTGCGGCCAGGGTGGTGGTCTTACCGGAGCCCGTGGGGCCGGTGACCAGCACGAGGCCTCGCGGCAGGTGTGCAAACCGCGCAACAGATTCCGGAATGCCCAGCTCAGCCAACGATTTGATCTCACTCGGAATGAGACGAAAGGCGCCACCGACCGTGTTGCGCTGCTGGTAGAAGTTGACCCGAAAACGGGTGTCCTCCACCGTGTGGGCGAAGTCGAGCTCAAGCTCCTGATCAAATTCGTTCCGCTGCTCGGCCGACAAAATGCTGCTGAGAGCAGCGACGACCTTCTCGGGCGACCAACGATCCCACCCGGGAATCGGCCGCAGGGAACCGTCAACGCGCATGCTCGGCGGTGCACCACCAGAAATGTGCAGGTCGCTCGCTCCCTCGTCTAACACGAGCCGGAGTGCCTTGAGCAGGTCGGGATCGGGCGTTGGTGCGCTGAATTGTGTCGATGATTCGGAACGCATAAGCCTCCTGGAACGGATATCAACGGTAGAGGCGGGCATGTCAGCGACCGGCTTCCCATATTCAGTGTCATCGGATTCCTGGACGGCATAACCGAAGTCGGACGACGTCACTGCGATACCTGCGGGGTCTGACGTTGACGAACCGGGGCATCCCAGAAACTAGGAAACCACACGGAGCACCTCGTCGATCGAGGTCAGCCCGAGAGCGACCTTGGCCCAGCCGTCTTCACGCATGGTGACCATTCCCTGCTTGCGTGCCGCGGCTCCGATCTGCGCGCTCGAGGCGCGGGCCACGGTAAGCCGCTCGATTTCTTCGGACACCGTCATGACCTCGTGAATGCCGAGTCGGCCGCGGTAGCCCGTCTGCGAGCAGCTCGCGCACCCGGCGGGCTTGTAGATGATGGTGCCCGTTGTTGTGGGGTCGATGGCCGGACCGATCTCCGGCATGATCGTAGAACGGTTCGAGACGTAGCCCACCGTGGGATTGACCACAAAACCCAGATAAGCCAGGTCGGTGCGATCATCGGGTACCTTGCAGCGGTCGCACAGGCGCCGAGCCAGCCGCTGTGCCACAACGCAGTCCAGCGCCGAACCCACCAGAAACGGCTCGATGCCCATCTCGGTCAGCCGGGTCATGGCGCTTGGAGCGTCATTGGTGTGCAGGGTCGACAGCACGAGGTGACCGGTGAGCGAGGCCTCAATGGCGATCTTCGCGGTCTCCTGGTCGCGAATCTCACCCAATAGCACAACGTCGGGGTCTGCACGCAGAATGGAACGCAGCGCCACAGCGAAGGTGAGGCCCGCCTTGCGGTTCACCTGCACCTGGTTGACCCCTTGCATGCGGTATTCGACCGGGTCTTCAACGGTGATCACGTTGATCTCTGGCCGGTTGATAGCGTGCAGGGTTGTGTAGAGGGTGGTCGACTTACCCGAGCCTGTCGGCCCGGTGACCAGAATCATGCCGTAGGGCTTGGTGTACGCCATCTCGTACTCGTTGAAGTTATCGGTGAGCAGGTTGAGGCCGTCCATTCTCATCGACGAGGTCGCGTTGTCGAGAATTCGCAGAACGACCTTTTCACCCCAGACCGTGGGCAGAATGGCAACACGCAGGTCGACCGTGCGACCGTTGTGGTGCACGGACATGCGGCCGTCCTGCGGTTTACGGCGCTCGGCGATATCGAGATCACTCATGATCTTGATGCGCGAGGTGACGCCGCCGGCGATGGTTGACGGTGCCTTCTGCATCTCGTGCAGCACGCCGTCGATGCGGTAACGCACGCGCACGTCGTTCTCGCCGGGTTCAATGTGAATATCCGACGCTTTGTCCTGAATCGCTTGGCTGACCAACAGGTTGACGAAGCGCACGATCGGTGCTGCGTCATCCGTTTCCGCTGGCGTCGGGGTGTCGTCGGGCTCCTCACTGTCGGCAGTGAGCGTGGTGCTGAGATCGATCAGTTCGTTATCGGCACGATGGTAGCGTGCAATAGCCGCGTGCAGATCGGACGGCTCGACGACGACCGGGCTGACTCGCATGCGGGCAGCCTCACGCACGTCGTCCACGGCGAATACGTCGCCGGGGTTGACCATAGCCACCACGAGACGACCGTCTTCGAAGCCGATGGGCAGCACGTTGGCCCGGCGGCAGACTGCGGCGGGCACTTTGGCCACGGCCAGCCGATCTACGGGATAGTCGAGCAGCTCGACAAATGGGAGGTTTTTCTGCTCGGCGCGTGCTTTGGCGAACTGCAGCTCGGTGATCGTGCCCACCTCGACCAGGTTGCGCACCATAGCTTCGTCAGCGCGGTCGTTCAAACGTACGGTGTCGAGTTGCTCGTTCGGGAGCAGTCCGTGCACGATTAAAATTTCGGTCAGGCTGGTCACGTATGCGCGGCTCCCCCGGTTCTCAGTCATCTCAACGTGCCTTTGTGGAGGCACACCGCAGTCGCGGCTCGAGACTGACTCTTTACGTTATCGCGGTGGGGAAAGGCGCAACCCGTTCTCACCGCTGGCGACCCTCCAAATAGCGGCCCCAGTTCAGGGGCAACTTTGCCCATAATGGGTTCATTGGGGAGATTGGTCGTCTACCCCCGTTGCGCTACAGCTCGCTATTTCGGGTACATGGCTACTTCAGGAGGGCCGAAGTGGCCGTTACCCGCTCTCGCGGATCAAAATAAAATTTGACTGTACGTCACCATTTTGTTGAGATTGTCTCGTGTTTGTTCTCGATTCGGGCTATAATTGGGGGTGAAGGAGGCACCGACGCCATGACCCTCACCGCTCCGCCCGCAACAGCCGGCCGCATGCCGGAGCCCAGGGGTTCTCGCGTTGCGGCAGTTGCGCAGGCTGCTGCGATTCTGGCTTTGGCGTTTGACGGGGTGCGGTTTGGTCAGCTCGATGACAGCGAAGCTGTCGCGGTCATGGCAGCCCTGGAGGGTTTGGGTCGCAAGGTTGATGGTGTCAGGCTACGCGCCACCACCGACATCGGTGTCCGTGCCGAAACCGACCTCGGCAACGGCTCGCTCGCCTACAAGAACGGATGCCGCAACCGGGTCGAGTTCATCACCCAACTCGCCGGTATCTCCGGCCGCGAAGCGAAACGGCGCCTGAAGCTGGGTGAGACCACGGTCGAACGCACGCCGCTGGGTCTGCCCGTGCCGGCCCGGTACCCGGTCATTGCCGCCGGACTCAGCAGCGGTGAGCTCGGGGTGGAGTCGGCAGAAATCATCGCCACCACGTTGACCGCGCTGCACGGGAAAGTCCTGCAGGACGACCTCGACCAGGTGGAACGTGCACTGGTCGCGTCGGCGACCGGAGCGATCACCCCGGAAACGGCCGGGCTGCCCGGGGCAGGCATCCGCTTCGCTCCCGACCTGCTGCGGGCGCAAGCCCTCGAATGGCAAGGTCGCCTCGACCCGGACGGCACCGCCCCCAACGACGACCTCGTCGAAGCAAAAAGCTCTCTGACGTTCGGGCTGCTGCGCAACGGGCTCTACCCGCTGCGCGCCGACGTCACTCCGGAACTGCGTGGCATCATGGACACCCTCTTCGACACGTACCTGTCGGCCCGGTCTCGCACACCGCGGTTCGAGCCCACCGAACCCGGCGACGACCCCAGCGAGCTGGACGGCGTCGACGCTAGTGATCCGAACGCAGATGGTCAACGGTTTAGCGCCGACCCCTTCACCGGCGACCCCCGCTACGACGGCGACCGCCGCACCGCCGGCGAAAAACGCGCCGACATCCTCCGCTCCGTCTTCGAAGCGGCCGCCCGCGACCCGAGAACCCCGACCATGGGCGGCGCCGCCCCCACCGTCATGATCCACATCAACGCCACCGACCTCGACCAAGGCCACGGTGTCGGCTGGATCGACGGCATTGAAGCCCCAGTATCGTTGCGCCGGGTGAAAGAAGCCATCTGCGCCGGCGGCGCCCAACACGCCATCATCGGCGCCAACGGCGACATCCTCCGCCTCGGCGACAAAATGCGCTGCTTCACCGCCAAACAACGCGCCGCGATCAGTGCCCGCGACGAAGGCTGCATCATCCCCGGCTGCACCACCCCCGCCCACTGGTGCGAAACCCACCACGTCATCCCCTGGCGCAAACACGGCCCCACCACCATCGACAACGGCACCCTCCTCTGCTGGTTCCACCACCACACCATCGACACCAACGGCTGGAACATCCGCATCATCAACGGCAGACCCCAAATACGCGGACCACTACTCTGGGACCCCACCCAAACCTGGCGGCCAGCCCACACCCACCGCGCCANCGCCAACACCCCCAGCCCCGAACCACCCTGGCGCACCTGAGCCAGTGCGCACCTGAACGACCCGGTTCTACAATCTGAATGCGGCGGAGCCTTGAGGCGCCGAGATTTCTCGCACTAGATTCCGCGTGCACGCAACGGGACTCTAGCGGGCGCGGCGACGCGAGGCACCCCCGGCCAGGCTCCGGGCGAACAGCGCCAAACCGATCGCGGCCAGCAGCAACAACAAGCCGCCGAACACGGTGGCCACGATCCAAACCGGCACGAGAGCGCCGATCCGCAGATCGCGAACCAGCTCCAGTTCCAGCCCGGTCGCTGAAGCACCGTTCATGGTCAGGGTCGCTGTGCCGAGATCCGTCTGCTGAGGAACGATGGCGGTCAGCTCGGCGCGGCCGGCAGCATCCGCTGTGGCGGTGCCGAGAATGCTCGGGTCGCCGAAGAGGGTCACGACCACCGGCGAGCCAGGCAGGTAGCCGGAACCGGTGACGTGCACCTGTTGCCCCGGCGACACGTGCACAGCCGGGCCGTTCACACCAAGTTCGGCCAACTTCGTGGGATTGGCGAGGCCAGCGACTGCACGGCCAATGGACTTACTGAAGCCGGGCGCAGGCACCGCGTAACGCTCGGCGCTGGCCAAAGCGGATGCCGTGGGTTCGACACGCGCACGGTTCTGGCTCCAGAGCAGCAGGGCATCACCGATCGCGGCGAAGCCGTCGGCGTTTGGCACAAGCTGCCCCTCGCCAGTCACCGTCACGAAGCTGTCGTCATCGCACAGGGTGTGGTTGGGCTGCAGGGCATCTTCGGGCCCGGCGACGTAGTAGACCTCATAGCCGTCAGCGGCCACGCGCAGGGCCGCGGTTTCAAGGGACGCGTTCAGGTAGGCGATGACCGTGTGCCCAACACGGGCTTCGGCGCGGCCCCACTCTGAGGTGCAATCGATGCCGCGGTCACTCGAAAACAGCTGCGGGTAAGCCGTCACGATAACCGGCGCGTGGGCGCCACCGCGAGCTTCACGAGCCTGGGCCGTGTTCACTGTCGCCCAAATGCTGCGATAAACCGGGCCCAGGTCAAGCGCCTGAGCCTTGCCGATCACGGTGCGCACGGCCTGATCGTCGAGCGCGCAGCCGGAGCTGGCACATAGGGCGAGCAGGGCATCGAGCCCTACGTCGGCGGCGCCAACCGAAACGACCACCTCACTCACGGCCGGCTCGGCTGCGAGGCGTTCAAGTTGGTTGTCCGCGCCGCTTCGCACTTGCGAACCGAGCAAGTTATTGCCCGACGTTGCTGCGCAGGCGAGCACGACCGGGTCGGTCGATGCGGCCACAGCGACGGCGTACCCGGCGGCTCCGCTATCACCGTCACCGCCACCGTCAGAACGGCAGGCGGCGCCGGGGTCTGCTGACGCCAGGCCGTCGCCGACGAGAGCTGCCGGATAGTCGCTCGTCGCGGCATCCGCCAGAATAGGCCCGGGTTTGATCGGTTCGGTGCGCTGCTGCAGGGTCACGTAGCTGCCTTCGACGATGACGGCATCGACCTCTGGACCCCAGGCAATCACCCGATAGTCGGTGTCGCCGATCGCGTTCTGCACCGTACTGTACAGTTGCACGCTTTGCGTGCTGCTGGCCCCGGACGGCAGGTTGCCGAACAACAGTTGCGGTGACGGGCTGACCAGCGGCACCAGATCACCGCTCGGAAAGGTGAGCGCGACGGTAATATCTGCCGCGTCCCGACCAGAGGGGTTCGTGACCGTGACGTCAACGTTTTGGGCCTGATTGGCTAAAATGGTGTCGCCGGCGGCGACCGTTAGATCGATGCTGGCTCGACCGAGTTCGGAGAGCTTGTCGGCGAGCGCATCAACGTCGTCGACGGAGGTGTATGTGCCGTCGGTCTCATCGGCGATGCACTTGAGCTCAGTTTCGCCCAGGCCGGAGGTTTGGAAGCCAACGGTCTGCACCTGCAGGTCGAAACCCTGCGCGCGAATCTGGGCCGCGGCCTCGCAGGGATCGCCACACCCGCTTTCCCCGTCGGATACCAGAGCCACGGTGGCGCCGGTATGGCCGTCTTCTTGCAACTGCGCGGTCGCAGCGAGCAGCGCTTCGGCGGTCGGGGTACCGCCACCGGCGGTGAAGCCGTGAATTTCCGATACCAGATCGCCGGTGCCCATGACCGGTGCGACCTCGATGGCGTAGTCACCAGGTTCGTCACAGCCGCCACCGTAGGTCCAGATGCCGACCTCGGCACCCAGCGGCTGACTCATCACCAGCTCGGTGAGGGCGTCCTGCGCCTTCTCTATACGTTCACCCATCATCGATCCAGAAATGTCTACGACGACGAGCAGTGCGCGGTTGCCGGTTCCGGTGGCCGTGTCGGGGTCGACCTCGGGGGCAAAAACTTTGTCCCGAGTAACAGCGAACGCGAGCTCATCAAGGGTGTACTCCTTTTCCCAGAAGACTTTTTTGTACAGCTGATGCGGTTCTGCTTCCCAGCTGAGCAGATTCTTGTCGAACAGTTCGAGTTTCACGCCGACAACTCCCATAACGACGATGTCAAAGGTGCTCGTGAACAAAACGGATGTCTCCGCTCCGGTCGCCCCTTCGGCCTCAGAGCCCACGGTGAGGGCCGGGGTGATGTCAATGCCGAAGTAGGCCCCGGCCATGTCATAGATCATCGCGTCGACCCGCAGGGAGAGCGTCGCGCCGAGGGCAACCTCAAGTTCGCTTTTCCACACGGTGGGGGCGGTCTCGGTGACGGTCTCGGTGAACGATTTAAGCTTGCCGCTCTCGAGGCGCACACCGAATTCACGAGTGATGCGTTCAACGGCCGTCAATGTGGTGGTGCCGGTGAGTGACAGTGACCAGTCGAACTCCGCGCTCAGGTCGAAAGTGAGCACCCAGGGGATCGGGACAGGAGTCGGAATGACGCCCACCAGACGCCCCAGCGAAACGTGGGGGAGGTCGCCGGCGGTCACCTGCAGCGGTGTGCCGATCTGGCCCACGCGTCGCTGCTTTTTGCCCGAGCCGTAGGCCACGGCAATTTTCCCGTAGGAACTCACCTCGATCGTCTGCGTCTGCTGCTGCTTGACGCTGGATTCGAACTCGTTGAGAACCGTGCGCACGTCGCGGGTCCATTCCCAGAACGGTGCGATCTCTATGGTCAATGTGGAGTAGGTGACCAGTTCGAAGGCGACGCCCAACTCGACGCTGGCCTTACCGCTGAACGTGGGTTTGTTGGGTGTTGGTGCGGGAGTGGAACTCGGCACGGGAGCCGGGCTGGAATTTGCGGCTGGCGCGGGAACGGATACCTCGGTGTCGCCGGCCGAGAAGCTCGCGTCTGCACCTTCGGCCGAGGCGGTGATACTCATTTTGAGATCATTGCTCTTGCTCTCATACTCGACGGAGACTTCGGGCTCGGTGGTGACTGAGACCTTGGCGCTGAGGTCAACGACTCCGATGCGCTGTGTTTCAGCCGAGTCGGTACCAGGGAAGCCCACTGGGTCGGCCGTCTCGGCCGTCTGCGCGGCAGCAGAATAGGACGCCGGCAGAACGACCGGGCGACCATCGCCGCTCGCGGTTTCGGCGGCCACGCCCTCGTTCGCCGTTTCGGCCCCGTCGGGCAGCACCGCCTGATCCACGATTCGATGATTGACCTGTAGCACGATGTCGCCGAACGCTGCCGGCCGGGTCGTCAGGACCACGAGCCCGTCGATGAGTTCGACCGCGGTGACTTCACGCATGATGCCGTCCGGCGTTGCCGTCGACACCCCGGCGACGATGAACTCGCCGACGACCGCCGGAGACAGCCCGGCAAAGGAAATCGACGAGGCTGTCAGGTTGGATGCTACGTTGAGGCTCGCCGCATCGAGCACGACGGTGCGGTTGTTGGCGATGGCCGCACTCTCGGCCGGTACGTCTACGCTGAACGCGACATCGTCTTGGCCGGTCTGGCCGGCCCAGTCGGTCACCGTGACGCTCACCTCGTGCTCGCCGGGGGTCGCAGAGGTCTCGATGCTCCAGCTCACCGGAGTCGTGGTCGTGTTGACGTGGGCACTTCCGATGGAACGATTGCCCAGACGCACCTCTACGAGCTGCACACCGGCATCCGCTTGCTCGATCGTGCCGCGAACGGAGAAAGTTCCACCAGCGTCGCCGAGGTTGACCGTGCCGTTGGCAGCCGGTCGGGTGATAGTGAGCGTCGGCGCGTTATCGTTGGCCGGCAGTACGGTGGGAAAGTAGCCGAGCAGGGTGAGCGACTCCGCAATTGCTCCGTCTGGCAGGCTGATGGTGCCGCCAGGGCCCGCGATGACGAGAGAGGACGCCGCTCCACGCACCGGCAGGGTCGTCTCACGTCGGTCATCGGCCCGGCTGTCACCGGCGTCAGCGCTCACAGTGCCGGGTGCGGCGCTCGTGATTTCGACGCTGTACAGCGCGGATCCGACGGCCGCGCTGTCAATCGCTGTCGGCAGGGTCGGCGCCGGGTCTGCCGGGTCCAGGGCGGTGGTAGCGACGGGAACGAGCCCGCCGACGATGGTGGCAGCGTCGAGCGACCGGATCTGGCCGGCTACCCAGCCGGTCACGCTCGCACGCACAGCGTCGACTGTGCCGCTAAAGCTCCACTGGAACAGGCCGCGATCATCGAGCGGGACCAGAATGAGTGCATTCGTCCAGGCTCCGCTGCTGTGCACAACGGCCGGGCTGTCATCGGCACCCTCGGTGGGCAGGCTGAGCCTCGCGTCGGAACCGAGCAGGGCAACCTGCAGCCAGACTGCCGCCACGTCTTCGGTCGGCACGGCGCCGAGACCCTGGGGGCTGAGCGTGATCGGCGTGTCGATGGCGGCGAGCGTGCCGCCGAGGCCTGCCTCTGTGTCGATTACGAGGCGGGGTGCGATGGCCACGCTGCCGCCGGGGCCGACCGCCGGCTCACCCTTTTCGGCGACCTGCAGGTAGGCGAACAGGGTCAAGGTGACAGTAACCGTCTGGTCGGCGGTCAGGGTGAACGATCCCGTGTCGTCGAGCAGTACGAGTTGCGAGGTCGTGCCAGGCACGTTAGCGCTGAAGCTCACGGCCGGGCTGTCGCTCGGCTCTGCACCAATCACGATTGCACCGGTCTGGTCGCCGGGTACGATCTCGAACTGCAGCAAAACGGAGGTGGTATTTTTGGGGAGCTCGGCATCCGCTCTGTCAATGGAAAACTCGGTCACGGCATTTGCGACAAGGTCTTCTGACCCGACCGCGAACGGTTCGACCGCGTGCCAGCTTCCGGCCAGGCCTGCGTCGTCGAGACCATCGAGGGTGCCGGCGGAAGCGCTGCTGCGGCCGTCGATGAGAAACCAGACGACCCCGAGCGCCAGTACCAGGGTTACGACGAGCCCGGCGGCGATCATGATGAGTGCTGCGCGACGACGCGGTGTCGGAGCGGCCCCCGAGGCACTCACTTAGAACTTTCCGAGTTCGTCGATGCTGCCCAGAACTTCGGGCACAATCAGCACGACCCGCGAACCGCGACTTGATTCGGTGTTCGTGACCTGCACTGTGAGGTCGGTCACGCCGGCGACGAGCCAGCTGTACGCTACCGATGGGCCTTTGACCACCGTATAACGGGCAATTTCGGCGCCGTCGGCGAGCACGACGACCGTAACCGGATCGTCGGACGAGGAATCGTCGTCGAGGCCGAGCGCACCGGTAATCTCGGCGGCATAACCATCGAGCGACCAGTTGAATGTTTCGGTGTCGGTGCTGGAAGACAGCGCCAGCACGGTGTCGTAATCTTGGCCTCCCACGGACCGTGTACTCGTGTTTGGAGACCCCTCGCTCATCTCAACATCGTCGAGCGGAATGCGGGAGGCGCTGTCGGCGATGATGATCGCGACCGATTCGGGCAGCGCCGAGCCGGGCGCCGGAATGACGCTGGTGACCATCCCGATGACGGCGCCGGGGACGTACTGGCGCGTCTGTTCGACGCGGGCCCCCATACCCTGCAGCTCGTCGATAATCTCAGCGGCAGAACGGTCGGCTAAGGCAGGCACGACGGCGGGCGTGGATTCCAGGATCGTGACGCTCGTAGGATTCTCGGCGCCGAAGACCGGCGTTTGCTGCACGATGACGCCGATCACGCCGGCTGCCGGACGGGTGGCGACCTCGATGAGTTCGGCCGGGACACCCGCATCGACGATAGCCTGCAGTGCCCGATCGGTAGCGAGTCCGCGCACATCGGGCATGATGGCCACGTCGCCGGGTTGATATTCGGGCAATGCCACGGTGATGACCTCTGGACTCGTGCGCGTAATCTCAGCCACGACCAAGTGATTAGCCACGGCCCAACCGGCGAAGATTCCGCCGGCACCGCTCGCCAGCATGAGGGCGAGAATGGATGCCGCCGCCACGGCCATCCACCAGCGCGCCTTGTGCTCCCGCGGCTCCGGTGCCGTAGCCGTGGCAACCAGCTCCGGCGCGGGCGAACCATTACTCTCGAGGCCGACTGGCAGATCGGCTGCCACCAGCTCCACGTTCGCCAACTCTGCCGCTGCCAGATCTGCCGCTGTGACCTCGGCGATCCACTGCAGGAGCCCGGGATAGCTCGCGGGGTTCTGCGCGATAGTCTCCCGCAATTCCGGATACTGTTGGGCAAGCTCGGCGAGGCGCTCCGGGCTGCTCTGGGGGTCAGCGGCAAGGTTCTGCAGGGCGATAAGCGTGGGATTCACAGGCTGGCTCCAGTACTGAGTGTGAGTGAGGTGTGGTCGACCGTCCGGCCCAGCGACTGCTGAAGCGCTGGGCCGGTGCTCGGTGGACTAAAGCGCGTGGGCTAAAGTCCGCGGGCGCGCAGCGCCTGCTGCACGAGAGGGTCGGGCGACTGTGCCAACCAGGTGAGCAGGTCGGGGTAAGTGCTCGGATTGCCCGCCAGTTGCGGCCAGACCTCCGGGTGCTTCTGCGCAAGGTCATACAGCTCGGCGGCCGAAGTGGCCGGGTCGCCGGCCGCCAGGCTGGCCGCGCTGGGAGCTGGGACCGGCGCTTGGGCCGGCGCTGGGATGGCTTCCGCGACGGGCGTTTGAACCGCTGCAGGAGGAGCTGGCGGTGCTACCACGGGCACGGGGGGCGCGGTGGCTGGAACGACGGGCGCCGTGGCATCCGCTTGAGTGGTCGGCGCGGCTGACGGCGCCGCCGCATAGCCGGTGTAGGTTGCCTGGGCCTGGGCCCGAACCGGTCCGTACTGGGTGAAATAACTGCGAACGGGTGCCGGCATGGTCAGCGCGTAGAACACCAGCGCGGGCAGTCCAAAGGCCAGGGCGAGGCTCAGCGTGGCCGCTGTGCTGAGGATAACCAGGGAGAAGGAGGCGAATTCCGCGCCCTCAAACAGCCAGGAATAGAGCTCATTCAGGTTGTCGTCGGTGAGGGTTTGTCCGCGCAGCACGACGAAAACGATTCCGAGCACGGTGATGAGGCCGGTGAGGCCGAGCACGAGCCACTGGCTGCCAGCCGGGTTTGACCGCAGGGTCGTGCGGGCGATAATCGCGACAACGATGATGATCGAGAGCACGATCGTGGCGCCGATGTTCAGTCCGGTAGACCCGGTACTGGCACCGCTGCCGATGAGGTTCGCAATGACCATCAGCACGCTCAGCCCGGCGGTGCCGATGATGAGCACGAGCGTGAGCGACGCGACACCGAACCATTTGGCAATCGGCTCAATCGGTACCATCGCCAGGCGCAGCGCCGGCGTCGAGGTCAGGCCGAACAGCCCGGCAAGCAGAATGAGCGGGTAGCCGCCCCAGCGCAGCGATTCGATCCCGCCAACGGACAGACCAAAATCGGTGAGCGCGTCGATCGTGATGACTCCGAGGGCGATGCCGCCGAGCGTGCGCCCGATGGTGAGCCAGATCGCGTTGCCGCGCAATATTCCGTAGATGGGCAGCAGCACAGCGGCCGCACCGGCGAGCACGGCCACGACCGCGGTGAGCAGCACCACTGCGCTGACCGGAGCGGCTGACCCTACGACTCCGAGAATGATCGCACCCAGCACGGTCAGGCTCACGACCGCGCCATAGCCGATCACTATGCGATACCAGAGGCGGGCGACCGGGTGGTAGCCGACGATTCCGACCAGTTCTGCGGAGCGAGGCTGCGCAGCGAGGAAGGCCCCGGCCAGTCCGAAGGCTGCCGCGTAACCGAGCCCGGTCGTCTCATCCTTCGAGAAAGCGTCGACGAGCATGAACCCCAGAACGAGGAGCACGTACGGAACGTTGACCAGCAGCCGGATCAACCAGATCTGGGCCAGCCCAAGGCCGGGACCGAAGACGCCCGCCCTCAGCAGGTAGGTGAGGCTGAGCGAGAACAGCGACAGCAGAGTGATCAGGATGACTTCGATGCGGCCGGTCGCTCCGATCGTTTCGCTCATGCCGAAGTCAGTGCTGAACATCCACGGTAGGGCCAGGGAGATCAGGAGCAACAGCAGCGCTCCGCCGTCGCGCGCCCAGTCTGACGCGGGGATGCCCGCGAACGGATTCGGTCGGGCCGGCGCGGGCGCGTACTGTGGCGGCGCGACGGGTGCGGCGTACTGCGCGGAGGCCGGCGGCGCGGCGTACTGCGGGGCGGCCGGCGGCGCGGCGTACTGCGGGGGTGCGGGCTGCGCCGCGGGCGACTGCTGGGGGGCGTTCGGGTCGAAAGTCATCTGAGTCCTTTGTGTTCGTTCTGCACTCGTGTTACTGCCTTGCGTGGTTGTTACTGGTAAAGCCGGTCGAGCTCGCCGTCCTGGCTGAGTCGCACCAGGTTCTTTACGGCGATGCCGGTCACATCGGCCGCAGTGCGCATAGGGCTGACGAACCATCCGCTCTTGTCCTGCACGGCGAGAACCCGCCAGCTATCGGCACCGAGCTCCTTCATCCACACAGCATCGTCGAGGCATCCGTCGAACGACGAGTAACCCGAATCCGTGGTGACACAGACCCCGGAGAATTCGGTGCGATACGGCCAGCTGTAGCCGTCACCCTCGATCACGATGCTGTCGATGTCGAGATGGGCGGTGTCGCCGGCGCCCTGCGGGGTCACCCCAAAGTCGGTGATTTGAAGGTTGTCGTAGTCACCGTCACCATCGGTGGGCATGAGCGCGTCACCGTACAGGCTGAGAAATCGACGTTCCGCTTCGGGTAAGACGGCGGCGAGGTCGTCGTAGTCGCCGTTCTCCCCGAATGCGATCACGGCCTCGGCAAATCCTTCGGCGGCGGCGTCAGCGGTGTCGAAGGTGGCCACGTCGTCGGCGGCGAGCAGGCTGCCTCGCGTGAAATTGTCCGATCCGCTCTGCAGGATGTTCTCGCCGGTAGTGAGCAGGGGGCTGACATACCAGGAGCCGCCCTCACGAACGGTGACGATGGTCGCATCGTGTCCGAGAGTGTCGGCAAGGTCGGCGGCGGTCTGCGTGAACGGCAGTAGGTCGTTCAGGTCGTCGATCGACGACTCGCGCAGGTCGGCGATCATCGAGTCGATGTCACCGTCATCCGAGCCCCACGCCTCCTGCTGCAGGCGCAGCTGCGGCGCCACGACCTCAAGGTAGGCGTCGGTGATCGTTTCGGCATCACCGTTCATGGTCAATTCACCCGCCGTGATGGAGACGATCGCGATACCGTCTTCAATGTCTTCTGCCTCGAGTTCAAGCCCGGTCAGGGTGATATTCAAGCTGTCGACGACCGTGTTGATGAGCTCCGGCATGTCGATCGGGTCGCCGTTCTCGTCGTCCATGGCGATGGTGCCGAGCTGATCGATCGGAGCCTTGAACGATTCAGCCTCAGCGGGAGACAACGAGCCGTACAGGCTGATCAGGTCCATCTTGGCGGTGCCGTCGAGCAGTTTCTCGACCGCGGCCGTCGGAGAGGATGCCCCGCCCAGCTTCGAGAAGACGGCCCCGTAGGCCCACATGCCGCCACCGGCGACGAGCAACACTACGACCCCGATTGAGCTCCAGATCAGGAGTTTCTTGCGCGGTCGCTTGGAGGGCTGGCCTGGTTTTGCATAGGGGTTTGCCAGAGCGGATACCGCCGCGTCTGCTGCCTGTCCCGGGGTCGCGGCGGTTGCCTGGACCGCAGCGGCGGCAAATGGGGCCGCTGCGGCGGGTGTGACTTGGGCGGGTGCTGGCGTCACGGGCGCGATAGTGCCGAGCTGGAGCATCCACTCAATCAGGGCTGGGTAGCACGACGGGTTTCCGGCGATGACGGGGTGCAACTCGTGGTGGGCGGCGGCGATCTCCGCGAGCCGGGCCTGCGGGGTGGCCGGATCGGCGGCTTCCCGGTGCAGGGGGGAGGTGGAATCTGTCACGAAAGTAAAGCTCCTAGCTGATCGGTGCGTGCGGAAGCAGGCACAGTATGGGGGTGACGGTCGGACGAGGCGCGATTACCACGTGAGAATCGTGAAAACGGTGTACGCGGCGGCTGCCAGCACGACCAGAACGGTGCTGGAGATGATCGCCATCAGGGTGAATCGGCGACGGCGGCGTTTCGTGACTTCGGCACGCTCGCGAATTCCGGCGGCCGCGTCGGCGAGACGGAGACGGGCCGGGTCGGGCGGCGCGTCGGGTCTTGGCACCGGGGCCTTCGGCGAAATAATCGCCGGAGTCGGCCGCGCCGCGTAGCGCACACTCGCGCCGCTCTGCACCTGCGGCGGCTGATATCGACGTTGCAGGGAATCAACGACCGGAGTATGGACGGGGGCGGCCGCCCGCCGCTCGCTCAAGAGCGTGTCGGTGGCCGTGCTGCCCCTAATGGATTGCACGGTGGCCTCGTCGGCCTGGTCGGCTTGGTCGGCAGTTGCGTCATCCTCGTGCGGCGTGTCCGCAGAAGCTCCGACTTCGGTGGGGGGCTGCCGCACCACACGGCGGGTGTGGTCATCATTTGCTCGCCGCGCGATACGCGTGTGTTCGTCGGCAGTTCGTTCAACGATGATGGTGTCATCAATGTCGGGCCCAGCTACCCCTGTTGGTTCAGCGGGCTGCATTGCGGGCCACTCGTTGCACCGGTCGGGTGTCTTCGGTGCGGGTGTCGGACTGGTCTTCGCCGATCGCGACGCCGTGCCACGAGCTGACCCCGCCGGCGATCACATCGATCACAATCACTGAAACGTTGTCGCGTCCGCCGTGTTCCAGAGCGCCGGCGAGCAGCGCATCCGCCGTCTGTTGGGTGCTGCCGCCCAAGGTCAGGCCGGCCTTGATGGCCTCGTCGGAAAGCTCGCCGCTGAGCCCGTCGGAACACACCAGCAGACGTTCGCCGGTCACGACCGGGCGCAGCCAGTAGTCTGCCTTGCTGTTATCGGCGCCCATCGCGCGAGTGATGACGTTTTTTCGCGCGAAGTTGGCGACATCTTCTTTCAGAAGCGAACCCTCATCGATGAGTTCCTGGGCGAGGGAATGGTCGACGGTGAGCTGCTGAAACTCGCCGCCGTGCAGGCGGTAGACACGCGAGTCGCCGACGTTCACGATGAGCCACTGTGGGAAATCTTCGTGGTCGATGAGCACCAGACCGGTGAGGGTGCTCCCCGCGCCCCGCCCGGTCGAATCCGACACGGCGCGAACCCGGGTGTGGGCGCGCTCAACCGCAGCTACCACGTCTCCGGCCACAACATCGATGCGGTCGACGCAGGCCCGAAATTCAGCGATCACGGCGGAGCTGGCGCGCTGGCCGGCTTCGAGCCCGCCCATGCCATCGGCGACGATGAACACCGGTTGGGACGCCAGCAGGGAATCTTCATTTTCGTGACGTTTGCGGCCGACATCTGTGCGCGAGCCGCACTGCAGCGATACCCCGGCACTGGTCGCTCGCGGGTCAGCGAGGGCTGTCATGGCTCAAGCCTCCAGGTAGATGCGCGCCGCGAGCTCCCCCAACAGGAACCGATCGGTCAGTGGCGCACTCGCACCCGCATCGAGCTCATTTTCAAGGCCTCCGCCATCGATGAGCACGACACCGTTGGTCGAGTGCAGGTCGCTGATGCCCCACGCTCCATCGACAAAATCCAGGCGAGCGTGGGTCTTCGACACCGTCTTACCGGGGTCATGCAGGGGGACCAACTGTGCGTCTGAATGTGTTCCGCCTCGCGCGGGGTTACGGCCGAGCAGCACGACGGGCTTGGTGAGCGAGACTTTCAGTCCGTGTTCGGTTTCGAGCGTCCACGGCTTCATCCGACGCACCACGATCATGGTCTCGTCGAGGTCGTCGTCGGAGGCGTCGTCGGAGGCGTCTTCGGAGGCGTCTTCGGATGCCTCGCTGGCGTGTGCTGCGCGCGCTGCGAGGGGAACGACCGCAGAAACGTGCGCGGCGACCGCGACCGGAAGCACTGCGGGCACCGGTATCGGGACGGCTGCGGGAAGTGCCGCGGGGATTGCCGCGGGGACTGCCCTGGCAGCAATCTCCGCGGCGGCAACGGCGAGCTCACCAGGCAAGGCAATCGGGAGTTCGGCGGCCAGTGACTCGCGGGGAGCAGTAGCGAACGGTGCAGCAACCGCCTGAACGACCGGCGCCGGCGGAGCCCATGGATTCACCAGTGCGGCGACCGGTGCATTTTCAACGGGAGGCGCGGGCGGCGCGACGATGACCGGCGGGGCCGGCGGCGCGACGATGGCCGGTGGGGCCGGCGGGGCCGGCGGCGCGACGATGGCCGGTGGGGCCGGCGGCGCAGACACGACCGGCGGTACGAGCACAGCGGCCGGGGCCGACAACACCGGCGGAGCCGGGGTTGGAGTTGGTGCCGGCGGGGCCGGGGTTGGAGTTGGTGCCGGCGGGGCCGGGGGTGCCGGAGGCGCGCTCACGTAGAACGGCGGCGGACCGGTGGGCAGACCGTGCGGAACCTGAGGTGCGAGCGGGGCGGGTGCTGCGGTCGCTAGAAACGCTGCCGGCGGGGCCGGGGGAAGTAGCGCAACGGCCAGCTGAGCGGGCACCTCCGGCGGTGCCGTCGGCACGGGCGGCACGGGCGGCATCGGTGTCAGCACCTGTTGGCCGGCCGGTTCTGGAGCTGCCGGAGGTGCCGGCGTCATCGATAGCGGCGTTACCGGCGCAAATGGAACGTACCCGGTCGCGGCGATCCCGGGCATCCAGCCGGTGTCGACGGACTTTCCAAACCCGAGCAGACCAGCCCAGATGGGAATGGTGACCAGGTAGAGCAGGGTGAAGCCGCCGCCGTGGCCGAGGCGCCGGTTGACGTTGTTGACCGCCATCACGAGCACGACGACAGCCACTACGTTCGCGATGGGGATAAAGAGGCCAATCACCCACAGGGCCGAGTAGCGGCCGAGTTCATATAGGGTGATGCTGTTGACGATCGGCACCCAGGCCTTCCAGGCCTGTTCTCCGAGTTTCACAAAGACTTTACCGAGACCGATCGACGAGAAGACGTACACGCCGAGACTGAGCAGCACAGTGACCACGACGATTGCGATCATCGCTCCAGATGATTCATTCATTTATGCTTCGCGGCCGCTGACGGGCGGCCGCTCCCCCATTCTGCTGGTGTCGCGCCGGTTCGGGCGCACGGTGGTGACGTCGTAACGAGACGTGCGTCGGCGAACAGTAAACAGTCGGCGGGCATCCGCCAGTCGAGAAAAGGAGCGCAGCGAGATGGCGGCGCGCAGGCGCTGGCGCCGGGTTCCGCTCGCCGCGAGGCCCGCTCGTTCGGCCGTGACGAGTGCCCAGAAGGCATCGCTCTCGGCGGCTAGCGGCGAGGTTTCGCCGAAGACGGCCCGGTCGGCCATGGTCGCGAGCTGTGCGCCACCGACCGACTGATAGTGCGAGGCGGTCTCGACCCGGGTCATGCTTCCCTGATCAGCCAGGCCGCGGTCGACGGCGGCGTCGATGTATTCGTCCCAGCCGCCGGCAAACCGCGCCGACACGTCGGTAGCCCGCGCTCGGTCACGGCGGCGTTTGAATTTGGCGCCGAGAATGACCAGGAACGGCGTACTGATGGCGAGCAGTGTGGCCAGGCTGATGCCGCCAATCTTCAGGGCCGCGAACAGCCAGGCCAGGTCGGGGCCGGTGACCGAATCCTGTTCCTGCTGATCTTCGCCGCTGGTGGGGTTGGCCTCTGGCGCGCGCTGCTCGGTGGCTCCCTCGACGATGACCTCGGTGTTGTACTGCGGGTCGCGCGTCGTGTCGTCGATGGGTGAGAGTGGGTTCTGAAATTGCGGGGTCGCGTCGACGGTGACCCAGATGCTATCGCCGCTACCGACCTCGACCCAGGCCGCTAGATTCTGCCCCGAACAGATACCCGCGAGGCAATCGCCGGGTACGCCCGAATCAGCAGCATCGGCCGCGCCGAGGGTGAATCCCAGCACCACCCGAGACTCAAATCCGAGGTAACGGGCGAGCAGAGCGGTAGCCACGGCGAACTGTTCGTCGTCACCGATTCCGGCCACGAGCTGAGAATTCTCGGTGGCAGTCGTGCTGTTCTGCTTCTCGAGCAGCGCGGTGAAGAGCGCGTCAATGCGGGCGACCGAGTGCCCGGACAGGCTCGGTGCGAACTGGTAGTCGCCGAGGTCGGCGGTCCAGGACGCCGCCGCCGGGACGGTCAGGGCGTGGCTGAGATAGCCGCGCTCGCGCAGGCGGGTGACTAGTTCGGCCAAACCGGCCCCGTCTTGCGTAAGTGCCTGGGCGTCGACCCAGTCGACCAGGCTCTGCGGAATGAGCGTTTCATCGATCGTGCTGCCGGCCGGACGGGTGAGGCCGGCCAGGTCCGTCGTATCCGCTTGCTGCTCGGAGACGATTGTGTAGCGGTCACCGCTGTCGAGGGCTTTGAGTTGAATTCCAGATGCCGTACCCGCGTTGTAGAAGAATCCGTCGCTCAAGTCAGCAGCGCGATCACCGGCAAAGCGGATGCTCGACAGCGCGCCGGCCCCCGGCATCCAGACGCCGGAGTACCCGGCAATGTCGAACTGGGTCGTGGCGCTCTCGGCGCTTATGCCGCGCGAGTGCGGCACCCGAGCAAAGGCGGTGGTCTGGTCGGTCTCGCCGTCGGCCGGGTTCACGACCCGAAAGACTTCACCGTCGTAATAGCTGAGCACGGCCAGGCGCACGCGCGAGTCGGTGCCGTCGTCGACCGCGGTGCCGGCCACCGTGAACAGCTCGGCATCGTACTGCTCGGCGCTGAAGTAGCTGCGGTATTGGCTGAGCGGGCTAACGTACTCACGCAGTTCGACGGCTGGGTCGATGCTGCTACGCAGCACCTCACGGGTCGGCGTGGCTGCGACGGCCGAGAGTCCGCCGAGGGTGATGCCGATGGCGAGCACGAGTACCCCGCCGGCAAGAATGGCCCGACGGACGCGACCGCCCAGACCGCCAGCGGTGCGCCGTACACCGGTCGTGCGGGCAGCCAGGTCGAGCGCCGCACTTCGGGCCAGGTGGGTGCGCCAGGCCAGAAAACCGAAGGCTAGCAGCAGAGCGGCCAGGCCGATCAGGCTTTCGCGCGGAGCCGGCACGCTCACCCCGGCCACGGTCAACGGAACGCTCACGGCACTCGACCCGAAAACCAGGCCGAACAGTTGCACGCCAAAGATCAGCGGCACAGCGAGGGCCACGAGCCGGCCGGCGCGCCAGGCCAGCGAGAGCGCGACCGTGGTGCCGCCGAGAAACAGCAGAAAGGCCGGGGCCAGCAATGACTGATACGAGCCGACCGGGAGTTGGATGGTAACGAGCTCTTTCCAGCTGAACACCGTGGCAGTCACCAGGTCGAGCAGCCCACCGAGCACGCCGTCAATACCCGTGAGGGCGGTCGGCACGGCGAGCGGAACTCCGAGCACAAGGTACGCACCGAGAACGGTGAGCAGCACGGTGAACCACGACCATCCCCGGCGGGCACCGAGCCAGGCGAGGGCCACCCCGGTCAGAATCGCTCCGGCGGCCATGATCAGGTAGCTGGTGGCCTGATAGATCGGCCAGGCGGCCCACACGGCAACAAGCAGCATCGCCACGATGAACAGGGCGTTGATCACGTGGGCACGATACTGAACGGGCGCGCTCATGCGGCCCTTCGGCTCAGCAGGGAGCGAAAATCGTCGAGCACGCCGATGGTCAGCACGCTCGTGCCGGCCAGGTCGCGAAAGCTCGGCTGTTCGTTGGGGTTGCACAGCACAGCGACGACCTGCACGTTGCCGGAGAATTTGAGGGTGAGGGCCTGTAGACGCCGCGCGGTCATGACGGAGCCGCAGACCACGAACGCGATGGAAATATCGGGCACCACCTGCGCGGCAAGCACGCAGACGTCTTCGACGTGCATCGCGTGCGGACTGGTTTCGATCGCGGTGAGGTCATCGAGCAGGGTGCGGGTGGACACAACGCTCAGGCTGCGCACAGAACGGATGCTGCTGCGCACGATATCGGGGATCTCCTCGCTCGCCACGACAGCCAGGTCCCGCCCGTCGCGAATGGCGCGCACACCGAGCGAGCCGGCGGCACTGACCGCCATCTCGAACTCCTCCTCGGAGGCGTACTCCGCGGCGTTCCGGCTAAGCACGATGGCCAGGCGTGAGCGGCGGCTCTCTTCGAACTGACGCACCATGAGTTTGCCGGTCTTCGCGGTGGACTTCCAGTGGATGTGCCGCTGCCCGTCGCCGGGCGCATACTCACGAATGGCGTGGAAGGAGATGTCGGAGTCGACGATATCGCTCGTGGGGTTGCCCTCGAGGTCGCGCACGAAACCGGCGCTCGTACTCGGAATCGACACGGTCACCGGGTGCACGAACAGGCGGTTGACGTCGGCCCAGGCAACTTCGCGGCCGAGCACACCGAGCGGGTCGCTGCGCACGGTCGTGACCGGGCCCACGTCGATGACGCCGCGGCGATAGGCGGGCACGCGAACGTGCTCTTCGTGAACCTGGCCGGCGCGTAGGAGCGGAACGTAGACATCCGCCAGCCCTTTGCCAATGGGAACGTCGACGCGCCCCGGCAGCTCGAGCCGTTTAGAGACGTTGGTCACGGTGAGGGTGCCGAGCACCTCGGAACCGGCCACGACCCGATCGACCGGCAGTACGAAATCCACGCTATAAGCGCGGCCGCCGGCCAGAAAAGGCAACGAGATGAGAATGAGCGCGACCGCCACACAGCCGGTGACGATCAGTTCGGTCCAGCCGAAGACCAAGCCGAGCGGCAGCAGCACGATCGCGGCCGCGACCACCACCCAGCCGGCCGGCGTCACCGTTTCGCCGACCCATTCGACGGATGCCTTCACACCGGTTCGCACCGTTCGCAACACGCGCATCCAGAGCACGACAGCGCCCACGAGCGTCAAAGTCGTTGACTTCGCTCTGCGCGTGGTGCTGTACCGGGTATGCGTGGCAGACCGGGTCTGGGTGGAAGTGCGCGTTAGCGTCGATGTAAGTGCGCGACGCGATTCGGTGTGAAAGCTCACGCCAGGTCGGTCCGACTGGGCGGAACGACGTCGAGCAAAATCTGGCCGATGACAGCGCTCGCAGTGACGCCGTCGAACTCGGCCTCGGGGTCGAGCACCATTCGGTGCGCCAGCACCTGGTCGGCGAGGGCCTTGACGTCGTCGGGCGTGACGAAGGTGCGGCCGTGGGCGACTGCCCAGGTTTTGGCAGCCTTGGTGAGGGCACGGGCGCCGCGCACGCTGACGCCCATGCGCACCTGGCGGGCGTCACGGGTGGCCTCGACCAGGCGGCCGATGTAGTCATACACGAGCGGGTTCACGAACACTGAGCGTGCAATGTCGCTCATGCTCACGAGCGCCTGCGGGGTGATGACGGGGGCGAGTTCATGGCGCACGTCAGCGGTACCCTCGAGAATGCGAATGGTCGAGGCGAGATCGGGATAGCCGAGCGACGCCTTCATCATGAACCGGTCGAGCTGAGCTTCTGGCAGCCGGTAGGTTCCGGCCTGCTCGATCGGATTCTGGGTGGCGATGACCAGGAACGGCACTCCCGTGGAGCGGGTGACGCCGTCGATGGTGACGTTGCCCTCTTCCATCGCTTCGAGCAGCGCCGACTGGGTCTTCGGGCTGGCCCGGTTGATCTCGTCGGCGAGTACGACGTTGGCGAAGATGGGTCCGCTGTGAAACTCGAACTCGCCGGTCTTCTGGTCGTAGACGGTGATGCCGGTCACGTCGCCGGGCAGCAGGTCGGGGGTGAACTGAATTCGGGTAGAGACGCCCTGCACGGTTTGCGACATGGCGCGGGCGAGCGAGGTTTTGCCGGTGCCCGGGTAATCCTCGAGCAGCAGATGGCCCTCACTGACCATCGCGGTGAAGGCAAGTTCGATCACGTGGCGCTTGCCGAGGACGACCTGCTCAACGTTGTCGACCATCATCGTGAAGGTCGCGGTGAACCAGTCTGCCTGTTCCGGGGTGATTGTCATGTGGGGAGCTCTTTCAGTGAGGCGGGGTCGTTAAGAAGTGGGGGCCGCGCCGCAGCCGATGGGACCGGCCAGGCTTCCGGAGACGGCCTTGAGGTTTATGGTCTGAGGGGCGGTCCAGCTGATGGTCCATTTGACCTGTCGTGTCTGCGCAGCGTTGGCGGGTACTTTCTCGTCCCCGTCTACCCAAACGCGGGTGCTGTTCTCGCCGGGTACGTCGTACTGCGCTGCGTCAACTGTGCTCTCGGCAAGACCGCTGTCGGTAGCCGTGACGGCTACCTCCAGGGTTCCGCCGACAACGCAACCCGGCGTGGCTAAAGCGGTCACGTTGTAATCGACCTGCCAGGCGCGGCCGGCATCCGCTGGCTTCACCGTCGACCAGTCGCTGCAGTGAGCGGTGTCGTCTTCAATGCAGTACCGCACGCTAATACCGGGGTCGGCACCGAAAACGATCGAGCCGGTCGCAACGTCGTAGTTCTTCCAGTCGACTACGAAGTCGGCGGGAACGGTGGCCGACGACGTGGGCGTCGTGAGCAGGTACTGTCCACTCGGCAGTCCACTGGGCGGCGCCGTCATGCCGTAGGTGTACGAACCGTCGCCCGGAGCGGAGGGCTGCACCCAGGTCGTGATGGGGCCGCGGCTGTCAGCCGCCTCCCCATATCCGTTGGAATAGCAAACCGTCACGTAGTAGTCGGTGTGCTTGGTCAGGCCACCGATCGTGGAATCCTTCGAGGTGAGATTGCCAGCCGAAGTGAATCCCGCCGGAGTGAGCGTGCAGACGGCACCGGGCGTGGTTGATGCCACATAGAGAATATGTTCGGTCTCAGCGCTGAAGTTCTTGTCGGCCACGGTGCCCGACACCGTGATCGAGGTGTTCTCGGAGGCCAGGGTCCCCGCCGTGACCGAGGGAGCTCCGGCCACGGTCACCGGCTGGTTGAACGACAGGTCGGTGGGTCCGCTGCCGGCCGGCTGGTCGTACTTACTCAACGGGGTGACGGTGATCGTCTGCTCGCCGACGGGCAGCACGCGGCTGAATTCCGTCGTTCCAACACCGGGAGTTGCGACGGCTTCTTCCGTGCCGTCGACGCTGTACCGGTTGGTTGATGGGTCGTCGTTTTTGATCTTCACGGTAACAACACCCTGCGCCGTGTTCGTACGTTCGTTGAAGACCGGCTCCGCAGTCAGTTCGCCCATGCCCGGAGTGGCATAGGACCAGGCCGTTACGCTGACGGCGCTGCGGGATTCACCGACCGCGTTGACGGCTTTGGCCTCGTAGAGCGCCTTGTCACCGTTGTCAGTGGTGCGAATAACCCCGCAGTCACCCGACGTATCGCAGCGGGCCACCGAGGCGCCATTGCGGTACAGGTTGAAGCCTTCCAAGGCCGGGTAGGCCGCATTCGCACCGCCCGGGCTGACCGAGAGCGTGATTGCCCGGTCGTTATAGGCGATCTGAGCCACGGCGTTCGGGGCTTTCGGGTAGCCCTGCAGGTCCACCGTGATCGACCCGTTTCGGCTTCCGGCACTGAGTTTTCCCTGCGCGTCGCGCACGACAAAGCTTGCCTGGCACACCCCGCCGGCGGTGTCGCCCGACCAGGTTGCTCGTACGTTCTTGGAGTTCTCAACCGCGAACGACACGCCAACGCAGGTGCTCGGCTCGGTGACCGAGACCAGTTCAAGTGGGGTATTGCGGTAGAGGTTGACCTCGCCGGCAGTGCCGACGACCGCGATCGAGCAGCTCGATCCCGACGACTGGGTGCAGGTCGTCGCCACGGTGCCGCCCTTGGGCAGTTCGCTCGGAGCCGGGCCGACCTTGAGCGCGAGCGCTGCCGGAATCGCCTCGCGGTGGCTCGACAGGCTCACCGTGACCGCTACCTCGCGGCCGGCCACGGCGTTGTCCGCAACACCGATCGTGACAATGGAGCCGTCCTGCGTCACGGTGAACTGGTCAGACGAGTAGTCGATCGCAAAGGTCAGTGCCGGCACGTCGCCCTTGCCCTGCCACTCGACCATGTGGCTGAGGTCGTACCGAATGGATTCAGAGCCGGGGCTTGCAGTGAGCGCCGCCGGCCGCAGTTCCGGCTGGGGGTCGAGCGGCTCGACCACGATCGGCACAACCAGCTGCGTGTAGTCCTCCTGCCCGTCAATGCGTGCCGGCACCGTGCAGGAGTCGGTCCACGGCGCGTCGGAACCAGCCGTGTAGGTGACCGTCGTGCCGGAGTCGAACGTGCACGTCGCGTTGCCCCGCTCCCCCGACGAACGGACGCCGGTGCGCTGCAGTTCCAGCGTGGAATCAGCGGGAATCGACACGAGGCTCTTCAGATCAAAGCTGACAGAGGCGTCTTCCCGCACGTTTTGGTCGACGCTTCCTTTTCTGAGCGCGATGATGACCGCATCCTTGGCTGGAATGCGGAGGAACCCATAAGTGGTCACCTCGATACCTTGAAAGTTCAGTCCGGTTAGAGCGAACGGTGCGAGCAGACCCTCGTCAGGAACGTCGCCGCTGATCTTCCACCCCGACACGTCGAGGCCCGGGTGGTTACCCCACAGGGTCAGGGTGAGGTCAGACACATCTCCAGAGTTCCAGGACACCTTGTCGTTGACCACGTCGATCCCCATGGGAAACGCGTCTCGTTCGTCGAGGGTCAGGGTCGTATCGATCACGACCGGATAGTCGGGCACCGAGGTGCGCACAACCTTGACCACGATGAGTCCCTGGCCGACGTCGTCGTTGGCGTTGGTCACCGAGTACACGAAGGTCAGCAGGCCCGGCTCGTCGCCGGCTGTAAACACCACTCGCTCCTCGGTAACGGAGCCGATGCGCTGCGCCAAAGCGTCGTACTCCTCGGTGCCGATCGTCGCGTCGGGGATGACCGCACTCAGGGTCAGGCTGCCCCCGCCGGGTTCGACGTCGTTGGCGGCGGGAAAAACGACGACCTGGTTACCCGGACCTGCCTGCACCTCGACGTAGTCGCTGAAGGTGATCGGGCTCGGGTTGGAGCGCTGGTCGAGCACGCCGATGCGCACGAGAGCGACGCCGACGGAACCTTCAGTGTCGCTCACGCGGTACTGAAATTCGATGGCACCGTGATAGTCGCGGGGGCTGGAGTAAACGATGGCATCCCCGGTGGCATTGAGCGAGGCCGTGCCACGGGCCGGTTGGGTGAGCACCCGGTCAAGCACAACGGTATCGCCGTCGGGGTCGGTACCGAAGCTGTCAAACGGAATCTCAATGGTCTCGCCCGACAGCACCCGACCATAGAGAGTGTGCGGCTGCGGAGCCGTGTTCTCGCCGTTGGCGAGCACCTCCACCGACACCACGGCCGAGTCGATGAGTTCGGGAGAGCCAGCGGTATACACACTGTAGGCGAGCTCGTAGCTGCCAGGTTCCTCGGGGGCGAGGTAGCGCAGTTCGGCGCCGGCCGCGAAGGCGAGGCCGCGGTCACTGCGGTTCTGCACCGATTCGGCGTTGAGCATCACGATATTGCCGTCGGGCGCCACATCGTTGTTGAGCACCGGAATGTCGATCTGGGCGCCGACCCGCACCGAGACGCTGTCGTTTCTGGCGATCGGTGTCTGCGGAACGGATGCCTCGAGCAGGTAGACGGTGGCCTCGCCGCGCACGGTGTAAAGCGGGTTTTCGGTGCCGTCCGACACGGTGTAGCGCACGGTACCGAGCTTGCCCGGCCGTTCGTCGACAGTCGAGCCGCGCACCCGCAAAATGTTCTGCCCGACGACGTCGACGCTGAGCGAGGCGCCGAATACGGTCTCGGGAATCGCTTCGCCAAGCAACAGCACTCGTCCGGCCGGGTTGGAAACGGCGGTGAAGACGTCGACACTGGTGTCGGCCTTGGGGCGCACGAAAACCGTCACCGGTGACGTGGTGAGAGCCTGGGCATCCGCTGACACCACCGAAATGCGCACGAGCGATACGACCTCGGCCACATCGTCGGCGATGGTGAGGCTGACCGTGTAGTTGCCGATCGTGGTCGCGGCGAAGTCGATGGCGGTGCCATTCGCGGTAATGCTCACGGTCGCCCCGTCGGCGCTCGACGGGGTCGTCGCCGACGTGATGCGGTACAGGCCGGCGGCTCCCGAGATGTACTCGGCCGGGTTCACCGTGAGCCGCTCGTTCACCGACGCGAGCAGCGCGAAGGGTTCGACCGTGAGCCGCGGCGTCGGCGTGACCACGATGGTGAGTACCTTCTCGGTCGAAGCGCCGTGAATGTCGGAAACGCGCACCAGAATCGTAGCCGACTGCGCGGTTTGTTCGGCCGCGTTCGGGTGTTTGTAGACCAGCACGCCGGTCGGCGTCACACTGACCGAGCCGATGTCGGTGGTGTTTACAGCGGATGCGACGAAAATGGGATCACCGTCGGGATCGACCCAGCCGGGCAGCACCGGCACGGTCGCTGTTCCGCCCGGTTGTACCTCGGGGCTCGGCCAGTCCTGCAGACAACCGTCGGTACCGCACCAGACCGGCGCCGCGTTCACGTCGTCGCCGTGCACGGTAAGCGTGACCGTGGTCGACGGCGAATCGAGGCCGTCCGTACGGGAGCCGTCGGTGATGGCGTAGTTGAATGTCGCCGAGCCGCTGGCGCCGGGGGCTACCTGCACAGCGAGTGCCTGGTTCTGATCCGTGACTGTGACGGTGCCGAAATCGGGATCGAGGCCGGTGACCGAGGCCGGAACGACGCTGAGCACGTCGTCGTTGGCGTCGTGGTCGTTGAGCAACGCCGGCAGCGGAACGAGCTGGTCGACGCGCACGCCGAAGGAATCCGGCACGGCCACGGGAGCCTTCGGGTCAATGACTTCGGAGGCTTCCTCCACGTCGTCCTGGCGCTGGGGCTCTTCGGCGGCGGCCAGGGTCCAGTCCTGGGAACTCGCAACCAATGCGCCGTCAGGAATGGTCCACACCCATCCGCTCTGGGTGTCATTGAGAATCAGGAGTGACTCGTTGGCGCGAAACGCGGGCGCGGCGTCGCCGTTCGGAGTGAGAGCGCCGTAGCTGAGTACGGATTCGCCGCCGCTCTCGCTAAACAGAGTGCCGCCAGCACCGGAAGCGGGCAGCCAGGCGGCGTAACGTTCCCCTTTAAAAGGGGTCGGCGCGGCGGGAGTACCGAGCACCGCTTCGGAGGTGCCGACCAGTTCGGTTCGCGCGCCGTCGGTAAGCGCAAAAGCGACGAGGCCGGTCTGGTCGGCGATGAGCACGTCGTCGGCGGTAGTGCTCGGGTGTTGCAGCACGGCCAGTTCGCTCAGATTGGTCTCGACCGGTGCGTTTTGACCTGCCAGCCACAGTTCGTCACCGGCCACGCTGAGCAACGCCCAGCTGTCACCGACGACGCTCAGCTGACTTCCGGGTTCGCCCGGGCCGTCGGTGACAGCGTCCTCACCGAGAATTTTGTCGTCGACGATGGAGTAGCGCAGCATGCTTTCTGCCTCGCTGGAGTAGCTGTAGAGCACCCCGTCAGGCGTGATCGCAATGGCGTCGGAGCGGTACGCGCGTGGCGCCTCGCCCGGGGTGGCCTCGTCGTCGGCGAAGGGGTTCACTGCGCGGGGCTCTTCCGAAGCGCCGACCGCCCCGGCCAAGACCGTTCCCGCGCTCGTGAGGTACCCGACCCAGGAACCCGACGACGCGATGGTGCGGGTTCCGGCCGGCGTGCTGTCGTAATCGCCCGCGTCGTCGCCGAGGTTGATCGGTGCCGCGAGGCTCACATCGACGACTTTTTCGTTGTTCTGGGCGAAGAGCAGCACGGTGGAATCGGTTTGTACCAGTTCGCTGGGCGCTGGCACCGTCTTTACTGTGTCCAGTTCCCCCAGGTCGGTGTTGACGCGGGCGTACCGGTTGCCGTCGCCGCTTTGCAAGGCCCAGATCGAACTCGCGTTCACCGGCGTCTGCTTCACATCGAAGCCATCGACGACGATCGCCACCGTGGCCAGCAACGCGCCGATCGCGGCGACGGCGACAATGCGAATCACACCGAGGCGAGCCTTCGAGAGCACGGGCCGGTGACGGCGAGCCCGTTTGCCGGCCACTAAAAGACCCTGCCCATCAGATCACACCGGCGATCATGAGGACACCGATGGTGGCGCAGACGCCCGCGACGACGGCGCCAGACAGAACCAGACCCAACGTGAGCGGCGTAAATCGCGTGCGCCCGGTGTCGTGATCGCCGAGCAGGGTGCCCTCGCGGGTCTCGGATGCCGGGTTGCGAGGGTTGCGCCTGGCGCCAGGGCGCAGGGTGGGGATAATGACATCGGAGATGACAGCGCCGCGAGCTTCGTGGTTGTCAAAGTCCACCGGTGCACCAGCGGATGCCCAGGCTTCGTCGGCTACCTCCAGCGCGGTGAGGGGCAGCCCGAGGTCCCGCTCCACGCGCTGCAGGTCGTGGGCACATTCGAGCATGCTCGTTTGGCGCGCCGCGGGGTCACGACTCATCATGCGGGCGAGGGCCCTATCGAGGGAGGCGGGAGCATCCGCTCGCCCGATGCTGGTGTATTTCGCTCGGCCAATGCGCTGTTTCAGTTGCACGCGCGACCCGTTGGACCCCGCGGGCAGTTCGAACGGCGCCCTGTCGGCCAGAAGCGAGTAGATGGTGGCGCCGAATGACCAGACCTCGGTCGCTACCGTGCCGGTGGTGCGTTCGTCGACGACCTCGGGTGCGCTCCAAGGCAGCGACATGGCGAACAACTCGTCTCGAGCGCCGCCGGCCAGGGAGGCGGCGATGCCGAAGTCGCCGAGCACCGGCCCTCCGAAGGTGGTGGTGAGAATGTTGGACGGCTTGATGTCGCGGTGCAGCACCTTGGAGCGATGCGCCGTCTCAAGGGCACAGGCGATGCGCACGGCGACGCTCAGCACGGTCGTTATCGGAAGCGGTTCCGCACGTTCGCGAGAGGAATAGGAGCCGGGGCAGAATTCCATGACCAGGTACGGGCGGCCATCGGCAGAGATGCTGGCGTTATACACGGTGAGAATGGACGGATGCGAACTGAGCCGCGCCATGACATCGGCTTCGGCGTTGAATGAGCGCAACACGTCGTCGTCGACGATGTCCTGCAGCAGCACTTTGACCGCAACGGAACGGCGGGGCATGTTCTGTTCGAATAAAAAAACGTCGGCAAATCCGCCGGTACCGAGGGGGCGCACGTAGGTGTAGCCCGACAAAACGGGCGGAGCAGAAGGAAGCCGCCTACCCATCGTTCCCCCGACCTGCATTGTTTCTATGGTGCGTCTTTGTGTTGGCTCGCAAAGACTCAGCTGGTCTCGAGATCAAGCTTAACGATGCCGCCCGACCCCATGGCCGATCGGGGCATGTGGTACACCCCCAAAATGGGGGTGCACCCGCTCTGGTTGAGACTTTATCTCTGCGTAGTTGGCCCGCAAATTAACGGTGCTTCGTTCCCGTTGGCGCAGGCCAAAGCAACCGCGCGTTGCTTCGGGGCGCTCGTGGACCCAACGTTAAAATATCGTTCGGCGCATGTGCCCTGGCCGCGGTCACGGATGTCACCGCCCTCCGCACCGCCGAGCACGACGCATCCGCCTCCCGTGCCCGGTTCGAGGCAGCTTTCGAGTCCTCTCCCCCGGGAATGGCCATGGTCTGACCGCTCTGCCCAACCGACTCCTTTGCTCAATCGACGCCAGCATCGGTGTCGTCTTCGGCACAGGCACCGCCGATGCTGAAGCGCTGCTGCGTGACGCCGACCAGGCCATGTACCTGGCAAAAAACAGGGCCCCGGTGAGTTCAGAATCTTCGACGAACACGAGCGCGGTGTCACTGCGCGGCGGCTCTGCCGCGAGTTGAACGAAAGCGAGGTGGTCGAGGCTATGGATTCTGCCGCCGCGAGTCTTCAGGAACTCCGCGAGCTAGGGGTGCGCTGGGCTATCGATGATTTCGGTACCGGGTATTCATCCTTCACTCAATTGCGCACATTTACCTTCGACTGGCTCAAGATCGATATGACATCCATCCGCGGCATCGAAAAGTCCAGCCGTGATCGCGGCATGGTGGAAGGAATCCTCAGGCTGGCCGATGCGCTCCACCTCGATGTCGTCGCCGAAGGTATCGAGACGGAGGGTCAGCGCGATCTATTGCGCGAGATGGGCTGCCGGTACGGCCAGGGTTATTACTTCGCCCGGCCATCACCCGCTGCCCAGCCCACCCTCGTCTCGCACACGTGACGGCCGCTGTAACCTCAGCCCGCGTTGAGAAGCACGTAGACGATCCCCGCGATTTGGCCCGTCACCCGGTTGGGAGTATCAGCACTGGGCATACCCGAGCTGAACGAGGTAACCGTCATCAGGCGCTGTGCGTTTTGCACGCCGTCAAGAAATTCCAGCACGGCATCGAAACCGCCGGCGACGGAGATCGTGACCGGCACGGCAATGAAATTCTCGGCGGTCACCAGCGGGCTCGGCGCCGCTGAACCAGCGCCGTCGGTGCCCGGCGCGGTCGAGTCCGGCGCGCTCGCGTCGGGCACGACCGGCAGGTAAGGCATCGCGTCGGCCGACGAGAACTCAGTCACAGTGACCGACGTGCGACCGGCGATAGCATCGAGCTGGCCGATAAAAGCGGGAAGGGCCGCGCCCTCCGGGATTGCTGCCCGCAATACCGCAAGTTCGTCCTGCACTGTTTCCAGGCCGTCGAATTGACGCTGCAGGGCCGCGAGCTGCAGCTCGTAGACCTCGTTCTGGGCGAGGGCTGCGGTTCGGGTCGCGCGGGTGGCGCTCACCTCTTCCAGCTTGGGCGATATCCCGAGGGTGAACCCGGCCAGCACGACGAGCGCGATGATGAGCATCGCCCCGACCAGCCACCACTTCGTCGTCGTCACTGGCTGACCTCCGCTTCTGCGAATCGGTTGGAGAACGCCTCGGCGTTGACGTGCAGGGTGAGACTGACCTCATACGCACCGGAGTCGAGCATCGTCACCCGGGTCGGGGCGCTGTCGGCGTATCCGGGCAGGGTCGCCATCGCCTCGAGCCAAACGGGAACACTGGGCAGGGTCGGACTGGTCAGGGTGAGGCTGATCGTCGCCACCCGGATCGGCTGAAGCGGCACGGTCGCCTGCACGTACGGCACCCACGGCGAACCCGCATCGAGAACCACGGCGCCGATCACGACGTCACCGGGCAGGCGAACGCGAATCTGCTGAAGGTAGGCATTCCAGTCGACGTCAACGGATGCCGCCAGCCGACGGGCCTCGACCGTCACGTCGACTTCCTCCTGCGCCCGACGCACCTCGATGTACTCGCCCTGCGCCGCCAAAAGTTCGGTCGTGCGTGCCTGCACGACGGCGAGGCTGGCCTGGCTGCGCTCGGCTTCCCAGGTAGCGGCCGCGATGCCGGCGCCCGTGACGAGCATGACCGCGACGACCGCGACGGCAAGGCCTCGCCGCAGCCGGCGCCCTTTGTGTTCCGCCGTGATTTCGGGCGGCAGCAGGTCAACCCGGGGGTCACCGCCGATGACCGGGTCGTGATCGGTGTTCTGGGCGCTCATGACGTACGTCCCAATGCGAGACCGAGCGCGACGAGATAGTCGCCGCCCGAATTCGCCAGCCGCTCGGCGTCGACTCCCCGACCAACGGCGAGGCCACCGGTCGGGTTCGGCGGTGCGACCGGCAATCGGGTGAGTTCGGCGAGTTGCGCGGCAAACCCGCCCAGCCGTGCTCCACCCCCGGTGAGAACGATACGGGTCACGGGCAGGTCGCTCCGGGTGTGGATGAAGTAGTTCACGGTGTTACGCAGGCTGGCGAGCAGTTCACTCACGCCCTCGTGAATGACGAGCGCGGCAGTCGCCGCGATATCGGGCGGCTCGGCGGCATCCGCTGACCTGCCCGGGAGCGACCCACTTGAGCCGATGCTGGAGGCGCGTTTAAGGGCCTCCGCTTGATCGACGGGCAGGTCGAGCCGCGCTGTGAGCGCCTGGGTGAGGTCGTCACCGCCGGCTGGAATGAGCCGCACGAACTGGGGCACTCCGCACGCGGTGATCACGATGCTGGTGGTACCGGCTCCGACGTCGATCTGCGCAACCACATCGTCGGCGGGGCGGCCCCGACGAATGGCACGGCTGAGGGCGAACGGAATCAAATCGACCGCGACCGGGTTGAGCCCGGCCAACTGCACCGCCCGAACGTTTCGCAAAACCACTTCCTTGACCGCGGCGATCAGCAGTCCGTTGAGCTGCGGCCCCGACGGGCCATCGCCGGGAACGGCCTTGATCGGGTAAAAGTCCAGCAGGGCCTCAGACACCGGAACGGAAAGCAGATCCTGCACCTGAAACGGCAACGACTCACGGATGCCGCGAATCGACTGCGCCGGAACGGTCAGATCTCGAGCAACCACCCGATGGTTTCCCATGCCGATGACGACATTCTTGCTGGTGAATTTGCCACCCGCCCACAACCGTTTCAGCTGCGAGGCGACCGTGTTGGGCTCGAGTACCTCGCCGCGTCCCACGGCGCCGTCGGGCAACGCCTCCTCATGGAATCGCACAATGGTCGGCTGCTCCCGATCAGCATCGGCCAGTTCGACCGCCCGCAGCGAAGCCCGCCCAATGTCGATGCCGACGACGTGGCGCGTCATGGTGTTCTATCCATCACTCAGGTCCCTCATTGACGTCATGTTTCCCAGCCGGGGAACGGTGCCAGCCGAGCCGCCGACGGTCACCGTGCCCGTGTCGAGGTCGATTCCCGGCAGGCCGAGCGGCGCAGATTCGAACCGGGTGTTGTTCTTGAAGTCGTTGGCCCCGTTCGCATAGAGCTGGCCGCGCCACTCGAAATTATTCATGGCGTTGAACCGGCAGGGTGTGTAGGTCATGGCGTCGAGTGTGGGCGCTACCGTGAAACTGTTCTTCATCAAGAAGTCGCCCTGCGACGCGCCGCAGGTGGGCAGACTGTCGGCCACCAGGTCGGGCGTGATGAACCAGACTTTGTGTCGAGACGTCGACGAGGACTGAAAATGCACGTTGTTGACGAAGGTGAATTTATTGGCGAATATCACGACATCGGAGGTGAGCTTTACCGTGCCGACGGCCGTGACACCGGAGGCACACGCAGCCAGAGCGTTGATAATGACCGGTTTGCCACCGTTCGCGGTCGCAGCCAGAGTGCTCGCGTCGATGGTGCAGCTAGCACCGATTGACGAAACCTTATAGGGCACTCCGCTGGCGTCGATCCAGTCGCCCGGTGTGTAATTGAGATCGACCCAGGGCGGCACCGTGGGAATCGGTGTTCCGACGGTATAGCGCGTGTAGACGCCGCCGATCCTGCTGGCCCGTTGGGCCGCCGTCAGGTTCACGCTCGCCGCGGTGAGGTTGCCCGTTACGGCGCCGAGTGTCGCGGCGCCGGTGGCCCACGCGTTACCCTCGATGGAGCATCCGCCGATATTGAGGCTGCCGGCCGAAACGACTACATCACCCTCGATCACCGTGTTATTGGAGCACGATACGTTTCCGTTCTTTACCTGGATGGCTGCCCGACCTGACTCGGCCACGAGCAGGTCGGCATTGTTCATGAACACGACCCCGCCATAGAGGTACATGGCCGCGCCGCTTGGCTGCACGCCCGGGGGCACGGCTGACTCGTACTCGAAGATCGCCTCGACCCGGGCTCTATCCGACGCCGCCCCGGTCAACGAGCTGCCGGTCGACTCAACGCGCAAGCGCACAGCCGCGACGCCGGCAGCGGGGCAGCCCGCCACCCAGACGTTGTCGGTCGAGCTCAGGGAATATGCCACCTCGGCTGTGAATTGCGGTGAGGATCGCGAGTAGCTTGGCAGGCAGGTGCCTTGGGTCAAACTAAGCTCGGCCGCGCTGACACCGCTTTCGGCGGCCGCCACCGATTGCACCGAGGCACGAGTGCTGCGCGTGAAATCAAGGGAGTACAGCGTGGCCGTGGTCAGGGTGAGGGTGATGACGATCATCACCCCCATGACGCCGATGACGGCCATGAGTGCGCTGCCGTCCTCACCGCTGGCACCGTCGCGTTTCACAAGCATGGTTCACCAATCGTTGCGAGTGTGCGCGGCGTCACCGTCGTGTTGACGACCACGGGTTTTTGCGCGCCGGCGTCGAGGGTGAGGGCTACGGTGATGCGGTCGTTTACCCCGCCGAAGACCGATGCACCGGTCGTGCTGACGCCGTCGCCCAACTTGATCCAGCTACCCAGATCACCAGAAACGGGTGCGGTGATGAGACTCGCCGGTGAAGTGCGCTTCGTGTACAGCGAGCCGCCGTCAATCGGCGTGTAGAACCATGCCTGGCACGACCAGACCACGGGGGTGGCGCCGCCCGCGGTTCGCGCCACCAGAAACTGGGTGTCGTCGATGCTCTGCAGCGAGACCTGCGACGCGTTACGCACCCCGACCTGCACCGAGCGACTGATCAGCTGTCCGAGGTTGGTCGCCTCGGTCGTGCTGCGCACGTCCCGTTCTGTTCCCACCGAGCTGATCAGCATGCCACCGATGATCGTGAGTACCACCACGGTAAAACTCACGTAGACAAGAAGTTCGATCAAGGTGTATCCCGAGTCCAGGGGGCGCGAAGCTGACGTCGCGCAGCAAGTCATGGCGCATCCAACAGAATGAGGGTTTCCGCGGCAGCCAGTTCGTCGTTCGACCCGACGGCCGATGCCCACACCCTCATCTGCACGACGCGTAGGTAAGGCTCGGCGCAGACGTCGGTGGACGGCAGGTTGAGCCTCAAGTGCGGTTGCAGGAAACCACGTTTCGTTTCCACCGCCGCCGGAACGCTCGCGGTGACGGCCTTGACCGCTGAGCAGCTCGACCCGGCCGCCCCGACCCGCTCCAGTTGCTGGGCAACAACCTGGGTCGCCTCGGCGATGGTCACGTTCGTGTCGGAGACGCGCACACTCTGCACGAGAATCGGTAGAAAGGCGACGGCTAAGAGTCCGATGAGGAACATGCCCACGACGATTTCGACCACTCCGAATCCACCCTCGTTGCACGGTTTCGGGTTGCGTTTCAGCGGCGTGGGCATGGTTCCCCCTTTCACCAATGGGTAACGACAGCGCGGTTACGGACCCGCGAGGAAGGCGGCGCTACAGGTGCCTTCGAGTGCGGCGCCGTTGTCATCGATGGCGAAGGAGTGATCGGAATCCTTGAATGTTCCCTTGATGCAGAAGGCGGTGGCTGACCCGGTCAGCACCACGGTGACGTCTTTGCTCTTGGTGTACGCGCTCGCGGCATCGAGGCTCGCAGGGTATCCCTTGGTGACAATCTCGGCGACAACGGCGGTCTTCGCCTGGGTGATCTGGGCCTTGACGGCGCTGTCCTTGGCGCCCTCCTGCTGGCTGAGGAAGATCGGAATCGCCACGGCGGCGAGCACGCCGATGATGAGCACGACTACGAGCAGCTCGATGAGGGTGAAGCCCTGTTGCCGCTCTCGAATCGCCGTGCGGGTGCGGGAGAGTGCGTGCAGGGTGCGGTGGATCAGGGGTCGGATCATGAGCGTGGTTTCCTTATGCTGTGGAACTGCTGCGGGCTGGGAAAAGTGGGAATATGGGAAATGTGACATTCTCACTTGCTCTGATCTTACGGTTTTCCACCCTTAATTGGGGGGTATCTCGAAAACTTATGCCAGCAATCTCAGACCGGCTATTTCACGTATTCAAAGATGCTGAACATGGGCAGATAGAGGGCGACGATCATGCCGCCGATCACCACTCCGATGAACGCGATCATCAGCGGCTCGATGAGTGCCGTGAGCTGCTCGGTGGTGGCCTGCACCTCCTGGTCGTAGAAGTCAGCAACCTTGGCGAGCATCTGCTCGAGGGCGCCCGCGTCTTCGCCGACGGCGATCATCTGCACGACCATAGGGGGAAAGATCGGCGCCTGCGCCAGCGGCCCGGCGATCGACCCGCCTTGGCGCACCGACTCGGCCACCTTGCGCAGCGCGGATTCAATCACCCAGTTTCCGCTCGTCTCGCCGACAATGGCCAGCGACTGCAAGATGGGTACGCCGGCGGCGATCATGGTCGAGAAGTTTCGGCTGAACCGCGCAATGGCGAGCTTCATGAGCAAGGGCCCGAACACCGGCAACTTGAGCTTGAACGGGTCGACCCGGCGACGAACCGCTTCGGTGTTCTTGTTGGTGCGCCACCAGAACGCAAAGGCGGCGCCGAGCACGAGCAGCAGCGGCCCCAGCCAGACCATCATTTTCGACAGCACCACGAGAAACTGGGTCGGCAGCGGCAACTCCCCGCCGAGGCCCGCGAACATCTTCTCGAACACCGGCACGATGAAGATCAGCATGCCGATTACGGCAAGCACGGCCATGATGAGCACCACGACCGGATAGGCGAGCGCCGATTTGATCGTGTCGCGCAGCTTCACCTCCGACTCGAAGTTGGCGGCCACCGAGGTGAGTGAGCTTTCAAGAAAACCGCCGGTCTCCCCGGCCCGCACGAGGTTGATCATGATTGGGGGAAACACCGTGGCATGTTTCGTCATCGCCTCGGAAAGCGACGACCCGGTCTCCACCTCGGAACGAATGGTCGCCAGAACGCGGGCAAGTTGAGGGTTCTCGGTCTGCTCCGAAAGGATGTTCAGGGTACGCAGCAGGGACAGACCGGCACTGGTCATGGTCGCCATCTGTCGGCTCATGACGGCGAGGTCCTTCAGCCCGATGCCCTTGCTGAAACCGGGTATGCGCACTTCTCGTTTCAGCCCGGTACCCACGTTGACCTCGGCCACCGAGATCGGCGCGAGCCCCATGCCGCGCAGGCGCTGCATTGCGGCGTTCTCGGAGGCGGCATCCAGTCGACCGGTGACGATTTTGCCGACCGCGGTGCGGCCCTTGTACGCGAAAACACCACTGGCGGTCATTGCTGTTCCCGGTTGGAGTACGAGTCGCCAAAGTCGATGCCGTCAAACCCCGACGGCCCGGCGGCGAGGTCGCTGCTGTCCGATTTGCGAATCAGTTGGGCGAGGCTTTCCTGGTCCTGCGCTTTGTCTTCAGCAGCCTTGCGGGTGATCGACCCGGTGTTGACGAGATCGGCGAGGTGCTGGTCCATAGTGTGCATACCCAGGGCTCGTCCGGCCTGCATGGCTGAGGCGATCTGGTAGGTCTTGCCCTCGCGAATGAGGTTGGCGACGGCCGGCGTGACGATGAGAATTTCGGTCGCGACGACCCGGCCACCGCCGACCTTCTTCACCAGGGTCTGGCAGACGACGCCCTGCAGGGTCGCAGCCAGCTGGGCCCGCACCTGCCCCTGCTGGTACGGAGGAAACACGTCGATGACCCGGTCGATGGTCTGAGCGGCGTCTTGGGTGTGCAGGGTCGCGAACACCAGGTGACCCGTCTCGGCTGCGGTCAAGGCCACCGAGACCGTCTCGAGGTCGCGCAGCTCGCCGATAAGAATCACGTCGGGGTCCTGCCGCAGCACGTGTTTGAGAGCGGATGCGAAACTGTGCGTGTCGTGGCCGACCTCACGCTGGTTGATCAGGGATTTTTGGTGCTGGTGCAGAAACTCGATCGGGTCTTCCACCGTGACGATATGGTCGGCACGGGTGCGGTTGACCAGGTCGATGAGCGCGGCCAGGGTCGTTGATTTGCCCGATCCGGTGGGACCGGTCACGAGCACCAGGCCTCGGGCCAGCTGGGCGAACTGGCCCACCGCATCGGGCACACCGAGCTCGCTGAGCTGTTTGATCTCCCCCGGAATCAGGCGAAACGCGCCGCCCACGCTTCCCCGTTGCTGAAAGTAATTCACCCGAAACCGGGCTCCCGCGGTCGTGTAGGCGAAGTCGAGCTCGAGTTCCTCTGCGAACTGGCGCCGCTGTTCGGTGGTCAGCAGGCTGAACAACGCCGTGGCGACTTTGTCACGCTTCCACACCGCGGCTCCCGCAATCGGCCGCAGCCCGCCGTCGAGGCGGATGCACGGCGGCGCACCCACCGTCACGTGTAGGTCGGAGGCGCTCTGAACGACGACCTCGCGCAGCGCCGCGACCAGCGCGGGGTCCGGCCCGACGTCGAGATCGGGGTCGTCGAGCGGCCAGCTTTTCGCAGCGACGCCCGGCAGCGTGACCGGAATCTCGTAAATTTCCTGACTCATCGTGACTGTCCTTTCGACCTAAGCGACCACTCGCAGAATTTCGTCCACCGAGGTAAACCCGAGCCCGACTTTGGCCCAGCCATCGTCCCGGAGGCTGACCATTCCCTGCTCCTGGGCGGTGTGCGCGATCTCAGCGCTCGACGCACGCGCCACGCACAGCCGTTCGATCTCTTCGGTTACCGTCATCACCTCGTGCACGGCAAGCCGCCCGCGATAGCCGGTATTGGAGCAGCTGGCGCATCCGTTCGCTTGGTAGATGACGGGCAGCGCCAACCCCGGCTCGAGCGGAAATCGCAGGTGTGCAAGCTGCTCCCGGCTCCGCAGGTCCGGAAGTTTGCAGCGTTCGCACAGGCGGCGGGCCAGGCGCTGGGCGACGACGCAGTCGAGCGCGCTGCCCACCAGAAAGGGTTCGATTCCCATTTCGGTGAGGCGCGTGATCGCGCTCGGCGCATTGTTGGTGTGCAGGGTGGAGAGCACGAGGTGGCCGGTGAGCGCTGCCTCGATAGCGATCTGGGCGGTCTCGTGGTCGCGAATCTCGCCGAGCAGAACGACATCGGGATCGCACCGCAGAATGCTGCGCAGGGCACTCGCGAAGGTGAGTCCCGCCTTCGGGTTCACCTGCACCTGGTTGATGCCGGCCATGCGGTACTCCACCGGATCTTCGACGGTGATCACGTTGATCTCCGGGCGAGCCACCGAATACAGGGTCGTGTACAGGGTCGTCGACTTGCCAGACCCGGTGGGCCCGGTCACCAGGATCATTCCGTACGGCTTCGAGTACGCCGTCTTGAAGGCGTCAAAGTTGTGGTCGAGCAGGGAGAGGTCGCGCAGGTCCATGCTCGTGGTCGAATTATCGAGGATACGCATGACGACCTTCTCGCCCCAGACCGTCGGCAGGGTGGCCACGCGCAGGTCGATCTTGCGGCCACCGTGACTGACCGACATCCGGCCGTCCTGCGGTTTGCGGCGCTCAGCGATGTCGATATCTGCCATGATTTTCAAGCGGCTGATGACGCCGTTCTGAATGCTCTTCGGTGCGCTCGGCATCTCGTGCAGAACACCGTCGATGCGGTATCGCACCCGCAGGCTGGCTTCACCGGGTTCGATGTGAATATCGCTGGCCTTGTCCTGAATGGCCTGGCTCACCAGCAAATTGACGAAGCGCACAATGGGTGCGGCATCGTCGCTCGCCTCATCGGACGCCTCAGACGCCGACTTACTCGAATCGTTCTCCTCCTCGAGTGCAGTGGTGAGGTTACTGAGTTCGTCATCGGCGCGATGAAAGCGCGCGATTGCCGCGAGCAGGTCGCTGCGTTCGGCCACCATCGGAGACACCCGCATTCGAGCGGCTTCACCGACATCGTCGAGCGCGAACACGTTACCGGGATCCACCATTGCGAGCACGAGCCGCCCGCCCTCAATTCCGATCGGCAGCACTTCGTGTCGACGACAAACCAGCGGCGACACGAGGGCGAGGGCACTCGCCTCGACCGCATACTCGAGCAGTTCGACAAATGGGAGGTTGGCCTGGGCCGCTCGCGCCTTCGCGAACTGCAGCTCGGTGATCACTCCGCTGTCGACAAGCCGCCGAACAGCGCCTTCATCGGCTGGATCCCCCGCTAACAGGGTGTCGAGAGCTTCGATCGGAAGCAGACCGTGCAGGATTAGAATCTCGGTCAGGGTTGCCACGCGGTTCTCCCCCGAACTGGTTACATGTACTCTAAAACTCGAGTATACGTCCCCCTCGCCCTCTCCCCGACCGTCCCTTTTGCGGACGGGGCCCGGGCGGCCCGGGGCGGCGCGGGGGCGGGTCTGCGGCATCCGCTCACCAGCCCGTCGAAGGTCACTTAAACGACGGATGGCCCCTGCCGAAGCAGGGGCCATCCGTGTAATGCTGCCGATCAGTTATTCGAGTTGCTAGTTGTACGTACCCGGACTCAGGTCGTCCGACGAGAAGCTGTCGAAGTCGACGAAGCTCAGGTCACCCTCATTGAACGTGGCATCTTCGGTGAAGATGCGGTTCGGGTAACGCTCAGCCTTGGCTTCCTCCGTTGCCTCGACGCTAACGTCGCGGTAGCGGGGAAGGCCGGTGCCGGCCGGGATCAACTTACCGATGATGACGTTCTCCTTGAGGCCCATCAGCGGGTCGCTCTTGCCTTCCATGGCCGCCTGGGTCAGAACCCGGGTGGTCTCCTGGAAGGAAGCGGCCGACAGCCAGGACTCGGTCGCCAGCGATGCCTTGGTGATACCCATGACCTCCTGGCGAGCGGATGCCGTCTTCTTGCCTTCGGTGAGCGCGGTGCGGTTGAGGTCGTTGTACTTCAACCGGTCAACGAGCTCGCCCGGAAGCAGCCCGGTGTCTCCGTGTTCAACGACGGTCACCTTGCGAAGCATCTGGCGAACGATGACCTCAATGTGCTTGTCGTGAATCGGTACGCCCTGCGAACGGTAGACCTCCTGCACACCGGAGACGAGGTGCTTCTGCACCGCGCGAACACCCTTGACGCGAAGAACTTCCTTCGGGTCGACGGCGCCGATGATGATCTGCTGTCCGAGGTCGACGTGCTGACCGTCCTCGACCAGGAGGGTCGAACGCTTCAGCACCGGGTAGGCGATTGCTTCGTCGCCATTGTCGGGGGTCAGGATGACCTTGCGGCCCTTGTCCGAATCCTCGATCGTAATGCGTCCGGCGGAGTCGACGATGGGTGACGCACCCTTGGGGGTACGCGCCTCGAACAGCTCCTGGACACGCGGCAGACCCTGGGTGATGTCGTCAGCGGATGCCGACCCACCCGTGTGGAAGGTACGCATGGTCAGCTGGGTGCCGGGCTCACCGATGGACTGCGCGGCGATGATACCGACGGCCTCACCGATGTCGACAAGCTGACCCGTGGCGAGCGAACGGCCGTAGCAGACCGCACACACACCGACGGCCGACTCACAGGTGAGTACCGAGCGCACCTTGATGGTTTCGACACCACCGGCAATGAGCTTGGCGATAAGCACGTCTCCGACGTCGTCTCCGGCGTCGGCGATGACCTCACCGGCAGCGTTGACCGCGGCTGCGGCCAGGCTGCGGGCGTAGACCGCGTTCTCGACGTTGAAGTCGACCAGAAGGCCGCCGTCTTCGTCGCGCAGGAGCGCACCGGTCGTTGCATCGGTTCCGGCGATGGGCAGTTCGAGACCCTTCGTCGTGCCGCAGTCGTCTTCGCGGATGATGACATCCTGCGAGACGTCCACGAGACGGCGGGTGAGGTATCCCGAGTCGGCGGTACGCAGAGCCGTGTCGGCCAGTCCCTTACGAGCACCGTGAGTAGCAATGAAGTACTCGGCGACGGACAGGCCTTCGCGGTAGCTCGAGATGATCGGGCGAGGGATGATCTCACCCTTCGGGTTGTTCACGAGGCCTCGCATGCCGGCGATGTTTCGCACCTGCAGCCAGTTACCACGAGCACCAGAGGTGACCATGCGGTTGATGGTGTTGTCGGCCGGGAAGTTCGCCTGCATTGCTGCGGCGACGTCTTCCGTGGCACGGGTCCAGATCTGGATAAGCTCCTGGCGACGCTCGAGGTCGGTCGTGAGACCCTTCTCGAACTGTGCCTGAACCTTGGCGGCCTGCTTCTCGTAGCCGGCGACGATCTCCTTCTTGTTTGGAGGCGTCAGGATGTCGCTGAGCGCAACGGTCACGCCGGAACGGGTTGCCCAGTAGAAACCGGCATCCTTGATCCGGTCGAGGGTTGCAGCGACCTCCACCTTGACGTACCGCTCCGCGAGGTCGTTGACAATGGTCGACATGGTGACCTTGTTGGCAACGTCTTCGAAGTACGGGTAGTCAGCCGGAAGCGCCTCGTTGAAGATGGCGCGACCAAGGCTCGTGGTGACCAGAACGGTGCCGGCAGCCTGGCCGTTGACCAGTTCGACGCCCTCGGGCTGGGTGCCCTCGGTGAAGAACTTGTCGGTCAAGCGGATGCGCACCTTGGCGTTCAGGTCGAGCGTCTTCTGGTCGAACGCGAGGATGGCCTCTGACACGGTGGAGAATGCGCGGCCTTCTCCGACCACACCTTCCTTCATCGTGGTGAGGTGGTGCAGACCGATGATCATGTCCTGGGTGGGCAGGGTCACCGGGCGGCCGTCAGAGGGCTTGAGAATGTTGTTCGAGGCGAGCATCAGGATGCGTGCCTCGGCCTGGGCCTCAACAGAAAGCGGAAGGTGGACAGCCATCTGGTCACCGTCGAAGTCGGCGTTGAACGCCGCGCAGACGAGCGGGTGCAGCTGGATTGCCTTACCTTCAACGAGCTGAGGCTCGAAGGCCTGGATACCCAGGCGGTGCAGGGTGGGTGCACGGTTGAGCATGACAGGGCGCTCGCGGATGATCTCCTCGAGCACGTCCCAGACCTGCGGGCGGCTCCTCTCGACCATGCGCTTGGCGGCCTTGATGTTCTGAGCGTGGCTCAGATCGATCAGGCGCTTGATCACGAACGGCTTGAACAGCTCGAGTGCCATCTGCTTGGGCAGACCACACTGGTGCAGCTTGAGCTGCGGGCCGACCACGATGACCGAACGGCCCGAGTAGTCCACGCGCTTGCCGAGCAGGTTCTGACGGAACCGACCCTGCTTTCCCTTGAGCATGTCGCTCAGGGACTTCAAGGCGCGGTTACCGGTACCGGTGACCGGGCGACCGCGACGACCGTTGTCGAACAGTGCGTCGACGGCTTCCTGCAGCATCCGCTTTTCGTTGTTCACGATGATCTCGGGAGCACCGAGGTCAAGCAGACGACGCAGGCGGTTGTTGCGGTTGATCACACGACGGTAGAGGTCGTTCAGGTCGCTTGTGGCGAAACGGCCACCGTCGAGCTGCACCATCGGGCGCAGTTCCGGCGGGAGCACGGGTACGACGTCGAGCACCATTCCGGCCGGCGAGTTGCCGGTCATGATGAACGCGTTCACCACGCGCAAACGCTTGATGGCACGGATCTTCTTCTGACCCTTGCCCTCGGCGATCTGCAGGTGCAGGTTTTCGCTCTCGGTGACCAGGTCGAAGGCCTCAAGACGCTTCTTGATGGCTTCGGCGCCCATGTAGGCCTCGAAGTACATGCCGAAACGGTCCTGGAGCTCGTGGAAGACGGAATCTTCCGGCTTCAGGTCGCCGACCTTGAGGGTGCGGAAATCTTCCCACACGCGTTCGAGGTGAGCGATCTGCTCGTCCAGGGACTTGCGAACCTGGCCCATTTCCTTTTCGGCGGCGTCTTTCGTGCGCTTCTTCTGGTCGCTCTTGGCGCCTTCGGCCTCCAGTGCTGCGAGGTCGGTTTCGAGGCGCTGCAGGCGATCAGCGATGCGCGAGTCGCGGCTGGACTCAATGGTCTTGAGTTCGAGACGCAGCTCGTTCTCGAGGCCAGGCATGTCCTGGTGGCGACCGTCTTCGTCAACCGTGATGACCATGTATGCGGCGAAGTAGATGACCTTTTCGAGGTCCTTCGGAGCCATGTCCAGCAGGTAACCGAGACGCGAGGGCACACCCTTGAAGTACCAGATGTGCGTGACCGGGGCAGCAAGTTCGATGTGGCCCATGCGCTCACGGCGCACCGACGACTTCGTGACCTCTACACCGCAACGCTCGCAGACGATGCCTTTGAAGCGAACACGCTTGTACTTGCCGCACGAGCATTCCCAGTCCCGTGAGGGTCCGAAGATCTGTTCACCGAACAAGCCGTCTTTTTCCGGCTTGAGCGTGCGGTAGTTGATGGTTTCGGGCTTCTTGACCTCACCGTGCGACCAACGACGGATGTCGTCAGCGGTAGCCAGGCCAATACGAAGCTCGTCAAATGTTGTTACGTCGAGCAATTTCTCTCCTTGGAAAGTTTTCGAAGTTTCTTTGGTCCGGGCTTAGATGTCGTCGATGGACGACGACTCAAACCGGGTGGAAATGTTGATGCCGAGCTCTTCCGCAGCACGGAACACCTCGTCGTCCGTGTCGCGCAGGCTGACTGCGGTGCCATCGGCCGAGAGCACCTCGACGTTCAAGCACAGCGACTGCATTTCCTTGATAAGAACCTTGAAGCTCTCGGGAATACCGGGTTCCTGGATGTTCTCACCCTTGACGATGGCTTCGTACACCTTGACGCGGCCGAGGATATCGTCAGATTTGATGGTCAGGAGTTCCTGCAGGGCGTAAGCGGCTCCGTATGCTTCGAGCGCCCACACCTCCATCTCACCGAAACGCTGTCCACCGAACTGCGCCTTACCACCCAGCGGCTGCTGCGTGATCATGGAGTACGGGCCGGTCGAACGAGCGTGGATCTTGTCGTCGACGAGGTGGTGGAGCTTCAGGATGTACATGTATCCAACGGACACCGGCATCGGGAACGGCTCGCCGGAGCGGCCGTCGAAGAGCTGGGTCTTTCCGGTGGAACCGATGAGGCGTTCGCCGTCGCGGGTCAGAGTCGTGGAGTCCAGAAGACCCTCGATCTCGATCTCGAGCGCACCGTCGAATACCGGGGTGGCGACCTTCGTGCCGGGGGCGGCACTGAAGGCGTGCTCCGGAAGACGAGCAGCCCATTTCGGCTTACCCTCGACGTTCCAGCCCTGCTTCGCAATCCAGCCGAGGTGTGTTTCGAGCACCTGGCCGAAGTTCATGCGACCGGGGATGCCGAGCGGGTTGAGGATGATGTCGACCGGGGTTCCGTCGGCGAGGAACGGCATGTCCTCGATCGGCAGAATGCGGGAGATGACACCCTTGTTGCCGTGACGGCCGGCGAGCTTGTCACCCTCAGTGATCTTGCGCTTCTGGGCGATGAACACGACCACGCGCTGGTTGACGCCCGAGCCGAGCTCGTCGTCGCCGTCCTGCGAGTCGAACACCTTGACACCGATGATGGTGCCGCGCTCACCGTGGGGAACCTTCAAGCTCGTGTCGCGAACTTCGCGACTCTTCTCGTTGAAGATGGCGCGCAGCAGACGCTCCTCGGCAGAGAGCTCGGTCTCGCCCTTGGGCGTGACCTTGCCGACGAGGATGTCGCCGGGGCGAACCTCGGCTCCGATGCGAATGATGCCACGCTCGTCGAGGTCGGCGAGGAAGTCCGGAGACACGTTGGGAAGGTCGCGAGTGATCTCTTCCTTACCCAGCTTGGTGTCGCGGGCATCCACTTCGTACTCTTCGATGTGAATCGAGGAGAGGGTGTCGTCTTTCACCAGGTTCTGGCTCAGGATGATCGCGTCCTCGAAGTTGTAGCCTTCCCACGGCATGAATGCCACGAGCAGGTTTTTTCCGAGGGCAAGCTCGCCCTGGTCGGTGGCGGGTCCGTCGGCGATGACCTCGCCGGCTTCGATGCGCTCACCGGCGTTGACGATCACGCGGTGGTTGAAGCTCGTGCCCTGGTTGGAGCGGCTGAACTTGCGCAGGTAGTAGTCCTGCGTGCCGCCCTCATCGAGCTGAATGGTGACGACGTCGGCCGACACCTCGGAGACCACACCGGGCTTGGCTGCGGTGAGCACGTCGCCGGCGTCGATGGCCGTGTAGACCTCCATGCCGGTTCCGACGAGCGGGCTGTCGGAAAGGAGCAGCGGTACCGCCTGACGCTGCATGTTGGCACCCATGAGCGCGCGGTTTGCATCGTCGTGCTCGAGAAACGGGATGAGGCTGGTCGCGACCGACACCATCTGGCGCGGCGAGACATCCATGTAGCCGATGTCTTCAGCGGGAACGAGGTCGACCTCGCCACCCTTCTTACGAGCAAGCACGCGGGCCTCGGCAAAGTGCGAGTCCTTCGTGAGCGGCGCGTTGGCCTGGGCGACGATGAAGTCGTCCTCTTCGCTCGCGGTGAGGTAGTCGATCGTCTCGGTGACCTTGTTATTGAGCACACGACGGTACGGCGTCTCGATGAAGCCAAACGCATTGATCTGCGCGAACGAGGCGAGCGAACCGATCAGGCCGATGTTCGGGCCTTCCGGGGTCTCAATGGGGCACATGCGGCCGTAGTGCGAGGGGTGAACGTCTCGCACTTCGACGCCGGCGCGGTCACGGGACAGACCACCCGGGCCCAGCGCGCTGAGGCGACGCTTATGCGTGAGGCCTGCGAGTGGGTTGTTCTGGTCCATGAACTGCGAGAGCTGCGACGTACCGAAGAACTCCTTGATCGCGGCGACGACGGGGCGCACGTTGATCAGGGTCTGCGGGGTGATCGCTTCGATGTCCTGCGTGGTCATCCGCTCGCGAACAACGCGCTCCATCCGGGACAGGCCGGTGCGCACCTGGTTCTGGATGAGCTCGCCAACGGCACGGATCCGACGGTTACCAAAGTGGTCGATGTCGTCGATGTCGATGTTGATGTCGGTCATCTTGCCGTCGCGCAGGCCCGGAAGGGTGGTCTGGTTGTCGTGCAGGGCGACGAGGTACTTGATCGTGGCCAGGATGTCCTGGAGCGTCAGTACGGAGTCACTCAGCGGGGCTTCGAGGCCGAGCTTGCGGTTGATCTTGTAACGACCAACCTTGGCCAGGTCGTAGCGCTTGGAGTTGAAGAAGAAGTTGTCGAGCAGCGCACGCGCAGCCTCGGCGGCAACCTGCTCGCCGGGACGAAGCTTGCGGTAGATGTCCTTGAGGGCTTCTTCCTTGGTGAGGATGTTGTCCTTCTCGAGGGTGAGCTCGATGGACGCGTAGCCCTTGAACTCTTCGAGGATCTCCTCGGAAGTGAGGCCGAGAGCTTTCAAGAACACGGTCACGGACTGCTTGCGCTTGCGGTCGATGCGCACGCCAACCTGGTCGCGCTTGTCGATCTCGAATTCAAGCCAGGCACCACGGCTCGGAATGACACGGGCGGAGTAAATGTCCTTGTCAGACGTTTTCTCCTGCTCGCGGTTGAAATACACTCCCGGGGAGCGCACCAGCTGCGACACGACGACACGCTCGGTGCCGTTGATCACGAAGGTACCCTTGGGGGTCATCAACGGGAAGTCGCCCATGAACACGGTCTGAGTCTTGATCTCACCGGTGAGGTGGTTCATGAACTCAGCGTTCACGTAGAGGGGTGCGGAGTAGGTCTTACCCTTTTCCTTGCACTCATCGATGGTGTACTTCTCCGGCTCGAGCTCCGGGTTGGTGAACGACAGCTGCATCGTTTCGCCGAGGTCTTCGATGGGAGAGATCTCCTCGAAGATCTCATCGAGCCCGGTGCGATTCGGCAGGTCCTGGCGTCCGGCTTTCTGGGCCTCGGCGACGCGAGCCTTCCAGATGTCGTTGCCGACGAGCCAGTCGAAGCTCTCGGTCTGCAAAGCAAGCAGATCCGGAACGTTCAAGTGGTCGCTGATCTTTGCGAACGACAGACGCTCAGCTGAGCGGCCGTTCTTGGGTGAATTGGTGGTTGCGTTGCGCGCAGCAGCCAAGGAAATAACCTCCGTGGACCCCGTCAGGTCTAGTTACTGTTATTGGTGATGACTCCGCAGACCCTCGTAAGAGGTGTGCCTCAAGGTGGCTTGAACACGCAAAGCCGACCGCAATATGAAGGCATAGTTTGTCTGGGAGCGCAAGGATCAACTATATGCCCCCTGTTGCGACATGTCCACCCCAATCTTGCGAATGTGCAAATTCTCAGGTATAACCCGTCGCACTACTCACCACAGCGCAAGAAGTATCCGCTTGGCAACCGCAAAGCGGTACTTTGTACGCTCTCGGAACGGACGGTAAGCGCAGATCGCGCGCAGCGAGGGCGCAGACTGGAACTATGAGTACTGGGCGTAAGGGTGAGGCAACGGACGAGCATCCGTCTGTCGTCTTGAAGTTAAGCGGACACACGGCGGTAATTGAACCGGATCGGTTCACCCCCGGCAGCTTTCAGCTCGTCGTCGACGGCACGCCTCAGTCGCATGTAAACATCGACCACCCCGATGAGTTGTTCTTCGAGTACATCCAGCGCATCGGGCACGTGATCGACCTGCTCGGCGACCCGCACGAGCCAATCACCGCCGTGCACCTCGGTGCGGGTGCACTGACCCTGCCACGCTACGTGGAGGCGACCCGGCCGGGCTCCCGCCAGCAGGTCGTCGAGATCGAGAGCGACCTGATCGACCTCGTGCGGCAGGTTTTGCCGTGGGACAAACGGGCCCAGCTGCGTGTGCGCCACGGCGATGCCCGCGAGGTGCTCGGCAAGCTGCCCGCCGGGCTGCACGGCGCGGTCGACCTCGTCGTGGTCGACATCTTCTCGGGGGCGCGCACCCCGAAACACGTCACAAGTCGCGAATTCTTTGCTCTTGCCGCTCCCCTGCTGTCGCCGCGCGGCGTGCTCGCCGTCAACGTCGCGGATGGCCCCGGCCTCGCGTTCGCGCGTGGCCAGGCCGCAACCCTCTCGGCCGTGTTTTCGCACGTGATCGGATTTGCCGAGACACAGGTGCTCAAGGGCCGCCGCTTCGGCAACATCGTCTTCGTCGCAGCGCATACCCCGATTGACCTCAACTGGATCCCTCGGCTGCTCGCGAACGGACCGCATCCAGCAAAGGTGATCGAGGGTGCGGAGCTGAAAGCGTTCATGGCCGGTTCACTCGTGGCGACGGATGAGACCTCCACGCAGTCGCCCCTGCCCGGTCGCACCGTCTTTCAGATCGGGCACTAGCCTGCGACCGGTTTCGCGGTCGCGGCAGTACTCTGGGGATACCACTCCTCTCCCGCGCGGCCTCGGCCGCCTTCGTCATTACAGGAACACTCCCTGAGTTTCATCATTGGTTACGATCCCATCACGCTGCGCGAAAAAGTCGACCTGCTGGCCGCCGGCGAGCGGCTCGTCGAACTCGGTAACCTGCGCAGCCTGGCCGCCCTCAATGAAAAGGTCGCACTGCTGCGCCTGGTCGGTCGGCTCGACGAAGCCTGGGAGATCGCGAATGAGGCGCTGCGCCAGTCCCGCTTCACCGGCAACCGGGAACAGGCGGTGGCCAGCCGCATCCGTCGCGCCCAGGTTTTGCAGTTTCAAGGCAAACTCGACGAGGCCGCGAGCGAACTGACCCACTGCATCCTCGATTCTGAGGTACACGAGTGGACCCGACTAGCCGCCTATGCCCGGCAGCACCGCGGCAAGGTGTACTTCGACCAGGGCAACCTCGAAGGTGCGCTTGCAGACTTCACCGCGGCCGTGTTTCTGCGCGAGAAAGACGGCGCCGATGCCGACGAACTCGACAGTTCACTGCTCGCCGTTGCGGTAGTCGAGTCGCACATCGCGGCCCGTGGGACCAGTCCCCTTCGCGCATAACTCCTGCAATTCGATGTCGGCACGTCAACCACCCGCGCAATCTCGCGGCCCCCGACGATCGGCGCCGCAAATTGCAGGAGTTATGGTGCGTCGTGGCCGGGTGCTGGCCGTCGGGCGCGTTCTACGGCATGCTGTGTTCACCACGAAGGCGAGGTGAACGGTGACTTTTCAGGCATTTGGGCGCGCGGCTGCCACCGCGTCGGCCGCCCTGCTGGTTCTGGCGCTGGCCGCGTGCAGCGCGGACGCTCCGCGCGCCACACCGATGACGTCGACACCGGCCCAACCCGCACCCAGCGCGACCGGAAACGGGACCGTGCCGGGAGACCTGACGCCGGTGCATCCGGTCGGGGAACCTGTCGTGATCGCCTCGGGACTTCAGGCTCCGTGGTCGATTCTGCGGCTGCCAGACGGCGCCACCCTCATCAGCGAACGCGACACGACCCGCGTTCGCGAATTACTTGCCGACGGCAGCCTGCGCGAGGCGGGCACGATCGAGGCAGCAGAGCCCAATGGTGAGGGAGGGCTGCTCGGCCTGGCCTTTCTGGCCGACGAAGCAGCACCCGGCGGCGCCGGCTGGGTCTATGCCTATTTCTCGACCGCAATCGACAACCGCATCGAGCGGATGCCGCTGGCCGGCGGCCCGGGCAGCCACACCCTCGGGGCGCCCACCCTCGTGCTCGATTCGATCCCGCGGGCCGGCAATCACAACGGTGGACGCATCGCCTTCGGACCGGATGGCCTGCTCTACGCGACCGCCGGGGATGCCGGAGACACCGCCAACGCCCAGAACCCCAATTCGCTCGGCGGTAAGATTCTGCGCCTAACACCGACCGGCGGCGTGCCGGACGACAACCCCTTCAACACCTTGGTGTACTCGTTCGGGCACCGGAATCCGCAGGGGCTCGCCTGGGACTCACGCGGACAGCTCTGGGCAAGCGAGTTCGGTCAGAACACCTGGGACGAGCTGAACCGCATCGTTCCCGGCGCAAACTACGGCTGGCCGCACGTTGAAGGCCAAGCCGGTGACGCGGCGTATATCGATCCCCAACAGCAGTGGCCAACCGACCAGGCCAGCCCGAGCGGTATCGCCATCGTGAACGACACCATCTTCATGGCGAGTCTGCGCGGTCAACGGCTGTGGAGCATCCCCGTCACCGGCCCGTCCTCCACAGCCGCACCCACCGAGTGGTTTGTGCACGACTATGGCCGATTGCGCGACGTGGTGTCAGGCCCTGCTGGCACACTGTGGTTTGTGAGTAATAACACGGATGGCCGGGGTTCCCCGGCGGCCGGCGACGACCGGCTCTTTCAGGTAGTGATCGGTCCCTCATGATCCACACGACACATCTCGCCGGAATGCTGGCAGCCTGATGGCCGATCTCACCCAGGTACGCCGGTGGGCCGATGCGCTCATCACGATGCACCTCGACCCCGGTTGGACCTTCGGCTTCGACAACGCCAAGAAGCGGGCCGGCCTGTGCAATTTCAGCTCGAAGCACATCACCGTCTCGCGATACCTCGCCTCCCGCTATGCCGACGACGACGTCCACCAGATTTTGTTGCACGAGGTTGCGCATGCCTTGGCCGGGCCGCGCGCCGGGCACGGGCCACGCTGGAAGAAAATGGCGTTCGACCTCGGCTACGACGGCAAGCGCACCCACGACGGCGAGATCGCCAACGAACTCGCCCCGTGGGTGGGCACGTGCCCGGCCGGCCATACTCACTTTCGGTACCGGCAGCCCACCCGGCCCCTGGCTTGTGGCCTGTGCGCCCGCCGCTTCGACCAGGCCCACGCCATCAGCTGGTTGCGGCGCGAAATCACCCCAGCCATCCGACGTCGGGCTGCGGCTTCCGCTGGACCACGGCTGCCGCCGCAGCACTGAGCGACGGACCGCGACGCCGGACAGCGACGACGGTCAGCGACGACGGACCGCGACGCCGGTCAGCGACTGACGGTTCAGTGCACGTCGTAGCGGGCGAGGGCATCGGCATCCGTTGCATGCGTCATCGCTCGACGCGCGGTGTCGAGCGCCGTCACCGGGTCGCTCTCGGCCACGGCGAGCGCGAGCTGCCGTTCGGCTTCGGCGAGGCGGGTGCGTGCGGCCGCTTGCACCCGAACCCGATTGCCGGCCACAAAGTCGCGGGTGAGCGTGATCTGGCTGCGCGCGGTGAGCAGCGCGCCGGCCAGGGCGGTGCGGGCATTGTCGAGGCGCAGCTGGCGGTTGCGCGCCTCAGAGCGGATGCTGTCCAGCCCGTTCATCGCCGCCTCAAGGGTCACGAGATCCACGGCCGGGTCGTTGAGCCGCTTGGGCTCGCGGAGCGACGCCTGTACCGCTGCGGCATCGGTAATGACGTGATTGAGCGACGCGCTCGTGTCGGATTCCTCGTGGTTATCGCGCAGGGCGCGGGCTTCGGCGAGTTCCGAGCTGGCAGCATCCAGAGCCTTTTGCAGGTTGGCGAAGCCGCGATGAAGCTGGTCTTCGCCGGTTTCGATCGCATCGAGCAGTTGCGTCGCCTGGAACAGGGCGTGCTCTGCGCTCTGCAATTGCTCCCCCACCGGTTCGGACGATGCTGCTTCGAGGCGGGTGGCCGCGGCAACGGCACTCGTCCGTGCCGCTCGGAGGGCGGCGCTGGCCCGACCGACGTTGCCGCTGATCGGCGCGAGCGCCGCCGCGGAATAACTTAAGCCCAGTCGGGCGAGGGTGTTCGCGCCGCCGGCAACCCGATCGGACACCCGGTCGAGGCGTCGGTGCAGTTCATCGATCTGCTGTGGGGCGTTGCGTTCAACGCCGCGTTTGGCGGTGAAATTTCGAGCCTGGTTGCCCAGTCGGGTGGTCGCCTCATCGGCGAGTTGAACAATCTGCTGGTTCCAGCGGGTGCGTTCTTGAGCGGAATCCGGCACGGCGTCGTCGAGTTTCTGCTGCAGCGCGAAGGCATCGCTGAGCTGGAGCTTCGACGTCGCAAGCGCCGCCGCGAACTCCCGCGTCGCCGATTCGCCGAACTGGGCGATGGCGAAACTGAGTTCGTCGGTGGCGTCCTGCACCAGGTCGTCGGCGCGCACAAGGCTGCTGGACGCACTGCGCTCCAGCTCGGTGGCGGCCGCACTCACCTGCCCGAGCCTGGCTCGCGTGCGCCGGCGCGACACGCCCACAAGCGCCCAGACTCCGGCCACGACGAGGCCGATAACGATGACCGAGGGTACCCACCAGAGATCGCCATTCATGCGCTTGAGTCTAATAAAAAATTACTGACCAAACGCCCTACCGGTCGTCGGCGGAGGGTCGCCGCATCTGCTGCCGGATCATCTCGAAGTCGTGCCGCGAGATCTCGAGCACGCCTCGCCGCAGCTGGAAACCCCAGTTGGGATTGCCCTGGGTCAATTGCAGCACCGACAACAGCGGGCGGATGCTCGTGGGCCAGGCATCCAGGTCGTAGTCGGCCCGGCGGCGCCAGGGTCGCCAGGAGCTGCCGGGGTCTCCTACCTGGTAAGCGTAGGCATCCGCTATGCGACCGATCGCGGTGAACTCCTTGAGTGGATCGCCCTCGATAGCGGTCTTGGGTGAGTAGTAGACGATGCCGTCGGCCTCACCCATCTGCGCGATCACGTCGCCGGCGCCGCGGTTGGCGCGTGCAATGCCCAAATCGACCCCGCGCAGCACGTGCTCGCGGTGTACAACGCCGAGCCAGAACCGAATTGCCACCTTTCATTTGTACTGCATTTAGTTGTGTCGCATGCCACGATCAGACCAAACTAGAGCAATGCGCGTACTGCTCAAGGAGATCCTCGACTGCCCCCCGGATGCCGCCTGGCACGCCATCCACAGCCCGGCCGTCTTCCGTGAGGTGAGCAGCCCGTTCATGGCGGTTCAGTCGCTCGAAGCCGACGGTTTTCCCACCCGCTGGGAGCCGGGCGAACACCCCGCGGCGTTCTCCATGCTCGGCCTGGTGCCGATGGGGACCCAGGTCATTCGGCTGGCCAATTCGGCTCACCGTGCCGATGGGGTGCGAATTCTGCGCGACACCGGTCGTGGTGTGTCGGGCGCACTGAGTGCGGTCACGCTCTGGGACCACCGCATGGCGATCGCCCCCGACCCGGCAGGCACCGGCAAAACGCTGTACCGCGACCAGCTCATTTTTCGCGGGCGCCCGGCCACGATCGCACTCTGGCCGACCTTTTGGGCGTTCTGGCAGTGGCGGATGCTGCGCCTGAAGCATCTCGCGCCCCACTGGCAGTACGATATCGGCATCGACGACCCCAGCTTTGTGCCGCCGTCGCAGCGTGAAATCGGCGACAGCCGGACGGGACTAACCGGCGAGTAGCCGCCGGTCCAGGTGGTCACCGGTCGAGAGCCGGCCGCTTGGGATCGAACGCCCACCCATTGATGAGGTACTGCATCGCTGCGGAGTCATCGCGACTGCCGAGCCCCCCGCTTAGATAAAGCTCATGCGCGGCCTGCAGACGCTCCTCATCGATGGTCACGCCGAGTCCTGGTGCGGTTGGAACGGCGATCTGGCCGTCACGTATCTGCAGCGGGTTCGAGGTGAGGTTCTGCCCGTCCTGCCAAATCCAGTGCGTGTCGATTGCGGTCGGCGTGCCCGGTGCGGCGGCGGCGACGTGCGTGAACATGGCCAGCGACACGTCAAAGTGGTTGTTCGAGTGCGACCCCCACTGCAATCCCCAGTCGTTGCACAGCTGGGCGACGCGCACCGAGCCGGCCATGGTCCAGAAGTGCGGGTCGGCGAGCGGAATATCGACGGCATTTGAACGGATGGTGTGGCCCAGTTCGCGCCAGTCCGTCGCGATCATGTTGGTGGCCGTTGGCAGGCCGGTGGCACGCTTGAACTCCGCCATGATCTCCCGGCCCGAGAACACACCCTCAGCCCCGACGGGGTCCTCGGCGTAGGCGAGCACGTCACGCAGGGAGCGGCCGACGTTTACGGCCTGCTCGAGCAACCATCCTCCGTTCGGGTCAAGGGTGACTCGCGCCTCGGGGAACCGGTTCGCGAGAGCGCAGATGGCCTCTGCCTCCTCCCACGCCGGCAGCACCCCACCCTTGAGTTTGAAGTCACGAAACCCATACCGCTCGAACGCGGCGTCCGCGAGCCGAACGATTCCTTCCGGGTCGAGGGCAGCCTCATGGCGAACCTGCGACCAGGCATCCGTTCCAGGATCGGTCTCAACGTATGGCAAGTCAGTGCGATGCTTGTCTCCGACGAAGAATAGGTACCCCAGAGTGTCAACGGCGTCGCGCTGCTGGCCTTCGCCGAGTAGGGCTGCGACGGGCACTCCGAGGTGCTGACCCAGAAGGTCGAGGTGGGCGGCCTCCAGGGCGGTGACCACGTGAATGGTGGTTCGCAGGTCGAAGGTCTGCACCCCGCGGCCACCGGAATCGCGGTCGTTGAACTGGAGGCGCACCCGGCGCAGGGTGTTCAGATAATCACCGAGGCGCGATCCGACGACGAACTCCCTTGCATCATCCAGGGTACGTCGAATCGGCTCGCCACCGGGAACTTCCCCCACCCCGGTGTTGCCGTTTGAGTCGGTCAAAAGCACGATATTTCGTGTGAAAAAAGGACCGTGGGCTCCGCTCAAATTGAGCAGCATGCTGTCGTGGCCGGCAACAGGCACCACCCGCATCGACTCGATGGTCGGACTGGTACTGGTCGAACTAGCGCTAAACAGGGTCGGGGTGGAAGTCATCGGGTTCCGATCTACTCGCGCGCGTACTGGCCGTTGTGCTGGCGCACGATGCCGAGCGGGTTGTCGTCTTGCAAGGCCTCCGGCAGCAGAGCCGCCGGTACGTTCTGGTAGCTCACCGGGCGCAGGAAGCGATCGATCGCCAAGGTGCCCACCGAAGTGCCCTGCGCGTTCGAGGTCGCCGGAAATGGTCCGCCGTGCACCATGGCCGAGACAACTTCGACGCCGGTCGGCCAGCCATTGAACAGTACCCGCCCCGCTCGCAGCTCGGCGGCGTCCAGCAGCTCTGCCGAACCGGGCTCATCGGCATTCGTGTGCAGCGTCACGGTCAGCTGACCTTCCAGACCGGCCAGAATTTGAACCATCTGGGCGGTGTCGCGCACGGTCACGACCAGGCTCGCTGGGCCGAAAACCTCTTCCTGCAGCGCACGGTCGGCAAGAAAAGTGGCGGCGTCGGTGGCAAAGATCTGCGGTGCGGCCCCTACGACCACGGCGTTGTCGGCGGCACCATCAGCCAGGTTCTGTACGCCGGTATGTTTGCGGAACCGGGAGGCACCACGGTCGAATGCGTCCCTGATTCCCGCGGTCAGCATCGGTGTAGCAGAGAGTTTCTGCACGGCGGCCGAAGCGGCGGCCGTGAATTCCTGTCCGTCAGCACCCTCCGGAACGAAAACGAGGCCTGGACTGGTGCAGAGCTGGCCCGTTCCGGTCACAACGGAGGCGACCCACTGCTCGCCGAGGCCGGCCGCGTTGTGCGCGAGTGCTCCCGGCAGGACGAAGACGGGGTTGATGCTGCTCATCTCCGCGTACACCGGGATGGGTTCCGGCCGGCTCGCGGCCGCCGCAACGAGGGCGAGCCCTCCGCTGCGCGACCCGGTGAAGCCGATGGCCTTGATCCGCGGGTGGGTCACGAGGGCCGCGCCCAGCACGCTGCCACTGCCGTAGAGAAGGGAGAACACCCCTTCGGGGAGGTCATGCTGCACGACTGCGGCGCGGATGGCGCCTCCAATGAGTTCGGAGGTGCCGGGGTGGGCGCTGTGCGCTTTGACGATGACCGGGCATCCGGCGGCGAGCGCTGAGGCGGTGTCGCCGCCGGCGACCGAGAAAGCGAGCGGAAAGTTGCTCGCGCCGAAGACGGCAACCGGTCCAAGCGCAATCGATTGCAAGCGAATGTCGGGACGGGCCAGTGGGGCCCGGTCAGGCTGCGCCTGGTCGATGCGGGCGCCATGAAAATTTCCCTCCCGCAGCACGCCAGCGAATAGCCGCAACTGGCCGACGGTTCGCCCGGTTTCGCCGAGCACCCGCGGCAGTGAAAGGCCGGTCTCGGCGATGACCCGGTCGGTGAGTTCCGATCCGAGGGCAGCAATATTGTCGGCGATGGTCTCGAGAAAAGCCGCCCTGGCCGCCGGCGCCGTCTTGCGGTAGCTGGCAAAAGCCGTCCACGCGAGTTCGGCGGCGCGGTCGACCTCTACGACGCCGGCCAGTCCATAACTCGGCGTCAGGGTCTCACCGGTGACCGGGTTGACACCGACAACCTCGCCGTGGTTTCCGCGTACTGCGGCTCCGCCGATTAGGCAAGATCCGGTGAGGTCGGTGGTCTCGGTAGTCACGGTGGTTCCGGTCGGCACGGTCATGAAAGCACTCCTTTGGGCGGCGGGTTACGCTGTCTGCCACCCAGCTTAGGAATGAATCAATGCCGCTTCAACATGAAATCTGCATGCACTGATGCGCGCACAGCATCGATCACGGTGCGACGGCGTCAGCTTCGGGCGTTTCCGATCGTGTCAGCATTTCAACGGCCTTCGCTACGACCGGGTTGGCACTTTCCTCGCTCCAGGCCACGTCGAGGTGAACGATGTTGAGTCGGTTCGAGTCAAGGTCACGAAAGACCACGCCCTCCGGCGCAAAGCGTCGGGCGGATTCCGGCACCAGAGTCAGACCGAGCCCAGCCTGCACGAGCGCCAGCAGTGCAGGCACCTGGCTCGCATACTGGATGACGACCGGCTGGCTGCCACTCGCGGCGAAGAGTCGCAGCAGCAGGTCGTGAAAGTATCTGGCCTCGGTGGGCGAATACATGAGCAGGCGTTCGTGGTCGAAATCGAGGAGCGAGATCGGGCCGGTTGGTCCGGCGAGGTGACTGTTTGCGGGAATGGCGGCGACCATCCGCTCTGACATGATTTGGCGCGTCAGGATGCCGGGCCGCGCCACCAGGGGCCGCAACAGCCCGAGGTCAACGGTGCCCTTGACGAGCTGGTCCATCTGATCGGTGGTCACGAGTTCGCGCAGCACGAGGGTCACGTCGGGCATGTCCTCTGCGGCTCGGCGAATGAACAGCGGCAGGGCGCTCTGCGCCGCCATGGCCGTATAGGCCACGGTCAGGGTGCCGGCCGCGCCCGAGGCGACCCTGCGCACGTCGACGGCCATTTTGGCGGCCAGATCGAGTACCCGGCGCGCGCTCGGCAGCAGCGACTGACCCGCGGCCGTCATCTCCACCCTGCGGCTGGTGCGATTGAATAGTAGGGCGCCCAGCTCACGCTCGAGTAACTGGATCTGGCGACTCAATGGAGGCTGGGTGATCCGCAGCCGTTCGGCAGCGGCCCCGAAATGCAACTCCTCGGCCACTGCGACAAAACACTCCAACTGCACCAACGAAAACATCGATTTACTCCTTGTATCAGTCTGTGCATATTTTAGCTTGGACTTGAATCGATTTCTCTTTTATCGTTTTCGACATAGCCGCTGCAGTGTGCAGCCGACCAAAGGAGTCTTGCCGTGCTCGACGGAATATTGTTCTTCCCGATTACGCCATTCCATGCGGATGACACCGTCAACCACGAGGCGCTCACCGCTCACCTCGAACACGGAATCAGCTACGGTCCCGGCGGAATCTTTGTGGCCTGCGGCACCGGAGAATTTCATACTCTCGCCGTCGATGAGTTCGCCGAGATCGTCGCCACCGCGGTCGCCGTCGCCGCTGGCCGGGTTCCCGTCTTTGCCGGGGCTGGCGGCCCGATCGCGTCGGCCAAACTCATGGCCCGTCAGGCAGCGGAGGCCGGCGCTGAAGGCCTGCTACTGCTGCCGCCCTACCTCGTGGGCAGCCCGGCTGAGGGCCTGCTCGACTATGTGCGGGCCGTCGCTGACGCCACTGACCTGCCGATCATCGTCTACCACCGCGGGAACGCCCAGTTCACCGTGGCGATGGCCGTGGAGGTCTCCACTTTTCCCACCGTCATCGGGTTCAAGGATGGTGTCGGTGACCTCGATCTCATGTCACGCATCGTGCGCGCGGTCGAGGATTCAACCACCGCAGCCGGGAAGGACTTCCAGTTCTTCAACGGCCTGCCCACCGCCGAGTCTTCGCAGGCCGCCTACCGGGCCATCGGCGTTGGACTGTACTCCTCGGCGACCTTCGCCTTTGCCCCTGAGCTCTCCGTCGCCTTCTATGGCTCGCTGGTCTCGGGCGACACCGAACTGACGAATGCTCTCAACCGCGAATTCTTCCACCCTCTCGTTGCCCTGCGTGATCAAGCACCCGGCTACGCCGTGGCCCTGGTCAAGGCTGGCGCCCAACTGGGAGGCATCGCGACGGGCAGCGTGCGGCCGCCACTGCGCAATGCCTCAGCCGAACACGTGGCCGAACTCGTCACCATTATCGCCGCCGGACGCCGGGTGCTCGCCGAACGCGCGGTACCCGTTGGCTAGGGGGCACGGGTGAAGTCGTCGCTCGACTAGGCTCACCAGCAGCTTGGCGTCCAAGGAAGGGCGTCCGACCAAGGAGTTGACTTGCCGATTTCAGCAGTTCCGCCGGTGGCCGTGCTGGCTGAAGCAGCGTCAGATTCCGACGCGGACTTCGCCGCGGAGTCGGGCATGCGCGAGGTAAAGTCGGCGGCGCGCACGGTCGAACTGCTCGAACGGCTGGCCGTGCTCCAGAACCGGCCCACCAGCATCCGCGAGCTCAGTGAGGCCATGAACGTGCCTCGCAGCAGCCTACACGCCCTGCTGCGAACGCTCGCCCGCCACGGTTGGGTGCGCAGCGACAGCTCCGGGTCGATGTACATGATCGGCATTCGGGCGTTGCTGGCAGGCACCAGCTACCTCGACGCCGACCCGTACCTTCCTATCGTGCAGACGTTTCTTCACGAGCTCCACGAAGAGTTCGATGAGACATTCCATTTTGGAAGACTTGATGGATTCGACATCGTCTACCTGGCCACCCTCAAGTCGAGCCGGTATTCTCGCCAACTCAACCGGGTCGGGCGTCGCCTGCCCGCCTTCGCCACCTCGCTGGGCAAAGCGGTGCTGGCCGAGCGCAGTGGCGCCGACCTCGACCCTCATCTTTCACCGGATGCCCTCCCGCTGACACCGCAGACCCTCACCGTGCGCGCTGACCTCGATGCCGACCTCGAGCAGACGCGGTCGCGAGGCTACGCCATCGACAATGAGGAAAACACTCTCGGGCTGAAGTGTTTCGCCGTCGCCCTTCCGTACACCGATCCAACCTCGGACGCGATCAGCGTCTCCCTCCCCCTCGCGAGGCTCACCCCGCAACTGGAGGAACAAATCGTGGCCGCATTGCGCCTGTCGGAACGAAATATTTGCAATATCGTGCGTTCGATCAAGGATGCCGCCTGGCTGTGAGCGTCAGTCAACCACTCAATTCATTGACCATGTGCCGCTAGAAGGAGCACCCCGTGACCAACCCTATTGTTGTATCCGAACGTCACCGTGTGAGTAACATCACCATCACCCCGATCGCCTTTCGCGACCTGCCCCTGCTGAACACGGTTGGCGTGCACGAAACCTTCGCCCTGCGCGCGATCGTGGAGATCGAAACGGATTCCGGTTTCACCGGGCTTGGTGAAACCTACGGCGACGCCCCGCATATTGGCCGGCTCCGGCTGGTGGCCCGTGATCTCGTCGGCGTCGACATCTTCAATGTCAGCGAGATGCGCCGACGCATCATCCTCGCCCTGCGCGCCGACACGAGCGTCGGCGGCCACGGCATGAGCGGCATGGTCACCGGCTCGAGCACGCCAGACCGGGTGCTGTCCCCCTTCGACGTCGCCGCCCTGGATATCCAGGGCAAGGTCGTCGGCCGCCCGGTGAGCGACCTGCTTGGCGGTGCCGTGCGCAGCGAAATCGCGTTCAGCGGGTACTTGTTTTACAAGTGGGCCGGCCACCCCTGCCAGGACGAGGATTCGTGGGGCGCGGCCCTCGACACCGCTGGCATCGTGGCGCAGGCCAAGCGCATGGTCGCGGACTTCGGCTTTACCGCCCTCAAGCTGAAGGGTGGGGTGTTCACGCCCGAAGAGGAGATCGACGCGGTACTGGAACTGCGCAAGGCGTTCCCCCACCATCCGCTGCGCCTCGACCCGAACGGTGCCTGGACGGTTGACACCTCCATCAAGGTCGGGCAGGTCCTCGACGGGGTCTTGGAGTATCTCGAAGACCCCACCCCCGGCATCACCGGCATGGCCGCGGTTCGCCGCGAGGTGCCGATGCCGCTCGCCACCAACATGTGCGTGGTGAGCTTCGGCGATGTCGCCTCCGCCGTGCGCGAGGGCGCCGTCGACGTCATCCTCTCTGATCACCATTTCTGGGGTGGCTTGCGGCGTTCCCAGGCGCTCGCTGGCATCACCGAGACCTTCGGTCTCGGACTGTCTATGCACTCCAATTCGCACCTCGGCATCAGCCTGGCGGCGATGGTGCACCTCGCCGCGGCCACACCCAACCTCGACTACGCCTGCGACACGCACTGGCCATGGAAAGACACCGACCAGGACGTCATCGTTCCGGGCGTGCTGTCGTTTCACGACGGCGCTGTCGCCGTTCCGACAACGCCGGGTCTCGGCGTCGAGCTTGACCGCGACGCCCTCGCCCACCTGCACGAGCAATACCTGAAATGCGGTCTACTCAACCGTGACGACACCGGCTATATGCAGAGTCTCCAACCGGACTACGAGCTGCTGAGCCCGCGCTGGTGAGCGACGCGCCCACCCCGCTGCGGGTGCTCGTGACCGACAACATCATGAGCCGATTCGCTGCCGAACTGACCGAGAACGGCAGCGGCACCGAGTGGACCATCGCGAATACCTGGAGCGAGCAGCAGATTCTGGCAGCGCTCCCCAACACGGACGTGCTGGTGTGCTCCTCGATGTCGTCTCAGATGGCGGTCACGGCCCCTGGTCTGCGACTCGTCCACGTGACCGGAGCCGGTTTCGACAAGATTCCCCTCGCCGACCTCTCGCCAGGCACCCGCGTTGCCAACACGTTCCACCACGGTGAGGCGATTGCCGAGCACGTCATCATGACCGCACTCATGCTTTCCCGACGGGTCATCCCGGTCGACCGTGAAATGCGGGCTGGCAGGTGGCACACCGTGGCCAACGACCTGACGGTGCCATTCCACGGCACGTTGCGCGGCCGCACCCTGGGCTTGCTCGGATTCGGCGGTATCGGGCAGGAGGTTGCCCGCCTGGCCTCCGCCCTCGGCATGCGAGTGCGGGCCGTTCGGCACAACCCGGCCGGCGCGGTCCCAGACGATCTCACGCTCGACTGGGTCGGCGGCCGGGGCGATCTGCCCGAGTTGCTCGGCAGTTCCGACGTGGTTGTCGTGACGGTACCCCTGAGTGAGGCCACTCGCGGGGTCATCGACGCACGCGCCCTGGGCCAGATGCGACCCACCGGCATCCTGATCAACGTGGCCCGCGGGCCGCTGATCGACGAGGATGCCCTCGTGGAGGCCCTCACCGAGAAGCGCATCGCGGGTGCTGCGCTCGACGTCTGGTGGGGCGCACCAAGTGGCGATGGGGCGGCGCCGGCCGCCGTCGTCCGTTTCGCCGGCTTCGACACGGTCGTCCTCACCCCGCACTACTCTGGGCACGCGCTGCGCACCTTTCAACTGCGCGCAGCCGATATCGCGGCCAACGTCGACAATCTCGCGCACGGTCGGCCACTCGCCCGCGTCGTGCACTAATGCCAGGAAAGTTGGTCAGCATCGTGGTATCTTGGTATACCAAAGGGAGAACAACGATGTTCTGCCATTCTTGAGAGGTCGTAACGGTGCCAGCATTTTCATTGCAACTAAGCCACACTGAGTTTCAGGACGTGCCACCGGTGAGCCCGGACGCGATGCGGGCGTTGGGAGTCGTCAGCACGGCAACCATCACGACGCAGCTTCTGGCCAGGGGGCTTCGCAACACCTATCTCGAAGGCCTGGTGGCTTCGAACCCCTCACGGCAGAGACTGCTAGGGGAAGCGTTCACGATGCGGAGCATTCCCTCGAGGGAGGACGTTGACGTACCCGCTATTTTTCAGGACTACGACCACCCCCAGCGTCGTGGCGTCGAGTCGGTAGAGCACGGCCAAGTGCTCGTGATCGACGCTCGCGGCAAGAAGAGAGCCGCCTCCCTCGGTCACATCCTCGCAACTCGCTTGAGGGTACGTGGCGCTGCGGGAATCGTGACGGACGGGGCGTTTCGTGACATGGTCGGCTTCGAACACCTTGACCTACCGACGTTCTCGGCCGGCGCATCACCAACGACGAATCTTGCCCAGCATCATGTTGTCGATTTTCAAGTCCCGATCGCCTGCGCTGAAGTCGCGGTCTATCCAGGAGACATCATGGTTGGCGACCGCGATGGCGTCGTCTGCATTCCGAGGAACCTCGTCGAATCCGTGGCTCGAGACGCCTTGGTGCAGGAGAACTTGGAAGAGTTCATCCTCGTAAAAGTAGAGGGCGGGAGTGCCTTGCGCGGGACGTATCCACCGAATGAAGAACTCCTCGAAGCCTATAAAAACGCTCAGTGACCAAGTTCACTTCGCGAGACTCTAGCAATGGAAGCGGCTATGTGTTCCTTCATCAGCTGGGCTGCGGTGATCGCGTCGCCACTACGAGCCGCATCGTAGATGGCCTCATGCTCTGCAGCTTCGATCTCACGCTTTGGCCATCGTTCCCACAGCACTCCCGCCACCGCGAGCGCCGTTAGGTCTTGCAAGCCATCGAGCGATTTGACTATAAATTCGTTCTCGCTGCTCGCGTACATACCGCGGTGGAATCTTCGATTTGCCATGGCCGCGGCGGCGTTGTCATTCGAGTCGACGTGCGCACGGGCATCCACCAGGGCGCGTCCAGCGACAGAAAATCTACTATCGAACCGAGCGGCGTCGACGATGGCCCATGGCTCGAGCAGCACGCGCTCTTCGTATATATGACGAATGTCCGTGAAGCTCAAACTCCGAACGGTAATTCGTCGCGCTTCAACCGCCAACAGCCCCGATCGCTCCAGCACGATGAACGCTTCGCGAACCGGCGTCTTCGATACGCCCAGCTGCTCGGCGATCTTCCGTTCCACCAAGATCTGACCTGGCCTCAGGCGGCCGGACACTATTGCCGATTTCAACGAATCGATCACGAGATCGGCGCGAGTGGGGCCGTCGATTGGCGCAGGAAGCGGGGTGGGAAATACGGCGTCGAACACATGACTCATAATCGTCAGCATAAACGAACCGCGTGCCGGACCTGTCCCAACTGAGGCCGCACGAAATTGATTGCAACTGAGCACTGGAGGAACCCAATGATGTCTACTTCACCGTCCGGAAAGCGTGGCAGGACCCGCTGGCTGATTGTCGTGGCAGCCGGAACTGCCCTCCTACTCAGCGGGTGCGGCGTGGCCGACCCGGAATCGCCGGACGCCTCAGCTGCCGCCGTGCGCATAGTCTTGCCGATCGAGCCCACCACGCTCGAAGCGTGTGATTCGACGTTGTCGTCTACCGGCGTCGTCATTCGGTCGAATGTCACCGAACCACTCATCGAACGCAACCCGACGACCGGCGAACTCGAGCCGCTTCTGGCAACCAGCTGGGAAGCGACCGGTGAAACCGACTGGACCTTCACGCTTCGCGACGATGTGAAATTTCACGACGGGACGTCGTTCACCGCAGAGGCCGCTGCCTTCGCGATCGATCGGGCGGTCAACTTGGACCTGGGCTGCGACGTCGAAGGACAAATGTTCGGCGACCCGAATCTCACGCTCACTGTCGTCGATGACACCACGTTGGTGGTGACAACCGAGAATCCAGACCCAGTACTTCCACTGCGGCTGTCCTTCATCGAGATTGGCGCACCGATCGACGCGGGGGCGAAAGTTCGTGAACCTGTCGGCACCGGTCCCTATTCGATCAAGGAATGGACGACGGGGATCAAAATCGTCCTCGCGGTCAACACCGACTACTGGGGAGAAGCACCCGCGTACCAGTCTGCCGAATACCAGTGGCGTTCTGAGGGAACGGTACGAGCGGCCATGGTGACCGGCGGTGAAGCCGACTTGGCGTTGAGCCTGAGTGCCGATGATGGCGCGGGCGATTTAGGCCTCAACTACCCCAACAATGAGACGGTAGCGCTGCGGTTCAGTGGAGACATCGCGCCGCTGAACGACATTCGCGTTCGCCAGGCCATCAACTTCGCCATCGACCGCGACGGAATTACCGGATCACTCTACGAGGGCGCCAGCGAACCAGCCGAACAATTGGTCCCACCGGGAGTGGTTGGGTACAACCCGTCCATCAAGCCCTGGGAATACGACTTGGATCGGGCGAAACAGTTGATAGCTGCCGCTCGTGCAGATGGGGTTCCGGTGGATGACAAGATCACCATCGTGGCGCGGTCAGACCAATTTCCCAAGATTGCCCAAATGACCGAGGTACTTCAGGAACAGCTTGGCCAGGCCGGCCTGAACATTGAGGTCAAGGTTGCGGAGACCTCTGTTGGTCTCCAATATCAGGTGCGGCCATTCATTCTGAATGAGGGAGCAATTGCCATGCTCATCCAGCACGGCAATCAGGCCGGGGACGCCTCGTTCAGCGTCGAATCGTATATGACGACTTCCGCAGCGATGAGCATGTTTGGAACGTCGACATTCGACACCCTGCTGGCGGACGCCGCGGCGACGACCGGCGAGGCTCGCCAAGACGCCTTTGCCGATGCACTCGCCTACGAGAAGGAGGAACTGGTCCAGTTCGCCTACATCGCCCGGATGAGCGGCGTGATCGGTAAATCTCCCACTGTGGACTTCGAACCGAATTCCCTGTCGGGGGATGAACTCCGCCTGTCGGAAATCACTCGCGCGGGCGCTACAGAATCTGCGCGGTGATTAACAACACCGCACCCAGAGCGGATGCCGTCAGGGCAGCGAGGCGTAGGATGCGGTGATTGAGGAACCGGTTGACGTACCGCGACAAGAGGTAGCCGGCGATCACGGCGGGAATCATCCACGCTGCGAGTTGCAGGGTTTCACGACCGATCGTGCCGAGAACGGCGAGCGCGAGCAGCGAGATCGATGACCCCACCAAGAAGAACGCGCTCATGGTGCCGCGCAGCTCTGGTCCACGCGAACGCTGCCAGATCAGTGCCATGGGCGCGCCACCGATCGACGTGGCGGTGCCCATCACGCCGGAGGCGGCACCGGCAGTGATGAGGGAGACCCGCCCTGGCATCGGAGCCCAGCCTGACACGGCCATGATCACGCCGCCGAGAACGACGACAGCCACCGCCCAGGCCAGGCCGCTCGCCGGAAGCACAAACACCAGCCACGCTCCAAGGAGGCTCCCGGGAATGCGTCCGACCAGCGCCCATCCAGCGCCCTTGAGATCTAGGTGGGACCGCTCGCGCAGGGCCACCATCGCCGTCACGACAACCGCGAGCAGAATGATCGTGCCCGGCAGCAGGGTCGGGTCGATGAGCCCGATCACTGGGGCGGCGAGCATGCCCATGCCGAAGCCGATCGATGCCTGCAAAGCGGTTGCCGCCACGATCACGACCGCAATGATCGCGATCTCGACTCCGCTCACTGACGCGGTGCGAGCAGGTTTACCGCGTCGTTGGATCTGACCGGCCCGCTGGCCGCTTTCAAATCGTCTGCAGTGATCGGAAAATGGCATTCGGCCACGTGCCGGGGATCGTCGGGCGAGCTCGCTGCCGGCGGTGCCAGCGTCGCACAGATCTCCTCGGCCTTCCAGCAGCGGGTGCGAAACCGGCAGCCAGAGGGTGGGTCGAGCGGTGAGGGCATTTCTCCCTCGAGCACGATGCGGCCGCGCGGCGCGGTACCGGTCACGTCCAGCTGCGGTGATGCCGACATCAGGGCTGCCGTGTATGGGTGCCGTGGCCGCTCAAAGACCTGCTCCGTGGTACCGGTCTCGACGATGCGGCCGAGGTACATCACGGCGACGCGGTCTGCGACGTGCCGCACCACCGACAAGTCGTGCGAGATGAAGATGTAGGCAACGCCGAGCCGCTTCTGCAGATCGTTGAGCAGGTTGAGCACCTGTGCCTGCACCGACAGGTCGAGAGCGGAGACGGGCTCGTCGAGCACGATGACGTCGGGATTGAGGGCCAGGGCTCTGGCAATACCGATGCGCTGACGCTGGCCGCCCGAGAATTCCTGAGGGGACTTGCCGGCGTCGCTCGGGCGCAGCCCGACAATTTCCATCAGCTCCTGCAGGCGAGCTGCACGCGCCTTCTTGGTCGGGTACAGGTCGGTGTGGGTCGCCCACGGCTCGGCGATGATCTCGCCGGCCGTCATGCGGGCATTGAGGGACGCGAACGGGTCTTGGAAAACCATCTGCACCCGCCGCCGCCAAGCCAGGAGCTGCTTGCCCTTGAGTCCGAATGGGTCTGATCCTTCGAAACGGATGGTCCCCTCATCCGGCTGTTCCAGCATGAGCAGCGTGCGGGCGAGGGTGGACTTGCCGCACCCGGATTCGCCCACGAGACCGAGCGTCTCGCCGCGACCAACGTGCAAGTCGATCTTGTCGAGCGCGCACAGCACGTTGTTGCCCCGACCAGGTACGTGAAAGTTCTTGGTCAGACCGCGCACCTCGAGCAACGGAACGGCGGTATCACCCGTGAGAGTGTGTGCGGCGATGTCAGACATTGTTCGGCTCCTTGGTGTCAGACGAAGCCGAGAAGTGACAGGCGACGGTGCGGCTAGTGCCCTCCGGCTCGAGTGCAGGGCGAATGGCGCGGCAGACGTCTTGCACGAGGGGACAGCGGGATTGGTAGACGCATCCTTCGGGGATGCGATGAAGTTCGGGCGGAGACCCGGCGATGGACTTGAGGTCGGCTCCCCGGCCGACGTCGGCCGGCACCGAGTCGAGCAGGCCGCGGGTGTACGGATGCTTCGGCGAACCGAAGACCTCGCGCACCGGGCCGGTCTCCACGACGTTACCGGCATACATCACGGCCACGGTGTCCGCCTCTTCGGCAACGAGAGCGAGGTCGTGGGTGATCAGCACGACGGCCATGTGGCTTTCGGTGCGCAGGTCCCGCAGCAGCTTCATGATCTGGGCCTGCACGGTCACATCGAGTGCGGTGGTGGGTTCGTCGGCGATCAGCAGCCGCGGGCCCAGCGAAACGGCCATGGCGATCAGGATGCGCTGACGCATACCCCCGGAGAACTGATGCGGAAATGAATCCACCCGGGATTCCGGCTGCGGGATGCCGACGTGACGCATCAATTCGATGGCCTTGACCTTCGCCGCCTTTTTCGAGAGCCCCTGATGGATTCGAAAGGCTTCGCCGAGCTGGGTACCCACGGTGTACACCGGGTTGAGCGCGGTGAGGGCATCCTGAAAGACGATGCCGAGTTCGGGGCCTGCGTATTTCAGGCGTTGCTTCGGGGTCAGGGCGGTGAGGTCGGTGCCGTTCAGCACGACCGTACCGCCGGTGACGTCGGCGACCGGGTCCAGCAGCCCGGCGACGGCCTTGGCCGTCATCGACTTGCCGCAGCCGGATTCGCCGAGCAGAGCCAGGGTGCGGCCAGCGCGGGCCTCGAAGCTGACATTATTGACGGCCCTCAGCACGCCCTTGGGGGTGCGGATGTCCACGTCGAGTCCGCTGACGGTGAGAAGAACCTCGCCCTCGGTGAGCTGATCGCGTGGCGCCGTAGCGGTCTGGGTATTAGTGGTCATCACTGGACCTCCTTCGCGGGAATGCGCATGATCATCCGTTTGCGGGGCAGTGTGAGCCGCCAGCGCTGGGCCGGGTCGGTCGCGATGCGCAGCCAGGCGGCGAGCACGTTGGCGGCCACCGTCGTGAGCACGATGGCGAGTCCGGGGAAGAACGAGAGCCACCACGCGGTCTGCAGGTACTGGCGGCCCTGGGCGACCATGAGGCCCCAGCTCACGTCCGGCGGCTGAATTCCGATGCCGAGAAAGCTCAGCGAGCTCTCGGCGAGCATCACGTAGCAGAACTCGAGCGTTGCCAGGGTGAGCAGGGTGGGCAGCACAACGGGAATGACATGGCGGCGGATGATCGCGTTGGGTTTGGTGCCGAAGGTACGGGCCGCGTCGACAAAGGTCCTGCTCTGCAGCTCGGCCGATTCGGCGCGGGCGGTACGCAGGTAGATCGGGATGCGGGTGACCGCGAGGATCAACACGATATTGGCGGCGCTTGGGGAGAAGACGTAGAGGATGACAACGGCAAGCAAGAGCGACGGGAAGCTCATGATGACGTCGGCGATGCGCATGGAGATGGTCTCACGGATGCCGCGGTGAAAGCCGGCCCAGACCCCCCACAGCGAGCCGATGACGAGGGAGATTCCCACAGCGGGCAGCGCCACCGAGAGGGTGGTCTGGGTGGCCACGACCAGCCGGGCAACCATGCTGCGGCCGAGCGAATCGCTGCCGAGGATGAAGGCCCAGCCCTCGCCGAAGCTGAACGGCGGGCGGTTGGTCGCGCTCAGGTCCTGGCGGGTGGCGAGGTCGCCCATCAGCGTCGGCCCGAACAGGGCGGTCAGCCCGACGAAGACGAGTACGAGCGCTGCGACGGTGGCGAAGCGGTCCTTGAGCAGCAGGTGGAAGAGGCTGATCTTTTTGTCGGCCTGCTCTGGCCGAGGCAGCGCGATCGCCTCGGTGCCGGGCGGGGCAATGGCACGGCCACCCGTCGGCAACTGATTGACGTTACGAGGCGGTTTGGACATGGACTTTCCGTTCCTTCGGCTCGGCAACGCTGGCGGCTTTGGATGACTTCGGGCGTTTGCCGGCGGGACGTACTCGAGCATCAAGCCCGGCGTAGCCGAGGTCGATCAGAATATTCAGGATGAAGATCGAGATCGCCGTGAGCAGGACGGCAGCCTGCAGCACCGCGAAGTCACGCTGCAGGATGGAGTCGATCATGAGCTTTCCGATGCCAGGCCAGCCGAAGATCGACTCGACCACGACCGCGCCGTTGACGAGGCCAACGGCCAGGTCGCCCGCCACGGTCAGCGCCGGCGCTGCCGCATTGCGCAAAGCATGCCGGGTGACGACTCGAAATTCGCTTGCGCCTTTGCTGCGAGCGAGCTTGATGTACGGCTCGGACAGTGACGACACCATGGCGCCACGCACGATCTGCACGAGCACACCGAACGGCCGAAGCAGGAGCGTGAGGATCGGCAGCACCCAGGCGCTGGGACCGCCGACACCCGAGGTGGGCAGCCAGCCGAGCGAAATAGCGAACACCCAGATGCCCATGATGGCGAGCCAGAAGTCGGGAACACTCGCGGCGGCCATCGAGATGAAGCTCGAAATGCGGTCAGCGATGCCATTGGGCTTGAGCGCGGCCCAGCTGCCGACGATGACCGCGAGCACCACGGCCAGGAGCATCGTCGTGCCGGCCAGTTGAAGAGTGGCGGGGAAGGCCCGCAGCGCCATGGCGGCTGCGGACTCCCCCGTGCGAAGGGACTCACCGAAATCCAATCGCAGCACCCCACCGAAGTAGTCGGCCATCTGCACCCAGATCGGGTTGTCGAGGCCGTTCTTCTCCGTGAAGTCAGCCCGCATCTGCTCCGTGGCGTTCAGGGGCAGGTACAGGCTCGCCGGGTTACCGGTCAGCCGCGCCAGGGCGAACACCCCGAGCACCACCACGAGCAGGGGGAGTGCACTGGAGACGATTCGCCGTCTGAGGAAAGTCAGCATGAGTGTCTTCTACCTTGAGCTAGCTGTTAGCGGAGGCGTCAGGCGACCGGCGTGATCTCCGCGATGCGGAGTTCGTCACCAGATGATGAGTTCGGCGTGTAGTATACGTTCGCCGCCTTGCCAATGACGCCCGTCTGGTGAGCGATGAAGGCGAATTGAACGATTTCATCATTCTGGTACTCGAAGATGTCCTCGTAGGCCGCCTGGCGCTCTGAACCGGTCTTGATTGACGCGGCTTCCAGCATGGCGTCGAAGGCCTCGGTGCCGTAGACACTCTGCGCTCCGGTCGTGGTCATGTACTGGTCGGCACTGAACTGGGCGTCACCGGCCTGGTTGCCGTGCTGGATCAGCAGGGCAATGGCACCCTCGTTGTCGACGAACGGACGCAGCTGGTACTGCAGGTGCTGCGTGGTGTCGACCATCTTGAGTTCCACATTGAGGCCGGCCTGGGTGAGCTGCTCCTGCAGCACCTGGGACATCTCCGACACCTTCGGGAACTGCGCGTTGCGGGCGACGATGGTGATCTTCTCGTCCACCGGCACGCCATCGGCCTTGGCCTCGGCAACGAGAGATTTGGCCTTCTCCACGTCGAACTCCCACGGCTCGAGGTCGGCGTTGTGGCCCACGATGCCCTCCGGCACGAGCTGGGCGGCTGCGATGTGCGCGCCCTGGTAGAGGGAGTCGGTGATGCCCGACTTGTCGATGGCGTAGTTCACTGCCTCACGAACACGGATGTCGTTGAGCGGTGCGATGGCGGCGGTCATGCGCAGGGCGACCGTCTCGTTGTTGGGGTAGTCGAGGCCCAGGTCGCCGGCGCCGTCATCGGGGCCGAGGCCCATCGCGATGTCAGCTTCACCGCTCGTGATCATGGCAGCGCGCACGGTGCCTTCGGAGCGCCACTGGTACTCAGCGGTCGCGTAGGCGGGGGCGTCGCCCCAGTAGTCGTCATTGCGCTCGAGGGTGAGCTTGGTGCCGGCCTCCCACTGCCCGATGGCGTATGGGCCGGTGCCGATGGGCTCCCGAACCTTGGCCGCGGCATCCGTCGAGGTGGGAACGATCTCAATGAACGAGAGACGAAGGGGAAGAATCGGGTCTGGCGACACCGTGGTCACCGTGAGGGTCGTGTCATCGACGGCGTTCACGACGAGGTCGTCGTCACCGAAGACATAGCCCTCGACGTTGCAGGCGAGATCGGAGTTGACGGCTCGGTCGATGGTGAAGGCGGCCGCTTCGGCGTTGAAAGGGGTGCCGTCGGAGAAAGTCACGTCATCACGGAGGGTGAAGGTCCACTCTGTGTCGCTGGTCTGCTCCCACGACGTGGCGAGCAACGGGTCGAGGTCACCGGTTGTGGGGTTGCGTTCCACGAGGGGCTCTGTGACGTTCGAGCGCATCACGACGCCGGTCGAGGTGAGGTTGGCCTCACAGGCTTCGAGCGTGGGCGGCTCTTGGGTCAGGACAATGCGAATGGTGTCGGCTGACCCGGCTTCATCCGTGGACTCGGAGTTGGCGACGGAGCAGGAACTCAGCAGCAGCACGGCGCTCGCGGCGACCGCGGCGCCGGCGACGACACCGCGGGGTGTCCTCGTACGACGGGAAAAAGAAAACGACATTGGTTCCTCCGGTTGATGTGGCACAGGGCTCGTGCTGAGCGCTCGTCTACAGATGAAGATGAAGTCTGTGCTGGTAGACAGGTCTCAGCTTGTGCGGCGTCGGGTGGATCGTCAAGCCACGAATTCGGTGCGCCGCACCTGGATGCCCAGCAAACGCGGGATTTGCGTCGCCGCAACCCCGCAGCGCAGCCCCATGTTCCGCGGAATTCCGCGGAACTGGGAACCCGGCACCCGGTTCATGCGCTGCAGGTATCGATCTATACGAATTACGTGTTGGACGGTATCGGTAAGGCAACCTAACCTGCAGAGTGTGACCATCAACGCAGACTTTCAAGCCGCGGGTATTCCGACACCGACCGAGCAGGGCAGTCCTCGCGGGCGGGTGCTGCAGGTCGGGCCGCTCATGCCAATGGTGCAGACCACGATAGTGGCCGAACACAACGCGGTGCGGGTTCCCGACGGGCCGGCTCGGCAGGCTTTCCTCGACGAGCACGGCTCCGAATTCACGGTGGCCGTGACGTCGGGAAAGATCGGCGTCGACAGCGCGCTCATGGCCGGACTGCCCAACCTGCTCGCGGTGGTTAATTTCGGCGTCGGTTACGACACAACGGATGTCGCTCAGGCCCGATCTCGCGGTATCCAGGTCAGTAACACCCCCGATGTGCTCAACGACTGTGTCGCCGACACCGCCCTCGCGCTGCTCCTCGACGTTTTTCGACGTACCAGTACGGCCGATCGGTTCGTGCGTCGCGGTGCCTGGCAGGACGGCAACTTTCCGCTCGCCAGCAAACTGTCCGGCAAACGGATCGGCATCGTCGGCCTTGGCCGCATCGGCACGGCGATCGCCCAGCGGCTAGCAGGCTTCAACTGTGCCATCTCGTATCACAACCGAAATCCCGTCGCCGGGGTGGAGTATCGATACGTGGGCTCGCTCACTGAGCTTGCGGCGACCTCGGACGCCCTGATCATCGCTGCGGCCGGCGGTGCTGACTCGGTCGGGCTCATCTCAGCCGAGGTTCTCGCTGCGTTGGGGCCGCAGGGGTACCTCGTGAATATCGCTCGCGGATCGGTCGTTGACGAGGCCGCACTGGTAGCCGCGCTGCTCAGCGGTGATCTCGGCGGGGCCGGGCTCGACGTCTTCGAAGACGAGCCCAATGTTCCCGTGGCACTGCTCGCCCTCGACAATGTGGTTCTTCTCCCCCACCTCGCGAGTGGAACGCTCGAAACTCGAACGGCCATGGCAGAACTTACGCTCACCAACCTGAACCAGTTCGTCAGCACCGGAACCCTCCTGACACCCATCGCCGGCGCGTGAGCGACGACCGACCCCGTGCAGTCCGCGCCCGCCGGAGGTAGCGTAGCCACTATGAGTTCTTCCCTGGGTGCCCTGCAGATCGCCGACTGGCGCCGCCGTGTGACCGGACTGTATGCCGGGGTGCGCCAGTTGAGCGCGAGCAGCCCGGCGAGCGGGCACGAATTGTGGCGTTCCGGACGTGACGAACTGTTCGCCGGGCATCCGTCGTCACCCTTGCTGGCCGACGACCGCTCGGCCTTCACCGGGCTGCCGATTGCCGCCTATGACCCCGACTGGCGATTCGAGGTCGAGGTGCACCGGGCCGAAGAGCCGCATCGCATGAACGTGGAAACGGGAACTGACGGGACAGTGCCATTCGACCTGGTCGGCACCGTGCGACTGCCGTACCTCGGTTCGCTCGACGTATGGCGACTGGTGAGTTATGGCGGCGGATTGTTCCTGCCGCTGAAAGACGCCCTCGCCGGTAAGAGCGACGGTACCTACGGCGGTGGACGTTACCTTCTCGACTCCATCAAGGGCGCCGACCTCGGCCCGGGTCTGGGCGACGACAGCCTCATCCTCGATTTTAACTTTGCCTACAACCCCTCCTGCGCGTACGACCCGATGTGGGCCTGCCCGCTGCCGCAGAGCGGCAACATGATCGACGTTGAGGTGCCCGTCGGCGAGCTGTACCACGGCGATCACTCCTGACGGCCAGTAGCCGATTTGACAGCATCCGCTAGAGTAGGACTACTTGCGAGTGCGTAGTTGCGCTCGCTGCGTCGTAGAACGCCCTCTTCTCTATCCGGCGGCCCACCAGGGCCGACCTGATTTTTCGAATGAAACATTCTTACGGCGAACGGATGTGCCCTTCGGCACCTTCGCCATGTGAATCCTCCTGGTTTGCTTATCGCTGCGCGGTAAGTCGAACGGGCTAGGAGACTGATGCCCTGAAAGGCACCACTTTGTCTACAACCACGACTGTGTCCACAACCTTTGGCACACTTGGCGTGCCAGCTCCCCTGGTGAAGGTTCTCTCTTCTCAGGGAATCGACACCGCCTTCCCGATTCAGGTTGACACCCTTCCTGACACTTTGAATGGCCGCGACGTGCTCGGCCGCGGCAAGACCGGCTCGGGTAAGACCCTGGCCTTCTCCATTCCGATGGTCTCCCGCCTCGGCGGCAACCTCGCCGGAGGCAAGCGTCGCCCGGGCCGCCCGCTCGGCCTGATCCTCGCGCCGACCCGCGAGCTTGCCACGCAGATCACCAACGCCATCACCCCCCTCGCCGAGGCCTACGGCCTCAACACCACCACCATCTTCGGTGGCGTCTCGCAGGGCCGCCAGGTCGCCGCACTCAAGGCCGGCGTCGATATCGTCGTAGCCTGCCCCGGCCGGCTCGAAGACCTCATGAAGCAGGGCTTTGTCAACCTCGACACCATCGAGATCACCGTGCTCGACGAGGCCGACCACATGGCCGACCTCGGCTTCCTGCCCGTCGTGACCCGCATTCTCGACAAGACGCCCGGCAACGGCCAGCGCATGCTGTTCTCCGCGACGCTTGACAACGGCGTGGACAAGATCGTCAAGCGTTTTCTGCACGACCCGGTGATGCACTCCGTCGACGAGGCCAACAGCCACGTTTCGGCGATGACCCACCACGTGTTCGAGGTCTCCGGCGTCGACGCGAAGAAGGAGCTCGTGCAGAAGCTGGCGAGCGGCTCTGGCCGTCGCATCCTCTTCATGCGCACCAAGCACCAGGCCAAGAAGCTTGCCAAAAGCCTCACCGACGCCGGTATCCCCTCCGTCGACCTGCACGGAAACCTGTCGCAGGTTGCCCGTGACCGCAACCTCGCCGCGTTCAGCGCCGGCACCGTCAAGGTTCTCGTCGCAACGGATGTCGCCGCCCGCGGCGTGCACGTCGACGACATCGAACTGGTGATCCACGTTGACCCGCCGGCCGAGCACAAGGCCTACCTGCACCGCTCTGGCCGCACCGCCCGCGCCGGCAGCGCCGGTGACGTCGTTACCGTCGTGCTCCCGGAGCAGAAGCGCGACACCGACGCCCTGCTGCGTAAGGCCGCCATCAAGGTGACCCCGCAGCGCGTGGATTCTTCCTCCCCGGCCGTCGACGCGCTCGTCGGCGACGTCGCTGCCTACGTCAAGCCGGCTCCCCGCGTCGAGGCACCGCAGCAGCAGCGCCAGTCGCAGGGTGGTCGCTCACAGGGTGGCCGCTCCCAGGGTGGCCGTGCTCAGGGAGAGCGCAGTGGTCGCCCGAGCCGCGACGGTGACTCCAGCCGCGGTGGCCGCGATACCGGCGCCAGCCGGGACGGTGCCCGCACGGATCGTAACGACGGCGGCCGCGGCCGGAGCAGCGACTCGGCTGCGAACGGTGGCGCCCGCCGCGAGCGCACCGGTCGTCCGGCCGGCGCGTCCACGAGCGCGCCCCGCTCCGGTTCGGCCGCCGGCCGTTCCGGCGGAGCCCGCGTCGGCAGCCTCCAGGTCGGCGGACTCGTTCGCGGACCTGGCTCGGGTGGGGCCGGTCGTTCGGCTCCGCGCCGCTCGCAGGGCTAAGCCGGCAGCATCCGTTCGCTGAAACGGGCCGGTCTCTTCGGGGGCCGGTCCGTTTTTTGTACCAGAGCGTAAAGGGGCACCCGCAAACACGGTTAGGGTCGAATCATGAACACCACAGTTGTCGTTCGACCCGTAAGTGAAACGGATGCCGAAAGCCTGGGCCGCGTACACGCCGCCTGCTGGCATGAAACCTACGATCACCTGCTCAGCCAGGCCGCCCTGTCCCAGTTGCGACCGCATCGTCTGGCCGCCCTGTGGGGCCGCTTCACTGCCCAGGGCACGCAATATCGCCAGAATGTCGTGCTCGTCGATGGCGAGATCGTGGGCTTCGCCGGCAGCGGACCGACGCGCGATGGTGACCAGCCCACCCCGAACGAGTTGTTCTTCATGTACCTGCTCGAGGCTAACCACGGTTCCGGCGTCGGCCAGCAGCTCTTCGATTCCGTCGTCGACCCGGGCCCGTCGTCGTTGTGGGTAGCCGCAGACAACCCTCGGGCGCACGCCTTCTACGCCCGAAATGGCTACGTCGCAGATGGTCTCGAGCGCAACGAAGAGGTGCTCGGCGAGACGCTGCACGAGGTGCGCCTGGTTCGGTAGTGGCCTGCTCACAAGTGCAAACTTCGCCCTAAAGCGTTCGATTGTGGCCCAAAGCCCCCCGAAGCGGTTTGGGGGCAGATTCAAAGTAATAGGGTGAGCGGATGACTTATTTCGCGGCCCCCGAGGCGATCCCCGTCATCCTCGATGTTGACACCGGGGTCGACGACGCCCTGGCCCTTTTGTTCGCGCTCGCTCACCCGGGCATCAACGTGCTCGGCATTAGTTGCGTGGCCGGCAATGCCTCGCTTGAGCGCGTTGTCGAGAACACCCTGCGCATTCTCGATGTCGCGGATGCCCCGTATATTCCCGTGGCCGCCGGGGCAAGGCGTCCTCTGCTCGAGCCGGCCCGATCGGCAGCGCACGTGCACGGCGAAGGTGGCCTCGGCACCCTGCAGCTTCCGCCGAGCGACCGCCACGCAGAGCCGATCAGTTCGATCGAGCTCATGCACAGGCTGATCCAGACCAGCCCGCACCCAGTCACCCTGGTTGCACTCGCCCCGCAAACCAACCTCGCGCTGTTGCTGCGCCAGTACCCCGATGTGGTCGACAACATCGAACGCATCGTCTTCATGGGCGGATCCACCACGGTCGGAAACGCCACCGCCGTCGCCGAATTCAACGTTTGGCACGACCCGGAAGCCGCGGCCATCGTGCTCGACTCCGGCGTGCCCACCTTCATGTACGGCCTCGATGTGTTTAATCAGGTTGCGATTCCGGAGCACGTCGCCAGTGCACTCATGCACAGCGACTCCGACCTCGCCCACGTTGTCGGTCAGTTACTCGGCAACAGGATCGCGCTCGGTTCGGGCCGCAATGCCGACTACACCGGACTGATCGGCGACGCCGGTGCCCTGTGCGCGCTGGTCGACCCTGGCGCATTGCAGACGGCCATGCTGCCGCTGCGCGTGCAGCTCTCCGGCTACGGCCGTGGCCAGACACTCGTCGACAAGCGCACGCATCCCGGTGAGGACATCATGCACGGCCTGGCGGGCGAGTGGGAGGCAGCCGAGGTAGCGCTCGACGTCGACGTCGACCGCTACGTTCGCCTGTTCCTCGATACGCTTGGCCTCGGTTCGGCGCTGCCGCCGTCCAAGTAGCGGCCGGGCCGTCAAAGCGGATGCCGTGGTCTGGCTATTCCTCTCGCGGCACGCGTTAGAGAAGCGGGCACTCGTTTCACCGAGTGCCCGCTTTTTTATCGAGTGCCGCGACGCCAGCTCAGTACAGCTGGCCGACCGAGGCAAGGGCTGCACGCAGCAGGGTGCCGCGGCCTCCTTCCATTTCCGCTGATACGCCGGGGGATGCGGCCTCGGCCGGGGTCATCCAGGTAATTTCGAGCGCGTCCTGGCGGGGATCGCAGGTACCGCTGACGGGAACGACGTAGGCCAGCGAGACGGCGTGCTGACGGTCATCCGTGTAGGCGGTGATGCCGGGCATGGGAAAGTACTCAGCGACTGTGAATGGCACGGGACTGGTCGGCAGTTGCGGAAAAGCCATCGGACCGAGGTCTTTTTCGAGGTGACGAAACAGTGCGTCCCTCAGCGTTTCTCCGTACAGCACGCGGCCAGAGACCAGGGTTCGGGTCATTTCGCCGGTCGGTCGGGCGCGCAGCAGCACGCCGACCTCGACGACCTGGCCGAGACCGTCGACCCGCACGGGTACGGCCTCGATGTAGAGAATGGGCAGCCGCCGGCGAATCTCGGCGAGCTCGACGTCTTTCAGCCAGCCCGGATTCGTATTCGGGGCTCCCGCGGGGGGCTTCGGCGTCCAGTCCGGGTCTGGGTCAGGGGTTCGCACGCTCATAATGCCATTCTGTCTTACGTGGCCACCGCGCGCGCACCCGGTCCGGATCCGCCCGGTTACCCAACGTCGGTTTCCCTGATGCTGCGCGCATAACTCCTGCAATTCGTGCGGTGTCTGTTTTCCTCGGAAGTGTTTTGGGCCCATCTGGCGGCTCGCACCAGTTTTCTGCAGGAGTTATGCCCCACTGCGACCGGCAGAGTTGCCGAAGATCGCCGGCCAGGCGCAAATCGCGGACACGGACACGGACACGGACACGGACACGGAGATGAAAGTATGGACAAGCGCGGCGCCAACACGTCGCGAACCCCGGGAGGACTTCATGACCGTCAGCACCCCCATCGATGCCGCCGCCGTACTCTGGTCAGCGACCGGCGCCGATCAGGCTGGCCGACCGTTGCTAATTATCATGCACGGCTACGGCTCGCACGAGGGCGACCTGTTCTCGCTGGCTCCGCACCTGCCGCTCGCGCCGGTGATCGCGGCCCTGCGTGCGCCGCTGCCAGTTGGTGACGGCTGGGCTTGGTTTCCGATCAGTGAACCGGGCAGCCCCGACCCGGCCGCCGTCACCGCCGCGGTCAGCGCCGTGCTCGCCTGGCTCGATGCCCTGCCGCAGCATCATCCGACTGTCGGGCTGCTCGGATTCTCGCAGGGCGGCGCTATGGCGCTCGAGCTGATGCGCGCCGCGCCCGACCGGTTCCGTTTCGCGGTGAACCTTTCCGGATTCGTCGCGAACGGCCCGCGATCCAGCGACGCCGCGTTGGCCGAGCAGGCGCTTCCGGTGTTCTGGGGCCGCGGCACCGCCGACACTGTGATCCCGCCCAGCGCGATCGAACGTACCCAGGCCTGGTTGCCAGCACACAGCAGCCTGACCGAGCGCATCTACGAGGGACTTCCCCACTCGATCTCGCAGGCTGAACTCGGCGACGTCGTCAACTTTCTGCGCGCCCAATACGCTGAAAGTGCGCCGGTGCCGAACGCCTAGGTCCGCTCCGGAACGGGCGGGGTTTTCGTGATCGGACCCCGTGACGACGTGCTAGCGGTCGCGCTTGGCCTGCTCCTGGGCGGCCTGGCGCTCGACGTGCGCCTTCTTGGCCGCGCGTTGGGCGTCGCGGTCTTTCACCGCGATCTGGTCGGCGCGCACGCCGGCCTGGGTAGAACGTTCAAGCACGAGCCAGGCCGGCGGCTGCTGGAGCAGGGCGGCGATCTCTGCGGTGCCGAGCGGGTCGGTGATCTCGCTGCGGGCCAGGCCGGAGATCGAGACGCCGAGCTTGGCGGCGACGACCTGACGCGGGTGCGGACCGTTGGCTCGCAATTCGACCAGCCATTCCGGCGGGTTCGCCATGAGCTCGGCCAACTCGGTGCGGCTGACAAATTCGGTCTGGAACTCGGCCGGTGCCGCGTCAAGCAGAATCCCGAGTTTCTGGGCCGCCGTGGCGGGCTTCATGGTCTGGGGCTTCTTCTCGGAACTCATTGTTCAAGCGTATAGCCTGAGAGGGCCCTTGTTTGGGCAAAGCGCACGCTGTACTGCCGTCAACTACCCGAGAAAGGATGCCGGTGAGCTTTTCTATCGCCTTCGTCGCCGGTGTCACCCCCACCAAATGGACTCGCATCTGGGGCGACCGCCGCCCCGACGTTCCCCTCACCGTGTTTCGCATCGAGGCCGCTGAGCAGATTTCAGTGCTGCACGACGGTCGCGCCGAAGTCAGCCTCGTGCGCCTGCCGATCGACGACACCAACCTGAGCGTCATCAACCTGTACAACGAGATTCCGGTCGTTGTGGCGGCGAAGGATCACGTCATCGCGCAGGCCGAGACCGTGCTGCTGGCCGACCTGGCCGACGAACACCTGCTGCAAAACCCCGAGGATGTGCCCGAGTGGCGCGACATTGCCACGGAGGTGCGCGACGGCAGCCGTCGGCCCCTGCCGTCGATGAGAGACCTCGACGAGACCATGGAACAGGTCGCCGCCGGCGTCGGCATCATCATTGTGCCGCACGGGGTCGCCCGGCTGTACAGCCGCAAAGACGTCGTGTCCCGCCCGGTCACCGACGTGGCCGACACCCAGATCGCCCTCGCCTGGATCACGCGGGAGACCACCGACGACATCGAAGAGTTCATCGGAATCGTGCGTGGGCGCTCCACGGCGAGTTCGCGAACGGATGCCGGCCCGTCCGCTGCGGCCGACGCCGCCGCGACCGCAGCTGGAGAGCCCGAAGTTCCACGCGATGGCCGCCCGCAAAAGCCACCGCGCAAACCGAAGAAGACTGACAAAGCGAAGGCCGCGGCAAAGGCCATTCGGGTCGCCGCCGCAAAAGCGAAACCTGCTGTACGCAAGAGAACCGAGAGCGCCCCTGGCCGCACCCGGCCGACCAAGAACCCAAATAAGGGCAAGGGCCGCGGGCACTAAGAACTTACGGGTTTTTGAGCACCGACAGAATATTGCCGGCGGGATCGGTGAACCAGGCAATATCGGGGCCCGCTCCGCCGCCGGGCGCGATGCCTTTGTCATTCTGCTCGAAACCGTCGTAGTGCAAAAACTCCACGCCGCGCTCGGTGAGTTCGTCGACTGTCGCATCGAGATTAGTGACCGCGAAATTGAGAATCGTATAGGTGGCCGGCACGAAGTCGGGCTTCGGGTAGACGATGACGGTTGCTCCGCCGGGCAGGGCGATGCGCAGCACACCCATCTCCCCCACCGTGACGTCGAGTCCGAGGGTCTCGTCGTAGAAAGTGCGGGCAGCGTCGAGGTCGGAAACGGCGAATCCGCTGAAGCCGGCAACGATTCCAACATTGTGCTCGGTCTGGGGCATGGGTGACTCCTTCAGTCGGAATAGTGATCGGTCAGCGGGAACTGATCGAGGCGAACTTGCGAATACACAGCGGCACGAAGACCAGCAACATCACGGTGATACCGATGAGTACGGTCAGAATCGGATTTTGCATCGTCCAGATATCCGGCACCGGGGCGGTGCCAAGGTTGCCGAAGAGCTGCCGCACGGCCTGCACGAGCGACGACACCGGGTTCCACTCGGCAAAGACGCGAAGCGCTGTCGGCAGGGTCTCGCTCGGCACAAAAGCGTTCGAGACGAAGGTCAGGGGAAAAAGAATCAAAAACGACGCATTGTTGATGACCTCTGGGCTTTTTACGCTCATACCGAGTAGCGCCATCACCCAGCTGAATGCGTAACCGAACAGCAACAGCAAGCCGACTCCGGCAAGGAATTCAGCCGGCGAGGTGTTCACCCGCCAGCCAACCGCGAGGCCGGTCGCCATCATGATGATCATGGAGATTGTGTTCAGCACGAGGTCGCCATTCGTTCGACCGACAAGCACTGCGGATGCGTTCATGGGCAAGCTTCGAAAGCGGTCGATGATCCCTTCCTTGAGATCGAGCGCCATGGCCGCGCCGGAGAACGTCGCCCCGAACACGACCGTCTGAGCGAAAATACCAGCCATGAGAAACTGCGTGTAGTCGCTGCCCTGAACGGCGATCGCTCCGCCGTACACCTGGCTGAACAACAGCACGAACATGATCGGCTGGATCACAGCGAACACGAGCATGTCGGGCGAACGCTTGATCTTGATGAGGTTGCGCTTAGTGACGGTCCAGCCGTCGGAATACCAGAGCGAGAATGGATTCCACGTGGGAAGTGGGGGCAGGGTGGCCACCCGAGATTCGCCCGGGACGGGACCCGCCTGGGTTCCAGCGGGCTTGGGCGTGGTGGACACGGGCGTGGTGGACTCGAGCGGTGCACCAGAGTGCCGGGGGCTCATTTGGCTTTCTCCAGATCTGCCGGGGTGGCATGGGCCGCGCGTGCCTGGTCTTGTTTGGCCTGTGCCCGTTTCGAGAGTGTGGGCCCGCCGGCATCGTCTTCGTCGGTCGCTTTCAGGTCGGCCTTGTGACCGGTGAGCTTGAGGAACACATCGTCGAGGGTGGGGCGACGCATGCCGGCATCGTGCAGGTTGACCTGCGCCGCACGAAGGTCGGAGAGCATGTTCTGCAGCGCGGTCGGGCCGTCCGTGACGGCAACCTCGACACCACGGCCATCGGTCGACACCGAGGGCTCACCCGAGCCGTGGCGGGCCAGGATCTCGCGGGCAGTCCCGCCATCGGCGGCATCGACGAGGGCCACCACCACGCGGTGCCCGCCGATCTGGGCCTTGAGTTGATCGGAGGTGCCCTCGGCGATGACGCGGCCGTCATCGATAACGACGATGTCATCGGCGAGCTGATCGGCTTCTTCGAGGTATTGCGTCGTCAGCAGTACGGTGGTGCCGTCGGCGACGAGATGCTTGATGACATTCCACAGGGCGATGCGGCTGCGCGGGTCGAGCCCGGTCGTTGGTTCATCGAGAAAGAGCACCTTGGGATTGATGACCAGGGCACCGGCGAGGTCGATGCGCCGCCGCATACCGCCGGAGAAACCCTTGACCGGCCGGTTGCCGGCAGCGGTCAGCTCGAAGAGGTCGATGAGCTCCTTCGCCCGCTGGCGAGCGGCCGGGCCGCCCAAATGGTACAAGCGACCGACCATCTCGAGGTTTTCAAAGCCGGTGAGGTTCTCGTCGACCGCGGCGTACTGGCCGGAGACGCCGATGATCCGGCGTACCGCCTTGGGGTGGAGCACGACGTCGATTCCGTCGATGACGGCGGTGCCGGCATCCGGTCGAATCAGGGTCGTGAGCATTTTCACGACGGTGGTTTTTCCGGCCCCATTTGGGCCGAGGAGGGCTTTCACTGTGCCGCGCGGAACCTGCAGGTCGAGCCCGGCGAGCGCGTGTACCGGCCCGCTCTTGGATTGGTAGGTCTTGGTCAGGCCCTGAGCCTCAATAATCACTAAATCAGTTCCTTGCCTGGATATAGAGAAATTGGCCGGATGTAAATCGTCCTACCCTGCGATGTTAACCGGGCCTGATTCCTTTGACAACCGATACTCCGCTCGGGCTGATCCGATTAGCGCTCCCTGTGAGAATCTCAGAAACGGGGTCTATTTCTGGCACCCACCACGGAGGACGCTATGCACTGCCAATGATTCGCCTCCGGCAGCTGAACTCCTGTCACTATGCATTCAGGGAAACACCCATGGAGAGGTATTCATGACCACGACTACTGCGCAATCAACTGACGAACACATGCAGTCCACCGCGCTGCACCGGGAGAACACGGGCGACCGCCTGATCAATCAGGGCCTGCTGATGCGCCGCATCACTGTCGGGCTCTCGCTTGCCGTCGTGGGGGCAATCCACATCCTTGATCTCCCGGGCAAATTCGCCGAAACCCCGTATCTGGCGTTCGCCTATATCGGGCTCATCCTCGTCGCTGCCGTCCTCGTGGAGCGGGTACTGGTTGTCGGTTCGAGAATTGACTTCCTCGCCGCAGCTGCCCTGTCAGCAGCCGTCATCATCGGCTTCATCGTCAATCGCACCGTTGGTATGCCGATGGCAACGGGTGACATTGGAAACTGGCTGGAGCCGCTCGGTCTGCTCTCACTCACCGTCGAGGGCTTCGTTATCTGGCAGGCCCTCGTCGCCGTTGCGCTGCACCGCACCAGGCGCTAGCGGTACGCCCAGACTCTCGCTCCGGAAGATCCGCTCCTAGAGCCGGGCGAGCCGCTCGATGTCTTCGAGAAACTCGGCCGCGACCTCTTCGGACACGGTTCGTCGGGTTTCGGAGATCGCGACCTCATAGTCTTTGGTACTGGGGCCGTTGATGAGCGGTCCGTCACCGGCCTTGTACAGCGCTTTCTCAAGCGCGTGTTGGGATGCTCGATGGGCAGCGTATTCGACGTCGGCCGGCGAGAACCCGTCGCTCTGCTCGACCAAAACGCCGAGATCGACTTTGCCCGACACCGCTTCTGGAATGTAGCGCTCCCAGATGGCCTGGCGGGCGGCAACATCCGGCAGCCCGATTGGCACAACGTAGTCGAAGCGGCCGTGGCGGAGGAAGGCGGAGTCGAGCGCGCGAATGAAGTTCGTCGCACAGACCAGCAGTCGACCGGGTTGTTCGCGGAATGCCGGGATGATCTTGAGCAACTCGTTGGTGACACCCTGCATGGCCGAGGGCGGTTCGCCCGAGCGCTGGGCGGCGATCTCCTCGACCTCGTCGATGAACACGACAGCATGTTCGAGCTCGGCGATCTTCAAAAAAGTTTCCCGCAGTGCGCCGGCCAAGCCCAACGGGTCGGCGGCGAGGCGGGACGGAAATACCTCGATGAACGACCACTCCAGGCGCGAGGCGATGGCCTTGGCAAAGGTGGTCTTTCCGGTGCCCGGAGGGCCGAACAGAACGACGGCTTTGGGCGGCGATACACCGTATTGCTCCGCGAGTTCGGGTTTAGCCAAGGGCATGACCAACCGGCGCTCAAGCAGTTCCTTCTCCCGTTCCATACCGCCGACCTTCTGCCACAGGTCGCGCGGCAGTACACGACCGCCCAGCTCACCGAGCAATTTAAGCTCCTCCCGCTGCACGGGAATGTGCCGCTCGAAGTAGCGCAGGTTCTTCTTCACCTCGAAACCGCGGTTGAGAAAGGGATCGACGTTCGTCTCTGATTCGGGCATAAGCGCCGACAGTTTGGTCATGCCGTGCGGGGCCATACGGGTTTCTAGGGCAGCAAGCAGGGCCGTGCCGATGCCCTGGCTCTGCCAGCTTTGCGCGGTCGCCAAAAATACAATCCAGCCTTGCGCGTGAGCCGCGCGGCCGACTGCGGCACCGACGACCTCGTCGCCGTGCACCGCAACGACGGCGTGATCCTTCTGGCAGGAGGCGAGCACCTCGGAAAGGCCGTAGACCGGCTCTGTGTCTGAGGCCTTGATCTCTTCCCACAGGCGCAGAATGCCGTCCAGATCGTCGGAGTGAAAATCGCGCAGTCGCCAGCCAGTCATCGTGAACCTCGCATCGTTGGTGTGCAGCCAATCTATTGCACCCGCCATCCGCCCTCGACCAGACCACCACCGTTCCGTGCCCCGGTGCGAGTCATAACTCCTGCAATTTGGCGGGCCAGTTCTGGTGAGCCCCGAAAACACGCTCAACTATTTGACCCCGTAACTGATTTGCAAGAGTTATGGGAAATGAGTCAGCCGTACAAGCACCGCGACACGGCTGGCGCAGCCCGCTCAGGCCCGAAATGCGGCGGCGAGGATGCGCGGCAACTTGCGCGCCGCTGGATGCGCGGCGAAGCCGGTCAGCAGGCGGGCGGTCAGCGTGCCACTTCGAGACGACACGAACCACGGCGGCTTCGGCAACAGCGCCCATTCACCATGCATCACCGAGCGCGGAAACGGCCGAAAAGGTCCCCGCACGACGGTGCGCTCGACGTCGTCAAGCAGCAGGGCGTTGTGCACCACGCCGATACCACTCTGCACGTTGTCGAGCGTATGCCCGGGAAACGCGCCCCACGGCGCCGCCGCTGACAGAAAGCCCACACCGGTCCAGGCATTGATCGCGATCGTTCCGTAGCGCAGGCGCGCCACGGCCTGCTCGAACCCCGGCCCGAGCCGCCGGATGGTGGCCGGCATCCCGAGAATATTGGCGCCAAGAGTGCCCAGAAAGTCGCGGTTGACGCTCTCCACCGCCAAGTCGAGAAAGGCCTGACCGAAGCCGGGGAGTTCGACCACACCCAGAACCGGCGCGAAATATTCCGTCGTGAGCATATCTTCGGTTGAAGCGGATGCCGCGCCCGTCAGGCCGTGCCCAGCTCCAGCTCCAGCCGATCGGCCGGACGCGGCCGAGGTCGCCAGCGCCGCAGTCATCGGCGGCGCGGAGGCCGCTACGAGCAGGCGCCCGCCGGGAATCGACTGCGCGGCCGGGTAGGCGGCGCTGGCTGCTCGCATCCGGTCGTCGCTGCCGGGGTACCAGGCCGGTCGTGTCGGCGCGGCAGCGAGGGCGGCGGCGACCGCGTCGAGAAATGCGCGCTTCTGCGGCCAGGCGGCGCTGAGCACGAGCACCTGCCCGGCGATGCAGTTATAGCCGCCGTTGTGCAGCCGCATGGTGGCGACGTGTTGGGCCTGGTAGCGCAGGTCCCTGCGGCTCCATCGGCCCGGCAACACGATGATCGGGGACACTCCGCCGAGTTCGCTGCTGATCGGTTTACCGAGGCGCAAAGTTGTGGACCCACCGAACACGATCGCGTCGTGGGTGGCCGCGCTGCCGGTGATATGCACGTGCCTGATACCAAGGTGGTGGGCAAGGTAGCCGCCCACGTCGGCGCCGCCGGTGACGATACGCAGCAGGCCCTGCTCGATGAGCGGGGCGAGGGCCGCCCGATAGATCGGCAGCAGTTTGTCGAAGGTGGGATTGAGCTTGAGTATCGAGGCTCGATTGTGCGCCACGAGCTCGTAGAGTACATCGAGCGGGGCGATCGAGCTGATATTGCCGGCACCGAGCACGAGACCGACCCCGCCGGCCACTGTCGGAGTGAGTTGGCCCAAACCGGCCGCTACCCGGGCATGCTCCATGGTGACGCCCGGCCGCAGCCAGGCCCGGGCGCTGAATCCGTGGAGAAGCAGCCCGTCCCACGCGTTGTGCGGCAAGACGGAAACAGTGACGCGACCGCCCGGTGCGCGCCCGAGTCTCTGGCCGGCGAGCGGGCTGCGCCCGGAAGCGAGCGCCCGCAGGGTACGGCCGAGTGCGTTCAGCGAGGTGAGCACTGCGTACGGTCCGGTTAGCCATTCTTCGCCGATCAGCAGCGACGACGGGTTTAGACCTTTGGAGCGGGCCGCAGCAGCCACCCAGCGCTCGGCTTCCTCAGAAACGGATGCCCTGGTGCGCGCCAGCAAATCGCCGCGCGCCCCGAGCGGAGTCGCCCCCCACCGCTCGCTTCCTTCGGCCAGCTCAGCGATTGCGAGGTCGAGCTGTGAACTGTGCAGGTCGGTGCGGTCTGCCATCGTAGACATTCATCTCCCGTGATTGGCGCCCAGACTAGCCCATCGACTAATAACTGTTGCCTGTGCGGGCGTCTGCGCCCGGTGTGCTGGGCGCAATCGTCGGAAGTATGAACAGTCCGGGCATCCGCCCGAAGCGGCAGGCTAGTGCGGGGCGACCGGGCAGTGGAGCTGGGTACGCTCGCCACTGCGATCGATGTCGTGCTGGTCCATGGGCTGGGCACAGACCGGACAGCTACGCACGGGCGCCGGCTGTGCGGGAAGCAGATCGGACCCGCTCAAGCCAACCGGAGGCGGCCCGAGAATGGGAAACAGCCGGCCGTTCAGCCAGGCCGTCAGGCCGCCGGGTCCCGTTCCACGCGAAGTGGATTTCCTGCCGAATGTCATATTTGTTAGTGTACTAACTAAAGTGCACAATGAACAATAGGTTGGAACGGGACACCCATGACGTCGTCAACGCTTGACAACCCCCTCGCCCTCGACAACCAGGTCTGCTTCGCCCTGGCCATCGCCTCGCGCAGTGTCATCGCCCTGTATCGACCCATTCTGGAGCCACTCGGGCTAACTCATCCGCAATATCTGGTCATGCTCGCCCTGTGGGACGAGAGCCCGCGCACGCTCACGGGCCTCGGCCGGACCCTCCGCCTCGAGCCGGCGACTCTCTCCCCCTTGCTCAAGCGACTCGAAGCCACCGGCTACGTGCGGCGGCAACGCCGGGAGGCCGATGAACGCACGCTCGATATCACCCTGACCGACCGCGGACTGGACCTGCGCGCGGTGGCCGAAACCATCCCGACGCGGGTCATCGAAGCGCTCAGCCTGCCGCTGGACGACCTGCTCCGCCTGCGCGATGCGTTGCACCGGGTCATCGTCGCAACGTCCTGACCCACCGGAGCTGGCACTTAGTTGAAAAATACCGACCCGGGACCGGCTCAGGCGATCGCGTCGGCGACCGTCAGGAGCTCAGCGTGGAAGGCAGCTGCCACGTGCGCGTTGGTGATGCGGCCGTTGTGCACGTTGAGGCCCAAAGCGAGGGCGGCGTCTTCGGCGATGGCCTTCTTCCAGCCCTTCTGCGCCAGCGCGATGACGTAGGGCAGGGTGGCGTTGGTGAGGGCGCGGGTCGAGGTCGCCGGCACTGCGCCGGGCATGTTGGCGACGCAGTAGTAGACACTGTCGTGCACGGCGAAGGTGGGATTGTCGTGCGTGGTGGCGTGCGATCCCTCGAAGCAACCGCCCTGGTCGATCGCGATGTCTACGAGCACGGAGCCGGGCTTCATCGAGGCGACCATGGCGTCGGTGACGAGCTTGGGGGCCTGCGCACCCGGAATGAGCACGGAGCCGATGACAAGGTCAGCCTCCCGCACCTGCTCGGCAATCTCGTACTGGGTCGACGCGCGCGTCTGAATCTCGCCATTGAAGCGGGCCTCGAGCTGGCGCAGGCGAGCGAGCGACAGATCGATGATGGTCACGTCGGCGCCCATGCCGAGCGCGTTAGCCGCCGCATGCTCGCCGGCCACGCCGCCGCCGATCACGACGACTTTGGCCTTGGGAGTTCCGGGAACGCCGCCGAGCAGAATTCCGCTGCCGCCGTTGGCGCTCATCAGATGGTAGGCACCAACCTGAGCCGAAAGGCGGCCAGCAACCTCGCTCATCGGCGAAAGCAGCGGCAGGCTTCGGTCGGGCAGCTGCACGGTCTCATAGGCGATCGCGGTCGTACCAGATTTGATCAGAGCCTCCGTGCAGTCAGCGGATGCTGCGAGGTGCAGATAGGTGAACAGCACCTGCCCCGCGCGCATCAACGGGTATTCGCTGGCAATGGGCTCCTTGACCTTCAGGAGCAGGTCGGCCGCGGCCCAGACTTCGGCGGCGGTGTCGACGATGGACGCCCCGGCGAGCCGAAAAGCATCATCGGTGATGCTGGAGCCCAGCCCTGCGCCTTTCTCAATGACGACGTCGTGGCCGCGGCGACTTAGCTCGTGAACACCGGCCGGAGTGATCGCCACACGGTTCTCATTATTTTTAATCTCGGTGGGAATGCCGACCAACATGTCTGCTCCGTTTCGGGTTGCCAGTGCCGAACGCATCGGCAGTGATAGGGCTAAGACTGCTATTGCTTCGTTTCGGCTAGGTAAAATCCGTAGAATCTGCCAGACTAAAAAAAATATTTTACTAAATATGCGGTTGTCAGGAGATGTGAGATGGCAGAAACGAAGAGGATTCGGGTGGTCGAAACCCTTGACGAAATCGATCGCATCCTGGTCGCAGCGCTGCAGGCCGACTCCCGCACCACCAACAGCCGGCTGGCCAGCGCGGCCGGTATCGCCGAATCGACGTGCGTCTCCCGGGTGCGCTCGCTGGTCAGTCGCGGCATCGTCACGGGCTTTACGGCCATGGTCGACCCAAAAGCGATCGGCCTGGGCCTGCAGGCGCTGATCAGCGTGAGCATTCGCGCAGGCGCCCGCACGCACATCCCGGCCTTTCGCGATTCGATCCGGGTGATGCCGCGCGTTGTGCAGCTATATTTTCTCGGCGGGTCCGAGGACTTCATCATTCACCTGTCAGCCCGGGATACCGACGATGTGCGCGATTTCGTGCTGGACAACCTTTCAGCCAATCCCGCGGTCGCTTCAACCCGTACGAGCATGGTGTTCGAGCATTTCTACAACGGCGTCGCCCCCGAATAGCGCGCCCCTAAACTATCCACGAGATGAACCTCGCCGACACGATCCTGCCCGCCATGTTCGGTTTCGGCACCGGTCTCGCGCTCATCATCGCGATCGGCGCCCAGAACGCGTATCTCCTGCGGCTCGGCATTGAGGGGCGCAACCGCACCGTGCTCACTGCGGTGCTGATCTGTTCGGTCTCCGATGCCGTGCTCATTCTGGCCGGCATCGTGGGAATCGGCGCCCTCATTCAAGCAGCTCCGGTCGTTCTGATCATCGTGCAGGTGCTCGGCGTCGGCTTCCTGCTGACCTACGGTGTGTTCGCCGCCGTGCGCGCCCTCCGCCCCGGCGTGCTCATCGCGGCGGCGAGTACCGAGATCAGCACCAGGGCCGCCGTCATGACGACCATCGCGCTCACCTGGCTCAACCCGCACGTCTACCTCGACACCCTGATTTTTCTCGGATCGGTGGCTAACCAGCAGGGTGTGAACGAGCGCTGGTGGTGGGGCGCGGGGGCAGTCACAGCGAGTTTCGTCTGGTTTTTCGCGCTCGGTTTCGGTGCACGGAAGCTTCGCCCCTTGTTCGCAAAGCGCACCTCCTGGCGAGTGCTCGACGGCTTCATCGCCGTTGTCATGATCGCTCTGGGCGTTCGAATGGCGCTCGGCGCTTAGCGTTGTTACTCGCGCCAATGCCCGGCCTTGTCCAGCAGCGCGACCTCACGATTCGCGTTTTCCGGCACCGGAACTTCGGGCGGAAACACCCCAAAGCCTCGCCTTATTTCAATATCGGCCGCAATCTGCTCCCCCAGGTTTTCCACCAGGGTCTTCGGCGTAGGAGGCGAGAATGTCACGCAGGGTCGGGTCTTTTTTATACGACCACTCGGCCGGCGCCGGCAGCGCGAGCTGCGCGGGGGTGAGCCGGTCGATGACAAAGCGTAACGCGGCATCCGCTTGAAGAAACATCTCTCTGTTGCAGAGATGTCAGCTAGCACGGCTGCCCGTCATCGCCTAGACGCTCAGCCGCACGCTGGCCACGATCACGACGATCTGCACGACCGGCGGGTAGTCGCCCTGCTCGAGGTGCGCGGCGATCGCGTCGTGTACCCGACCGCTCACGTGACCCGAGGACTCCGCCGCACCGATGCCGATCTTGGCGGTGACCCGAACGCCGTCGCCCTGCTCCCCGACATGCACCAGGGGCGCGGCTGGCGCGCGATGAGCCACCGCGTCGAGCGCGACGGTGAGCACGGCGGTCAAAAGCGGCCCGGCCGGGTACAGCGACTCGACGCCGGGCACCTGGCGCACCAACGCATCAAGCTGGTCGGTCGAGGGAAGAACCGAGGTCATCAGCGCTCCATTTCTCGAACGGATACATCGGGCAGGGCGTGCAGATCGCTCACCGTGATATCGATGGCCGCCACGACGAGTTCCGTGTACCTACCCAGTGCGACATACATCGCCTGTCTGAGCCGCTCGGCCAGCAACGGTATGTTCTCCCCCGGAAATACGGTCACGTCGACCCGAATCAAAATTGGCGTTCCGGGCACGCTAACGTCGCCGACCAGCACACACCGGCCCACGAACATGTTCTGCATACTGTCGCCGGTCTCGCGCAGAATGCCACGAACCGCTCCCTCCGTCACGACCAGGCGCGCGGTCGGCGACGGGTGAGTCAGCGGAATGTCCCGTCCGGCGTGGGCCTCCAGCGTGATGTTGTCGAGAATCGACGCCACCCAGTCGTCGGCGCGCAGGGACTCACGTTCCAGGTCTTTGGCGAGCAGCGCCTGCCGGGCCCGGCGCAGGCGTTCGAGACCCCGCAAGGCGATCTCGCATTCGGGTGAATCATCAATACGGGGGTCGGCGGGAACCCGTCCACGGTCGAGGTAGTCGCTAAGCTGTTCAACCGTATGCCCGTTCAGCTCGGCTTGTTCTCGAACGGTGTCATCCAGATCGAAAGCAACGAAGCGCTCGTCTGCCGGCGTCAATTCAGTCATCGCCAGTCCTCCATCTCTCGAAGCAGGGTCTTGCGGGCCCGTGCCAGCAATCCACGCACGGTCGATAACGGCAGGTGCAACTCGGATGCAATGTCATGGTAGCTGTACTCGGCGAGTTCGCGCAGGGTCCAGCAGCGTCGTTGGTCCTCAGGGAGATCAGCGAGCACTCGGGCGAGGGCTTCGGTCTGGGACTCAACCTCCGCGACGACGTGCGGGGCGGTAATCTCCGGCGCCGGGGCGTCCGTGTCTTCGATGTTGACGTGGGCGCGCCTGGCACGCAGCCGATCGATGCTCTTACGACTGACGATGCGCATCAGCCAGCTTTTGACAGCGCTGCCATTGTCGAGGGTGCCCAGCTGCTGCCAGGCCGTAATGAAGGACTCCTGCACGACATCATCGGTCTCGTCGTTGAAACCGAGGACCCTGGTCGCGTAGACCCGCATAAGCGGTCCATAGCGCCGCACAAGCACCTCAAAGGCACGCAGGTCGCCATCGGCGGCGCGCTCGGCCAACACCTGGTCGGCGGCCGCATCGAGCGGCGACGCGACCTGATCCCGCACTGTGCCGGGCACATCCCCTCCTCCAGCGAACGGTTTGAGAGAATTTCTCATCTGCGTGTGACGAATATGCCACAGGTTTCGTCTTACAGGTAACAATCCACTTCGGCTTGACCGTCCGGCCGCACGCAAAGGAGCTATTCCCATGGACCTTATCGACACCAACGGCGCCGCATCCCCGAACAAGTCCCCGCGCAGTCGCGCCCCGATCAACACACCATTGGCCGGTGAGTCGGCTACCGGAACCGGCAAGACAGTCATTAACGACGGCGTCGTTGCGAAGGTGGCCGGCATGGCCGTCCGGGAAGTCTCCGGCGTGCACGCCCTCGGGGGAGGTGCGGCCCGCGCCCTCGGAGCCATTCGTGAAGCCATGAACAACACGGATGTGAGCCAGGGCATCTCGGTTGAAGTCGGTGAAACGCAAGTGGCAGTCGATGTGACCATCGTCGCGGAGTACCCCGTTCAGCTGCAGCAGGTAGCCGATGACATCCGCTCGAGTGTTATTCGTGCCATTGAAGACCTTGTCGGTCTCGAGGTCACCGAGGTCAATGTGACAATCGTCGACATCCATCTGCCGAGCGATGACGCTGCCGAGACCGAGCCGAGCAAAGCCGCACTCCGATGACCACCGCGACCCGTACCGGAATGCTGGTCGGAGCGGTTCTCGCATTGACCTGGGCGATTTTGGGCTTTTGGGCATTCCTGTTCGTGGGCCTGGCCATGCTGGTCGGCGCCCTCGTGGGCCGTGTCGTTGATGGCCGCCTCGACCTGAGCTCACTGATCGGAGCGTTCCAAGGAAAGCGTTCATCATCGTGAGCGTGGCGGCCGATACCGCGCACGGCTGGTTTCTCGGCGGGGCAGAACAGGACGCAGCAGCCAACGGCATTTCGGCCGCGACCGTGACTTCTGCCCCGCCGCGCGGCCGGACCCGCATCGTGCCTCGGGCGCTTCGCCAGGTCGTCTCGATGGTCACGGCGGAATCGCTCGGCATTCCCTCCGGTCAAGTCCACGTGGAACTCGGCGACGACCACGGCCAGCTCGCGCTCACGATCAGCACCACCATCCGCGTCGTTGCCCTCTCCCGCATCACCCGCGAACCAGCCATTATCGCGCGCACTGGCGGCACGATCCTGGCCCGGTCGGCCCGGTCGCAAGTCGAGATTCGTCGCCGTGTCGGAGAACTGACCGGTGCCGATGTCGGCCGGGTCATTGTGCGGCTGACCGGCATTGACGTGCAACAGGAACGGAGGGTGCAATGACATCGGCGCAGATTGATCGGTCCTCGGAGCCGATGACACCAATCTACCGGCGCATCAGGCGGCGTGAACTGCACTCGCCGCGGTCAGCGGCGGCCATCAGCGTGGCCATCGTCGTCATCACGCTCTGCGGATGGTTGGGCACCGAAATTGTGCTGCTCCTGATCGGCCAGCCACCCCTGTTCGTGACACCAGCGGGACTGGCTGCCGCCATTGCATCCGTTTCGACCGTTCCGGCATCGCTACTTGCCGTTAGCGCTCTCGCCTGCGCCATCCTCGCCATCACGCTCTTGGTCATCGCCGTCACGCCCGGGCGGCGGGCGCGGCATTTGATCGATTCGGAACGCACGGTGACCGTCGTTGATGACGAAGTCATCGCGTCCGCTCTGGCCGGGCACGCCGCTCGTGTGGGCCGCACCGACCCCGACAGTACCCGGGTCAGCATTTCTCGTCGCCTCGCCACTGTGCATCTAGTACCGACATCGGGGCAGCCGGTGCAGCGCGACTCCGTGCAGCAGGCCGTGCGCGATCAGCTCGATGGCCTGCACCTGCGACCGACGCTGCAGGCGCAGGTGGTCGTGGCCCTGGGCGGCAAGGTCGGAACGTGAACAACACCAACCGCGCGCTAAACCGCAGCGTCATTCTGTTGACCGGGCTGGTACTGCTCGCCGCAGCCACCCTGCTGGGCCTGCTCGCAACACAGGTCACGCTGCGGGATGCCTGGAACGCGGTTACTGAAGGAGTTGGCGGCACCGTCGCCGGCTGGCTCGAAACCACGCCGCTCGGCGGCACGCAGAATAGCTGGATCTGGTTTGTCCTCCTCGCCCTGTTGCTGGCCATCGTCGCCCTTTTGCTCAGCTTCATTTTGCGGCAGGGGCGCGGCCATTCCGGCCACCTGATCAGTGAACACACCACGGATTGGGGCACCACACAGGTTGATTCCGCGGTCGCCGAGCAAGCGCTGCACAACGCACTCAGCGAGCACCCGGAATTTCTGTCGACCCGCGTCACGACCTACCGGGTGGCCCGCGACGCCGTACTCAAGGTCTCGGTCACCTGTCGACGAGGAACCTCCCCGACCGACGTCGTGCGCGTCGTCGAACAGGCCCTGCATGCCCTCGATGAACTCCTCGGCCTGCGCATCCCTGCCGTTTTGCAGATCAGCGGGGGCTTCCGGGTGCGTACGAGTCGCACCACGCGCATTACCTAAATCTTTGCCGATACTTGCGTTCAGCGCTTCCGCGCCGAACACTCCCCCAGAAACACCTCACGAAAGAGAGAACACCATGAGTGCAGCCGACAAGATCAAGAACGCCGCGCAGGACCTCAAGGGCAAAGCCACTGAGGCCGTGGGCAAGGCCACCAACGACGACTCCAAGGTTGCCGAAGGACGCGCCGACCAGACCGCGGCGAGCGCCAAGAAGGTCGGCGAAGACGTCAAGGACGTCTTCAAGAAGTAGTTTCACCTCGGACCAGGGCTGGCCCAGCGTTCGTCGCGCTCCATAACATCCCTGGCCCTGTGGCCGATTATTACGCGAGGAAAGGAGGCATGATATCCAACCTGTATGCAACTTCGCCAAGCTCAAACGCCGACGACTCCGTCTTCAACGCGGGTATGACCTCCCTCCTCGGGGCAGCCGCGACCCACACGGCGAAAGTAGCCGCCGATGAAGCCTCGAACATGGCCAAGGGCAACCCTATAGGCGTCGGACTGATCGCCTTCGGCCTCGGATGGCTGGTCGTTTCGCTGGTTCCTACCAGCGGCGAGGAGAAGGAGCTGGCGGGTTCTCGGAAGGAAGCCGTCCAGCCCTTCATCTCCGAGGTACCCGACGCCGCCAAGGAGGTGGCCGAGAACCTGCGTGAACCCGCGCAGGAGGCCGTCGCCGCGGTGAAAGACAGCGTGACGGATGCCGTGGAAGAGGTCAAGTCGGCCGCACAGGACGCGGCTGGCGAGGTGAAAGACGAGGCCCAGTCGGCGAAGGACGCCGTCACCGACACGGCGCGGGATGATGCCGCATCGGCTAAGTACAGGAGCGCGACCATCCCGTATTGATTCGCTTCCGTGCATGCCGCCGGATTGCTCCAAACGCAGTACATTCTTAGCGCCGGGGAACACGGTCGCCCTGACCGATCGTGATCCCGGGCTCTCATTCCACCTGAGCAGGAGACACATGGTTGACAATGGTCAGAGCCAGGAACTCGCCAACGCGCCAGCCCCCGATGATGCCCGGAAGCCCGATTCCCCGGCTGAGGTCACGAAGGCCTCCTGGAAATATGTCTTCAAACGCACGTTCAGTGAATTCGGTACCGACCAGTGCACGGACATTGCTGCGACGCTCACGTACTACGCCGTGCTGTCGCTGTTTCCCATGCTCATCGCCTTGGTGTCACTGCTTGGCGTGTTCGGGCAGGGGCGGCAATCCGCCGACACCCTGCTGACCATTCTCGCCTCGGTCGCCCCCGGCGACGCCCTCGACGTTATTCGGGGGCCGATCGAACAGTTCAGCACCGCACCGTCCGCCGGGTTCGCGCTGGTGGCGGGGATCGCGGTCGCGATCTGGTCGGCATCCGGTTATGTCGGAGCGTTCAGCCGCGCCATGAACCGCATCTACGAGATCGACGAGGGCCGGTCATTTCTCAAACTTAAGCCCACTCAGTTGCTCGTCACCATCATCGCCATCGCTTTGCTGCTCATCGTCGTGTTGATTCTGGCCATTTCCGGTCCCATAACGGATGCCGTCGGCGCGGCCCTCGGCCTCGGCCAGACCGTTCAGCTGGCGTGGTCCATTGCCAAGTGGCCAGTGCTGGCGGCCACCGTCGTGCTGCTGATCGCGGTGCTGTACTACTTCACGCCGAACGTGCGCCAGCCGAAGTTTCGCTGGCTGAGCCTCGGGGCAATGGTCGCTCTCGTGGCGATCGTCGTCGCGTCCCTGGGATTCGGCTTTTACGTCACGACGTTCTCGAACTACGCCAAGACCTACGGTTCACTAGCTGGAATCGTCATCTTTCTGCTCTGGTTGTGGCTGACCAACCTGGCTTTGCTGTTCGGTGCGGAGTTCGACGCCGAACTCGAACGTGCCCGCCAGCTGCAGGCGGGCATCGCCGCCGAGCAGAACATACAGCTTCCGCCCCGGGGAACCAAGAAGAGCCAGAAAGCCGCCCTGAAGGAGATGCAGACCGTCGCTGACGGCCGGCGAATCCGCAAGGCGAACGCTGGCCCGCGCGACTAAGAGGTACGCGCGCCCGGTTCTGACCTCGATGGCTCCGGCGGAGTCGACAGTGTCCAAGGCGACGATGAAGCTCCTCTAGCGACCCACCCGGGCCTGGACCGGAGACTTCTCGATGACCGTTCTGGACGTTGTCGTGTTTCCCTCCTCCGACTGCGACTGAAACGCCGGTGTACCCAAGGTCGAGCCGAGCGCGAGTACGGTCACCAGCGCCGTGCGGCCCATCACCGGGGCGGCCCGGCGCAGCAAGTCCGCGTAGCGCGAGCGCTGGCCGGCGGGGCGGACGTCGGTATCCGCTTGTTTGGTCATGGTTGGAAGACTGAGCACAGCGATGGTTGCGCCGATAAAACTGATGGGCAGCGCGAGGCTGCCAGGGAGGGACTGCGGGCTTCGCGCACGCGTTTTGTCGTCGGGCCGGACACGCTCATATGGAACCTCTCTCAGGGAGAGCACGCCGACCATGGTCGGATGCTGCTTGGGCTCTGTGACGGCGAATGCCGGTGCAGAGAAGGCGTCAATTCAACTGTGTGCGCGGCTGGCCAGGGGCGAACAGTGTCGCTGGTCTGTACATTAGCAAGCCTGTGTGCCACGGGATATACCCCTGTTATGGGTAGTATATCAAGTTGCTTTTACCGTTATATTGCGGGAGGTTAGGCGGCACACGGGACCTACGGTCTGGCCTGGGCTCCCGCGGATCATGAATAAGTGCAGACACTGGTTGGATAGGAGGGCGTGTCCGACCGGACGCACGGTTTACGGTTCGGGGGTACGAGTGAGACTGCTCTATGCGCTGCTCCTGAGCGGGATCATCCTCACCGTGGGCCTGTCTGTCCTGCTGCCCGATGCGACACTCGCCGCGGGCGGGCTCACTGTCGCTGCGGCAGCGGTCGGCCTGTCGCTGGTCAACCGCACCCAGCGCATCATTGCGGGGGTGCTGATCGGTGTGGGCATTGCATCCGTTGTGGTCGGTGTGGTGCTGGGCGGGCAGATCGTGGGCCGCGACCTGCTCCTAGTTAACCAGGACCTTACCGGCATGCTGGCCGCGGTCTCGTTTCTACGACTCATCACACCGACCCCGTCGATCACGCGAACCCGGCTGCACGGTCGCCTCGCCATCGTGCGCACCGCGCTGGCCACGCACGCGCTCGGCGCGGTCATCAACATCGGTGCGGTCGGTATCGTCGGTGATCACCTGCGCGGCCGGTTCGCCCTACGGCTCGCCGATGCGGCCCTGATCTCCCGTGCGTATTCGACCGCTGCGTACTGGTCGCCATTCTGGGCGGCCGCTGCGGCTGCGACCTCGCTGGTTCCCGGCGCCAACTCCCTCGTGGTGATGCTCGTGGGATTGGGCCTCGCGCTCGTCACCATCGGGTTAAGCGTCTGGGACATCTTTCATCTGTGGGGTCGCGAGCTGCCGGCGTATACCGGCTACACGCTGACCTGGGCGCTCTTTCGCGTGCCACTGGCCCTGGTCGCCCTTGTCGTCATCGCGCACCAGCTCGTTCCCGCGGTTCCGGTGCCGCGCATCGTGCTGCTCGCCAGCCTCGGCGTCACCCTGATCGGTCTGCTAATCATGAACGGTCGTGGCGCCCTGCACGCGCTCGCCCGGCATGCCCGTCACGACCTGCCGCAGCTGCGCGGCGAGGTCACCCTCTTCGCCTCCGCCGGGGTGCTCGCGGTCGGCCTGCGGATGCTGTTTCCCCTGTTCGACCTTCAGCTGCCGGTGACCGAGTTCACCGTTCCCGCTGCCTGGGCGATGATGTTCGCAATGATTTTGTGCGCGCTCATCGGGGTGCACCCGGTCGTGTCGATCGCGATCGTCGCCGCGATCGTGCAACCACTATCTCCCGACCCCACCCTGTTTGTGCTTGCCGCGTGCATCGGCTGGGGAGTCTCGACTGCGGTCGGCCCGCTCACCGGCCTGACGATGCTGCTCAGTGCGCGGTATGGCATAGACAGCATCGTTTTGACCCGCCGCAACCTGATCTACCTGGCCGCTGTGCTTGTGGCCTCATGGCCGGCGCTGCTTCTCTGCGCCGCACTGGTGTAGAAATGGGGCAGGAGCCCTGAGCCATTCGCGCTGCGCGGTAGCTACGCCAGTGTGCGGGAGTTCGGGTCTGGCCAGAACTCCAGCGCTGCGCGACGTGCGGGAGGTGCGCCAGTGCGCGGGAGTTCCGCCTCCCGCGCAGCGGCGCAGGTCGCGCGCAGCAGAAAAACGTACGCGGACGGGGCCGACCGCAGAGTTGGGCTAGACGGTTACCTCGACCGGCTCGTCACTGACGACGTAGTTCTGAATTTCGATGAGCAGCAGGTCGCCGGCTTCCTGGTCGGTCAGACCCTGGGCCAGAGCGAGTTCGGAGACGAGGATCTGGCGGGCCTTTTCGAGCATCCGCTTTTCGCCGGCGGAAACGCCCTTGTCCTGGTCGCGACGCCACAGGTCGCGCACGACCTCGCTGACCCGATAGACGCTGCCGCTGGCCATTTTCTCCTGATTGGCCTTGTAACGGCGTGACCAGTTGCCCGGTTCTTCCGTGAAGGCGTTCTGCAGAATTTCGTACACAGCGCTGACACCCGCGGCGTCAATGACGTCACGCACGCCGACGAGCTCAACGTTGTCAACGGGAAGCTGAATGGTCAGCGCGCTCGTGTGCACGTTGAGGGTCATGAACTGCTTCTCGACGCCCTTGATGTTACGGGTCGCGAGGGCCGTGATGGTGACCGCTCCGTGGTGGGGATAGACCAGGGTTTCGCCGATTTCGATCTTCATAGAATGCGCCTTCAGTTTTGTGTGGGTGATGCAACGCGAACAGGCGTTGCGCGTGAGGTAACAGGTTCGAGCAGCCAGCCCGGCAGCAGCGCCACGAGCTGGTCGACGAGTTCGTCGTCGGAGACATCGAGGTGACCGCGCATCCATGCACCGATCAGGGTGAGCGCGCCGCCGGCGACGTAAGTGGTGACCAGCTTGGCATTCACGGTGTCGTCAAAGACGAGCACCGACTGCAGCATGCGGGTGGCGTAGGCCTCGATGATCTGGTCGTGCGCGCTGCGGGTCAGCGGCAGCTCAAGCACGCTCGCATACAGGGGAAAGTTCTCAACCAGATGGGCGACGAGGCGGGCATAGCCGAGCCGTGAGGCATTCTCGCCGGTGCGCGGCCGCGGCAGGTCCAGCCCAGCCGAGCCGATATCGACGAACTGCGCCCGCAGCAGTTCGGCGGCAAGCACGTCAAGGCTCGCAAAGTGCGCATAGAACGAGCTGCGGCTAATGCCGGCCAGGCGCACGATCTCGGCCACCGAAACGGATGCCGCCGGCTGGGCGATCAGCGTGCGTATCGCCGTGAGAATGAGCTGTCTGGTGCGTTCAGCCCGGGGATCGTGTGTGATCTTCGACTCAAGCTGGACGTCTGACTGCACCTGACCCGCCTGCAGGCGGGGGTCAGTCAATGAAGTCATTCTGTAATAGTAACACTTTTCGGACACGTGTCCGAGATGATGTAACCTTTCACGGCTGACTCGCGGAAAGGGACGCCCTTGCGCGAGTCAGCCGCACTCCCCTAGCGCCCGCGGTACTCGTCGAGCAGCTGCGCGCAGCGGATGAAACCGAGGTGCGAGTACGCCTGCGGGTGGTTGCCGAGGTGCTTCTCGGTGGCGGGGTCGAATTCCTCCGACAGTAGCCCGGTCGGACCGAAGAGACTGACCAGCTGGTTGAACAGTGCCTCGGCCTCGTCGAGGCGACCGGTGAGCACGTAGGCCTCGATCAGCCACGTCGTGCAGATGTGAAAGCCACCCTCGAGCCCGGGCAGGCCGTCGTCGTAGCGGTAGCGGAACACCGTCGGGCCCACGCGAAGTTCGCGCTCTACCGCGCTCACGGTCAGCTGAAAGCGCTCGTCGGTCACGTCGAGCAGGCCCGACAAACCAATGTGCAGCACGGCGGCATCCAGGTCGGGGCTGTCGTAGGCGACGGTGTACGACTGGGCTTCCTCACTCCAACCTTCGCGCAATACCTCCTCGCGAATTGTGGCGGCGAGCTGCTCCCACCCCTGGCCCACGTCGCGCCCGTGCCGCACGGCGGTGCGGATGGCCCGGTCTACGGTCACCCAGCACATGGTCTTTGTGTAGGTGTGGTGCCGCGGCGAGCGCCGGGCCTCCCAAATGCCGTGGTCCGGTTCCTGCCAGCGACTCGTGACGGCGTCGACCATCTCAACGAGCAGGTGCCACTGAAAATCCGAGAGCGTTCCCTGCCGGGCGCTAAGCGTGTCGATCAGTTCGGCGACCGGCCCGAACACGTCGATCTGCACCTGGTTATCGGCGGCGTTTCCGATGCGCACCGGGCGTGATCCGGCGTAGCCGGGCAGCGACTCGAGGCTCGCCTCGGTCGACAGCGACGAGCCCGTGACCGAATAGAGCGGATGCAGCCACTGCGCGCCGGGACTGTCCGCCACGACCCCGGCCAACCAGCGCAGAAAGGACTCCGCCTCATCGGTGGACCCGAGATCGACGAGCGCCTTGACGGTCATCGACCCGTCGCGCAGCCAGCAATACCGGTAGTCCCAGTTGCGGGTGCCACCGATCCCTTCGGGCAGCGAGGTCGTCGAGGCAGCGAGCACCGCTCCGGTTGGTTCGTAGCAGAGGGCACGCAAGACGAGGGCTGACCGGCCAACGAGCGACGGCTTGACGCTCGGCATCGACAGCGCGTTCACCCAGGAGCGCGAGTCATTCATGACCGCGCCGCGCCTGGTGGCCTCGCCAGCAGCATCCGGAATGTACGGCTCGGTATCGCCGCAACGCAGGTTGAGCACGACCGCGCCCTGGGAGAGGTCGACGACCGCGGTGGCCGTCTCGTTGCGGCCGTCGCTGGTGACGGTGAAGTCGACACCCGCCGCCGAGAGCACGATCGGGTCGGGCGTACCGGTGATGGTGACCATGCCATCGGTCGCGTGCATATTGAAATAGGCGACGGCGTAGTCGGGCCGCGGTGCGAACACGATGCGGGCGCGCCCGGTGCCGGTGAGTTTGCGCACCAGGTTGGTAATGCCGAGCGGCGAGGGCTCGATGTAGTCGGTGACGGTGACGTCGGCCCAGCGGGTTTCAACGATCATCGTATTGTCGACATAACGCTGGCCGAGCACGCGACTCTTCTTGACCGGTTCGATCGAGAAGTGTCCGGCTTCTTCGCTGCCGAGGATACTCGCGAACAGCGAGCCGGAATCGGGCAACGGATGCGTCATCCAACAGATGCGCGCTTCCGGCGTCACGAGAGCCGTCGAGGTGCCGTCGCCGAGCATCGAGTGGCGTTCGATGGCCACGACGTGCTGGCCAAACAGCCAGTCTTTGCGCAGCTCGAACAGCAGGGCAAGGATCTGGGCGAGCTTTTCGGGGCCGCTGATGCGATGAGCAGCGACGGATTCGTCGTCGCCGATGCGAATGCCGAGGTCGGGGCCATGCAGGGTGTTCATGGCTATTTCGTCGCTGGCGGCATCGCCGGCGAAGAACGCGGCGCTGACGCCGAGTCGGGTGCGCAGCCGGTCGAGCGCGATGCCGGAATCTTGGGACTCGTTGGAGGGCTCGTGAGCGGCAAAGAATTCCGAGTCGAATTCAGCTCCGTTCGACCCGACCAGGTGCACCTCCCGGGGCAGCCGGGAATCCGCGGCCAGATCGCGGAGCGGGCGGCCCGACATGACGGCCGTGTGGGTGTTGGGCAGGGCGGCGAGGGCCCGCAGGGCGGTCGCAGACTCGGCCAGCAACACGGACGGCACGTCCGAGGCCACGTGATGGGACAGGGTGCCGCCGTAGTTGCAGGCCACTAACAGCGATGGGGTGCGGGCTAGCTGTTGCAGATCCTGCAGGATCTCGGTGGACAGGCCCGTCAATGTGGGTGGCAGGTTCTTGGAAAGATTCATGCGATGGGGCATATGGAGGTTCCTTGCAGAAGTGCGTCGACCGTCAAACCAGTGGCTAGACCTACGCGACGTTACCATTTGCAGAAGGCCGGTCTGCAGGCCACCCGCCTTCTGGTGGGGTGTTGTCAGAATCAGGCACCCCGACCCGGTATTGGCTCGCGGCACTCATTAGCGCTCGCGGCACGCCTGCAAGGGAGTGCTGCGAACTCGAAGGCGTGCCGCGACGACCGCGAGGCGAGAACCTGCCCGAAGGAACCCGTAGCCTGTTCTCATGAAGACGAGGCCTGACCCGAGCGAGCGGGTCGTCGCCATCGACATCGCCAGAGGCCTGGCGATCATCGGCATGTTCGTGGCGCATGCCATCCCGCGTGTGGGCGACGCCGAGCTGCTCGCCGACGGGCGTTCGTCGATTTTATTCGCGACCCTGGCCGGGGTGTCGTTGGGAATCATGACCGGGTCACAGCATCCGCTCGTGCGCGGCCAGCGCTCCGACCGGGTACGAGGCATCGTGGTACGCGCGCTAGTCTTGTTTCTGCTCGGCGTCGTGCTGGCCAGTTTGCACAGCGGCGTTGCGGTCATTCTGCACTTCTACGCCCTCATGTTTCTGCTGCTGATTCCGATGCTGTTTTTGCGCCGCTGGCTGCTGGCCCTGATCGGCGTCGTCTTCCTGTTCGGCGCTCCGTGGCTCGGAGCCGCTCAGGGTGAGGTGGATGCCGAGGCGCCGCCGGTCAGCTACTTCGTCGACTACTTCTTTCTGAACGGCACCTACCCCGTGCTCATCTGGATGCCGTTCCTGATCGCGGGTCTCATCATCGCGCGCTCCGATCTGCTCAGGGCGAAAACCCAGGTAGCCCTCGTCGGTGTCGGTACAACAGCGGCGGTCGCCGGCTACGGCGCAGCCATCGTGGTCCCCGGGGTCGATGCCGTGGCCCATTCCGGATCGATCGCCGAGGTGACGGGCTCCGGCGGGATCGCGGTCGCAGTCATTGGAGCTTTGCTCTGGCTCACCGCCGTTCAGCGGCGGTCTGTGGGGCGTGCCCTGCGCGTGATCTTCCCGCCGGTCGGGGCTACCGGCTCGATGGCACTGACCGTCTACACCGTGCAGATTCTCGCCCTGACCGTCATCGGAGGCGGCGCCGAAATCGACTATCCGGGCTGGCCGCTGCTGATCGGTATGCTGCTGCTCACCTTCATCGGCGCCAGCCTGTGGCGGTATTTTCTGGGCAAGGGTCCCCTTGAACGCCTGCTCTCCACGCTGGCCCGGGCGCCGCGCTCCAGCTAGCGGCCCGGCTGCGTGTGACACGGATGCCCTCCCTTCGCCCGACGTCAGTGCGCGGGTCAGCCCGACCAGCTGCAAAATATCAAAGTCTGCTTAGCGGATGCCGCCGAGGCGTTCCAGCGCCGCCCGCATGATCTGCGCCTCGGGTGTCGGGGCCACGTGGTGGTTCGTGTAGATGCCGACAAGCCACTCCAGAACCTCGTCTTCGCTCATGGCTACGGCGTTCCAGTCCACCCCCGGCTCGGCGGCCGTTCTCGGCTCGCCGGTGTCCAGGTCGAGCCAGGCGCGAGCGATCGGCGTGTCGGGGTCGTCATTGTTCATATTCCAGAGCAGGGCGATCGGGTGGTTATCCCCTTCGACATGCTCGTGGTCGACGCGCCCGGAGCCAAGCCACGGCAGTGTCAGCAGCTCGCCGATAACGCCGACTTCAATCAGTTCGAGCTGGGTCGGTTCAGTCTCGGGAACGTAGAGTGTGAACCCCTGCTCGAACCACTCGGCGGCCTCAAAGATCGAGTCAAGCAGGTCATCGAGGGCGTCGATTTCCTGCACCAGAATGAGCGCCCACTCGAGTAATTTTTCGGTCTGATCGTCCGGCCACGGGCTCTCGAACGGGTCGCTTGTGCCGTGGTAGTGAAAACTGGGGCCGGCCTCGTCGAGCAGCACGTGCAGCTGGCCGCTGTCGAAGTCGATCGACAGGTTGAGCGCTCCGCCTTCATCGTCGCGGTCGGCGAACAGGTCCGGGTGCGCCAGTTCCGCCGGCAGGGTGACGGCCGCGGCGAGCCGGGGGCCCAGATCGAGAACGACGCGAAACTGAATGGTCGGCAGGCGCAGGGTTTCATCCTGCTCGAAGTGCTGGTCTGACATATTCAAAGTTTATCGACCGCGGAATGGTCTTCCAGCAGCTTGCGCTCTGGACGCACATCCGTCGTCATAAAACATGCGTCAAACAGTACGGTGCTCGTTCGGTAACGCTCCGCTCAACGCTGATTGAGTCGAAGCCACGCGAGCCGTCGCACAGCAGCGGCAGGCGTGGCAGAATGCGCCCCATGAATATTGAGTTGTGGTGGCCCAAGCTGACACCGTCGACTCGCCAGTGGCTGATACAAAACAACGGCGATACCGTGCAGCCGGAGCTCGTGGGCGAAATTATGCGGGCCGGCGGTGAAGTTGCCACCGACAGCGAGGGCGAACAATCCGGCGTCTACCTGTCCGACGACGACATCGACTGGATTGAGACGGTCGCCAACGAGGAAGAGCCCACCTGACCCTCAGGAGCAGACCGATCCGAGCGGGCACGCATCACCGAGAGCAGTGCCAGCACGCGCGCAGTGTGCGGCTCGTATCTGGTAGCCCAAGTGCGCACCTCGCGGTCAACTGAATCGTTGATCGAGGTGGACAACAGCTTCATCGCCGATCACTTTGCCGATTGCTTTGCGTAAGGCTGCTTTGAGTGGAACCATGTGCGTTCCATCGCCCATCGGGAGCAGCGTCGCGTGAAACGACTGCCCGTCGATCGTGCCGGCAACTTTCACAGGTTTTCTGGTGCCGAAAAAAATTCCCGGCTCAGGCATGACAACGCAGGTCCAACCACTGTTGCGCTCGGTGGTGATTGTCGCCGTGAAGGTGACGTCGATATTTTGAGGGTAGTCCTCCTGGGCAGGCATGATTCCGTTTCTCATCTCTCTAGCGGGCCCGATTCCCTGGGTGGGCAGCTTTCACGAACGCCGCGAGCTCGGCCGCCATCGGCTCGGTCTCCCAGGTGTGGCGGGCCCCTGGCATTCGTTTTTGGATCGCTCCCGGGATTGCCGCGACGATCGAATCGGCGGCGACGAACATCTCAGGGAATGTCTCTTCGCCCAGCATCACCTGGACTGGAACTCGGATGTTCGCGAACAGCTCCGAGTGGGGTGCCGACTCTGTCCAGGCGAGCGACTCGCCATCGGGGCGCAAGCTCCCGACGTTTGCAACCAAGTCGGGGAACTCCGGAGACTTTCGCCATGATTCCAGGAACTCCGGTGGGATGTCTTTCATATAGTGCACGAGGGCACCTTCCAGATCTCCCTCTTTGATCAGGCGGTCCACTATGCCAGCCCATTCCCGGGCTCCGCCATCCTGTGGTCCAAGTGGCGCTTCCCACAGTGCAAGTCCATTGACGGGCATTCCTTGCGCAGCCGCGGCCAAGGCGATAGAGCATCCGGAGGAGTGTCCACAAAGCACGGCGGTCCCTCCGACGACGTCGAGAAGAGCGGCGATAGCGAAAAGCTCACGCTCGAGATCGATCGTCTTATCGACTGGACTCTCACCGCGACCCAGCCGGTCGTAGACGACCGTCGAGATCCCCTGGCGCGCCGCCGATTCGGCGGTTGCGGTGGTCCACGGGTCGATAGCCCGATACGGGCCGGCTCCGGCAATGAAAATCAGCGCAGGGCCAGACCCTCGATGGTCGAAAGCTACTCGGTCGCCGCGAGAGGTGGTAACGAATTCACTCACTTCTGGAACTCCTCCAAGATTGGTCTAACCGTACAGTTCTGCACATCTTGACAGTCGACCAGGCGGGAGTCACCTAAAGCCACCGATCTCGGTCGTGTTTCTGGCACTGACCTAGGGTGGACGTATGGACGCCGACATCAACTTTTACTTCGACCCGGTCTGCCCCTTCGCCTGGATGACCAGCAAGTGGGTGCGACAGGTGCAAAAGCGGCGCGACTACACCGTGGACTGGCGGTTCATCTCCTTGCGCTTGATCAATGCCAACGTCGACTACGACGCGCACTTCCCTCCCGAGTACGAAGCTGGCCATACCGCCGGGCTCCGGCTTTTGCGGGTAGCCGCCCGGGCGCGAGCGGAGCACGGCCGCGAGGCAGTGGCGCCGCTGTACGCTGCATTCGGGACCCACATCTTCGACACCGCCCCGGACGACTATCGAACCGAGGGCGAGGTGCGTGAACTCCGCGGGACGCGCAAGTTCGTGGAGCCGATCCTCGCCGAGGCTGGCTTGCCGCTCGAGCTGGCCGAAGCTCTCGACGACGAGTCCTGGGACATCGAGATCCAGCAGGAGACAGACGAGGCGCTCTCACTGACGGGAAAAGACGTGGGCACGCCCATCATCCACTTCGAGCCGCCCGCCGGTGTGGCCTTCTTCGGGCCGGTGATCAGCCGGTTGCCACACGAAGACTCGGCGGTCGAGTTGTGGGACCACGTAGTCGCCCTGGCACGCTTCCCGGGTTTTGCCGAGCTCAAACGCAGCCTGCGCGAGCAGCCACAGCTGGCCGCGTTCGGAATCGACGTGGACGCGGTCGGAAAGCAGGAGGACTGGCATGGCGGCAGTCGACGGCAGAAGAAGTGACTACCTCCGTTAGGGTAAACGCATGAGTGAGACAGGCATCCTCAGCCACCAAGAGTCCGTTATCGTCGCGGCGTCGGCCGCGTTTCTCTACGACCTGCTCTCCGACATCACCCGCACCGGTGAGTGGAGCCCGGTCTGTACGTCATGCTGGTGGGACGACGAGGCCGAGGCCGGCCGGGTCGGTGCCTGGTTTACCGGGCACAACGAGCTCCCACACCGGACCTGGGAAACCCGGTCTGAGGTGGTGACGGCAGAGCGCGGTCGCGAGTTTGCCTGGGTGGTGGGCGGCAGCTTCGTGCGCTGGGGCTTCAGCTTCGACGCCGCAGAGACCGGGACGAGGCTCACAGAGTCTTGGGATTTCCTGCCGGACGGGATCGCCATGTTCGAGGAGAAATTCGGCGAAGACGCGCACGCTCAGATCACCGACCGTACCCAGCAAGCCCTCGACGGCATCCCGAAAACCCTCACCGCGATCAAGCGGCTCGCCGAGGTCGCCATCGACTCAGGGGCGCAGGCACACGCCTGACCTGGTCGTTCATCCCCGGTCAGGTGGGGTGTGCTGCCAGCACAGGTTCTGAAGATGACGGTGTAGGTCAGGACGGCACCACGAGGCAATCTCCGTGTCTAGGGTGGGTCTATGAGCCATTCGATAGTGCCGAGCACCACGTATCTGCAGAAGCTTCAGGCCGAAACGGCCCGCAGGGTACTGACCTCTGAGTCGGTGCCGTCGCCGTTCTCCGGGGCCCCGGAGGAACTCGCAACCGCCGTTGAAGCCCAAGTGGAGGCACTCGCCCGGGACCTGAACGACGTCGTTCACACCCTGCACGCCGACCCGGAGATCGCCTTCGCCGAGCGTCGAAGCGCCGCCTATCTGGTGGAGCTGCTCGGTCGCCATGGGATAGCCGCGCAGCTCGGCGTTCACGGACTCGACACCGCGATCCGCGCCGAGATCGGCTCGGACGACGGCCCGGCCATCGCAATTCTCAGCGAGTACGACGCCTTGCCCGACGTTGGGCACGGTTGCGGGCACAACGTGATTGCCGCCACCGGAGTCGGCGCTTTCCTCGCGCTGGCCAACACGCGCAAAGAGAACCCCGACGCATTCAGCGGCCGGGTGGTTTTGCTCGGCACTCCCGCCGAGGAAGGCTTCTCCGGCAAAGAAGTGATGGCCAGGCACGGTGCCTTCGATGGCGTCGACGCCGCGATTATGGTGCACCCCTACGGGTACGACCTCGCCGACCAGGTGTGGCTTGGCCGCCGCGTACTCACCGTAACGTTTACGGGCGTCGCGGCGCACGCATCCGCTCAACCCTTTATGGGTCGTAACGCCCTCGATGCTGCAACCCTGGCGTACCAGGCCGTTGGACTGCTGCGCCAACAGCTACCGCCGGTTGACCGCGTGCACGCTGTCATCAGCGAGGGGGGAATGCGTCCGAGCATCATTCCCGAGCGCGCAGTACTCAAGCTTTATGCCCGTTCGAAATTCGCGGACACGCTCAAAGACCTCAGCGCGCGACTGGACGACATCGCGCGCGGCGCGGCCTTGATGACGGGAACGAGTGTTGAGATCGACTGGGACGAGCACGCCCCCTCACTGCCCGTGCGCACGAACAGCGCGCTCACCGGTCGCTGGGTCGCCGCCCAGCAGCGCCGTGGGCGCCAGCCGCTCCCGCTTGGCGTGGTCTCAGAAACCATCGCAGCGTCCACCGACTTCGGCAACGTAAGCCATCGCATCCCAGGCATCCACCCCCTGATCAAAATTGCGGCGCCCGACGTTGCCCTGCACACCCGCGAATTCGCGGCAGCCGCCGCAACGGATGCCGCAGAAGCGGGCGCCCTCGACGGTGCCTGCGGTCTCGCCTTGACCGCCCTGGATTTTCTCTGCGACGCCGAATTGCGCCGCAGCGTGGCGAATGAGTTCGCGGAGCAGGGCGGCGCCATCGATGTGCCGCACTTCTTCGACTGACTTGCAAAACTTCGGTCACCACGATCGCTTCATTCCATCCGACGCAAGGTAGTCCCCATGTCTTCAGCACAGACCCTCACTCGGCGCACCGTCGTGATCGATCGTGTCCTCGGCGGAATCGAACGCGTCGGCAACAAGCTGCCTGACCCTTTCATGCTCTTCCTCCTGCTGTTCGCAATCACGGCGGTGGCGTCGACTGCTATGGCCTGGGCCAACGTCACGGTGCAGTTGCCCGGGACCGACGAGACCACCGTGATCAAGGGCTTCTTCACGGCCGAGGGACTCACCTGGTTCACCCAAAACATTGGGGTCAACTACCTGGGCTTCCCGCCGCTGGCGACAGTGCTACCCATCCTGCTCGCGGTCGGTGTGGCCGAGAAGTCCGGCCTGCTCGCCGCGCTGATTCGTAAGGCTTTCGGCTCGGCGCCGCGCTGGTCACTGCCTTACGCCGTGGCCTTCGTGGGGGTTGTGGGGTCGATCATGTCGGATGCCGCATTCGTGGTCATCCCGCCGCTTGCCGCCCTGGTATTCAAGGCCGCCGGCCGGCATCCGGTCGCCGGGCTGCTCGGCGGGTTTGCCGCCGTGGGTGCCGGCTACTCGACCTCGCTGTTCGTGACAAGTCTCGACGCCCTTTTCGCCGGGATCACCACGTCGGTCACACAGAACCTACCCAACGCCGGTTCCGTTGTGACCCCGGTATCGAACTACTTCTTCAATGTGGTCTCCGCGCTCGTACTCATCGCCCTGGCCGGCTTCATCATCGACAAAATCCTGGAACCGCGTCTGGGCCGGCAGGGAATCGCGCGCGAGGAAATCATCGACGACGGCGACGTGTCGGGTGCCGCAGTGATGCACACACGGCTCACGGACACCGAGAATCGCGGCCTGTTCTGGGCGTTCGTGGCCGGCGTCGTCGTCGCCGGAGTGATCCTCGTCGGCCTGCTCCTGCCGGACTCCCCCTGGCGAAACGAAGACGGCGGGTTCTTGCCGCGCTCGCCCCTGTTGAGTTCGATCGTGTTCATCGTTTTCGCCACATTCGTGATTCCGGGGCTGGTGTACGGCAAGATCACCGGAACCATCGCCAAGGGCAGCGACGTACCGCGCGTCATGGGGCACGCTATCAAGGACATGAGCGGATTCCTCGTGCTCGCGTTCATCCTCGGCCAGTTCGTCGCCCTGTTCAATTTCTCCGGAATCGGAAGCTGGCTGGCCGTTGCAGGAGCCGGGGGCCTGGAGTCTATCGGCCTCACCGGATTTTCGGCCGTCATTGCCTTCGTATTGCTCGCCTCTCTGCTGAACCTTTTCATCATTTCCGGTTCGGCCATGTGGACGTTGATGGCCGCCGTGTTCGTGCCGCTGTTCGTGTTGCTCGGCTATGAACCCGCGTTCATCCAGGGTGCTTTCCGGGTCGGGGATTCGGCCACCCAGGTACTCACCCCCCTTAATCCATACATGATCGTGCTCCTGACGATGCTGCGCAAATACGAGCCACAAGCGGGGCTCGGCACCGTCATCGCCCGCATGCTTCCGTTCGCTGTCACGTTCTGGCTTGCCTGGGTAGCAGTGCTGAGCGTCTTCTTCTTTTTCGACCTGCCGATGGGCCCGGGCAACGGCATCATGATCCCGCAGTAGTAACCATGTAAGACCCAAGGAATACCCGGCGCCGGAGCCTCCTTGAGTGCAGTGCAAACCGAAAGGATTTCTATGACTTCCACCCAGCCCACGATCTACGCCCTGCACGAGAACCCTGAATGGTTCCCGCCGTTTGCCCGGGCCTTTGAATCAGAGGGTATGGAGGTGAAGGAATGGCTGCTCACCGACGGCGTTCTCGACCTGGACTCGGTACCACCGGAGGGAATTTTTTGGTCGCGCATCAGCGCATCCGCTCACACCCGTGACCATGGAAAGTCGAAGGACTACGCGCGCGCCGTATTGGCCTGGCTCGAGGCTCACGGCCGCCGCACGGTGAACGGCCGGCGCGTGCTCGAGCTCGAGATGAGCAAGGTCGAGCAGCTGGTCGCGCTCAAGGCCGCTGGCATCGACACCCCGCGCACGGTGGCTGCGGTGGGCCGCGAGCAAATCCTCGCCGCCGCACGCGATTTTCCCACCCCGTTCATGACCAAGCACAATCAGGGCGGCAAGGGTCTGGGCGTGCGCAAGTTTACGAGCCACGAAGAGCTCGCCGAGTACGTAGCCTCTGACGAGTTCGAGGAGCCGCAAGATGGCATCACCCTGATTCAGGAATACATCCAGGCTGCGGAACCGTTCATCACCCGGGCCGAGATCGTGGGGGGCGAGTTCATCTACGCCGTCAAGGCCGACACCGCGCGCGGCGGCTTCCAACTGTGCCCGGCGGATGCCTGCGCCATCGACCCGATCACCCGCGAGCTGATCATGCCTCCCGGCGCCACCATCGCACCCGTAGCCGGTCAGCAGTTATTCAGCTTGCGCGAAGACTTCGACCACTCGATTATCGAAAAATACCTCGAGTTCGCGCGCCGCAACGGGTTGGAAGTGTGCGGCATCGAGTTCATCGAAGCCGAAGACGGCCGAGTGCTCACCTACGACGTGAACACCAACACGAATTACAACGCGGTTGTTGAGGCTGAAGCCCCTCGCTCGGCTCCACGTGCCTTGGCTCGGTACCTCAAAAGGCTCGCGGCCTGAATTACTGGGCAACGGCTTTAGGGGACCAGCTTACGAAACGGATATCGGGGAGAGTGGGTCACTCACCGCAGCACGTCGGCGGTTGCGGTTCTGGAAGTGATGGCGGCGCAAATTGAACCCAGAACGATAATGATCCCGGCTATCTGCATTGGAGCGAGGTCCTCTTCGGCGATTATCCAGCCGAGGAGGATGGCCACGACGGGGCTGAGTAAGCCAAGGAAAGCCGTGGTGCTCGCGGCAAGCCGTGCGATTCCACGAAACCACATGACGTACGCGAACGCGGTGCCGATGACCGAGAGGTAGGCGTATCCAATGATGTTCGGCGGTGTCAGTGGCACTACGGGAAGGCCCTCGATTACGATCATAAGGATCAGGAGGGAGAGGCCGCCTGCGATGAGCTGCCATGCGGTGGTCGTTAGTGGGGACTCGGGCTGCCCCCACTTTTTGGTGAGCACGATCCCGGATGCCATAGAGAGTGTTCCGCCGATAGCGGCCATGAGCCCAATGGCGTCGAGGCGGGCTTGGGCCTGGAGCACAATGAGGCACACGCCGAATAAGCCGGTAGCGCCGGCGACGACGACCCGGCCTGTCAATCGCTCGTGCAGGACACGGCTGGCCAGAAGCGCGATGATGAGCGGCTGAATCCCGCCCATGATTGCGGCCACACCACCGGGGAGCCGATAGGCCGCGATGAAGAGCAACGCAAAGAACGCTCCGATGTTGAGGATGCCCAGGACCCAGGATTTCCACCACCAGGCGCCGCGTGGCAACCTTCGGCAGAGCATGAGCAAAAGGATTCCCGCAGGAAGTGCGCGCAACGTAGCCGCCAGCAGCGGCCGATCCTCCGGCAGCAGCATGGTGGTTGTCAGATATGTCGTGCCCCAAATCGCCGGGGCCAAAGCTGTCGTCACCAACAAGAAAGTTCGATTGCTAAGCACTTAGTCATTATACCTAAGCACTTAGCAATTGATAGTATGGCTCTATGCCGGACCAAGTCGATCGAATCATCGAACAGTGGAATACAGAAAAGCCCAAGCTTGATGTCTCACCCATGGCCGTCATTGGTCGATTAAGTCGCACCGCCCTCGCCGTGGAATCGCGACTTGCCAAAACGTTCGCCGAGCACGGTTTGGATGCTGCCTCCTTCGACGTGCTCGCAACACTTCTGAGAAGCGGCGCCCCCTATCGGATCACTCCGCTGAAGTTGGCTCGTGAGGCCATGATTTCAACGAGCGCAGTGGCCCAGCGACTGAACAAGCTGGAGAGCCGCGGGTTTGTCGTGCGTGGCGCAAACCCCGACGACGGTCGCGGCACACTCGTCGCGCTCACCGATCGTGGAAGGGATCTTATCGAGACGGCATTGCCAGATCACCTCGAAACCGAGCGCGCCATCACGGCCGCGCTCAGCAGCGGGGAGCAGGCAGCTCTCGCGGAGCTCCTTCAACGACTCAGCACCGCCGCCAGTGATTGCTGATGCCCCTATCCGCATATGCATCCTACGACCAGCGCGTCGAGAACTGTCGATCGAATGATTAGGGAGCCCAATCGCTGAGCGGATACCGCGCGCGGTAATTCGGTTAGGCAAAGCTCTCTGGCGCGTTCGGCCCTTGACTTGGTGAGGGCAAGCCTGGTCCGGTGTGCCCTGCCCCTAGGCTGTGATTGGGGAGCGCGAGCATCCGTTCTTGAAGATTTTCTACGGGCCAGAGTACGGAGCGAGTGATGGAATACATCGGAAGTCGCGTCATCAACGCATCGAGGGCGACGATTGCAAACATTCTCGCCGATATTCGCCGCCTGCCGGAGTGGAATCCCGCGATTCTTTCTGTCACAGCGATCGACCCCCGTGTGCTGGTTGGCAAGCCGTACTCGATTCGAGCCAAACTACCTGGTTCCCCCACGATCATCTACGAACAGGTGTCCACGGATTACGTTGTCTGGCACCTGGACGGATTACAGGCGCATGAAACAGGCGCTTGGAAACTCGTTTCGCTTGCCGACCAAAAGACAGAGGTTACCCACACCATCACTCACAGCGGAGCCATCTTTCGCATGCTTGCCGGCGCCTTTCGGACTGTGCCAGGTCTGAGGCTCGATCGTTTGCAGCGCCGAGCAGAATTCGGTCAGGAGCGCGCAGGCCGCGAGAATTGAACGATCATCCCGAAGTCGCTGGTTGATTGCTTCACCGGCCTTGATGAGAACACGCACATTATGCACGTAAGTGAATTCGGCCCCTCAGACGGCCCTCCAGTGCTTCTTTTACACGGTGGCGGTGTAGCAGGGTGGATGTGGAACTCGCTACGAAAGAGCCTCGAATCGAGGTACACGGTACTCGGGCCCGATCTTCCTGGCCATGGCCAAAGTGCCGATAAGCCGTATCGATCACATACCGAAACGGTGGACGCTCTCAGCCAGGTGCTGGTGCGTCGCGCCTTGATGCGTGACTCCGTCGTGGACGTTCACACGGCCCTGCCTGGCAGCGAGATAGAAATTATCGATGGCCGTGGCCATGGAATCCCGCTGGAATGCCAAACTGGTTCAACGGTCGCGTTGCCGATTGGCTCGCACTGCGGAACCGCCTAAATGCAGACACTTGAAGACGTGGCGGCCAGTAAAGGCTCCCCGAATGGGACGACGGTAGGCGCCGGCCGTGGCGTGGGGCAACGAGTCTCCGCCTGATCGTCTTGGTACCGCTTGGTTGCGTCACCTCTCGAACGTGTCATCGCCGGGATCGTTCCGCTACGACAGGTTCCGGGTGTGATGGCGGATCAAGGTTTTTCAATGGTTGGCGCGCACCGCGCTCAACGTCTACTCGGGGCTGGCCGCGCAATATCACCTGCACGATCCGCTGGAACGAGCGCTCCTGCCGCAGGGTGAATTCGACGTCTCCCTGACCATCAATGACGCCATGTTCGCGGTTAATGGAGCGCTGGGTTTTGATGACAACGACCGCTCCGGGCTGTGGGGCGACGTGATTCTGGTCAACGGGAGGCCGTGGCCGGTCATGAAAGTCAAAAAGCGCATCTACCGGTTCCGGGTCATGAACTCCTGCATTTCCCGTTCGCTGCGGCCCAGCCTGAGTACGGGCGATCCTGTCACCATCGTCGCCACCGACGGCGGCCTTATGCCGGTATCGCAGTCAGTGGCGAGCTGGCGGCATAGCCCCGCCGAGCGCTACGAAATTCTGATCGATTTCCGCAAATACACACCCGGCCAGCGGTCCTTCCGAATAAACCGCAAGAACGGTTTGTGGACCGTGAACGGCGGCACGTGGGAGCAAGTCGTTGCCAGCGAGTTCCGTGATGTGTTGGCGAATCCGAACCTGAACGCGGTTGAGATTTGGGAATTTGCCCACAATGCTGGCGGCTGGTTTCACCCCATGCACTTCCATCTGATCGACTTCAAAATCCTCAGCCGAAGCGGCCGAGCTCCTTTCTCGTACGAAAAGGGGCCCAAAGACGTTGTCTACGTGGGCGAGAACGAAAGCGTGAAGCTCCTGATGCAGTTCGGTCCGCACCGAGGCCGGTACATGATTCACTGTCACAACACCGTGCACGAGGACCACGACATGATGGTGCAATTTCGTGTCGGACCCGAGGACGCCAGCGATAGGATCACCAACAATCCGATCACGGCAGCACGCGCCGAATGGGACACAAGCCGAGCCTGACCGTGACAGAAGACGGGCATACGCGACACATGGGCTACCGTGGTTCGACCGAGACGCGCGGTCGAACCACGGCCGTCATCATATTCCTGGTCCTCGTTCTTGGGCTGCGTATATGGGTTGTTGAACCGCTCACTGTCTCGTCCACCAGCATGGAACCCACAGGCCTGAGCGGAAGCACCATATTCCTACTCAAAACCTCGCCGCCACCGGATACATTCACAGCCGGTCAACTCGTGGTCTTTCAAAGCCCGGAAGATGGTCACACCACGCTCAAACGCGTCATCGCCGTCGGAGGCCAACACGTCTCCATCGAGGATGCCATCCTCTACGTCGATAACGTCCGAATCGATGAACCCTTCGTGGATCACAGCCGTATCGACGGGACCTATTTTGGCCCGGTGACCGTCCCCGAGGGTCACGTCTTCGTGCTCGGCGATAACCGCGCCCTATCCATCGACTCGCGCGAATTCGGTGCCGTACCGCTAAAAAACTTCACCGCAACCCTCCTGTGGCTCCAAAACTAGGCATCGTTGCGGTCGCGCTCTTTGTCTGTGGGGTAGTTTTCGCCCGGCCTGGGTGACACCCCGTAGTCATTGCCGGGAGCGGTTTTCGTCTAGGTGTGATCGGCACCATTTTCTTGACCCGAATAATGGACGCGCACGGGGAATAACAGAAATAGGTCACCGCGCATTTGAACCGTCGCTGACACCCTATAAACCGCTCTATAGACGGTGGTGGCCCCGGCTTAGGCCAATGTTGTGTCTTGTTCTGGCTTCTGTCTAACCAGCCTGCGGCCAGACGACGCACGAAACGGGCTCTCACCGCTGACGCGGGGAGAGCCCGTTCCGGTGTCACCTCGTGGTCGTTACCCCGCGGTCACGGTCACCGGACCCACGACGCCACCCAGAGTGGAATCGAGCCAGACCGTGCCAGGGTTGCTGACTCCAGTCCTGAGCCGGTAGGTAAACACTCCACCGGTCTGCGGCGCCGCCGCTGCGGTGATTGGCGCTCGTCCAATGACAGGACCCGTCGGTCCATCACGATGGATCGTCACGGTGCCGCCGACCGACGAACTGATACCGTCGATTCTAAAGTCGCGCGCCTTCCACCTCGCCCCGGTGACACTGATCTGGCTGGCGATCGGCGTGATTCGCACCTCATCGGTGCGCACGGCAGAACCCGAAGTAACAGTCAGTCGGAAGGTCAGCGGATTATTTGTCATCGGTGTCGCGAAGAGCGGCAAGGCGAACGTTGGCTTGACCGTCGTTGGCCCTGAAAGGGTGACGCGGTCGGGATCCGTTGGCCCATTGAGCACCTGCTCCCACAGATAGGTCGTTTCCGTGCTGGTCGAGCGGCTCCCATCGAGCACCACCGTGGTTGCGGTGACTGCCCGAGTGATCGCCTGATCGGCTCCCGCGTTAGCGACGAGAGCGCCGAGTGTTTGGACCGGGTCGGACTTCGCCGATGCGATGCTGGCGCCGTTAGCATTGCTCGCAGTGACCGTAAACTGATAGGCCGTATCTGGAGTCAGACCGTCGAAGACGAGTGTCGTCACATCTCCCGCAGTGGTGCGTGCGGGGCCCGCCGCAGCTCCATCAGCGGTGTACGCCTGCACGGAATAGCCTGTCACCGTGAGTTCCGGTGCCCCAGGGTTTGCAGCAGCCCAGTTCAGCGTCACGCTTCCCGTGCCGGCGAGCGGTGGCGAGGAGAAGGTTGGCGTGGAGGGGAGAGGATCATTCGTGACGGTCAACACCACCTGGCCCTGGGTCGAGATGTTGCCGGATGGGTCGACCGCGGCAAAGTTCACGGTCGTCGTTGCGGCAATGTTGACGGGCTGCGTGTAGAGCACAGCGACCGCGGACAAAGTGCCGCCGGATAGAAAAATATCCGACCCATCGGTCGTGTAATACAGCTCAGCTGCCGCCTCATTGGAGCTCAGGGTGAGCTGTTGGGCGGTGCGGAATGACCCGCTCTGGGGGGAGGCCGTAACCAGGGGCGCCACGATGTCGGTAACCGGGATGGCATGCACGGCGGGGAAGGTTTCGCCCGCGCTACTTACTGAGACGAGAAAAACGTCATACGTCTCGGCTGGATTAAGCCCCGAAATCGTAGTGGCCTTCGCCATAGGGGAGTCGATGCGCTTGCCAAATTCCGCGCGCTCTCCGTTGACGACCGTTTGCGCCACCGCGTGAACCCGGTAGCCGGTGATCGCCGGGGTGCCGGGGATCGCTTGTGCTGGCGTCCACGTGATCTTGAGGGAATCTGCCACCGTGGCGGCGACCACATCGGTCGCTCCGGCGGGTCCTGATTGCAACGGACCGTTCGGGCATCCGCCCATTCCAGGACCGCCCAATTCGCCAAACTCGGCGATGGTGAGGCCTTGGCGGTTAGCTGCGGCATCTTCGAGCTGCCAGGACATCGCGCGCACACCGCTTCCGGCGGCAGCAGCAATGCTGGCAGCATCCCGGCTGTCGAACACGTAGGTGGCCGTGAAAGTGTTAGGGCCCGCAATGCCGAACGCGAGCGATGAGCTGTAGCCCACGTTGGCTGTAAGCGGTCCAGGCACAGCGCGCACGTCCCGACGGCCGATAGCTGTGTTCTTGAACGCTGGTTCGACGATTCGCTGCTCTACCTGAGCTTGATTTGCACCGTCGCCAATGAAACCGTTGATGGTGACAGTGACGCCGTCGGCGGCAAGCACCGGCGTTGCTGTCACATATACGTCTTGGGTTGTGGTGTCACCGGCTGCAGTTGCACCGAACTTCATCGACACGAGATCTCCGGACCGGATGTCGGGGGTAACTTTCAGGGTTGTGCCGGCGCCCCAGCAGACCCCGCCCGGGTGGTTGATCTCAAACGCGACATCGCCCGCGCCCACAACCGACTCCGCTGAGCCAATCACACCTACCCCGGGACGCGTCACCTCCACGGTTGCGACCTGGCCAATGTGTTCCTGGTAACCCTCGATGGTGATGAAGTCGCGGTCAGGGAAGACGACGATGTTGTTGGGAAAGGTCGGGACAGCCGCCGAAGCGGCCGGTACAGCGATGATGAACGGTGCAATCAGCACTGCTGCTGAGACTCCAAACACGGTCGCGCGCCTTACGGAAGAAATCCTGTTTCCAGGACCCGCCGCAGATGGGCTGGTTTTCACGGTCATCCACTCCTTCATAAAAGTGCGTGAATAATTCACGCATAATTGCACTTTCGTCCCGGGGCCTTGGAAAAACCATGTCCCTCCAGCCGCGACATTGGTGATCAGGAGTGGCGCCTTGTGTTGTCCAACATCGGAGTCGATAGAGGCTTCTGACTACGGGAAAAATGGAAAGTCACCTAGAACGGTCAAACTCACCACCTCGAATCCAGCGGATAAATCGATTCTGCAACCCGATCATTCGATACTCATCCGCGGATTGTATTCCCGTAGTCCGTCCCGGACTGCTCCAACGCCTTACGTACTCCGATCGCCTCCTGTCAGAGATGTCCTGACAGGTAACAGGCAAAACGAAACCCCCTACACCCCAGTGAATCACTGGGGTGTAGGGGGTTTCGTGGCGGTACCGTTGGGATTTGAAACCTAAAGCGCCCCCAATCAGAAAGCGGAACAGGCCTCAAATCCGCGTGATTACGCGGCTTTTCAATCACTTGAATTACCTTGAAACCGTGGCAATTTCGTTCACATGTTGCCAAAATGTTGCCACGGGTCCCAACGTCGAGCCGCTTCGTGCGGCCGGGACATCATGAAAATACTCAGTCACCAGCCGGCCTTGGCAGCGTAGAAGAAACCACTAATTCCGCTGTCCAAAATCCCCGCGGCAGCCCAGCCCGGGCAAGGGCGTATCGGGCCTCGCCTTTGTTCAAGTCTGCGGTGACGGTGCGGCGGAGTTCGGGGTTCTGTAGCCAACCGACCGTCATGCCGGGCATATTGACGTTCTTGGTGGTGGCCAGCCATAGTTGCCAGATGAGTTCTCTTTCGCCTGCACGCGGCCGTCTTGTTATCGACGCCTGCTTTCGACTCTGATGGGCCTCCTGCCAGACACGGAGCCTGTGGATCCGTTCTATCAAGCGGGCGCCACCGACTTTATAGGCGAACATGGTGACGTCATCCGTGTGCGCACGATGTCGGGACCTGCCGCGTTGGAGTCCGCCGCAACGTGCGAGCTTGTGATCTATCAGTCCACGCGCGTGTCTGATGGGGCGCCGATAGGTGTTTCGGGAATCATTGCAATGCCCCGGGGGAACCCGCCAGCGGGTGGTTGGCCAGTCGTCAGTTGGTCGCACGGGACCGTCGGTGTCGCAGATCGCGGTGCTCCCTCGCTGGACTCGGAAGAGCTAGCCGACATTGGTGACCCGACCGATCCGCCCCTGACCGTTCACCGCAAGATCAATGCGGCCCCTCACGGGCTGTTGAACGAGTTCCTCAACCGGGGCTGGGCCGTCGTTATGACCGACTATGAGGGGCTAGGCACTTGCGGCCCGCACCCTTACCTCTTCGGGACCTCGGAAGCGCGTGGAGTGCTGGACATCGTCCGAGCAGCTCGTGCCCTTTACAATCGCGACAGTGCCACTGGACAGGAAACAATTTCTCGACGTTTCGTGATCGTCGGTCACTCGCAAGACGGGCAGGCTGCGTTGTTCGCCGCGCACCTCGCCCCGACCTGGACCGCGGAGCTCGCCCTTCTCGCTGTCGCCGCGATCGCGCCGGCGTCTGCGCAAGAGCGCCTTCTCCTACTGTCTCTGTTGCCGGCCGCGCCCGAGTTGGCGTTCTTGCCGCTCGCCATTGCCGGCGCCCTTGCGAGTGACCCTGGCCTGGCTACTGAGCTGGAACAACAAGTTTTCACGCCACTCGGACTCCAGCTCTTCAAAGACACAATTGACGTGCAAACCCGAGTCGAGTTGAGCGAGCCCGATTCCTGGGGGGCGTTACCGGGGCGCAAATACTTCCGCATTCTCTCCCACAAACCGCGGCTGACAGCCGCACTGAGACGGATGCACCCAGATCTGGAAATTCAGGTACCCATCCGGATATCCCAAGCTGTCAACGATCGTCGAGTGTCAGCGGCTGCAACCAAAAGACTGTGGAAGCAGCTCAAGCGAAGAAACCAAACCGTCACGGTCGAGTGGGTCGGCTACGACAAAGTTGAGCCAGCGGTCCCGACCAGTCTTGGTGATCACTTCGGAATTCTGACCAGCGATATCGTGCCGCTCGCCGATTGGCTGGAACGTAAATTTGCCACCGTTATTTGAACGGATGGAATGACCCATTCGCTCGGTTTACGCGCTACCCTTAGCGCAGGCTCTGGGAGTTCCCTAGTCGCGATTTTATAGGGAACTGAGGGCGTTGTTGACCAAGCTCATCGCAGTAATGCGTCTCGCGGCCGTCGCGCTAGGGGTCGTGGCCATCATCGCGACCTTCGCTGACACCGCCACCAGGGCGACCATCAACCCGTTCAACTTCTTCGGGTTCTTCACCATGCAGAGCAACATCATTTGGCTCATAGTGATCGCGATCACGGGGATCCTCGTACTGCGTGGAAAGAAACAATCCAGTTTGCTGCTCCTCGCCCGCGGCTGTGCAACGGCGTACATGATTCTCGTCGGAGTTATTTACAACGCACTTCTCGCTGGCCAAGAAGGCGGCGTCGCCCTGGACTGGGCAAACAACGTCGTTCACATCATCCTTCCCATTTACGCCGTGCTCGACTGGATCCTCTTCGCCGACCGCCCGCCGCTGGCCTGGAAGCACCTCTGGGCCTCACTCATCTACCCGATGGTGTGGGTGGTCGTCGTGCTCATCCGGGGAGCCACCGACGGGTGGGTTCCTTACCCCTTCTTCAATCCCGCTACCGGATACGGACTCGTGTTCACCTACGTGCTGGCCATTGCGGTGCTGACCGTCGTCACCGCCGCAATCGTCTGGGCTCTCAGCCGACTGAAACGTGTGAAACTCGAGGCCGAGAGCGGTGCCCTGGGACAGGACAGTCGACAGTCCGTCTGATTGTCTCAGGGCATCTCTGACAGTTCTAAATGGGTGAAGACCGCCCAGAGCATCGGACATCACGTCTTAAAAGACCGCCCCATTCACGCGGGATTCCCGGATGCCTGCCCGGACGCTAGAGCCCCCACGGCGCGGTGCATTTCAGCGGCCCATTCCGCCACAGCGAACTTAGCGGTGGCGGACACGAAATAGATTATGCAGATTTGCACCCTGATCGCGACAAGGAAGACTGTTGCTGTTGAGCGTCTGAGCGCATCTCGCCTTGTTGTGGTTCGGCGGGTCGGCCAATCGTTCCAGTGGTTTAATCGCGGGTCGACGAGGTAGATGCTGACTGGTTGGCATCTCAGACACACCTCAAGCCGTCTCCGCTTCACCCCGTTGAGGTTGCATGGAGGCGATACGTCCTTCCGACCGGGGGGCACCTACAAGGTCGACGAGTTCTTCCTCCTCGTCGACGATGGCGTTCAGGACTCCGTCTGTCGGGTTGCCAAGGTACAGCTGAGGTATTGGAGCGCCAAACGCGCTCGCGGACACACAGCGTCAAGCCTTTGCCCGCTGCGCTGACTCATGCTGGCTGTCCGCTCTTCGCTGACCGAGTGAACGGGCATGTGAGATTCCTGGCGGGACCACCGCCCCATTGACCACTCGGCCGTGCGGAGCTTTGGAATCCAGGCTCCTCCCGAATATTTCGTTCTCAGGCCAGTTAGGCCATGCGACCCTATTTGTTGTGGTTGAGCCGGTCGCCGTCCGACGTCAGGTCGGCATCGGTGCGCATCGACAGCACCTCGAGGCCGGCCGTCTGCACCAACTCCTGGATAAGCTTCGTGGTGCCCGCAACGAGTGTCGAGTCGAAGTCAATCTCTGTTGCAAGAACCCAGGAATGATCCTCGGGCCACACGATGCTCGGCGACTGCGCCCACATGGGCTGATCGACCCAAGCCGCACGTTCAGGCCAAGCACTGTCCGCTAGGTCGTTCGCGCCGACTTCGAACAATACGTAGTGTCGCGCAGTTTTGCCGTGCAGATCGAACCGTGACCCTGTCGCGACCTCTCGAGAGAGCCACCCCGAACCTGGTTCCGGATCGCCGCCATCCTCACCACCCGTATCATCAACCCCTGCGGGCAGGCCGTCACTCGCCTCGAACGTGAACCGGGCAACGCCTGCCGAACTTGCGAGCCCTCCCCACCCCTCCCATGCTGCGGCGATGCCGGCAGCCGGAGTCCCGGTGTGACGGGCAAGAACCGCGGATGCTGCCGCAAGCGAGGCGTCGTCGATGCATCCCTCGCGCGGGGCCGCGTAGCGCCGGCCGTCTGGGGCGATCTCCATAGCGGCAGTACCGTCGTCGCGCGGTAGCAGTCGTGCGTACTGCGCTTCAGAGTGCATGGCTGTGCCGAAAGATGCCGCAGCGTTCGCCAGGTTGTCACCTCGGTCTCGAGCGCCTCCCCGATATCAGTGACACCGTCGAAGTGCGTACTCTCATCGACGCCCTGCCACGTCTTTGTGTCACGCGGGCGGTCGCGCTCAACCGGATGAAAGACGCGCGCGCACGCCTGGAAACCGCGAGGTACGACGGACAGAATGCTTCCGAATGGCTCAGCTTCCATCACCCGAAGCCACTCACCCCGTCCGCAGATCGCCACATTCCCCTCGCCGCCGCCGAAGAGACAGTCGCCGCAATACCTGCAGCCACATTCACCATCCTCGAGGGCGCCGGACACTTCTTGTTCCATGAACGGCCCGCCGCCGCACGAGACGCTGTAGACACATGGCTCGAGTCAGCTAAATAGCTGAACCGCAGCCAGGTGATGCCGCCAGACAACGTTCGACCACTGGGCCTGCGCGCGTCCGGGACGCCTCAGCAAACCTTCTACACCGCCCGATGCGACTTCGGGTAATCCTGCGTATCTGGACTTGGCAATACATCCGGCCACGTCCGTTCGGCCGGTCAAGCGCACGCCGCAGAAGGAACGGCCTGCGGGCCGACACTCAGAGCCCTTGGAACTCCAACTGGCTCTCAGCCCCGAGAATCGCCAATAATCGACTTCTCGGACACTAGCCCGCTCGATTTTCGGAATGCTCGCGATCACTGTCCGAGTTGACCTCCGCTGTAGCGAGAACGTCTGGCAAGGGTCGCAAGAACAGCCACGCTGCTACGGCAATAACCGCATACATCAGGTATAGCCCAATCCAGACCGTTAGGTCCAGGTCAATTCCGGCCCACGAGGACGGCAGCGGCAGGAGCACAATGAAGAACACGAGGAGCGCGAACCCGTACAGGCCACCCCAGACCCAGCGGTTCCACATGAAAATGCCGTGTCCACTGAGACCTCGCAGCGGAACCAGGGCGAGGGGAAGCCCCGCAAACGCGCCTATTGTCAGAGAGGCCAGCGTCTCAAGAGCGAATTGGCTACCGACATTCTTTCCCGGCTCCACGCCACCGGAAATGAGTGAATATGCGACCCAGGCGATCAAGCCAACGCCCATCGTGTAGCAGGTACTGATCAAGGTCGTCCGGATTTTGAGGTGGGTAGATGCTGTGGCGAAAGCGACCCCCGCCACAAGTCCGAACAGCAGGGCGGGTTGAAACTCGGTAATCCGGGTGAAGATCACAGCGGCAATCACGATGAGCAAAGACGCGGGCTTGAACTCGACACTGGGAGGGGCGGAGGGGGCGAGTCGGCGCATGACTGCGATGAGAATGAACCAACCGACCCCTAGCTCAAGGACAAAGGAGAAGGCGATGGACCCGAAGACACGAGCAGAAGCCGCCGTGAACCCGAAGCCTGGATCCACGAACGACGAGATCAATGCTGCAGTGAGCAGCCCGCCCGCAGCCGCTGCGAAGGTCTTCACCGTACGGCCTGCCTTGGGGGCGGCCACTCCCCCGTGGTGCCGCCGCTGCCAGCGTTCGAAACCTTCTTCAGTAGCCCGGTTTAGAAGTTGGGTAGGGAACGCAAGCAAAAGGACAAGAATCACCACCACGATCGCGGTGAGCGCGAGATGGCCTGCGTCCACACGCACGGCATCCGCCACAGGAAGAGTTGAAAGAACGCTCGGTGCTGCCGGCGACGCGCCGATCAGGCCAACGAAGCGCTCTTGGAGGGTTACATCCGCACCAACCCCCACTGCTGCCGGGTTATCCGCCTGTCCGTCGGCACCGGCATCATGTACAGCCTCTTGGCACGTGGCGATACCGGCGAAGATGCATGTGTCACCGCCGGCGAACGTACCTCTCCAGGTGTCGGTGGAGCCGACCGAGGTAGTAGTGTGATCGGGCTCGCAACTGTAGTCATGGTTGGGGGTGACGGCGACCAAGAGAAAAGATTCTGGTGTCGCGGTCATGGTCACGTGACGCTCAAACTCATACCCTTCCGGTTGGCACAACTCGCCCTCGCGGGGGAGAAACACGTTCATGGAGGCGATCCCGGCGCCGATGGTCATCGCCGAAGGGTCGAACCTACTGTCGTTGGTTCCAGCGCCGGTCACGTTGCAAGCGTCGGTCGAGCAGATGATTTGGATTCGCGCTGGTTGGTCGGGTTGTACCGTGCCAAATCCGCCGACACTTGAAAGCGTGCCGTCGTAGATAACGCTCCACATCTGGGCACCCGTCTGTAATCCGGATGCCGAGACAGGTGTTACCGTTTCCGCGAGTGAAATTAGGCTTGCGAGGACAGTAACTTGGACTGCGAAGAGCAGATAACCCATACGCATGAGGATCTGCCGTCAGCTCAAGGAATAGGTGTGCCGTTGATTGACAATCCCAGCGCCGGTTCGGCGAAGGACGGCCCGACGATCGTCGAGGTATCCCCTGGCACGATCAATGTTAACTCAAGGAAACCCGTACTGTCGGTGCCCCACGTCTTCGATCCGGCTGGCTGGTAGTCGCTAACGTACTCGGGGACGTTCAGTCTAGCTAGGGAAGCTGCCAATGTGTCAAACAGTTCCTGCCCAGCGCCGACATAATATGACCAGGTCCAGTCGATTGCTCCGCGCTGATAAGTGCAGGAAGGAATCGGCAAATCCAGGGCATCAGGTACGGGAGTTGTTTCGAACGGGACCTCGACCCACGCGTTTCCACCTGAGCTTGCAGAGTTGAGGGTGTCGGCGAGTCCAGTGGGGCACGCCGGGTATGTACTTACCGCAGGTTCAACCGTCGGTGTAGGCGAAGGAGTCTCTTCAGCGCTTGCTGAAGCGGTCGGCTTGGACCCTGAAGGTTCCTTCTCGGAAGTGCCGGTCGCGCACCCACTTAACATGACAGAAAGGAGCGCTGCCAGAGACATCGATGCCATCCGGAACGTTTTGATGGTGGCTCCTCCAACTACGCGGTCATAGATCGCAATGACATTCGGATTGCCGTAGAGCTCCGCGGCCCGAGATGCCGCGTCGGAACTTGAAAGACGGCATCGCTGGACTTAACGAAGATTATGGCGCGACCACCCTTGGTTGCATAGGCCTAAGCAAAAACAGTTGGTTCGCCGGTTCAAAGGCGGGTGGCCGCTCTGATGCAGCTGCATAGCGGCGGCCTGGTGTCGTCCGCACCGGCTTCGCCCCCGTTCGCCGGACTCCCTCGATGAGAGCTCGCGTGGTTCAGCCCGTTATCGCAGGCCGAGCCGCACATCCCGCGGGTGGTGCTGCAACCCAGTCGACGACCGCGTATCCGGTCGCGTTCGCTGACCATGAGACGACCGCTGCCGCCTGTTCGATGGTGACGATTGTGTTCTGCCCGGTGGCCGCAGCCTGCGTTCCTGGGTTGATCGTCCCGGACGACCAGCTGACCGCAACCGGGATGACACGGCCGCCTGCAGCATCGAGCCCCCAATGAGGCCAGTGGGGGGAGTTTAGACGGCTAGTTCGAGCCCTTCATTCTCGCCGTGTTACTTATTCCGTTTCGTGAGCGACCGACCTGTACAGTATGTGCATAATCCTCACAACTGTGACGCACTCCCGCGCTCATGGTTTCCCGTGATGGAAGAACGGAATCCCCGCATGAGAAAAATCTCGCTCGGTCTGGTCGGCATCGTCGCCGCAGCCGTCAGTCTCGCCATTGCAGTACCCGCGAACGCCGCCAGCAGCGTCCTCTACGTACCGGACAGCTTCAACTCCGCACTTTCTGACACGAGGGCGTCAGGGCACTACGAAGTGGTCGCTACCGGTCTCCACATTTATACCGACTCGACCACCAGCACAGACAAGGTCGCGGAGTACGTCGACACGAACACCCTGCTCGCCGCAGCCGGCGAACCAAACCTTGAGTACACGAACACAGCCGGGGGTATCCCCGGCGCCCAGCTCATCGCCGACTTCGACGCAGACGGCACTGCCGATGGGATCCTCATCGGAGAGCCTGCCACTTATGGCAACGACTGGTGGTTGAGCAACTCCGCAGACCTGTTCGTCAAGGACGGAGCACCGTCCCACATAGGCGGATTCGGCAGCAACAACCACGGCACCCTCGACCAGTGGCGCACCGCCTTCCCGAACGCTGTCGTCACCGCGTTCGGCTTCTCCCTCGGTTCAGGTGTCAAAGGCAATGGCGTCCTCAACGCGATCAACTTCGCTGGCACTGAATACACATTCGGAACTCCGACTGTGCTCGCGGGCAAGGACAACTGCAAAAACGGCGGGTGGAAAACTAGTACGAGTCCCGTCTTCAAGAATCAAGGTGACTGCGTCAGCTCTTTCGCCTCTTCGAAGGAGTAGTTGTACTCGGCAAGGACATTGGTGACAGTTCGGGCTCGTGAAAGGTGAGGGCCTCCGAGCTTAGGGACTGCAGATGATTAACACGCTGGTTTGATTTCTGATCCGGTTTCGGGGCATGAGCAACAACGGAACGGTCAGTGGCGTTCAGCGGATGGGTTGAGTCCATTGACCGCCATTGGCTGTTCCAATGTCGGTCTGTGTTTCCTCGCTGGGGCGGTCTAGCAGGTCCGTGGATGGCTCCGGCGTGAGGGTCTCGTCGCGTGGGATACGGATTTTGTTATGGTTTGATGTTGTTGGGTCGCTTGGCTGGTGCTTTTAGGCTACTTTTCTCCTCATCGATGGAGTTTCTGACCGATGACGAGATCGCGACCTTTGGCCGGTATGCGGTGACGTTGACGCAGGCGGACCTGGATCGGGTGTTTCCTCGACGACGCCGATCTGGTGTTGGTGGGCCGGCGTCGAGGCGAGCATATGAGGCTCAGATTCGCGTTGCAGTTAGTCACTATGCGCTGGCTGGGGACGCTCTTGAAAGATCCTGTGGATGTGACAGCGGTCGTGCTGGATTTCGTAGCAGACCAGTTGGATGTCACGGATTCGTTGCGAGTCAACGAGTACACCGTTACTGAGACACTCCCACCGTCCCGCGCGGAGCGCCCTGAAGTCTTCGACGAACTGACTAAGAACGGTCCCGCTGCTCTCTTCAGGCAATTACCTCGGCCTCGTCATCCAGGTGAGGATGCCCGAGATTACAAAGGACACGGCGTCAATACCGATTGCGAGCACGGTGAGGTCTAGTGCCAGAAGATTCCGGCTAGCAGAGGTCCAGCTCGGTGCCCACTTGTGTATGCGGCCTAAACGTTGCCGAAGCGAGCGTGTGATTACGTCGTGGCGTGTTTCCTATGACCGATTTTTTTGAGTTTCGGCAAAATGTGGGAAAATCGGCCACTTAATCAAAGAAGAACCCCCTACTCCCCAGTAAAACACTGGGGATTAGGGGGTTTTCGTGGCGGTACCGGTGGGATTTGAACCCACGGTGGAGTCTCCCCCACACGACTTTTCGAGAGTCGCACCTTCGGCCGCTCGGACACGGTACCGCGGACGATTCTAGTAGAGACTGGGGTCCGGCGCGAATCGGCGAACATGCAGCCGACACTCGGATGCCGCGGAGTAGCCTCAGCGGGTGACCTCACCAACTCCACGCATCCGTTCTGCCATCGCTACCGGAGCAGCCGTTGTCGCGACAGGCATTGTGCTCGTCAGCACCTGGTGGCGGCGCGACCTCGACCAGCAGAAGGCCATTCTCAACGAAACGCTTCCGGTGCACTCGGCGTGGTGGCGCGAAAACGCCAAGAACTCGGGCGAACTGCTCTACGTTGCTATTGGCGACAGTGCCGCCCAGGGCATCGGGGCCTCAAGCCCAAACAAAAGCTATGTCGGCGTTCTCGCTGATCACGTACGGCTGGCGACCGGACGGACGGTTCGCGTCGTGAATCTCAGCGTGTCGGGTGCCACGGTTGCATTGGCTGTGCGCGACCAGCTTCCGCGCTTTGACAAGCTCGAGCCCGACCTCATCACGGTCGCGATCGGCGCCAACGACATCGCCCAATGGAACCCTGAGACCTTTGAAACTGGTATCCGCTCTGTGTTCGACGCGCTGCCACCGCACGCCCTCGTCGCCGACCTCCCGTGCTTTCACCTGCCGCATAACGAAATCAAGGTAGCGGTGGCCAACGAGATCATTCGCCGGATCGCCGCCGATAACAAGCTAACGGTGGTTCCGCTGCACGCGACGACCAAACGGGCTGGCTTCCGCAGCATCTTGACGCACGTCGCCAAGGATCTCTTTCACCCCAACGACCGTGGATACCGGTCCTGGGCAGAAGCGTTTCTGCCGGCCATGAGTGCCGATATCGCGCACCGTTTCTCGGCAGTCAGCCATACGCCAATCGAGGCCGATTAGAGGCTGCGCCGCGCGCACGGCCGACTGTCGGTGGCCCCGGCTAGGCTCGGAATATGGCAAAATCCGTCTCCTCTTTTCGCTGCTCCGAGTGCGGCTGGACCACCCTGAAATGGGCGGGCCGCTGCGGCGAATGCCAGCAGTGGGGCACCGTGGTCGACGCCGGCCAGACAGCGGGCATTACCCGCAAGCTCAAGGCCATCACACTCGTCGGGGATGGTGTCGCGCGCCCCATCACGCACGTTGAAACGGATGCCGCCGCCCACTGGCCGACCGGCATCAACGAGTTCGACCGGGTGCTTGGCGGGGGCATCGTGCCCGGGTCGGTGATTCTGCTCAGCGGCGAGCCGGGCGTTGGCAAGTCCACGCTGCTGCTCGAAGTCGCGTCCAAAGCGGCGGCGGCAAAGAGCCGCGTGCTCTACGTCAGCGCCGAAGAGTCCGTGAGCCAGGTACGATTGCGCGCCGAACGCACCAACGCGCTCGAACCCGAACTGTACATCGCCGCCGAAACCGACCTCGGGGTCATTCTTGGTCAGATCGACGCGGTCAAGCCCGACCTCATTATCATCGACTCCGTGCAGACCGTGTCGAGTGCACTCTCCGACGGTTCGCCGGGCATGCCCAGCCAGGTGCGGGAGGTCGCATCCACTCTTATCCGGGTCGCCAAAGACCGCAATCTGCCGGTGCTGCTGGTCGGTCACGTCACCAAAGACGGCTCGATTGCCGGGCCGCGGGTGCTAGAGCACCTGGTCGACGTGGTCTGCCAGTTCGAAGGCGACCGCCAGACGTCGCTGCGATTCATTCGGGCGCTCAAGAATCGATTCGGACCGACCGACGAGGTCGGCTGCTTCGAGATGACCGGTGATGGCATCGCCGAGGTGCCCGACCCGAGCGGGTTGTTTCTGAGCCGAGCCACCGAGCCGGTCGATGGCACCTGTGTCACGGTCGCTCTGGAGGGTCGCCGCGCGATGCCGGTCGAGGTGCAGGCGCTCGTCACCGACACCCAGGCTCCGAACCCGCGCCGCGTCACGAGCGGCGTCGACTCAGCCCGCGTGGCCATGCTCCTCGCCGTGTTGCAGGAGCGTGCGGGCATGAATCTGTCGACAAAAGACGTCTACGTGTCAACGGTCGGCGGTATCCGTCTAAATGAACCGGCCGCCGACTTGGCAATCGCGCTCGCCATCGCCTCGGCGTTCACAGGGCTCGCAGTGGCACACAACGTGGTCGCGTTCGGTGAGATCAGCTTGGCCGGCGAGGTGCGCGGCGCGCTCATGTCCAAACAGCGCGTGAACGAGGCGGTGCGCCTGGGCTTCACGACCCAGATTGACGCCGCCTGCGGGTCGATCCACGCGGCGGTTGCCTTGGCGCTTGGCACCACCCGTAAGCCGCGCGACGCCGAACTGGATCGGGCGTGGGGATAGGCCAGGGCGGTTCAGCGGGTCGGTGACCCGCTGAACGCGCGATACAGACGCTCGATCGTTATTCGGTGTCGCCCTCACCGAGCTGCGGGCTCAGTGCCTTCAGCAGGTCGGCCGGAGCCGCCTGCATTACATTTGGCCCGGCAATATCGAAGAAGACCATTTCCAATGTCGAGGCGTGCACGGTGAGAAACTCCCGCAACCACTGGCCATCGCACACCATAACCTGCGGGTTGATGTCATCGGGAACCACACGCACGTAGTTCTCCGCCGCGGAGAAGAGCAGCAGCATCCGCTTGTCGGAGCCTTCGCGGCCAAAGACACGCACCTGTGCTGCCTCGCCGTTGACAACGAGTTGAGGCACGATCATGTAATCGTTGCGCAGCGCGTAGGCGACGGCGACGACGTCTTGCGCCGCCAGTGCGGCGGCGAGCGCCTCGGAACGGGTGTTGGCAGTCGTATCGGTCACTCACTCAGTCAATCAGCCACGGCCGTGCACGCCCAGCTGGCAGCACACGCCACGAGCGAACGGATACCGCAGCCCCGGCGCAAACCCTAGTTGAGAATCATCAGCGCCGGGTCGGCCGCTTCGATGCCGTCCACGGTCACGTGCAGGTAGTACGACGCTCCGCCAGCCGGAACCGCAGTGCGGGCTTCCGCTGCACAGGTGTCAACGGCCGAGCGCGTGCGATCCCAGGTAATCGCGGCAGCGAGGGGCATGACGACCCCGGGCTTGAGGGTTACCTGGGCGTCGATCGGGTTGGTCTGGCAGTCCGTCGAGGTCCAGTAAACGTCCGCGCCGCTCATCACGGTGAACACCTGCCTGGCGTTACCGGCGTTGATGACACAGTCGGTGGTTCCGATGTTAGTCAGGCTCAGCGATAGCTGCGGCAGCGCGTCCGCCGCGTAGTTGGTCGCGTCGGTAATGGCCGCGACCTCTACGGCCGATGGGTCGCATGCCGCGCCGGCGACGGCGGTGGCCGTCTCGGGAATCGTGGTGGCGGCATCCGTAGGTGCGGCCGAATTGGCCCCGGCGGCCGCAGGTGATTTCGAGGCGTCTGCGTCGCCTTTACTTGCTCCCGGCTGCATGATGATGAGAAACAAAATGACGAGCACGGCGAGAAGCCCGAGCCCCACTAGGAAACGCCGGCGCCGGTACACCTTGCTGGACTGGCGGCCGACCGATTGCTTGATCGTCGACATGCCCCAAGGTTATTGAAGACGGTGCCAGAATCCGGTAATGGTGTGCGTGTCGGCAGCAATTGATGCCGGAAGAATCCAAGGCCCGCCCGCAATCGAAGGCGTGCGGACGGACCCTGACAACCACGGAACTAGCGAAGTCCGTTCTTCAGCGGCTTCCTGGGGTGGTCGATTTTGACGTCGGTCCAACCGATCACGTCACCGCTCACATTCTGCACGGAAACGCTGTATCGGCCGTGCTTGACGTCGTCGGCGAGATTGACGCTCACAGTGCCCTCGGCATTCACGAGCAACCAGCCACCGAGGTCGTCGGCCTTCTTCTTGGAGTAGGCCCACACCGACACATATTGCCCGGCGTGCTTCATTCCGACCTCGACCACAACCCTGTCACCGGCGCGATATGTATTCCGGTCGGTGTCGATCGCGCCCTTGAGTTTCTTCGTCAGCTCCTTCGCCGAGGCAGCCGTGGGCGCCTCGCCCGGCTCGGCAGTTACAGCCACCGCGACGGCCAGCCGCACAACGGTGCTTGACTCGACGGCTGTCATTTCCAGCAGGCTGTTCTCGACCGCGTCGGCCGGTACTGTAACGGTCACGGTGGCCGTCCCCGTCGAATCAACGGATGCCGTACCCACGTCAGTCCCCGACCACTTCAGCGCGAGTTGCGTGTTCTTCGGAGCGCCGAGCGAGGTGAGGTTGAGACTTCCGACCGTGAGGGTGAGAGTGTCACCCGGGTTGACCGGTGCCGTGGGGCCCCCGGTGATCGAGGCCTGGTTAGCCTTAAACGACGGCGACAGCGGGCTGTTGTGCTGAATGTAGGAAATCCAGGCGTCCCGGTCGACGAGGCCGGAGTCTCGCGTGTCCGTTCCATTCTTGAACTCGCGAAAATTGTCGCCGCCGGTGAGTAGAAAGTTGAACGAACCGATGCGATAAGACTGTGCCGGATCGAGCTGCGTCCCACCGATCCAGATACCCGTCACACGGTCCCCCGCTGCACGAGCGGCATCGAAGGTGTAATTCACGTTGTCGCTCAAGCCGAGTTGCAGGAACGGACGGCTCGGAATCGTGCCGTCCGCGTTGGTCTGCCACTGCTGTTCGAGAACGGTCTTGAACTGTGCGCCGGTAAGACTTGTCGTCCACAGGTTGTTCAGGAACGGCAGCACAGCGTTCGCCTCGGCATACGTCACGACACCGTCGGGAGCGCGTAAGAGGTCGGCACGCATACCACCGGGGTTGACGATGCCGATCTCGGCACCGCCGATAGCGGGATCGGCCAGGGACTCGCGCAGCGAGTTTGCGACGAGGGTGCCCATAGAAGAGGGCGCCATGCGGTTTTCGGCGCACGGGGCGACTCCGCCGACGCAGGCTCGGGTGATATCGGCGGTGATCGACCCCACCGGTACGTTGCCCTGGATCGCAGCCTCCGCCAGCGCGGCGTTCGTTATTGCCTGAACTTCAGCAGCGCGCGGGTAGGCGGCCACGAGGTCGGCATCGGGCACGGTGGAGCGGGCTACGTTGCGGTTGGTCACGGTGGTCGTGTCACCCGAGGCGATGTCGTAGCTGAGCACAACCTGCCCGATGTTCTCACCGTAGTTGCCGGTCTGCAGCACGGGACGAGTCACGCCATCAGCCGCACCGGGGACCTGCGCGTCCCACGCGTACTGCTTGTGCGTGTGGCCGGTAAAGATCGCGTCGACCGCAGCCGTTGTGTCATTCACGATGCTCGCAAAGGCTCCGCCGGCGGCGAGCTCCTGCTCAAGCGTTGCACCGTCGGGGATTCCCGCGCCCGCGCCCTCGTGGTACTCGGCGATCAGCACATCCGCTTCACCGTTAGACGGGTCGCCGTCGGTCAGTTGAGATGCCACTCGGTTGACAGCTGCGACCGGGTCGCCGAAGCTCAGGGTCGCGATTCCGTTGGGTGACACGAGTGCGGGGGTCTCTTCGGTGACCGCCCCGATTACACCCACGGTGATGCCGGCCACATCGAGCAGTGCGTATTCCTTCATCGCGGGAGTTTCCGTGCCGACGTTGTAGACATTCGCTCCGAGATAGTCGAAGTCGGCCGCGTCGGCCACCCGGCCGGTGAGGTCAGCGAAGCCCTGGTCGAACTCGTGGTTGCCCACGCCGGAGGCGGCGAGGCCGAGGGCGTTGAGCACGTCAATAGTGGGCCGGTCATTTTGCGACGCCGACGCGAACAACGAGGCGCCGATATTGTCGCCGTCGGAAAGGAACAGCGAGTTCGCGTCGCCGTACTCGGCCCGCAGCTGTTCAACTGTTCCGGCGAACTTGACGGTGTTCGCATCAATGCGTCCGTGGAAATCGTTGATGTTGAGCAGATTGAGCTCGATCGCGGTGGGGGCCGCGAGGTTAAGTCCGAGGATAACCGGGTCGTGGTCTGAGGACCGGAAGGCATCGGCGACGTAGAAGTCGGTCACATTGTTGTTGTAGCGACTGTACTCGAGGGCGACCGATTCGACGGAGTTGATGTTCCAGACGTCGACGGCGTTCACCGTGGCATCCGCTTCGGGCGAAGCGAACACGTGGTCGAGTGAGCCGACCGTGCCGCCGAAAGCGTAGGTGTACTCGCCGCTCTTGTTGCCCTGGTTGATGTAGCCGGCCTTGAGCAGCACCTGAATGGGATCTTCACGGTCGTAGGCGTTGAAGTCACCGGTGAGAAAAACCCGGTCAATGCCGGAATCGGCCTTCATCTGATCGGCGAAGGCTACGAGCGCCGTGGCCTGCTCGACCCGCGTTGGGTTGGAGGCGCCCTGCCCGTCGCCCTGGTCGGCGTTGTCCCCGGTGCCGGACCCCTTCGATTTAAAGTGGTTGACGATGGCGAGGAAGCTGCTCTCCTCATCGCCGACGAGCGCAAATGCCTGCGCGAGCGGCTCGCGTGCGCGACCGTTGAACGCGATGGATTCGGTCAGAATGACCGACTTCCCCACCGTTTCAACGAGGGCCGGCTTGTAGATGAACGCGGTGCGAATGACGTCTTCACTAGCTGGAAGCGCCGCCGGCGAGGCCACAAACGCCCAAACGTCACTGCCCGCGGCCGTGTTGAGCGCCGCGGTCAGGTTGCCGAGGGCATCGTCGCGGTCCTTGCCGAATGCGGCTGAGTTTTCGATCTCTTCGAGCGACACCACGTCGGCGTCGAGTGCGTTGATGGCCGAGACGATCTTGGCCTGCTGGCGTTCGAAACTGAGCTGGGTCGCGGCGCCGCGGGCGTCGCATCCGCCCCTCACCGTGGTCGGCACGCCGGCCCGGTCGTTGTAATACCGGCAGCCCTCGAGAGTGTCCCCGGTGGTGGAGAAATAGTTCAGAACGTTGAAACTCGCCAGGCGGATGTCCCCACCCACGTCTACCGGCGCGCTCGTGCGGGTGTCGGCAAAGGTCACCGGCTGCACGGTCGCGGCGTTGCCCGCGACGAGGGCCGTGGTCGGCTGCATTTTCCAGGCGTCGTTGCGAAAGTCGAAGACGACCGGTGACAGGAACGACACCGCGGCGCCGATGCGCACCGGAGCGGTCGTCGACAAGTACGGAACCGGGCTGCCCTGGTTGGCGGCGGCGAGGTAGTTGGTCGTGGCCCCATCGTCGAGGGTGACCGCGCGGCCGGCATTCTCGGCGAGGGCGGCCTGGTATTCGGCCGAGCCCGGCAGTGCCGTGACGGTCGGGTTCACAAGCGGTGTCGTTCCGGCGGCAAGGCCGATCTCGGCATACTGGTTGGTCGTGTAGTTGTTAGTGACGGTGTAGTCACCCTGCGGCGCGAGCAGCATGCCCTCGAGGGTTTCCCGCTGTTCCTCGCTGGTCGGCAATAAGACCGTAGCCGGTGCCACCGCGACAGCAGGGTCAGTGAGCTGGATGACGTCGCTAGCGGTCCCGAAGGTCACCTCCGTCATTCCGAAGAATTCCACGACGGTGCCCACGACCTGCACGTGGTCCCCGACTTGCACGTCGGCCTGTGCCGAGTTGGAGTATGCGAAAACGCCGTGCGAAGCAGAGTGGCTGGCGAGATCCAGTTGGCCACCGGTACCAGCGGTCTGCAGGTAGAACCCGTCGAAGCCACCCGTCGGGTAGGCGGCCGTGACCACGCCGGAGGTCTTGACGACGGTTCCGGCGAGCGGGCTCGCATCGGTCGTGCCCTGGATCGCATTGATCGCTGTCAGGGCGTCGGGCACCGGCGTCGGGTCAGGATCTGGGTCCGGACCAACCGGGGTTCCCGTGTCACCGGCTGTATTCGTTGGCGTGGGCGCCTTCGAACTGAAGTCGGCGAAGTTGACATCGGTGTCAGCAGAGGTCGTGCGATTCACCGAGGTGGTGACGGATGCAGCGGGTGCGGCCGTTCCCTCAAACGTGTTCGACGTTCCGTAGCCGATCAGGTCGAGGATTTGGGTCTGCCCGGTGAGCGACCCGGTTGCGGGCGCGGTGAGCGCGGTGGACTGGTTGGCGAAGAAGATCGTGCCGGCGGCGGCGGAGAAAGAGGTTCCAAAGGAGGCATCTGCCGTGGGCAGGGTAGCCCCGTTGGCCGCGTTCGAGCTGCCCTGCACGAGGTAGTGTCCCCCGGCGGCAATCGTACCGGTCAGGGCGACGACCCCGGTCGGGTTCGACGATCCGTTGGCCGAGCGATATTGAATCGAGGTGCCGTCGAGCGATACGTCGTCGGCAGTCGGATTGTAAAGCTCGACGAACTTGTTCAGGTAGGTCGCGCCCGAGCTTCCCCCGTTCAGGTACGCCTCATTGATGACGACTCCGGTGCCGGCGGTGTTAGCGCTGGCCGGTAGGGCAATGATTGGAGCGGCCGCGAGGCTCACCCCGAGAAGTGTGGCGAAAACCAGCCTGGAGCGGCGGCGAACGGCGGATGACATGGATCTCCTCATTCATAGGTCGTGTCACTACACCTGGGGCCGTGCTGGAGATAGATCTCCCGGCCCACGGATTGGCGGGTGCAATTGATCGCAGCCTAGCGACGGCCCATGTCCGGGGGGTAAACACCGCGTACTTTGCTCGTATGAGCACTGTTTAATACCCGATCCGGCCGATCCGAGCGAAATTTGTCAGTTCAGGCGCTTCACCATGCGGGTGTTTCCGAGGGTGTTCGGCTTCACCCGAGCCAGGTCGAGAAACTCGGCCACACCCTCATCGGGCGAGCGCACGAGTTCGGCGTAGACGGCCGGGGCGACGGTTTCGGTGCCCATGTCGCTGAAACCGTTGCGAGCGAAGAATCCCACCTCGAAGGTGAGGCAGAACAGTCGGCTGAGGCCGAGGTCTTGGGCATCCGTTTCGAGGCGTTGCATCATCGTGTAGCCGACGCCGCGGCCGAGCCAGTTCGCATCCACGGCAAGGGTGCGCACCTCGCCGAGGTCTTCCCACATGACGTGGAGGGCGCCGCAGCCGATCAGCTTCCCTGAAGAGTCAACGGCCACCCGAAATTCCTGCACCGCCTCGTAGAACACGACGCGGTCCTTACCGAGCAGGATGCGCTGCTGCACGAGCGGTTCGACGAGCGCTTCGATGCCGGGCACGTCACTCGTGCGGGCGCGGCGTACCGTGTATCCCGTTTCTAAATTCACTCCTCCAGTCTATTGATCCCCCTTCCACCGACTCTCCCCGCGCATAACTCCTGCAATTCGTGTTCGCTTCAACCGGCAACTCCTGGAAAGACGCGGAATTTGACCCGATGCTTCAGAATTTGCAGGAGTTGTGCGAACGCACGGCCGCCCCGGGCACAGAAAAGGCCCGACAGACGAATCTGTCGGGCCTCTTTCTACGAAACTTCTAGTCGCTGGTGATGGCCAGGTCGGGGGTGGCCGGACCGGTTCCGATCGCGGCGGACGTGTTCACTCCCACGCCGACCGGGTCAACCCTGGTCGTTGTGGTGAAGATGTACTCGCCGTCGACGTAGTCCACGTGCACGTGGTCACCGGCGTTGAGCTCACCCTGCAGGATCTTCTCCGACAGCCGGTCCTCTACCTCGCGCTGGATCGCACGACGCAGCGGCCGAGCACCGAGCGTTGGGTCGAAGCCGACCTCGATCAGGTGTTCCTTCGCCGGGACGGTGACCTCAACGGTCATGTCACGGTCGAGCAGACGCACACCGAGACGCTTGATGAACAGGTCGACGATCTGCAGCAACTCGGGCTTGGTCAGCTGCGGGAATACGATGATCTCGTCCACGCGGTTGAGGAACTCGGGCTTGAAGTGCTTCTTGAGCTCGTCCTTCACCTTGCCGGCCATGCGCTCGTACCCGGTGGTGCTGTCGCCTTCCAGCTGGAAGCCGACGGGTCCACCCGAGATGTCCTTGGTGCCGAGGTTGGTGGTCATGATGATGACGGTGTTCTTGAAGTCGACCACGCGACCCTGGCCATCCGTCAACCGTCCCTCTTCCAGAATCTGCAGCAGGGAGTTGAAGATGTCGGGGTGAGCCTTCTCGATCTCATCGAACAGCACCACGGAGAACGGCTTACGACGCACCTTCTCGGTGAGCTGGCCGCCCTCTTCGAAGCCGACGAACCCGGGAGGTGCACCGAACAGGCGCGACACGGTGTGCTTCTCGCCGTACTCACTCATGTCGAGCGAGATCATGGCGGCCTCGTCGTCGAAGAGGAACTCGGCGAGCGCCTTGGCGAGCTCGGTCTTACCAACGCCGGTGGGGCCGGCGAAGACGAACGAACCGGAGGGACGCTTCGGGTCCTTCAGGCCAGCACGGGTGCGACGGATGGTCTTGGCGAGCGCCGAGATGGCCTCTTCCTGACCGATGACGCGCTGGTGCAGTGCCTTCTCCATGAAGACCAGCCGCGAGGATTCTTCCTCGGTGAGCTTGAACACCGGAATACCGGTGGCCTGGGCCAGGACTTCGGCGATCAGGCCCTCGTCGACGACCGCGGTGGTCTTGACGTCGCCGGACTTCCACTTCTTCTCAAGGCGCAGACGCTCGCCGAGGAGGTTCTTCTCCTCGTCGCGCAGGCCGGCGGCCTTCTCGAAGTCCTGCTCTTCAATGGCGAGTTCCTTGGCGGCACGCACCACGGCGATCTTCTCGTCGAATTCACGCAGCTCTGGCGGGCTCGAGAGGATCGAGAGGCGCAGGCGGGCGCCGGCTTCGTCGATCAGGTCGATGGCCTTGTCGGGCAGGAACCGGTCGGAGACGTAACGGTCGGCGAGGTTTGCCGCGGCCACGAGTGCACCGTCGGTGATGGACACCTTGTGGTGCGCCTCATACCGGTCGCGCAGTCCCTTGAGGATGTTAATGGTGTGCGGCAGCGACGGCTCGTCGACCTGGATCGACTGGAAGCGGCGCTCGAGGGCGGCATCCTTCTCGAAGTGCTTGCGGTACTCGTCGAGGGTGGTCGCACCAATGGTCTGCAGTTCACCACGGGCGAGGAGCGGCTTCAGGATCGACGCGGCGTCGATTGCGCCCTCGGCGGCACCGGCACCCACGAGGGTGTGGATTTCGTCGATGAAGACGATGATGTCGCCGCGGGTGCGGATCTCCTTGGTGACCTTTTTCAGGCGCTCTTCGAAGTCACCGCGGTAGCGGCTGCCGGCGATGAGCGAGCCGAGGTCGAGCGAGTAGAGCTGCTTGTCCTTGAGCGTCTCGGGCACATCGCCCTTGACGATGGCCTGGGCGAGGCCCTCGACGACGGCGGTCTTGCCGACTCCGGGCTCACCGATCAGTACGGGGTTGTTCTTGGTGCGACGCGAGAGGATCTGCATGACCCGCTCGATTTCTTTCTCGCGCCCGATGACCGGGTCGAGTTTGTTGTCGCGGGCCATCTGGGTGAGGTTACGACCGAACTGGTCGAGCACCTGGCTGCCGGCCGTGTTGGCCGCCTGCTCGTTGGCGCCGACCTGCACCTGCTCCTTGCCCTGGTAACCGGAGAGGAGCTGGATGACCTGCTGGCGCACGCGATTGAGGTCGGCACCGAGCTTGACGAGAACCTGGGCGGCGACGCCCTCACCCTCGCGAATGAGTCCGAGCAGAATGTGCTCGGTTCCAATGTAGTTGTGGCCGAGCTGCAGCGCTTCGCGCAGGCTCAGCTCGAGAACCTTCTTCGCACGCGGCGTGAAGGGGATGTGGCCGGTGGGCTGCTGCTGCCCCTGGCCGATGATGTCCTGAACCTGCTCGCGCACGGCGTCCAGCGAGATGCCGAGGCTCTCTAAAGCCTTCGCGGCGACGCCTTCACCCTCGTGAATCAGCCCGAGCAGAATGTGCTCGGTACCGATGTAGTTGTGGTTAAGCATCTTGGCCTCTTCCTGGGCCAAAACGACGACGCGACGAGCTCGGTCGGTAAATCTTTCAAACATGTGATCGCTCCCTTGGCGCCAGGGCAGTTGGTGCCGTTACATTGAGAGTAGCCAGCCTGCGCCGCTTCCGGGCGTTTGTTCGCCGTAGGCGTGACGGATGCTATGCCTCGCCCCCATCCGCGGCCCCCGCAAGCCGGTTGTCATTGCACTGCGGAGGTGAGCCGGGCGAGGTTATCGAGGATCGTGGAGCGCAGGGGCTGCTTGCGCCATTCCTCAAGGGTCAGCTCGCGGCTGTTCAAGCGGTTCTCGTCTTCCATGACGCGCAGTTTGCGCACGAAGGAGCGCCCGCGCACCATGAGCGAGACCTCCATGTTGAGGCTGAACGAACGCTGGTCCATATTGCTCGACCCGACGACGGCGACCTCATCGTCGATGGTGAAGTGCTTTGCGTGCAGAATGTAGGGCGCTTTGTACATGTAGATGCGCACTCCAGCGGTCAACAACTCCTCGTAATACGAACGCTGGGCATGATAGACGACGGCCTGGTCGCCGATCTCCGACACGAAAAGCTCCACCTGCAGCCCCCGCTGCACGGCTGTCGTGATGGCGTACATGATCGATTCGTCCGGCACAAAGTACGGGCTCGTAATGACGATTCGGTCCTGCGCGTAATAGAGCAACGCGAGAAACAACCGCAGGTTGTTCTCACCCTTGAACCCGGGGCCACTCGGCACCACCTGGCAGTCGAGGGCATCGGTCACCGGCCGTGGATGCACCGGCTCAATGTCACGCGTGAGCAGCTCGTTGGTTTCGCTGTACCAGTCGGTGATGAAGATCGCCCCCAGCCCGGACACGATTGGCCCTTCCAGCCGGGTCATGAAGTCTTTCCACATCAGACCCCGCCGAATGTTGCGCCGCGTGTTGTAGGTGCGGTCGATGATGTTCTGCGATCCCATGAAGCCGACCGAGCCGTCGATGATCAGCAGCTTGCGGTGGTTGCGCAGGTCTGGTCGTTGCCATTTACCCCGGAACGGCTGCACCGGGAGCATGAGTCGCCACGGAATGCCGGCATCCGTCAAATATTTCTTGGTCTGGTGAAAGCCGGGCTTGCGCATCGATTGAATGTGATCCATCAACACGCGCACGTTCACTCCGCGCTGGTGCGCACGCTCCAGCGCGTCAAAAAACGGCGCGGTCGTGGGGTCAAGCGAGAGAATGTAGAACTCGACGTGCACGTATTTCTTGGCCAGATCGATGTCGGCGATCATGGTGTCGAAGGCACCCTGATAGTCGTTGATCAGGCTCGCGGTATTGTCACCGACAAGCGGCATCGCCCCCAGGTTGCGGTTGAGTTCAACGACCGATTCGAGCCAGCCCGGCCACGGATGGTCGCGCCGCACCAGGTCCATTCCCTCGGTGCTTTCGAGAATGAACCGGTTGATTTCATCTTGCATCAATCGGCGCTTCTTCGGAAAGGTACGGTAGCCGATCAGCAAAAAAAGCAGCACTCCGAGATACGGAATGAAAAAAATGGTCAGCAGCCAGGCCATGCCCGACATCGGACGACGGTTGCGCGGGACCACGATGATGGCCACCACGCGAACGGAAAAGTCAACAATCAAAGCCAGCAGAACGGTGATGGACAGGCCGTCGATGCCGAACATCGAACTTAGGTGACCGGTTTGTCGAGACCGAGTCGGGCTCGTTCTTCCGCTTCGATTTGGGCGTACACCTTACGTTCAGTGCGATCAGCGCGCAGGATTGAGCGCAGCATCAACCAGAACATCAGGCCAAGCGCAATGGTAGGCACAACCGAAAAAATCGCGTTACCCCAAAAGTCCTCAATCACCCTGCCAGCTTACGCGTAAAGGCTGGGAGAGCAGCTACTTGCTGAGGAGCCCAACGATGCCGCTTCCGAGGTAGTAGACGCCGACGCCGCTGATGATCACCCAGATGGCGATGCGGTTCATGGATGGCGGCTTGCGCCCACTCTTGTTTGGTTTCAACTCATCGTCGGGCAGATAGCTCATTATTTCACCAGGGGGAAGAGGATCGTCTCACGAATACCCAGGCCGGTCAGTGCCATCAACATGCGGTCAATGCCCATACCCATTCCGCCGGTCGGCGGCATACCGTATTCGAGTGCGCGCAGAAATTCTTCGTCGAGGCGCATGGCCTCCGGGTCTCCCCCGGCGGCGAGGCTCGCCTGTTCGACGAAACGTTCGCGCTGCACGACCGGGTCCACCAGCTCGGAGTAGCCGGTAGCCAGTTCGAAGCCGCGCACGTAGAGGTCCCACTTTTCAACGACGCCGGCCACCGATCGATGCCCGCGCACGAGCGGGCTGGTGTCGATGGGAAAGTCCATGACGAAGGTCGGGCGCACCAGATCGCCCTTGACGAAGTGCTCCCACAGCTCTTCGACGTACTTGCCGTGTATGGGGTGGTCGATCTCGATGCCCTCACGGGCGGCGAGCGCTACAAGTTCGGCGAGGGGCGTCTCGGGCGTGATCGTGATGCCGGCGGCGGCCGACAGGCTGTCGTACATGCCGATGCGATCCCAGTCGCCGCCAAGGTCGAACAGGGTGCCGTCGGCCCAGGTCACCACGTGTGATCCGGCGACCTGGAACGCGGCATCCTGAATCAGCTTCTGGGTGAGATCAGCGATGGAGTTGTAATCGCCGTACGCCTCATAGGCTTCGAGCATCGCGAATTCGGGCGAGTGAGTGGAGTCGGCGCCCTCGTTGCGAAAGTTGCGGTTGATCTCGTAGACGCGGTCGATGCCGCCGACCACGGCCCGCTTCAAAAACAGTTCGGGTGCGATGCGCAGGAACAGCTCGGTGTCGAAGGCGTTGCTGTGGGTCTGGAATGGCCGAGCGGATGCCCCGCCATGCATCGTTTGCAGCATCGGAGTCTCGATTTCGATGAAATCAAGGCTGGTGAACGTCTGGCGCAGGCTCGCCACCGCCTTGGATCGGGACAGCACGTTGGTGCGGGCCTGTTCCCGGCTGATCAGGTCGAGATAACGGCTGCGCACCCGGGTCTCTTCGCTGAGTTCGGAGTGCAGGTTGGGCAGGGGAAGCAAGGCCTTCGCGGCGACCTTCCAGTCGGCGACCATAACCGACAGCTCACCGCGGCGGCTCGAGATAACCTCGCCGGCCACGAACAAGTGATCGCCAAGGTCGACGAGGTCTTTCCACGCGGCGAGGGATTCCTCGCCGACCGCGGCGAGGGAGACCATGGCCTGGATGCGGGTGCCATCGCCGCTCTGCAGGCTCGCGAAGCACAGTTTGCCGGTATTGCGCAGGTGCACGATGCGGCCGGCCAGTCCCACCGTGACGCCGCTGGTGGCATCCGCTTCGAGCTGGCCGAATTCGGCGCGCACGGCCGGAATGGTGTGCGTGACCGGAACCGACACCGGGTACGCACCGCCGGCCGGGCTCGCAGCGGCCGCGTTCAGGCGGTCCCGCTTGCCGAGGCGCACAGCTTTCTGCTCGTTCATCTCCGCGTCGGACAAGCCTTCGTCGTTCGAGGCTGGCGTGGGGTTCTGGCTCATGGGGTTCTCCGTTGGTGCTGTCGTTTCAAAAAAGCGGATGCTGCGACTCACCCCAGGCAAAGCGACACATTGTCGATCAGCCGGGTTTTGCCGACGCGCGCGGCCACGAGCAACCGGGCTGGCCCGCGATAATCGTCGTGCACGGTCAGCAGGGTTTCCGGGTGCACGATCACGAGATAGTCCAGTTTAACCAACGGCTGGGCGGCGATGCGCGCGTGCGCGGCGACGAGGGCGGCGGCCGGGCCGGCCTCTGCCGCTTCCACGGCCGCGGTGAGCCCCGCGAACAGGGCCGACGCGGCCGTGTGCTGCTCATGGTCGAGGTAGCGGTTACGACTGGACAACGCCAGCCCGCCCGGTTCCCGCACGGTCGGGACGACCTCGATGATGCTGCGCACGTTGAGATCGTCGACCATACGCCGCACGAGAAAAGCCTGCTGGCCGTCTTTCTGCCCGAACACTGCGACATCCGGGGTCACGATGCCCAGCAATTTCGCCACAACGGTGAGCATGCCGTCGAAGTGCCCTGGCCGCGCGGCGCCCTCGTAGAGTGAGCCGACCAGGCCCGCGGTGACCCGGGTGTCGCTCTCCCCGCCGGGAAACATCTCGCGGGCATTCGGCGCGAACACGAACGAAACGTTCTCGGCTCCGAGGGCGGCGACGTCAGCGTCGAGCGTTCGTGGGTAGTTGTCAAGGTCTTCACCGGCGCCGAACTGCAGCGGGTTGACGAAAATCGACACCACCACGATTCCGCCGAGTGTGTGCGCGCGTCGCACCAGCGCGAGATGGCCGGCGTGCAGGGCGCCCATGGTCGGCACGAGCACGATGCGCGTATCGCCACCGGTCAGCGCAGCACTGTCGCGGGCCTGCCCCAGACGGTCGTGCAGCTCGGCAATGGTACTCACTACCTGGATGGTGCTCATTCGATCTCCCGGTCGTCGTCAAGCGGATGCTGCCGCTGCTCTATTTCGTCAAACCCGGTGAGATCCAGCCGTTCGGGGCTCGTGCGCGCGAGGGCGTTTTCCATCGCGGAACGCAGCAGCGGACCGAGGATAGCCCCCGGATGCTCCAGACCGATCCCGGTGAGCAGGCGCGTGGCCTGCTCGACGATCGAAGTGGAGAAGGCGGTGGCGATCTGGATGGCTTCGGCATAGCTGGCCCGGTCGGCTTCGGCGACGATAAGCGGTTCGCCGCCCATCTCCACGGCCAACGCCTGCCCGATCGGCAGCACCGGGCCGGGGGCGGTCACGGCGAAGTAGCTGTCGGAAAGTCGGGCCAGGTCGAGGCTGGTACCGGTGAAAGCCATGGCCGGGTGGATAGCCAATGGGATAGCGCCGGCGGCCTGCGCTGGCGCTAGCACCGTGGTGCCATAGCGAGCGGAGGTATGCAGCACGAGCTGGCCTGGCTGCCAGGTATTTGTTGCCGCGAGGCCCTTCACGAGGTCATCCAGCTGGGCGTCGGGCACGGCAATAATGACCAGCTCGCTGCGTTCGACGACCTCGGGCACCGTCAGAATCGGCACGAGGGGCAAAATGGCTTCCGCCCGATCAAGGCTGGTCTGCGAGATCGCGGAGATGCCGACGATCGCGTGGCCTGCACCGGCAAGCGCGGCGCCGAGGATGGGGCCGACGTGACCGGCCCCGATAATACCGACGCCGAGGCGTCCCGGTTTGGCGTTCATTGCGTTGCTTCCTGGGTTGGTGGGGTCGTGCGGCTCCACTGGTGGCTGGTGTCGGCGAGCGCCGACCGTACTGCCCCGGTGGACATCCACTCGAACAGCACGAGAGCTTCGTCGACGTCGATGACGCTGACTGAGGCGGTGACCGGTCCGGCGACCGTGTGCAGGGCGGCCGACGCGAGGCGCAGGCGACGGCGAATCGCGCCCTGGCTGATGCGCACCCCTTGCATTCGGGCCAGGGGCACCAGAATCAGGTCACGAGAGAGTACGCCGCGCCGAATCAGGGCGACGCTGCCCGAGACCGCCCAGCCGGTGCGCCACCAGGAGAACGGGCGCAGCCAGACAGCACGGGCGGGCGCATTGCTGTAGAAATCGGCGATGCCGGCGTCACGCTTGCGGCCGCCGAGCATGCCGTTTTCGATCAGGGCACGATGGGTGACCATGTCAAAGTCGGGCAGCGCCAGTTGCAATACCTTTTCCACGTCGGCGAGGGTGCCGACCGGCAATAGTGTGGTGCCCGTCACCGGGGTCGAGCTGCGACCGGAGGTCTGCCCGGCCGTGTTGATGCTGATCTGCCACCAGCCGAACCGACGCCAGAGAATAGGCTGCGACACCTCGATAGCGTGGATCCGCCCCGGAGGCAGGGTCTGGCTGCTGGTCGAGAGCAAACCATAGCCGACCCGTACGCCATCAGGGGTGCCCGCAATGCTGAATCGGAGCGTCTTGGTGATGCGGGAGAAATAGTAACCGACACTGCCGATGAGGCCGGGCAGAACGGCCACGAGCACCCAGCCGCTGCTTCCGGCGATGACGCTGATAAGGAGGCCGACGCTGGCCAACAGGAGAAAAACGGTGAAGCCGCTGAGTACGACCGACCCGATCAGGCGCCGCGGGGGAATACGCACCACCGACTGCGGCGGCGCGGCATCCGGATCAAGTTCCGGTGCCCGAAACTCGTTGAATCGCGCGGTCGCGAAGTCGCCGAGGGCGGAATGAGAAGTGGGCGCTCCGTCTACGGCGGGCGCTGAGGCGACCGATGCATCGGGCGCTGCGGCAGGCTGTTTGGCCTGCCGCAGGCCGGAGGCCAGATGCAGGATGTCGCGGCGCAGGTCATCGGCAAGTTTCGAGCCGAGGTAGGCGAGCTCCACGTTACCGTCCTGCCCAGCGACGGTGATTTGCAGCCGGGCAGCGCCAAACAGCCGCGGAATCAGCGGCCGGGTCAGATTGACGCCCTGCACTCGGTCGAGGCGGGCTTTGCGGTTACTGCGAAAAACAAGGCCGCTGCGCACTTCAACGATCTCTCCGGTCACGCGAAAGGTGTGCATGCGCCAGGACAGGTAGAAGACCACGAGAATGACCACCAACACGCCACCGATGATGAGCAAAGCCCAGCCGGTTGCTCCGCGCTCGTAGATGGCGTCGATCGGATCGCCGCCGTAATTCTCTTCGCCGATGAACAAATCGATGAGGCGTTCGCGCAGGTTGGCGATGATGAAACCGATGATGGCCACCATGAAAATACCGCCGCGCAGCAGGGGTGTCGCCGGGTGCAGCCGGTGCCATTCACCGTCGGTGAGGTCGGTGCGCGGTGCGGTGAGGGGCGGCCGTGCGTGAGCAACCGGCTCCTCGTTCACAGCCCCGCCCGGCGGCTCTCGGCCAGCTCCACCAACCGGTCTCGCAGGCTCTCGGCATCGGCCTCGGCCAGCCCGGGAATAGAGACGACGGCACTCGCAGCGGCAGTCACAAACTTGAGATCAGCCAAACCGAGCCAGCGGGCGACCGGGCCGCGAGTGATATCGATGAGTTGCATGCGCCCGTAGGGCACCGCCACGAAGCGTTGAAAAAGGATGCCCCGACGAAAGAGCAGGTCATCCGCGCGCAGCAGGTAGCCGATGGCGCGCACCCGGCGCGGCTCAAACACGAGGTTGATGATTGACAGGGCGAGGACCACGATTCCGACCCACAACGCCCAGGTCTGGCCGAGCAGGAGCCACAGCAGGGCTGCTCCGCCGCAGACCACGACGGCGTTGACGATGGTGCCGACGATCTCGACCACCACGTACTTCGGGGAAACGCGCTTCCATTCGCCGGTCTCGACCAGTTCGAGCCGATTGGACGGTTCAGGTGCCGGTTTAGGCTGCTGCCCGGCGGAGGGATTGGGTTCGCGATCAGGCACGGGTACCTCCCGAGTCGTCGATTTCGTCGTCGGGAGGGAGGGTGCAGAAGTGTTCGGCGACCAGGCCGGCCGTGAGCATCAAGGCCGCCCCAATGGCCGTGCCGATCGCGAGCCACAGGGACGTGACCGCGGGAACCACCGATCGGGTGAGGATGTACAGCACTATGCCGAGGGCAGCGCCAAAAAGCAGCGACGCCGACAGTGAGGTCGCCTTCGATAGCACAGCGACCCGCATGGCCCAGAACGGGTCGATGCGGCGCAGCGCCTTACGATGACTGCCCTGGCGCACCTGCCACGCCAGGCTGACGATTACGGTGCCCAGCAGGATCAGAGTGACCGGCAGGGTCACCGGCGGGACAACGATCGGTGCCCCGGAGGCCGCGAAGGCGATCTCGACGAGAAAGCCAACGACGAGACCGATGAGCAGAACGGCGAGCAGCCCGGTCGCCTGTGAGCGCTTCATTGCCGTGGTTCCAGCGTCGGTGCGCCCAATGCGGTATCCGCTGCTCGGCGCACCGCGTTGCCCGTTGCGGCCAGAAGGTCACGCACTAGTCCACGGCCAGGGATGGCCGCCGCTGGGTCGAGATCGAGCCAGGGTGCCAGTACGAAGTCGCGTTCCGCTGCCCGCGGATGCGGCAGGGTCAGGCGGTCATCGTCGATGCTCCGCTGTCCGAACACGATGAGGTCGATGTCGAGGGTGCGGTCGCCCCAGCGTTCGGCGCGCACCCGGCCGTGCTCCGCCTCGATGGCGTTGACGGCGTCGAGGAGGTCGTACGGGTCGCCACTGTAGTCGATGATGAGCACCGCGTTGAGGTACTGCGGAGCGGTCTCGTCGACGCCGTCGAGTTTCACGGCGGCGGATTCGTAAACGGGCGAGACGGCAGCCAGCGTGACACCGGCCAGGTCGGCGAGATCGTGCACGGCGCCGGCCAGCGTGGCCGTGCGGTCACCGAGATTGCTGCCGAGGGCGAGTACGACGCGTTCGCTGCGGTCGGTCATGGCCGCGACCGGGTGATCTGCACGGCGACGTCGGTGAACGGAACTGAAATGGGAGCCTGTGGTTTGTGCACCGTGACCTGCACGCGCAGCGCCGGCGGGTGGGCCAATACGACCCTCGCGATGCGTTCGGCAACGGTTTCGATGAGATCGACCGGGTTGTGCGCAGCCGCTCGAGTGACCTCCTCGGCGAGGACGCCATAGTGGATGGTCTGGGTGACGTCATCGCTCGCGGCCGCCTGGAGCAGATCGAGCCAGACGGTCACGTCGATGACGAAGTCCTGACCGTTTTCTTTCTCGAAGTCGTAAACGCCGTGGTGGGCGTTCACCCGCAGGCCGGTGAGGGTGATCGAATCAGTCATGGGTCCATTGTGACGGACGCGACGCGGCGCCCGGCACCTGCCCGGTACTCGAGGGCGTCGATCGGCGCACGCTGGCGAGCACGTTGAGGGCGGTGCGCGTCGCGGCCACGTCGTGCACGCGTACTGCCCAGGCTCCGGCCTGGGCTGCCAGCACGCTGACCACCGCCGTTGGCAGGTCACGATCCAGCACGGGCGCGTCGACCGGCAGCACGCCGGCGAGGAAGCGTTTGCGTGATGCCCCGACCATGACCGGGAGGCCGAGTTCGGCGAAGGCGTCCAGCCGGTTAATGAGCTGCCAGTTGTGTTCGGCCCTCTTGGAAAACCCGAGACCGGGGTCGAGCACGATGTGCTCCCGAGCCACGCCAGCGGCGGTCAGGGCGTCGACGCGGGCGCGCAGTTCGGCGATGACGTCGGTGACGACATCGCCGTAGTCGGAACGAGCGTCCATCTGCTGGGCATGAGCGCGCCAGTGCATGGCCACATAGGTCAGGCCGGTATCGGCGGCGACGGCGGCCATGCCGGGGTCCGCGAGCCCGCCCGACACATCGTTGATGATGCTCGCGCCCGCTTTCGCGGCGGCGAGGGCCGTCGCGGCATTGAGCGTGTCGATACTCAGGCGAAGACCGTGACTGGCGAGCTCGGTGACCACCGGAAGGATTCGGCGCTGCTCGTGTTCCGGCGCGACGCGGGTGGCACCGGGCCGCGTGGACTCGCCGCCCACATCGATCAGGTCGGCGCCCTGGGCGTGCAGCAGCAGTCCATGCTCGATGGCCGAATCCGTCGACGCCCACTGGCCGCCATCGCTGAAGGAGTCGGGGGTGACATTGAGCACACCCATGATGAGCGTCACCCGCCAGCCGAAATCAGCGCAATAATTTCGGCACGGGTCGTTGTTTCCGTCAGGGTACCGCGGGAGGCCATGGTCACGGTAGAACTCGCGGTCTGGCGCGGGCCGCGGGTACCGACGCAGCCGTGCACGGCGTCGAGCACGACGAGCACACCGAGCGGGTCGAGCCCCTCCTGCAGTGCGTCAGCGATCTCCTCGGTGAGACGTTCCTGCAGCTGTGGCCGGGCCGCGATGGTCTCCACCACGGCGGGCAGCCGTCCGAGGCCGACGACACGATCCCGTGGCAGATACGCCACGTGGGCGGTGCCAAGAAACGGCAGCAGGTGGTGTTCACAGATCGAGCGAAAGGCGATATCGCGCAGCAGTACAAGTTCGCCGGTACGGCCTTCGACCGGAACGAAATCCTGGAGCAGGTCTTGCGGGTCTTGGTCGAGCCCCGCGAAAAACTCGCCGTAGGCATCCGCTACCCGTCGTGGGGTGCTTTGCAGGCCGGCCCGATCGGGGTCCTCACCGATTGCGGCGAGAATCTCCGAAACGGCCGCCCGGATGCGCGCCCTGTCCACTGCCACGAGCGCCTAGGCGGTCGCTGGACGGGGATTGCGGGCCGGCGCGCGTTTTGGTTTGGTGTGGACTGCGTCGCCGCTGGAGATGCCACCGTCAACGGCGTCGCCATCGATGGGCGCTTTCGGGGCGGGCATTGCAATGGGCGGCACGTCCGAGACGGGGCGTTTGTCGCTGGAAAGCCACTGCGGGCGTGCCGGCAGCTGCTCGACGTTGGCGAAGATCTCGGCAAGGGCGGTCTGGTCGAGAGTTTCGTGCTCGAGCAGGGCCGTGGCGAGCTCGTCAAGAATCACGCGGTTCTTGATGAGTACCTCGTAGGCCTCGTCGTGGGCGTCTTCGAGCAGTTGGCGCACCTCGCGGTCGACGCTCTCGGCGACCCGCTCGGAGTAGTCGCGTTGGTGACCCATGTCGCGGCCGAGAAAGACCTCGCCAGAGCCCTGGCCGAGCTTGAGTGGACCGACGACACTGCTCATGCCGAACTCGGTCACCATTTTGCGGGCGGTGGCCGTGGCTTTTTCGATGTCGTTGGAGGCACCACTGGTCGGGTCATGAAAGATGATCTCTTCGGCGACACGGCCGCCCATGGCATAGGCGAGCTGGTCGAGCAGCTCATTACGCGTGACCGAATAACGGTCTTCGAGCGGCATGACCATCGTGTAACCAAGGGCCCGGCCGCGCGGAAGAATGGTGATCTTGGTGACCGGGTCGGTGAAGTTCATCGCGGTGGCCACGAGTGCGTGACCGCCCTCGTGGTACGCGGTGATGAGCTTTTCCTTGTCACGCATGACGCGCGTGCGGCGCTGCGGTCCAGCCATAACCCGATCAACGGCCTCGTCGAGAGCACGGTTGTCGATGAGCTGGGCGTTGGACCGAGCAGTGAGCAGCGCGGCTTCGTTGAGTACGTTGGCGAGGTCGGCTCCGGTGAAGCCGGGCGTCTTGCGGGCGAGCACTTCGAGGTCGACGCCCTCGGCCATGGGCTTGCCCTTGGAGTGCACTTCGAGGATGCGCTTGCGGCCGAGCATGTCGGGCGCGTCGACGCCGATCTGGCGGTCGAACCGGCCCGGGCGCAGCAGCGCAGGGTCGAGGATATCGGGCCGGTTGGTGGCGGCGATGAGAATGACGTTGGCCTTGACGTCGAAGCCGTCCATCTCGACCAACAGCTGATTGAGGGTCTGCTCACGTTCGTCGTGTCCGCCGCCCATGCCGGCGCCACGGTGCCGACCAACGGCGTCGATCTCATCGATGAAGATAATGGCGGGTGCGTTTTCCTTGGCCTGGCTAAACAGGTCGCGCACCCGGCTGGCGCCGACACCGACGAACATTTCGACGAAGTCCGAGCCGCTGATGGCGTAGAACGGCACGTTGGCCTCGCCGGCCACCGCGCGGGCAAGCAAGGTTTTACCGGTTCCGGGAGGGCCGTAGAGCAGCACACCCTTCGGAATGCGCGCGCCGACCGCCTGAAACTTAGCGGGCTCCTTGAGAAAGTCTTTGATCTCTTCGAGCTCTTCGATGGCTTCGTCGGCACCGGCGACATCGGCGAAGGTGACCTGCGGGCTTTCCTTGGAGACGAGCTTGGCCTTGGACTTGCCGAACTTCATTACCTTGCTGCCACCACCCTGCATCGAGATCATGAGCCAGAAGAAGGCACCGATCAGCAGTACGGGCAGCAGAAAGCTGAGCACTCCCAGAACCCAGTTGGGCTGCGGCACCTCGTCGGTGAAGCCGTCCTTCGGGTTCGCCGCAGTGACGGCGGTGATGATCTCTTCGCCGCGCGGGGCGACGTAATAGAACTGAACCTGTGTTCCGAGGTCGCCGCTGGCCTTGGTCAGCGTGAGGTCGACGCGCTGTTCGCCGTCGACGATCGTGGCCTCGGCAACGTTGCCGGACTTGAGGTAACCGAGGCCTTCCTGCGTACTGACCTCACGGAATCCGCTCATGGTAATGAGGCTTGACCCCACCCAGACGGCGATGACGGCGAGCACGATGTAGAGAATCGGGCCGCGGAGTAGCTTCTTGACGTTCATGGTGACCTCAGGCTAGCGCTCGATTACAGGGGAAAGCCGTGTGTTCGCTTAAAGGGAAACTCCAACGTGGTGCGCCGGCTGTGATTAGAGCGCGGGCGCGGCGACGGTGGAGTAAACGTGCGGGGCGAGAATACCCACCGAACGCAGGTTGCGGTACTTCTCGTCGTAGTCGAGACCGTACCCGACCACAAACTTGTTCGGAATGTTGAAACCGACGTATTTCACGTCGATATCGACGCGCGCGGCATCCGGCTTGCGCAGCAGCGCGCAGATCTCAATGGATGCGGGACCGCGAGTTTTCAGGTTCGCCAACAGCCACGACAGGGTCAGACCACTGTCGATGATGTCCTCGACGATGAGCACGTTACGACCGGAGAGGTCGGTGTCGAGGTCCTTCAGAATGCGCACGACGCCGCTGGACTGCGTGCCGGAGCCGTAGGAACTGACCGCCATCCAGTCCATGGTCACCGGGTGATGAAGCTCACGGGCCAGATCAGCCATGACCATGACTGCACCCTTGAGCACTCCGACCAGCAGCAGGTCGGTGCCGGCGTAGTCGACTTCGATCTGGCGTGACATTTCGGCCAGGCGAGCCCGAATCTGCTCCTCGCTGATCAGGATCTCGGTGAGGTCGCCGTCAATGTCGCGAGGTTCCATGTGGAAAAAGCATTCCTTTGTGTTAGGTGGGCCCAGGGGCGGAAAAAACTAAAATTCCATCCTGCCGTACAACTCTAATACCTGGCAGGCTGAGCGCCCCCTGTCCGTGCCACTGCGTCACGAGCGCCGCCACGGCCAGGGTCTGCACTCGATTCAGCCACACCCCGCACATTGCCTCGACTCCGAACCGAATCACTCTCTGCCGTACCGCCGCCGCCACCGACGCCAGCACGGCTGTCGCAATCCTGCCGTTGGCAAAATGTTCCTGCAGCATCGTGCGCGCCAGTTCGTCGAGGGCGTCTGAGTCTTCGCGCAGCGCATCGGCAGTACGGGCAAGCGCCACCCCGACGCCAGGACCGAGCTCCTTCTCGAGCGACGGCAGCACCGTCTCGCGCACCCGCACCCGCGCGTAGCGCGGGTCGAAATTCTGCGGGTCGCTCCACGGCTCCAGGCCTGCATCGACGCAGAATTGGCGGGTTTGGGCCCGACGAATGCCGAGCAACGGTCGCAGAAGCGGTCCGGTACGCGCAGCCATGCCCCGCAGGCTGGTCGGTCCGGAACCACGGGCGAGCCCGAGCAGCACGGTTTCGGCCTGATCGTCGAGGGTGTGGCCGAGCAGCACGCTGCTCGCCCCGGTGCGTTCGAGGGCCAGGTCGAAAGCCGCGTAGCGAGCGGTGCGGGCGGCCGCCTCCGGGCCCGTGCCGTCGCTGTCGACCGTGACGCTCACCACCAGCACCGGGTCGAGACCCAGCTGTCGGGCGGCCGCGGCGGCCCGCGCCGCGACATCCGCTGACCCGGTTTGCAGATTGTGATCCACGATGACCGCTCCGGCACGGATGCCCGCCCGCCCGGCTTCAAAAGCGGTCGCAGCGGCCAGCGCGAGCGAATCGGCGCCGCCGCTCAGGCCGACCAGAACGAGCCCCTCCGACGGCAGCAGCTCGCGCACGGCCCGGCGAATATCGGCCAGGGCCGGGGTCAGGCGCAGGCGGTGGACAGATTCCATCCAGTAACGTTAGCGGCAGACTTTGATCAAGGGAGAAACCAGCCATGGCCGAATACGACGCAGTCATCGAAATCCCTCGCGGGAGCCGCAACAAGTACGAGGTAGACCACGAAACCGGTCGCGTCTACCTCGACCGCGTGCTTTACACGAGCTTCATGTACCCCACCGACTACGGCTACTTCGAGAACACGCTCGGCCTCGACGGCGACCCCGTTGATGTTCTCGTATTGCTCGATTACCCGCTGTTCCCGGGCGTGGGTGTCTCCGTGCGTCCGGTGGGCGTCTTCAACATGACCGATGACGGCGGTTCCGACGCCAAGGTCATCGCCGTTCCGGCGGGTGACCCCCGCTGGGATCACATTCAAGATGTCCTCGACATTCCGGAGTACACCCGTAAGGAAATCGAGCACTTCTTCGAGCACTACAAGGACCTCGAACCCAATAAGTGGGTCAAGACGGAGGGCTGGGGCGACGCCGCCGAAGCCAACCAGATCGTGGTCGACGGCATTGCGAAGCTGGCCGACGAGGGACACTAACCCTCACCTTCAACGAAGGCCCCCGTGTTGCTAGGGGGCCTTTGTCGTACCTACGGTCGGGCCGGCGGTACGAAACCGGAGCTACGCTGCGGGGCGGCCGACGTACGGTGCGACGGCCCACGACGACCAGATACTGTGCACGCGCACCCGCGCCGAGGGGTTGGGGGCTTCGAGGACCTGGCCGTTACCGACGTAGATCGCCACATGGTAGTAGTTGCCCGGGCTGCCCCAGAACACCAGGTCGCCCACCTGAACCTGGGCGAAAGAGACGAGATTGCCCTGCTGGGCCATGGTGTTGTACTGGTTCGTGGCTGAGTGGGTGCCGATGTACACGCCGGCGGCTGCATAGGCGGCCTTGGTCAGCCCGGAGCAGTCCCACGCGTCGGGGCCGGAACCTCCGAAGACGTAGCGGTCGCCGAGCTGGCCGCGGGCGAACGCGAGGGCTGCGTCGACGACGCTCGCGTTGGGTACCGCAGCTGGCGCGGCCGGTGCAGCGGGCGCGGCCGGCGTGGCCGGCCTGGACGGCGTGACCGGCGTGGACGGTACAGCGGACGTCACCGGCGTGGCCGACCCGGAACCAGATCCTGATCCCGAACCGGCCGTTGCCCCGGCATCGCGAGCGGGTTGCGCGGGTGCGGCATCCGCTATTGCAGCAGCGGATGCCTGCGCCTGTGCGAACGCCTGAGCCGCAGCGGCCGCGTCCTCGCCGACGTGAAAGCTGCGCTCGGCCTCGGCCGTGGTGTCTTTGAGCAGGGCGAGTTGTTCGAATAGTTCAGTCGACTTGCGCTGCTGGGAATCGTAGGCGACCTCGGCAGCGTTCGAACTCGCCGTGGCCGCATCGAACGTGGTCTTGGACTCTTCGGTGAGCCGTTCGCGTTGCTCGGTCGCTGATGCCGCCTGCTCGCCGAGAGACTCCGCCGCATTCTTGTCCTGCAGGGCCTCGGTGTAGATCTGCTCCGACTGTTCGCTCAGCTTGCTGGCCGTTCCCAGCTGGCCGAGCAGGTCATCCGCGGTGCTGCCGTTCAAGAACAGGTTGAGTGACAGACCGCTGGCGCCCGACTTGGCGAGGTGAGCGGCGATGAGGCCGGCACGCATCTTCGATGTTGCAGCGGTGGCTTCGGCGGTTGCAGCCTGCTCGCTGAGGCTGGTTTCGCGCAGGGTCGCGGCGTTCAGGGCGTCCTGCGTCACACGATAAGCCTCGGCCGCAATCTGCGCGGTCGTGACGGCCTTCGCGGCCTGGCTCGCCAGACCGTCGAGCAGCTCGCCGAGAGTCGCGATCTCGGCTTGCTTGGTCGACTCGTTCTGTTTAGCCTTCTCGACGTCGTTCCAGCTCGGATAGTCCGGGGCGGCGAAGGCGGCCCCGCCGGCGGCGGCAACGGATGCTGTGACAGCCGAGACCGCGCCGATCGCCACGGCGGAAAGTAGCCGCTTCGACTTGGTGCGAACCCCTGCGCGTGCAGCGTCGGTGGTCTGTGCGGTGGTGCGCTTAGCCAAGTGATGCTCCCCGGTCGGCCATGAATGGAACGGGATTGATGCGGTTTCCACCAATCCACACTTCGAAGTGCAGGTGGCAGCCGTTGGCTGCGCCGGTGTCGCCGGAACTGGCGATGACCTGCCCGGCCGACACTGACTGTCCAACGCTCACGTTGTACCCACCATCCCGAATGTGGGCGTAGCCCGTTGAGACGTTGTCGCCGTGGCTGATCTTCACAAAGTTTCCGTACGTGCCAAGAACACCAGCCCAGGTGACGACGCCGGCGTGGGCAGCGTAGAGAGGCGCACCGCAGCCGGTGCCGAGGTCGGTGGCGTAATGAAAGCTTCCGCTGCAGTCACCACCCTTACAGATGACAGATCGGGGGCCGTAGCCACCGGTGATGCGGCCGCTGGCCGGAACCCCCCAACCGGTCATGCTCACCGAGCCACCAGAACCACCGCTACCGGCACGCGCCGCTGCCGCGGCCACCTCTTGTGCCGCAGCCTCAGCCGCAACACGAGCCGCTTCAATCCGGGCGCGTTCGACGACTCCGGCTTCATACCCCGTTGTTGTGGTGGCCTGGGCGTCGCGCATGAACTGCAGTTGCTGTTCGAGTTCCACGCTTTTAACTTCGGACTCGGCGAGCGCGTTCGCCGCTGCTTCGGCCGCAGCCTGGGCCGCAGCGAGCGCAGCCTCGGCGGCGACGCGCAGGGTCTCACGTTCGGCTTGCGCGACTTTGGCCTGGTCACCGAGCGATTGCGCGTTATTCGTGGCCGATTGCGCTGATTCATAGACGTCGGAGCTGCGTTCGACGAGCTTGCTCATGTTGCCGAGTTTTGCCAGCAGCAGGTCAGCATCGGCGCCATTCCCTTCGCCCTCCAGGAATAGGTTCACGCTGAGATCGGTGCCGCCGGTGCGGTAGAGCTGGGCGGCGAGCTGACCGGCCTGTCTGGTGGCGGCATCCGCTGCGGATTTGCTCGCATCAGCCTGGGTCTGGATATCTTCGGCACGGCGGGTGGCATCGTCAAACTCCTGCTGCGCGACCTCGAGCTCGCTGGCGCTTTTTTCGGCAGCGGCTTGGGTTTCTTGCACCTGCACCTGTAGACCGGCAATGAGATTCTCGATGGTGGTCACCTGCGCCGCGGCCGAGGCCGTGTTCGCCTTGGCATTTTGGAGGTCCTGCCAAGACGGGTATTCAACGGCGCTCGCTGGAGCTACGGGGCTTATCAGGGTGACCAAGAGGGTCATGGCGGCCATGATGCTGGTCAACGCCAGGGTGCGCCTGGGCCACGGATTGGTCGCATGCAAGCGATGGGTGGGCAGGTCAGTCTTGCGGCCGGCCACGGTTCTCATGCGAATCATTGTTTCCCAACAGGCTTATAGCAGTCGCCACGTGCGCCGAGGCAGACTCTTGAGCGTAACAAGGCGGGCAGGATTCACCCAGTCTTACCGGCGAATCTAACCCGCCAAGTAACAGCTGGCCCGCCCATTTGCGGGCGCGCTGCAAATTAGCGTTGAAAAATAATTGCCATTCACCCAAATGCTGCGCGTGCCGATTTGGCCTTCGCCCCACAAGACCGTATGCTTACTCTTCGGCAGCCATGAACATTGTGGCTCACGGCCCCATCGTTTAGCGGCCTAGGACGGCGCCCTTTCACGGCGTTAACACGGGTTCGAATCCCGTTGGGGCTACGCAAACTGCACGTGCACGAAGTAGCAAAATAAATAGAATAGTCTTACCAAGTGCCTCGCACACAGATTCACATTTTCACATCGAGGCCCTGTAGCGCAGTTGGTTAGCGCGCCGCCCTGTCACGGCGGAGGTCGCCGGTTCAAGTCCGGTCAGGGTCGCAAAGAAAATAGCCCTTTCGAAAGGAAGGGCTTTTTTCTTAGAAGAGGCGTTTATTGCGCAGCTTCGGGGCCCTGTAGCTCAGTTGGTAGAGCGTTCGACTGAAAATTGAAAGGTCACCGGATCGACGCCGGTCGGGGCCACCACCGCCACTCCCTAGGAAACACTGGGGAGTGGCTTTTTTATGCCTATTTTTTGGCTCCGGTGCGGCCTCATTTTCGTCCAGTGAACACATGTTGAACACAAAATGGAACACTGCTATTCAGGGCGCCCGCAACGGCGTCTAAGTCGTCGTCAAAGAAGTCGGCGTAGACGTCATAGGCCAGCAGAATGATGACGACTGGACCACGGATTGCCCCGTCACTCTCGGTCATGTCGGGGTGGCCTCAACCTACCTATGAATAAGACCAACGGTGCTCTGAGTAGACTCGGGCGCATGGCAAGCTCACAGCTTCGTGATCGCACAGTGTTCCCGGCTTCCCGCGCGCTGTTGATCGGAGGTGGGCTACTGCTGACCTCGGTCGTCATCACGGTAATTGCGCAGCCCACACTCTTTCCATACGCCGAGATAGTGGGCCCTGCTCTGTTTTCCGCCGCTCTGTTAGTGTTCGCCTTCGGCGTGCGTGGGGTCGGCAGTGTCACGGCGCGCCGCCCTGTCGGCACTATCGCTCTCGCCGTGTTGGCTGCCTGGCTTCTTCTTGGGTCCGTTCTGTATCGCCTTATTGCTGACGTCTTCTCTAACGACCCTGCTCCGACCGCGCTCATGGCCTTTGCCTACGCGGATTCGTTCGTGCAATTCGCTCTCGCAGTGGTCGCAGTCATGCAGATCGCCCGGCGCGGCGCCGTGCCCGCTCCGTGGAACTGGGTGCCAGCCGGGATCGTCGCGGCGGTGACCGTGACCTGGCTGCTACTGCAGGTGCTGGGCGGAGGCTCGGCCACCATATACGGACCCAATCTTCTGACCTGGCTCCTGACGGGGCTGGACGGCCTTGCCCGGATCGGCGGCACAGTACTGCTCGGTGTAATCGCCATCGTTCTCGCCGACCGCGTCAATCGTCGGGCGACCGCCGATGTACCTTCGGTGTCCGAAACGCAGATCTGAATTCGTCCCGTTCCGAGCCCCCGCAGGCGTCAATCTTTTCACGAGCGCACGCCAATGTCTGTGGCGCGTCAGTGCCGCCCGCCTGACAGCTGCTCAAGATGATCGCCGCCAGGTATTCCGAGGAGGTGGGCGAACCCGAGCGGAGCCGAACCTACTAGGGGACCAGATCATTTCGATTGCATGTCCCGCATTACCTAAGCCAGAGCGGCCATGGGTCGTCCGGGGCTACGTTTAGCGACCTGGTTCAACTGCCTTAAGCCACGAAGGCGCGGTAGGCGGGGTCGTTGGCGCGAAGTACGCGCAGCACGTTCTGGGAGCCCAGCTTGGCGAGGTCGGCGTCGCTCCAGCCGCGGCGCTCGAGCTCGGCGAACAGGTTGGGGTACTCCGCCACATTGGCCAGTCCGACCGGCATATCGAGGCAGCCGTCAAAGTCGCCGCCGAGACCGATGTGATCGACGCCTGCCACACTGCGGGCATGCTCCACATGGTCAGCGACGTGCGCCACGGTCACCACCGGCTTCTCCCCCACCGAACCGTTGTCCTCCCATCTGCGATAGTCGGCCGAGAGGAAGGCCGGTACAAAGGTGAGCATCTGCACACCATCGTTGGCGGCGAGCTGGGTAAGAATCGCGTCGGGCACGTTGCGCGGGTGAGGATTGAGGGCGAAGCACGAGGAGTGGCTGAACAGAACGGGAAGCGTTGTGGCATCGAGGGCGTCCTGCATGGTGGCAGCAGAGACGTGCGAGAGATCGACCATCATTCCGATGCGGTTCATCTCCGCGATAACGGCCCGGCCACGATCGTTGATGCCATCGTGTGTTGCCTCGCCGACGGCCGCATCGGCCCACTCCGTTGACGAATTCCAGGTCAGTGTCATGTAGCGCACGCCCAATCGGGCGTATTCACGCAGCACCGCGAGCGAGTTATTCATCTGATTGCCGCCCTCGACCCCGAGGAGCGACGCGATTCTTCCGCCGTGCTGGGCGCGGTCGACGTCATCAGCGGTGACGGCACGCACAAAGTCGTCGGGGTACGCGGCAATCAAGCGGTGAATAAAATCAATCTGCTCGAGCGTGGCCTGCACCGAATCGGTGCCCGCAAGGTCGGTGTGCACCCATACTGACCAAAACTGCCCCTGCACCCCTCCGCGACGCAGTTTGGGAATATCCGTCTGCAAGCGACTGCGGGCAGAATCATGCTCAGAGTCCAGCCCGGAAACGGAATAATCGCGGTGTTCCCGGCACGACCAAGCCAGGTCGTTGTGTCCGTCGACAACGGCGAATTTCGAATTTCTTACGCTCATGTGGACTCTTCCCGGCGATCGAGGCGAAATACCAGCCTAAGACCCGCAACCTCGGTCACTTGATGCGCCCCAGCCGATCGAGTCGGCCGTGCCAGAAACCTGCTTTGTGCCCGTTACACCGGGTCGATACACGGGAGTAGCCGAGCGGCGGATGCATCCGGTTCCGCTTGCTCGCCAAGCAGAAAATTGTGCCCCCTGTTGAGGTTACAGCGCCGACGACTTGAATCGGGGTAGTCTCTGCCAGTAAGTTGCTGAGAAAGAATCATTTTCATACGCCGCACTCCACCGACCGACAGGTGCCAGCATCGCCACCTCGTCACTATGACCACCTGCTCCTGTAAACCCGACTGCAGGGAATGAAACCGTGACATCCACCTCAACCCGCCGAACAGCTCCAAGAAGCCGCTCCACGAATCTCCGGTACCGCCGCATGACAACGACCATACCCGGCACCACATGCACGTTTGACCGCAGGGGGATGACGCATGAGTGAATCAGATTCGCGCGCGTCGTTTCCTAAATCTCTGCCGCCTCGCCGCACCCCGAAACTTCGGCTCGTCGATCAGGCGATGCCTTCGTCGGCTGACATTGCGGTCGATACCCCCTCATTGGGGCTGATGTGGGCTCGGCGTTACCGCACCAAGCTGCGGCTCACCGATGTTGTGGTCATTGTTCTCGCAGTTGGTGTTGCACTGGTCTTTCGGTTTGGCGTGGACGGCATTCCAGCCGCGACTGGATCGTTCAGTGTTAACTACTGGCTCGTATCGCTTCTCATCGTGGCGACCTGGCTCACGACCCTCGAGCTTTTCCATACTCGGGACTCCCGCGTCGTAGGTGTCGGGGCGAGCGAGTATAAGCAGGTCGCCAATGCCAGCGCTGTGACCTTCGGCATGCTAGCCATCGCCTTTCTAATCCTTCACATCGACATCGCCCGCCTCTATTTTGTCCTGGCGCTTCCGCTTGGAATTGTCGCGCTCGTTCTCGAGCGGTGGCTGTGGCGCAAATGGCTGCTGCACCAACGCAAGTTCGGCCACTATCTCTCTCGCGTGATCGTCGTCGGAAATCGCGACGACGTGGAATACGTGATCAGCCAGATCGATACCAAGTCCGGAGCCGCGTATTACATCGTCGGCGCGGCTTTGGAAGACGGTGTGGGTGACGAGATCTCAGCCGGCGAGCGTCTGGTGCCGATCGTGTCGGATTTCGAGCATGTCGCAGCGGCGGCGGCTTCTATGGGCGTCGACACGGTCATCGTGGCCGGGCAACCCAGCGGCGGCAGTTCTTACATTCGCAACCTGGGGTGGGACCTCGAGGGCACTTCCGCGGAGCTTGTTCTTTCCAGCCGGCTGACGGATGTCGCGGGTCCCCGCATTCATTTCCGGCCGGTTGACGGCCTTCCGCTGATCCATGTCGAAATCCCCCGGTTCGAAGGGGGCCGACATGCCCTCAAGCGCACCCTGGACATCGTCACAACAGCTTTCGCCATGCTGTTCCTACTGCCTCTGCTCGCCGTGATCGCCGTGTTCATCAAACTGGACAGTCCCGGTCCGGTGCTGTTTCGGCAGGAGCGATGCGGCCGCAATGGGCAGACGTTCCGCATAGTCAAGTTTCGCTCGATGGTTCAGACAGCGGAAGACGACCTGGCCGGCCTCCTCGACCAGAACGAAGCCTCCGGGGTGCTGTTTAAGATTCGTAACGATCCGCGAATCACCAAGATCGGTCGCGTGCTGCGCAAATATTCGCTCGACGAACTACCGCAGCTATGGAACATTTTTGTCGGAGAGATGAGCCTCGTGGGCCCGCGTCCGCCACTGCCCGAAGAAGTCCAGGTCTACGAAACCCACGTGCACCGCCGCCTGTACATCAAGCCAGGTCTGACCGGCATGTGGCAGGTCAACGGACGGTCCAATCTCAGCTGGGAAGACAGTGTTCGTCTCGACCTGTATTACGTCGAGAACTGGTCGCTCGCGGGCGACCTGATGATCATCTGGCGCACCTTCAAGACCGTCATTCAACCAGTAGGGGCATATTGACATGACCGCGGGCATCGAACACACTGCGCCCACCAGCCACCGGCGTCTGAGCATCGCAATGATCGGTACCCGCGGAGTTCCCGCAGCCTACGGCGGCTTTGAAACCGCCGTCGAGGAAATTGGCCGCCGGCTCGTCGACCGTGGTCACGATGTGACCGTCTATTGTCGCCGCACCGCCCAGCCGGTGCCAAAAGAGTACCTCGGCATGAAACTCGTCGAGCTACCGGCACTGCGCCACAAAATTCTTGAGACCTTGAGTCACACGGGGCTGTCGGTCTTGCACGCCACCCTGCACCGTCCGGCCGACGTCGCATTCGTATTCAACGCTGCCAACGCGCCGTTCGTGCCGCTATTGCGCCTACGCGGAATCCCCAGCGTCGTGCACGTCGACGGTCTGGAATGGAAGCGCGACAAGTGGGGTGGCGCCGGTCGACGCTACTACCGCTGGGCCGAGCAAGTATCGGTGCGCGAAGCTGACGCCCTCATCGCTGACGCGCAGGGAATCGTTGACTACTACCGGGACGAGTTTTCCGTCCCGACAGAACTAATCTCGTACGGCACCCGAATTTTGCACGATACCTCGGCAGATCGGCTCGCTGAACTCGGCCTTCGCCCGGGCGGCTACCACCTGGTCGTTGCCCGGTTCGAACCAGAAAACCATGTCGACATCATCGTCGAGGGATACCGGGCCAGCGAAGCGCGACTCCCGCTCGTGGTCGTTGGCTCTGCGCCCTATGCGGCCGACCACACCAACCGCATCAGTGACCTCGCCGCCTCCGATTCCCGCATTCGCATGCTCGGCAGTGTGTGGGACCAAAATCAGCTCGACCAGCTCTACAAACACGCCAGCACCTACCTGCATGGCCACTCGGTCGGCGGCACAAACCCGTCGCTGCTGCGCGCGATGGGTGCCGGCACCATGGTCATCGCCTGGGACGTCGTCTTCAATCGTGAGGTCCTCGGCCTAGGTGGCGCCTACTTCTCTGGGGCGGATTCCCTCAGCGCCCTGATCGAAGACGCAGAAGTGAATCCCGATCGAGTCGCCGAGGTCGCGGCGGCACTACAACAGCGCGCTGAGCAGCTCTACAACTGGGACAGCGTCACGACCAGCTACGAAAAACTCGCTAAGCGGGTGGCCGTTGGCTACAGCACCCACCGCCAAAGCAGCGGCAGGGCCGGAGTGTCGATGTGGAGCCTTTCCGACAACCTGAGCAAGCAACCGACAACCGCGCCATCCAGGGGGATAACCTTATGACCAGCACCTCAGCCCAAATCGCTCGTTCGACCGAATCGTACTGTGACACCGTGCGCCGTCTGTCGTCCGCCCAGAAAACGGCGGGCCGCGGCGCTCCGGCCTATTCGGTCTACGTGAACCGCCGCGTGGGGCGCTACCTCGCAGCGGGCGCGTTTCGGTTAGGCCTGACTCCCAACAACGTCACCGCCGTCAGTGCGGGCTTCACGTTCTGTGCGATCGGACTCTTGGCTATCGGTGAGCCGAGCTGGTGGCTCGGACTTATCGTGTGGCTGCTGCTCGCCATCGGGTATGCCTTCGACTCGGCCGACGGCCAGGTCGCCAGGTTGCGCGGCGGTGGCTCCCCTTCGGGGGAATGGCTCGACCACGTCGTTGACTCCATCAAGATTTCAACCCTGCATCTAGCGGTGCTCATCACGATGTTTACGCACTTTCCACTTTCCAATTCGATCTGGCTGCTCGTACCCATCGGGTTTGCGGTCGTGGCCGCCGTGTCGTTCTTCGCAATGATTCTGAACGACCTGCTCAAGGCCAAGCACGCGCCGACGGCGCCGCTTTCCACCGCTCCCCGCTCCGCGCTGCGATCATTTCTTGGTCTGCCGACCGACTACGGCATACTCTGTCTCGCCTTCGTGCTGCTGGGCGCTCCGCTAGCTTTTTTCGGCCTGTACAGCCTGCTTTTTGTGGCCAATGCGCTTTATCTCGCCTTGGCGCTCGGCAAATGGTTTCGCGATATGACCGCGCTGGGACGCGCGGAAGTCGCCCGACCGTAGTTCGACATCCGCTGTCACAACGAAGCGACTCTGCCTGTGCCCCGTTCTGGGGCTGCTTCACCCCACGTTCCGACGTGAGTTTTGATCACCTTGATTGTAGTGTGGGCGCAACCGGACGGAGAAAGCTGTGGAACCAATCGACTATCTGAGAACCATCACGAGACGATGGCTGCTCATCGCTATTGTGGGCCTTCTCGGAGGCGCGGTGGCGTGGGGCTATGCGACCACCCAGCCGGCGCAGTACCAGGCAACCAACAGCGTCTTCGTGACGAGCGACCGCGGTGAGACCACAGGCGAGCTGTTGCAATCGTCAACCTTCACTCAAAACCTTGTGCAGTCCTACGCGCAACTCGCCACAACACCAACCGTTCTGGCCCCGGTGATCAGCAAGCTTGGATTGAATATTTCCACGCAGGCCCTGGCCTCCCGCGTCACCGCGGAGATCCCCATCAACACTGTTTTCATTAACATCACCGTTACCAGCCGGTCGTCGACGCAGGCCGTGGCTCTCGCTGATGCTGTCTCCGATTCCCTCGCCACCGCGGTCGAAAACTTGGCGCCGAAAGGGCCCGACAATTTGCCGTCGATCACGGTCGAGACAGTTTCTCCTGCTCAGCTGCCTGGCAGCCCGTTTGCACCGAATACGCAGCTGATCGTTGTCACCGGATTGCTGCTCGGGCTCGTTCTCGGTGTGCTCTACGCCCTGGCCCGCGAGGTGTTCGATACCCGGGTGAGCACGGAGAAGGACCTCGACCGGGTCTCCTCTGATCCCCTGCTCGGAATGATCGGTCGCAAGAAGCGCACCGACCCAGCAGGTCTGGTCATGCGGGTGATGCCACACAGCGCCCTGGCTGAGGCGTACCGGCGAGTGCGGGCCAACCTGGAATTCATCGACGTGGACAGCCCGCCACGCAGCGCCGTGGTTACGTCCGCAGTGACCCGCGATGGCAAGTCCACGACCGCGATCAACCTTGCCCTCGCCATGGCGGAACGGTCGTCGCGAGTACTCCTAATTGATGCCGACCTACGCCGCCCGTCGATCGCCGAGCTGTGCGACCTCGAGGGCGACGTGGGACTGACGACTGTTCTGCTCGGCGATGTCGGACCCGACGACGCCATCGTGCGCTGGTCGAATGGTATCGACGTGTTGCCCTCCGGCGCTGTGCCGCCCAACCCCGGACAGTTGCTCGGTTCGGACGCAATGAAAACCCTGATGCAACGCCTACTGCTTGATTACGACTTTATCGTCGTCGATTCCCCGCCGCTGCTGCCGGCCACCGATGCCCTCGGTCTGTCACATCTCACCGATGGCGCCATTGTTGTCGCCCGCTACAGGGCGACCACGCGCCAACAGCTGGCCACCACGCTGGAGTCGCTCGAAGCCGTCAACGCGCGCATTCTCGGCATCGTGCTCAACCAAGTACGGGAACGTCGCGCTGAGGTGTACTACGGGCCGCTCACCCCAACGGCTAGTGCTGCCGCGCCGACCCCAGGAACGAGCAACCGGGTCACGGCCACCCGAGCGCCTCGCACCACCTTTGATGAGACGGGCCGTCGCAGCTCCCGCACGTCGGAACCTACTCGGTCGTCATAGTGCGGGTCCTCCAGTCATTTCCGGAGGGTCGCACGACGACGAATCCCTACCTGCTGCAACTGAGCCGGTCGCTCAGCCCACACGTCGAGGTGCTCGGCTTCACTTGGCGCCGGGCCCTCACCAGCCGTTACGATGTGTTCCACGTGCACTGGCCGGAGATTTTATTGCAGGGTCGAACACCGGTGCGGGCGCTGGCCAGACGGATGTTGTTCCGCCTGTTCCTGCTGCGCCTGCGCCTGTGTCGCACGGCGGTAGTGCGAACGCTGCACAACGTGCGCAGCCACGACCTCTCACCGCGGCATGACCAACGCTTACTCAAGCGTTTCGACCTGCGCACAACCCTGTGGATCAGGCTCAACCCATTCACACCGGTGCCCGCTGACGCGCTCGAACACACCATCCCGCACGGCGACTACCGAGACTGGTACTTCGACGTGACGTCAGGCGCGCCCGTACCCGGTCGGCTGCTCTACTTCGGACTCATTCGCCCCTACAAGGGTGTGGACACCCTCGTGCACGCCTTTCAGCAGCTGGGCACCGGGCTCCTGGCCGATCCCCCGCCGACGCTGCGTATCGTCGGTGCTCCCCACTCCAGCGACCTGGCCAAGCAGCTGCGGCTGACGGCGGCTGGCGACCCACGCATCGAGCTTGTGCTGCGCCATGCGAGTGATGCCGAGCTGGCCGGCGCCATCCACGCAGCCGAACTGGTCGTGTTGCCGTACGCCGAGATGCATAACTCCGGCGCAGCACTGCTGGCCCTTTCTCTCGACCGGGCAGTATTGGTACCAGAAAACGCGGTAACGATCGCACTGGCCAACGAGGTCGGCACTGATTGGGTACTCACCTACACCGGGCCGCTGTGCGCTGAGGTTCTGGCCGATGCGCTCGTGCGCGTGCGGTGGCCGCGGAGCGCCCCCGCGCCCGATCTCTCGCACCGCCGGTGGTCGGTCGGAGCGGCCGCTCACGTCGAGGCCTATGGCAGGGCCGTGCAGTCTGTCCGCTCGCACTAAACCGAGTGATCGGCGGCATACCGCTCAGGCGCCAACGAATAACCAGGCGTCAGCGGCGAGCCGGCCATCGATGGCCGGCAGATCCTCGACTGCAGGGCGAGGGTCCTGCAGGGCGCGCACCATGGCATCCGCCAGCAGCTGCGGGGTGCATCCCGGCGCGACCACCTCGTGGCCGTGCGCGTTGAGCCAGGACGCGAGCCCGGTTTCGGTCGTGGTCACAATCGAACAGCCGTGGGCGAGACCCTCGACGATCGGCAGGCCGACCTGTTCACGCCAAGTGGCGCTCGGTTGGCTGGGCAGGGCCAGCACGCTGGCGCGGCGCAACTGTCGGTGAATCTCGCTGCGTGGCGGGTCGATGACAAGCTCGATCGTTGGGTCGTTGGCGACGGCCTGCCGCGCCTGATTCTCCAATGCACCCTTGCCGATCAGGGTGAGGCGGGCCTCGGGCAACGCTTTGGTCACCAGCGGCCACGCCGCGAGAAGGCTGGGCAACCCTTTGCGCTGGGCGAACGCACCAAGAAAAACCACCCGGTTCATCTCAGGGTCGCCGTCAGCGATGCAGGCGCATGCGGCCGGCAACGCCGGAATAACGACCGAAGCGGCATCCCGAGCGGGTTCGGGCAGGGCCGTGCAGTACGTGACGCGTGCCGCATCCGTTCCAAAAACGATGCGGTCGGTCTGACGCCAGACGAAGCGGGCGGCGATGCCGTTGAGACCGCGACGCAGTCGCGCCCGGATATCGAGTTGGCGTTCGAACGGGTCAGCGTTTTCCAAGGCATAACACACGATGCTCGCTCGACTACCACCGATCAGCGCCCGCAGGCGGAGGGCGCTGATCGCCAGCGTGCTGGCCCAGACACTCGAAAGCATGAGCGGTTCGCCAATTTCCAGTGTCGTGATCGAGGAGCGAGCCAGCAACCACGCTGCGCGCACGGGGTGAGCCTGCACGAGCACGAGGCCCGTGGCCAATTCCTCGTGAAAGTCGTACCTCTTGATGCGGAACAAAATGGCGGCCGGCGGCAGCTCATGTGCCCGCTCGAGGTGGGCGCTACGCAGCGTGCGGTACAGCCGTGCCCGGTCGGTCAGAATTCGAACGCTAGCCACGCTTGTACTCGTGGTAGACCGAGCCCACCGAACCGGCCAGCATCCCGGCACCGCGGGCGGCTGTGCGCAGGCCTCGGGCGCGCAACGGCACCTGCCCGACGAGGGATCCGGCGAGGTATCGCACGATCCCGCCGCAAACCCGCGCGGCGCCGCGCGCTTGCAGATTCATACGCACCAGCACGCGTTTGGCATGTTCAGTGTCGTCAAGGTTGATACGACTCCAGGTGTTTCCCATGCGAAACGCGCGTTGCAGCACCCACTCCCGGGTGAGACGATCCGCCGGAACGATATCGATGACGATGGCTTCATCGCACCAGATCATCTGCCCGCCGCGTTGGTGCAGCTGCCGGGTAAACAACGAGTCCGACCCGCCCGACAGCCCGAACCGTTCGTCAAAGCTGAGCCCTAATCGACGCACCTGGGCTAGATCGAGAAGCAGATTATTCGTTGCCGCGAGCGATACCGGCGTGCCCGTAATGAACCGGCGGCGCTCGAAGAAGCCACCGGCCCGAATCCACTGGTCCGGTTCGATATCGTACTGCGACAGTACCGGGCCGACGACGGCCGCGGGCCGATAGGTCGAGTAGGTATCGAGCAGTTGCACGAGCCAGTGGCTGCTGGGTCGTTCGTCATCGTCGATGAAGATGAGCAGGTCGGCACCCTGACCTTCGTGCAGCGCTCGATTGCGCGCCGAGGCGATACCCGGGGTGGGTTCGTGCACGTATCGAATGGGAGTCACCCCGGTCGATGCGGGCTCCCCGGCTTCTACCCACCGGGTATCGGTCACGAGGGTGCGAGCTCCGGCGTCCGGATCGTTGTCTATGACGATGATCTCCACCGGTGCCAGCACCATGCCGGCCTGGTCGAGCAGTTCCGGCAGGAGTTCCTCGAGATCGGCCGGGCGTCGATAGGTCAGCACCGCAATCACTACGCGCGGGTCACGTGTGGATCGATGGACGGATGACATACCCAAACCCCTCTGTAGCGATGAAAACGATGCTGGTGGTGCTGTGTGAAAACGAGAAGGTCGGGATTGGGGCGCGGTTCAATTGGCTCGCTTCACGATCAGGTCATCGAATGTCGCGGTGACGGGCGTCACGGTAGCAGTCGATCCCAGATAGAAGGCCAGACCAACGGCACCGGGTGTCTGCATCGCAGCGGTCGAATCGGTCACCGTGGTCTGCCACGCCGACGGTTCCGGTGTGCCGAGGGCCCAGACTTTGGCACGAATTGTCGTCGGGGCCGAGCCGATGACCTGAACGCGCAGTTGCACCTCGGTTCCGGTTGCGTAGGTGAGGCCGGAGATGTTCTGGGCCTTCAGGGTGGTAGCCCCGCGCATGAGCTGCAGTTGCACAACTCCGGTCGACAGATTCTTCATGCGCACCCGGTAGTCGTCCGTACCGACCCGGCGGCCGATCAGCGAGGTGAACGCGCCGGAACCGGTCGCATCCTGCTGGAGGGTCGTGGTGACGAGCATGTCAGTGTCGAGCAGGGATACGCCAGACAGGTACGCATTGACGGTGCCTCCGGCAGCGGCCTTGAGGCGGCCGACTCCGCCACTGACCGAGTAATTCGATGCCGTACCGGTCGTCGTCCAGGCTCCTCCGGTGTCGGCGGTACCCAGGCCGGTTGCCACGGTGCGGGAGAATGCGTCGGTGGCCAGCGGGGTGTTCGGGTCGACTGCCGGAACGACAACCGCCTGCCTGGTTTGCGCACTGGCGGAGGAATTATCGGTCACCGTCAGGGTCACGTCGTAGGTGCCCGCAACGGCGTAGCTGTGTGAGGCGGTCACACCGCTGCCGGTGCTCCCGTCGCCGAAGTCCCAGCTGTAGCCGGTGATGGTGCCGTCGCTGTCGGCGGAAGTGGAAGCATCCGTCGCCACGGCGAGCGGCGTGGCCTGATAGCTGAATGCTGCTGTCGGCAGCGCGTTGGCCGGCGGGTCGGTGGCATCAATCGTACGGGTGGTAACCGTGCTCGCTCCGGAGTTGTCGGTGACGGCGAGGGTGACCGGGTAGCTGCCGGACGCCGCGTAGGAATGCGTTGCAATGGCTCCGGTTGCGGTGCTGCCGTCGCCGAAGTTCCAGGCATAGCTCGTGATGGCACCGTCGGAATCGGTCGACCCGGTGGCATCAACGCTCAGGTCACGGTAGGTGATCGCACTGCTGAATGATGCCGTCGGCGCAACGTTGGCGGGCGGCCCTGATCGGCCGATCGAGTTGTGTCGGGCGATGGCACTGGCACTGAGGGCTGTGCCGTAGACGGCGACCTCGTCGATGTCGGCTGCAATGTAATCACTCGCCGGCCGACTGGTCCACCCGCTGAGATTGTCGCCTCCGATACGCCAGAAGCCCTGGATCGGTGCCGCCGATGTCGTGTCGGTGCGCTGTGCCACGAGAGCACCGTCTACGTACAGCGACATGCCTGCGGCCCCGACCGACGCCACTACGTGGTGCCACTGGCCGTCGTTGTACGACGCGGTTGTGTTCACCGTTCGCAGGATTCCGGGCTTCACTCCGAACCAGAGACGTCCGGCGTTGTCCATGTAAACGTGACGGTCATAGGCCGTCGATGCACCGCTCGCCGCACTTCCGAGCCCGATGATCTTTCCACCACGGGTCGTGGTGGTCTTCATCCAGGCTTCTACGGTGAAGGCGCCCCGAGGAGTCTCGAATGCGGATGATGCTGCCGTACCTACGTTCGTACCGCTAAAGCGGGACGCTGTGCCCGAGTCTGCAGCAAGCGCGCCCGGCACGTTGCGGATGACACCGGTGCCTGCGGTCTCGTTTGAGGCCGCAGCCCAGTCGTAGGCTGTCGTACCGCTGGATTCGCCGAGAGGCCAGTACGACGAGGGCGAGTCGCTCTGCACGGTCTTGGCGTAGGCGTTGTACTCGCCGGATCCAGAGACGGTCACGCTGGTGGGGTTGCCGGTTTTCACATTACCGAAGGGGTCCTGCACCCGCACGCGGTAGACGTAGGTCTGGCCCGGCGTGAGTCCGGTGTCAGTGAAGCCCATGGCCGGCCTGGACCAGTCAGTCGAGAGACCCTTCACCGTGCCGACAGAGACACCGTCACGCAGCACCTCGTAGCTGAGCTGTTCATTGTCCCGGTCGAAGGCTGCCTTCCATCCGATGCGGGCGGTACCAGTCGAGAGCGAGTCGGCGGTCGGCACGAAAGCGGATGCGGCGAATGCCGCGTTCGCGACGCGTGGTCCTTCCTTATTGGGTGCAATCGCCTTGTTCGCAAAGCGCACCAGGCCCTGCTGACCTTTATTGTTGACGTTGGTGAACTCACCGCCGTAGAGCAAATATTCATTATTGGCTGTGACGGTCCACGGGCCCTGACCCTGGCCGGTGAATTTGCCGGAGTTGATCTCGGGGTAGAACGTGAGCAGGCTGGGGCTCGGTTTTGCGGTGAAGCTGGCGTAGCTGCCGACCGCATTCGGGGTGAGTGTGCTGGTGGCTGCCATGGAGAAGGTCAGGGTGCGGTGGTAGGAGCGGGGGCTGGTCTCAACCGGGCCGCCGAGATTGCCGAGATTGCCGCAGTAGTGGGGGTGGCCCGTCGTGTAGACGGCACCGGCGATTGGAACGACGGAGTAGGTGTCTCCGTGACAGTCCTCCAGCCAGACGAGCGAACCATCACTCCAGTTCGCCCGGAAGGTGCCTTCGAAGTTCGCTCCAACGCCGTAGTCATAGCCGGTGCCAAAAGCGCCGTCGGCCGAGGAGGACAAGCTGGTGATAGCTCCATTCACACCACCGTTACGAACCGTGGCGTTCACGGCCCAGGGCAGCGACGCACCGGTGACCGAGTCCGTCGCGGCCATGCCGTAGCCGGGAGCAGCGCCGCCGTTATACGCGGTGAAGGAGCCTCCGATGAGAACTTTAGTGCCGTCCGGCGAGATCGCCATGGCGTTGACCGACCCGCCAGTCGGGTCGCCGGTCCAGTCGCGGATGGCACCGTTGGAGGCGGCGAACGCCGCCATCTGGTTGCGCGCGACCCCGCTCGCCGAGGTGAACACGCCGCCCACGTAGACGGTGTCGCCAAAGATTGCCAAGGCCTTTACCGAGGCGTTGGCGGTCGGCGCCCAAGATGAGACAAGCGACCCAGTGGCGGTGTCGAACGCCGCGAGGCGGTATCGGGCCACACCGCCGACGGTGGTGAAGAATCCGCCAGCATAGAGCCGGGTGCCGTCGGCGGAAGCAGCGAGCGATCGGACCGCACCGTTGAGGTCGGGATTGAAGCTCGCTACCAGGACGCCGGTCGTGAGGTTGTAGGCGAGCAGGTTGTTACGCACCACCTCGTTTACACCGGCGGCCGAACCGGCCGGTCTGGCCCTGGTGAACTCGCCGCCGGCGTAGACGGTGTTGCCCACGATGACCTGGGACCAGACGACGCCGTTGATCTGGGCCGTGGGCAGCGCGTCGGCCGCGAAAGTCGCCGGAGTGCTGGAATCCACTGGAGCAGTGTCGGCCTGAGCGGCGAACGGCGCGGTCAGGATTCCGGCGAGCACGGCAAGGATGGTGACCAGGCTGAGCCAGCCGGCGCGCAGCGTGTGAGTAGCCCGCGATCGGGGCTCGTCGCGCATCGCGACCGTGGACGGGTTTACGTGCAGGCGAGACGCAGGGAGAAGTCGCACGATGATTCCTTACTCGGGACGAGGTGCCGGGCCGTCGGGTAGCCACCGCATTATTTGGAGTATAGTGAGAATCTTTCATGGATGGCTGCCCCCTATCCGGGGCACAGTCGCAGGGATACTCAGCGCGGGGCGGCACCCTCAAACAGCACGATCGGCACGCCTGCGGAGTAATCCACGGCGATGCGCACCTGGTCGCGCTGGTCATTCGGCACCGCGAAAACGAAGACCCCTTGCTGGGTCGCCCCCGCTGCGACCGATTCCGGGAACGGCGCCCCACCCGACGCCGTCAATTCAGTCGCCGGACTCTGCTCCGCACCGAAAAACAGGTTGACCACCGTTGAGGTCATTGACACGGCATCGGCCGTGTCATTGCGCACGGTCACGGCGAAACGCAGGGAAGGCCCACCCACCTCGCCCGGTCCGCGCGCGACCCCGTCGACGGCTTCGAGGGCGCCGATGCTGAACACCACACCCTGAACGGCCGCAGCGGAGTCGGTCAGCGGTACCGGCGCCTGTTCGGCGGGCGGAGCAGGAACGACCGCGGCAGCCTCGGTCGGCTCGGGCGGAGCGGGCGGTGCGGGCGGTGCGGGCGGTGCGGCAGTCGGAACCGCTGTAGGTGATGGGTCGGGCGATGGCACCGCTGTCGGCGTTGCCATCGTCCTCGAGCTCGGCGCAGGGCCGTTGTTACTTGCGATTGTATTCGGGCCGCCGCTGTTCGATGCGGCGACACCGGCGACCACTAGTACGACGATGAGTACTGCCAGCGCAGCGGCTGCAACGATCCACCAGAAGCGCCGCCGAGGAATCGAACTCCCACCCACGGTGGGACCTGTGTTGTTATCAACGGGGTGGCGCACTGCCATGGTAAAACTCCAGGTTGCTGGTCACACGATCGGGTCAAGTTCTTGGTGCGGCTATTAATATGATGCAGTCATTAATACACGGGACGCGCCCGCATTCCTAGGGGGCAGCTGGACCCCATACGGGGGCACCCGCTCAGGCTGTACAGTGTGGAACTCCGGCATCCGCCCGGCACCACACCAAACACTCGACCGAAGCGACAGACATGAAATTTGCCATTTTGCACGGCAGCAATGATGCCTACGGTGCCAGCAAGGTGCTCTGCCAGGAAGTCGAGTGCTTGGTCCGCCTGGGGCACGAGGTGCTCATCGTTGTTCCACACACCGGTCCGTTGTCCACGGACCTTGCCCGGTTCGGCGCATCAGTTTCGGTCGTAATTGATTCGTCACTGGTAGTGCTTCGTCGAAGCAAATTGACCGACCTACTGCACCCGCTCACTTTGCGACACGACGTGGCACTCGCCGACGTCGTTGTTTTGTGGACCCTGGCCCTGAGTGCCTACATCCCACTGCTACGTCTGCGTCGCCGACGCTTCTATGTCTCGGTGCATGAACTCCTCTTAGGGCGAGTCGGCGGCCTGCTCGTGCGCACAGTGCTGGCACCCGGCACCTTTCCGGTGTGCGCGTGCAGTGGGGCCACTGCCGAGTGGTTGCACGCCCAAGGCGTTGGGTGGGACCGCCTGACTGTCACATCTCCGGTCTTCAGCGCCGTCGAAACGGTACCGATGCGTGCCGTGCACGACCCGCTGACGCTCGCTGTCGTCGGACGCGTCAACGGGCACAAGGGACATCTGGAGGTGGCCACGGCATTTCAATCGACGATGTTGTCCGGCCGGGACTGGCGGCTCCTGCTCTTCGGCGCGCCGTATCCCGGACAGGATGACGCTCTTCAGGACGTGATGGCGCTGGTCAATCGTGACCCGCGCATCGAGTACCGCGGAGAAGCTCCCTCGGTGGCGGCCATTGCGGATGAGATCGATGCCGTGGCCTGTTTTCCGTCTACTCCCGAACCGTTCGGGTTGGTACCGATCGAAGCCTGGCGGGTCGGCCTGCGATCGGTTGGCTTCGCGGACGGCGGCGCTGGAGAAGTCCTTCCGGTAGTCGGCGGCATTGGGGTGCCGCGCACAGATTCTCCGGACCGGGACATCACCGGCGCACTCCTTGATTTGGCCGTGACACTAAAAGAACACCCCGCTTTGCCAGAACCTGCCGCGGTCAATGCACTTTTTTCGCAGGAGCGTCGCCGTGACCTTATTGCCCAGGTCGTCACCAGAAGCTAGAAACAACATGGCGCGGTCTTCCACAACGCAAGCCTGAAGGGACCGCCCTGTTAGCGGGCGGCCCCTTCAGGGGTGATGCACGACTGACACCGCGCTAGGCGGCTGGCACCTCGGGCAGCGGCGCGGGCGCGTCATCCGGCACCGGTTTGGTTCCTGGTTCCTGCTGCACCCCCGGTTCCGGCACGACATCCGGCAGGGGAGCTACGTCGGGAACCGGAGCGATATCCGGCGTCAGCGTTGCGTCGGGGGCCTGCGCCGGCGCACCCGGTATGACGGTCTGGTCGGGAGTCGTCTTGTTTGCCGCGCCGGTCGCCCTGATGCTTGCCGACGATCCGGTCACAGTATTACCGAACGGATCGGTCGCCCGCACTTGGTAGGTGTAGGTGGTGCCACCCGATCGCCCGGTGTCGGTCCAACTTAGGGTCGGCCGCCTCCAGTCCACCGAGAGACCCGTCTGCGTGCGCACGACGACTCCGTTTCGCAACACCTGGTAGGTGAGCTGCTCGTTGTCACGGTCATAGTTGGACTTCCAGGTGACCTTCACAGAGTTGGCACTCGGGATGCTGAGCGTCGGCCGAAAACTCGTGCCCGTGGCCTTGGGGCCTTCCTTGTCGGGCGCGATGGACGACACGGCAAAACGCGTGAGGCCCTGTTGGCGCTTGTTGTTCACGATGGTGAATTCGCCACCATAGAGAACGTACTGGGAGTTCGCCGCGAGGTTCCACGGGCCCTGGCCCTGCCCGGTATACGTACCGGTGTTGATGTCGGGGTAGAACGCCAGCAAGGTGGGGCACGGCCGGCCCTCGAAGTTGAAGTAACTGCCGCCCGTTACATTTCGAGTGATAGTGCAGGTGGCTGCTTTGCTGAAGGTCAGTGTGCGGTGATAGCTACGCGGCGTCGTCTCCGGAAACCCTCCGATATTTCCACAGAAGTGGGCGTGGGCGGTGGTGTACACGACGTCGCCGACCGGTACAGCCGAATAAGTATCGCCGTGGCAGTCTTCGATCCAGACGGTATTCCCGCTGCTCCAACTGGCCCGGAACGTTCCCTCGAACATTGCTCCCGCCCCAAAATCGTAGCCGGTGCCATAGACACCGTCGGCATCGGAGGTGAGGGAGAGAATTGCCCCGTTGGGGCCGGCATTCTTGATCAGCTTGCCAATATTCCACGCGACGGCGGCGCCGGTGCTCGAGTTCGTGGCGGCCATACCGTAGCCGGGTGCCCTAGCTCCGTTGTAGGAGGTGAATGAACCGCCGATGACGACGCGGTCGCCGTTCGGTGAGATTGTCAGCGCATTGACGGCACCATCGGGAATGGTTCCCTTCCAGGTTCCCAATGCACCCGTGGAAGCACTGAAGGATGCTGCCTTCTGACGACTCTGCCCGCTGGCCGACGTGAAACTCCCGCCGGCATACACCGTACTGCCGAAGGTACCGAGGGCACGGACGGTGCCGTTCGCCGTCGGCGTCCAGTCGGACAGGAGCGCCCCGCTCGCCGTGCTGAATGCCGCGAGCCGCGAGCGGGAGACTCCGCCGACGGTACTGAAGCCACCACCAACGTAGATGCGGGATCCGTCGGGGGAGGCGGTAATCGCCCGCACGACACCATTCACGCTGGGATTAAAGGATGTCATCACTCCGGTCGACAAGTTGTAGGCCATGAGATTGTTGCGGGACACCTCGCTCGTTCCGGCTGCGGCTCCGGCGGGACGCGCCCGGGTGAATTCACCGCCGACGTAGACCGTATTTCCCACAATCGCCTGCGACCACACGACGCCGTTGATTTGCGCTGTGGGCAGGGCGTCCGCTGCGACGGTCTTAGGGGTGGAGGCGCTGGGGGGTGCGGTGTCGGCCTGGGCCGCTCCCGCTCCGGTAAATATCGCACTGGTCATTACGGCCAAGGCGACAACGGCTGTCACGGGGGAACGGAAACGCCACGACATAAAAGAGCCTCATCTTCTCGTTTTCAGGGGCTCGGGTCGACCCCAGCAATTTTCGAAGTATACTCAGTTTTCCGCTTTCTCCTACCGCAAAATAGCAGTTGCATCCCGAAGATGAACGAGCCGAACAGCACCCTAGTCAGGCCAGCCAATAAACGTTAGGATTTCTCATTGCCTCCCCTGACCCTCCTCTACTCGACTGCTGCCGCCCTCGCCGGGTGGCCTGAAAGAAATCTGAGTACTTTATGGCTGCAGGACACTATTCCCCGGATTCAGACATCAATGCAACGAGACCTCTCCGCATCGGCTATGCCGCAGGCGCTTTCGATCTTTTTCACGTGGGCCACCTCAATATTCTTAAACACGCCAAAAGCCAGTGCGACTACCTGATCGCTGGCGTCGCGTCCGACGAAATGCTGGAACTGACCAAGGGCGTCACTCCGGTTGTTCCACTGTTCGAGCGCCTTGAGATTGTGCGGCATATTTCATTCGTCGATGAGGCCGTCGCCGAAGTCGTGCAAGACAAGATGGAGACGTGGCGTCAGCTGCGTTTCGATGTCTTCTTTAAAGGCGACGACTGGCGAGGAACCCCACGTGGCATGCACCTCGAGCGCGAGTTCGCCGCTGTCGGCGTTGATGTGGTCTATTTTCCATACACAGTGAACACCTCGAGCACGATGTTGCGTCGAGCCCTGGACGCGCTGACGCGACCGGATGCCGCTTCGCGCTGGCAGACCCGAGCGATTGAAGGCACTTCCTAGCATCGACTGGCTCCCGGAATGGCGGGAGGGCGGGTTCCTCGTGCAGCGCACAAGCAACCCGCCCTCTTCAATGAGTCCCGGTCGCCCCGGTCACCCGGCGTGAACCACGACCAGGGTGTCATCGGGCGTGTAATAGTTGCGCGCCATCTTGACCTTCGTGGACGAACGCGCAATCACCGCACAATCGTCGACCCGAGTATTGCGACCAAAAGTATTATCCGTGATGACCACGCCACGCAGGGGGCCGTGACTTTTCTCAGCGAGGTTGATCGAGCATCCGCCACCGTCGACGACATTGTCCGTGATGGTGAGGTTCTCTACGTCACCGCGGTCCTGGGTGACCTGCACGGACGCGTTCCAGGCGTCGGTCAACCGATTGCCTTCGATGAGGATGTTGGACCCTTCCTGGATTTGGATGGCATCGTCATGACTCGGCGTGCCGCCCTGGTTCGGGTCCCTGTCGTAGTGCAGGTTGTCGTGAAGCCATGAGTCCGTGATGGCAACGTTTCCACCCGTGATGTGAATACCGTCAATGACACCGTGAATGTTGAGGCGCGTTGCCTCAAAGTTGTAGCCGTAGATTCCCTGAACATCGGGTGATGGCGTGGATGGGAACAGCTCGGTGTCGATGATGCGCAGATTTTCGTAGCCGCCGAGATTGCCGATGAGGGCCATCGGCCCGTTCAGATCTCGTCCGCGCACGATCGAGTTCCTGATCGTGACATTGGGTGCTTCGACTTTGACCATGCCGCGAATGTCGAGGCCATCAATGACGGTTCCGGCCCGCGTGATGGTCAGGTCGCCGTTGTGCACCGTCAAATCGGTGCCGGCCGGTACACCGGTGTTGCGCTCGTTGGGTGTGCCGCCGGTTGACGGCGGCGAGGGTACCGGAACGGGTGCCGGCACCGGCGCGGGCCGCGGGACAGGCACCGGCGCGGGAGTAGGGGACGGAACCGGAACGGGAGCCGGGGCCGGCACCGGCACCGGCGCGGGCACCGGCGCCGGCACGGGAGCGGGCTGAGGATCGGGGGCCACAATCGGATCCGGATCCGGAGCCGGCGAGACCGGCGGAAACAACTTCGCCATGAGCCAGCGCAATTGGGCCGGGGTCAGGCCCAATCCCGGAGTGGTTTCGGCCACGGGGGGGGCCGCGGGCTCGGCACCCCACGGCGTGATCGCATACTCCTCTCCTGGCTGTTGTGCGGCCTGGGCCGGACCGACGCCAACGAGGGCGTAGATCAGCCCCAGCGCAACAGCGGCGGCAGCCGTCGCGCGCGCGCGGCGGAAGGGGGAGCGAGCTTCCTTGAGGGCGGGCAAGCCAGTAAACATATTCGGATTGAGTTTCATAGAGGCAATTTCGTGTCCTGCACACGTTTCGGGGCGTGTTGGGCGGGGCAGCTGAAGGGAGCCGCCGGTCGTGGGTACAGCATTCCGTATCGACAAGAGCGGGTCAAACGGAAGGTTATGAATACCTTGAGGTGCGCGGGAACGCCCGGAGTGCCAGCCCGGCTCGGGTGCACCGAGGGCCGCGCCGCGACGACGCGCCATAGCGGCGCGCCGTCGCGAATCGTGGGGCAGGCGAAGGGCGGTTTAGCCGCCGTGCACCGTTACGGTCTGGCTGTCGGGCGTGTAATAGTTACGCGCCGTGCTGATCTTGGTCGTACTGGGCGAGATGATGGCGCAGTTGGCCACCCTGGTATTGCGCCCGAATTTGTTGTCGGTAACGACGGTGCCGTAGATCGGACCATACGACTTCTGGGCCACGTTAATGGTGCAGGCGCCACCGTCGGCGAAATTATTCGTAAAAGAGAAGTTCGAGACATCACCGGTGTCCTGCGTGATCTGCACCCCAGCGTTATGGGAACCACTCAGGGTGCTTCCGTACACCTTGATATTGCTGCCCTTTTGAATCTGGATAGAGTCATCGTGACTGGGCTTTCCGCCCTGATTCGGGTCACTGGAGTAGTGCAGGTTGCCGTGCAGCCATGAATTTGCGATAGTGACATTACTGCCGGTCACGTGAACACCATCAATGACGCCGTGGATATCAACGCGGGTCAGCGTAAAGTTATAGCCGTAGATTCCATTGATATCGGGCGACGGCTTCGACGGATACAACTCCGAATCGATGATCTTCAGGCCCGAGCGCCCGCCGAGGTTATTGACCAGCGCAGCGGGAGCGCTGACGCTTCGTCCACGAATGATGGAGTTCTTGATCGTCACGTTGATCGCGTTGATCTTGACCAGGCCACGAATATCCAGCCCGCTGATGACCGTGCCGGCCTTGGTGATATTGAGATCGCCGTTGTGCACCCTCAAGGTCGTACCGGAAGGGACTCCGGTCGTACCGGCACTCGCGGTGGCCATCCGAATGACGCCTCCGCTCGCGGCGTAGGCCTGAGCCGGAGCCGCCAAGCCGGCCAGCGGAATGAGAACGGCAAGGGTAGCTGCGGCCACAAAAACTGGGGTTCGTGCGCTGGAATTGCGTCGTGTCCGAGTGCGTTCCAGGCGAACTGCGTGCGGCAGATCGGCACGGGTGAGGTCTGGACGAGGTGGGTCATAACGATGCAGGGCGGGGTGGTGCTGGTGTATGCCGCGGGAGTACTGCGGGGTCAGGGTCAGCGGTCGGCGATGAGAGCGTGAGATATGGTCGGTCATGAATTCGTTTCGGGTGGTGCACGTTCGGGTATGCGGGTGAGACAACTGCAGGGAGTCGCCGATAGATACTAGAGTGTTACCCAAAAATGAAATTACGTCAAATTAGCGTTGCGTGTTTGTTGAGATCACTGCGCGCTGTGAAACGATGACCCAGCCTTTGACCGGCACAGTGAAGATGCCTGGAACGGTGTGAAACCGCCAGTTGAGCGCCAGGGCGACCGCGATCGAACCGGCGCACAGCAGCGGCGGGAACAGCGTCGCGGCCAACACCGGATCATGGACGTCGAAGGCAACCAGAATGGCCGCGAGCGCCGTCATGGGAAAAGTGTGCACGAGGTAGATCGGCAGGGTGCGAGAGCCCAGGGTGCGCACGAAATCGAAGGCGGGCAGCTTGGCAAGCAATACGGCGACGGTGACGCCGACAACGACGGCTAGCGTGCTTACGAGCAGCAACACGAATGGAACCTTGTTGAGCGTCAATTTCGTGGTAATCACTACCAGCGCAGCGTACCCGAGGCACAAGAAAGCAACATGCCACCAGCGCACGAGGGGAACGAGGCGACGCACCAGCGGCCCAAGATAAATGGCCGCGATGAAAAACACGACGTACTTGCCCATTTTGTCCCACGGTGAGCCGGTGTGCAGCACCCCCGCACCGAACAGCACCGCTATGACCGCGGTCAAAGCGATCTGCAGCGCCGGAGCCCATCGCCGCATCAGCCAGGCCAGCGTGAAAAACAACGGCAAGGCGTAGATAAACCACAGGTTGGAACTGGGCCGAACGAATAGGGTGACGAGGCTGGCCCAGGAGGCGTTGGGCGCCCCCGACGGGCTGATCGGCGGCAGAGCGAGCAAGAACAGCGTCTGTAGGGTTACCCAGGCTACGTAAAGATACAGGAGCAACGACATCCGCTTGCGAAACAACTGCCAGTAGGGCAGGCGGATGGCCGACGCGGCCAGAATTCCCGACATGAAAAAGAACAGGGGCATGCGAAACGTATCGAACAGCGGGTTGAGCGGGGCGAGCGCGCCGGCCAGCCCGACCTCATCGAGGTACATGATCGCGTGGTAGAGCACGACCAGGGTGATCGCGATCCCCTTCGCGACGTCGATCCAGGCTTCCCTGGGTGCCACGGGTGCGGGTGCCGGCGCCCCGGTCATGTCGACTCCTCGGTCGATCGGGACGGGTGAATCGAACGATAGAGACGCTGGTCGAACTCGGTGACAATCGGCGGCGGCTCATAGGCGTAGCGCAGAGCGCTTCGGGATGCGAAGCGGTTGAGGGAGAGGGCGAGGAGTACGGCCGTGACCGCGAGAATGGGCGGCAGGATGGGCGCGATGACGGCGACAGCAGGAAAGGAGAGCGGCAGGGAGAGCACGAAGGAGATCAGGATGACGATGGGTGTGTGCGCCAGGTAAATGGGCAGGGTGATGCGCCCGATCGTGCCGAACCAGCGCACGCCGCGGAGGGTGCGGCTGAACGCAATGCCGCCGACGACACCGACCAGACAATTCAGAAAGTACAAACCGAAGACATCGCGCAGCCCGAGCAGCGCGACGGTGGCGGTGACGGCTACCCAGACGAACATGGCTGCACCCACGAGCAGCCGGTTATCGACCGTGCCGATGCGAATGATCCAGTTGCGCAGGTAGATGCCGGCTAGAAAAAAGAAGTAGTACTTGAGCGACCCGGACCAGCCCACGTTGGCCGTCTCCAGCCCGCTCAGGGCCACGATTGATACGGCGCCGGCGATGACGAGTTGCAGTCGGGGATTTACTTTTCGACTGAGCTTGGCCACGACGAAGAAGATCGACAAAGCCCAGATGAACCAGAGTTCGAACCGGGGCAGCACCGGGGACACGACAAGGCCCAGCACGGCTTCGCGGAGGCCGAAGCCCTCGCCCTTCATGGTCTGACCGAGCAAGAAGACAATCGAACCGACCACCTCCCAGAGCAGGAAGACCCAGAGGTATAGGCGCACCTTGACCGTCCACAGATCGCGCCACGGTTTGAGGAGCCATTTGGGCGCGAACAGGCCCGACAGAACAAAGAACAAGGGCATGCGCATCGACGACAGTGAGTCGTTGATCTCCCGCCAATAAGGAATATCAAAACCGGCGCCGAGCAGCCAGTTCGCCGAGTGGAACAGGGCGACGAGCAGGATCGCGATGCCCCGGCCGGTATCTACCCAGCCAACGCGTTCGGCCGAGGGGTTGGTGGCGCTCATCGCCGGCGTCGAACCATCGTAGGTCGAAGGGGCGCGGGGCTCTGCAGCGCGGCATCCTTTTCGGTCGGCACCCTGCGGGTGATGAGGAGTCCGAGAACAAGCACGAGCAGCACGGATGAGCTGAAAAACGGGCCGAAGAACATGAACCAGACGGCTTTGATACCGAGGTACAGCAGCACGGCACTGGCGGTGTTGGCTGCCACGTGTATGCCAATACTGCGCACGATGAGCACGAGAATGAAGAGGGCGAGCACAAGCCCGGGAATGCCGAAGGCCGCCCAGAAGTCTCCGATGACCGAGTGCAGTTCGATATGGCCACCGAACATGTAGTTGTCGACATAGCCGTTGTTCGGCGCGTAGTTGATCGCAGCCATACCGGTTTTGGCGGCCAGTATGTCTTCTGGATTGGGCACGGTGCCAACGCCGAACCCCCACGGCTGATGCTGCATGAGCGCGATCGTCGCCGCGAGTTCGGGGCGCCCGCCGAGGATGAGCGAACCGGCCTCGTTGAGCTGGGCGACGGTACGCTGCTGGGTGGCTTCACCGAGCGCGCCGTCGAGGATGAGCGCCTGAATCACGTTGAAGACGATGAGACCCAGAACGCCGAGTCCGAGGAGGGCGCGCAGCGCCGACTTGCCGCGCGTGGTTCGGGTCGGGCGCATTTGCCAGGCGACCAACAGCACAGTCAGCAGCATGAATGCGAACGCGGAACGGGCATCCGTCACGGTAGCCACGACGGTGAGTGCGAGCGCGACGGCCAGCTCCAGCCAGCGGCGGCGCAGCTGCATTGTGATCCCGAGCAGCAGAATCGTCAGGGCCACCGAATAGCCGAAGCGCCATGGATTTTCCGCGTACAGTTCACTCGACGGCGAAACACCGAGCAGGATTCCGGCACCGTACCAGATGGCGATTTGGGAGGCGGGCAGAACGGTGCGCGCCCAGAGCACGAATCCGACGCCGGCGATCAACCCGATGAGACCGGCGATCGACCCGAACGCCTGGCCGAGACTCGTATCGTGCGTGGGCGCGGATAGGACGGTGAGCCAGACACCCGAGCCGATCGCTACCAGGCCGCCGATCAAGAACAGCCGAGCGCCCCAAAATTGGCGCAGAATCGGGAACCAGACGGGGAACAGGGCCACACAGACCACGGCGCCCACAGTGACGCCTCGGTCGATGTCGATTCGCAACGCGACTACGACCAGAACAACAACGGCAATGAACTTATTGGCGAGGGACGGGGCCTGGTGCACGGAACGGCCCGCGCGGGTGCGACGGAGTGCCGCAGCAGGTCGCACCGCGATGATATTGGAGCGCACCTGAGAGAACAATAGCTACCACCACCCGGGCCACACAGGGATGATTCGGGTACCAGCCCCTGTTGCACAGCCGCATCGTGCATAACAATAGACGGCTCAGTAGAGAAGGGACAAGGGCGATCCCTCTCAAACTGAGGGAAAATCATCCCCCGAGAAGGGGGTCGGGGATGGGTGGCACGGCCTGTATAGTGGCGATTTCGTGAGAGATATTCATCGTGCAACCGGAAGTAGCGTGTGGTCATCAATAACGTGGTCATCAACACCGTCCATCGGCTTGTCACCGATCTGCGTCGAGACCCGGCCGCCCTGGCCCAGCGGGCCAGTATCAAGTTGCGCCTCGCGGGCCTGCGCTTGACCAACCAGCTCAGCCGTCGTTCAGTGACGGGATCGGGCACCGTGGTGGTCAACCTCACCTCGTTCGGCCATCGGATCAACCTTGTGCACTATGCCCTCGAGACCATCGCCGCCGGACGAATTCGCCCACGGCGCCTCATTCTCTGGCTCGATGACGTCGCGGTGCTCGCGCACCCACCGGCCACACTTCTTCGATTGCAGCGGCGCGGTCTGGAAATTCTCTCCTGCTCCGACTTCGGGCCGCACAAAAAACAGTTCCCGTATGCCTCTTCTACGCCGACCCTCCCCCTGGTCGCCGCCGACGACGATGTGCTGTACCCGCGCACCTGGCTGGCCGAACTTCTCGAGGCGGCCGCCCGGCATCCATTGGAAATCATTGGGCAGCGCGCCCACACCATCACCTTCGACGGCGATCGGGTCGCGCTCTACTCCCGCTGGGTCGCCGCCCGCGGCACCGCTGCCAGTTACCGAACACTCTGCACCGGCGTCTCCGGTATCTACTACCCGCTCGAACTCCTTGCTGCCCTGCGGGCCGAAGGCGAGGTCTTTCTGCGGGTCGCTCCGCGGGCGGATGACCTGTGGGTCTATTCGGTCGCCGTGCGGCACGGTATTCGCGCCCGACAGGTGGGTGAGCGGCAGGCCGAGTATCCGGCGATCCCGGGTTCGCAGCGTGGCACCCTGTATCGGCAGAATGTGACGGAGGGCGGCAATGATGCCCAGTTCGCGGCGTGCGTGGGTGAGCAGGAACGAGCGCGGATACTGCGCGATGACCCTCTTGATTCGGGTGTGTTGCCAGCCATTCCGCTGCGGGTCGTGATCAGCGATGGCACCTAGGCGACCCCGGGGACAGCTACCCGCCCAGCCGGGCATCGACCCTACAATCACGTCTCCGGGCGGCCCGACCAGACGCCGGGCAGCCGCTGCGAATTCAGTGTCACGCAACATGACGATTGCGCTGATCGGAAACGCTTTTCCTCCCCTCGTCGCGCTGTTTTCCGGTCCGATCCTGGCCCAGGCACTCGGGGTCGACGGTCGTGGCGCTGTGGCCGCCGCGACCGCGCCGCTCGCGCTCGTGGTCACCGTGGCAACCTTCGGTGTACCCGAAGCCGTCACCTGGGCCATCGCCCGCAACCCCACCCTGGCCCGCAACGCTTCCAACCGGGGGATGCTTATTCTGGTTGTCGCCGGATTGCTCGCCATGGGCGCCGTCGCGTTGTCAGCGGCCTGGCTCAGCGGTGGCGACCCGACGGTGCAGCAGCTCATTCTCGTGGCCTGCCTGGCCATAGTGCCCAACTTGCTGGTCGGCGTGTTCCGGGGGGTAGCATCCGCTACCCAAAGCTGGCGGCTGGTCGCCATAGAACGCATGGTAACCTCGTCGCTGCGGCTCGGCGTGCTCATTCCGTTCTGGCTCACCGGCACCCTGACGCCGCTCGTGGCGACCATCGCCGTTGCCGCGATGCCGGTGACCGGGTTGTTCGTCTATATCGGGCGTATGCGCAGCCTCGACCCGCGAGCCTTCGACGTTCCGCGTGAGGCGCGCACGGCCGGGCTGCTGAACTATGGACTGCGCATCTGGGTCGGCTCGCTGTCGGGAATTTTGCTGTCGCGGCTCGACCAGGTGCTCATGACGCCGTTCGCCGGCACCTATCAGCTCGGTTTGTATGTGGTGGCGGTGAGCGTGAGTGAACTGCCGCTGATCATCAACCAGGCGGTGCGGGACGTGACTTTTGTGACGGATGCTGCTGATTCCGTCGACGCCCGTCTTGCCTCCTCGGCTCGCATCAGCACCATGCTGTGCGGCCTGGCCGCCGTGTTCCTCGGCATCAGTATGTTGTGGTGGCTGCCTTTTCTGTTCGGCGAGGATTTTCGCCCCGCACTCCCGGTGGCCGGTGTGCTGCTCGCCGCAGTGGTGCTCGGCACTCCTGGGTCGATCGCGGGCTCTGGCCTGAGCGCCCGCGGACGCCCCGGCCTGCGCAGCGTGTCGCTGCTGATCGCCTGCCTGGTGAACGTCGGCATGCTGATCGTCCTGGCGCCGCCGCTCGGCGCGATGGGGGCCGCGCTGGCGACCCTGGCCGGCAACGTCATCTCGAGCAACCTGAATTTGTTGTTTATGTATCGCAAATTCGGCATCAACCCGCTGCAGTTCTACGGCGTGCGGCGCACAGACTTCGTGACCCTGCGCGAGTACGCCAAGCGGTTCACCCGGCGGCGCAAACGCTAGATCGTGCTGGTGCCGACAGTCGTGGGCAGTGCAGCGGACGCTGGCCGATAGGCGAGGCCGTCGCGCAACCCCCTCACCGCGGCGACGAGTGGCTGCCGCGAGGTCAACAGCTGGCGCCGGCCCCCGCGGGAGATGACCTCCCAGGCCGCGGGCACGCTGCGTCGACGCCATCTCCGGCGGTCATCGTCGGCGAGGTTGCGCGCCGCGTAGACCAGGCGGTTGCGCACGTTGTAGTAATAGTAGGAGTAAGACTTGGCCTGGCCGGCGCTGTGCTGGCCGACGCCCTGGGTGCCGCCCTGCGCGTGAGTGGCGTACGCGTCGACGCAGACCGTGACCTCTCCCCCGGCCAAGAGCACCCGGTGCGAGAGTTCGACGTCTTCCCAGTACAGAAAATAATCGTCGCTGAACCCGCCGACCCGGCGCCAGAGATCATCACTGATCATCAGACACGCGCCGCTCAACCACGGCGTGGTGCGTTCGCCCGGGCGGTCCCCGCGCTTGCGGGTTGCGCGCACCCGACCGTCCTCGAGGTACAGATCGCTACCGTCAAACCACACCGTACCGTCCGGCCGCAGGATGCGGGGCGAGACCAGGGTGAGCGGATGCAGGGCGACCGCCTCGAGCAGGCGGGCGACCTGGTCGGCGGGGATGGCGGCATCCGGATTCAAGAGGAGAAAATAGGTGCGCCCATTCTGCTGCGCCCACGCGACGCCGAGGTTCATGCCGCCACCGAAACCGAGGTTGGTCGGCGACAGCACGAGCTGCCAGCCCTCACGCTCGGCGAGCGCGCTCACCCTGACCTGCTCCGCAGTGTCGGTGAAATTGTCGACGACGACGATGTGCAGGCCCGGTGCCGATCGGGACAGCGGTTGGAGGTTCTCTTCGAGCAGTGCTGTCGACCCGAAGTTCACCACCACCACGGCGAGGGAAGCGAAGTTCGAGTCGGTCATGCGGTCAGTATTGCAGATCCGCGAAGATCGCTTGACAAATTCTCAGTGGTTCAGGTTGCAAAGCGGTCAGTCGCCACAATAATGGCGTCGAGAATGCCGGGCTGGTCGAAGGCATGGCCAGCATCGGGAATGAGGCGGAATTCGGCTTCCGGCCAGTTCTTGTGCAGGTCCCACGCGGTGAACGCTGGGGTGCACATGTCATAGCGACCCTGCACGATGACGCCGGGGATATCAGCGAGACGGGAGGCATTGTCGATGAGCTGGTTGGGTGTGAACCAGCCTTTGTTGGCGAAGAAATGGTTCTCGATGCGGGCGAAGGCCACCGCGAAGGAAGGATCGGAAAAGTGGGCGATCTTGTCCGGTTCCTGCAACAGGGTGATTGTTGAGGATTCCCAGGTAGCCCACGCCACGCCAGCACGTTCGCGCACGAACTGATCGGGGTCGTGCAGCAGCCGGCCGTAGGCGTCGATCAGGTGGCCGCGTTCGTTTTCAGGAACGGGCGCGAGGAAGGATTCCCACAGGTCGGGGTAGATTGCGGCAGCACCGCCCTCGTAGAACCAATCGAGCTCAACCGGGCGCAGGGTGAAGATGCCGCGTACGACGAGTTCGGTGACCTTCTCCGGGTGCGTCTCGGCGTAGGCCAGCGCGAGAGTACTCCCCCACGATCCGCCGCACACCAGCCACCGGTCAATGCCAAGGTGCTCGCGCAGTTTCTCGAGGTCGGCCACGAGGGTCCACGTGGTGTTGACGTCGAGATCAACGTCGGGCTCGCTCGCGTGCGGTGTGCTGAGACCGCAACCGCGCTGGTCGAACAGGATGATGCGGTACTTTGCCGGGTCGAAAACCCGCCGCTGGTCCGGGCTGGACGCGCCGCCGGGGCCCCCGTGCAGATAGACCGCCGGCTTGCCGTCTGGGTTGCCAGAGGCCTCCCAGTAGATGGTCTGGTTGTCACCGACATCAAGCATGCCGGTGTCGTATGGTTCGAGCTCGGGGTAGAAGGTACGCATGCGTCGAGCCTATTCCCCGGATCGGAGGTTGATGAATTTCACCTATCCAGCCTTGGCCGAAGCGATCGCGGAGTGCGACCATAGATCATGGCGAGTACCTCTCTTACGGATGCCGAGCTCCGGCACTTCGACAAGGCTCTCAGGGATCAGCGCGCCATAATAGCGACCGAGCTGAACCGGCTGGCGGAATCGCTCACGAGTGTGCGTGAGGCGCGGAGCGACGGATCGGCCGACGACGAGCACGATCCGGAAGGTCCGACCCTCTCCGGTGAGTGGTCACGAATTGTTGGTGTCCACGGCGAGTTCAACGAGAAAGTCGCCGCAATCGATCGTGCACTGGCCCGAATTTCTGACGGGAGTTATGGCACCTGCCTCCGATGCAGTAAACCCATCGGGGCCGCCCGCTTGTCCGCCCTGCTGACGGCCGAGTTGTGCATCGTTTGTGCCAGACAAGTCGAGGGCCGCAGCCGATGACGGGCCGGGTCGACGGTCACTGTCCGACGAGGCCCTGTTCGTAGGCCAGAATGACCGCTTGGACCCGGTCACGAAGGCCGAGTTTGTGCAGGATTCGGCCCACGTGGGTCTTCACGGTCGAATCGGAGAGAAAGAAACGTTCGGCCAGTTCGGGGTTGGACAGCCCTTCGGCGATGGCGAGGAAGACTTCGGTTTCCCGCTCGGTGAGGGCTGCGAGAGCCTTGGCCGCGCATCCGTTCTCGACGTCAACCTGTGGCAGCTGGGTGCCGAACAGGTCGAGCAGGCGCCGGGTCACCCGCGGTGAAACGGATGCCTCCCCCGAGACGACCGTGCGAATGGCACTGATCAGCTCCCCCGGTTGGGAGTTTTTCAGCAGGAAGCCGCTCGCGCCGGCACGCAGGCCGCCGAAAGCGTACTCGTCGAGGTCGAAGGTGGTGAGAATGATGATGCGAGTGTTCGGGAGGGCGGCCATGATCTGCCGCGTCGCTTCGATGCCGTCGAGCCCCGGCATGCGCACATCCATCAGAATGACCTGCGGGAGCACACTCGCGGCGAGCGCAATCGCCTGGGCACCGGTGCCGGCTTCGGCGACGACGGTGAAGTCGTCTTCGGCCTCAAGCACCATGCGAAAGCCCACGCGCAGGAGTGCCTGGTCGTCGACGAGCATGATGCGGATGGGACCGGGCGTTGGGGTTGGTTTCGGCACGGTCATCTGTGCTCCTCGACTCGTGGTGATTCGTCCTCAAAGGTCATCGCGGCGTGCACGCGCCATCCGTCGTGGATTCCTGCGCCGGCTTCAAAGTCGCCGCCATAAATGGACACCCTTTCCTGCATGCCAATTAGGCCTCGGCCGAAGGCCCGCGCGCCGGGATCCGTACGCTTCCGACCGTTGTCGCTAATGGTGACCCGGGCAGTTCCGGGGGCCGAGTGCAGCTGCACCACGACCCGTGTGGGCGTATCGGCGTATCGCAGCACGTTGGTCAGCGACTCTTGCACCAGTCGAAAAATTGTCAGCTGCACGCTTGGATTGGCCGGTTCGGGGCCGCTGCGTTCCAGCACGACGGGCAGTCCGGTCGACCGGAAGGATTCGACGAGGTCGGCGAGTTGGTCGATTCCCGGCTGCGGCGAACGCGGAGCCGGCTCGGTACCGACGTCGAGCACGCCGAGCAGACGCCGCATCTCATTCATCGATCGGCGCCCGGTGCTCGCTATGTCGAGCATGGCCGCACGAGATCGCTCAACGTCCTTGGGCGCGATGGCATGGGCACCGTCGGCGAGCGCCACCATCACGGACAGGCTGTGGGCGACAACGTCATGCATTTCGGAAGCGATGCGGGCTCGCTCGGACAGGCGTGAGAATTGAGCTTGCTGGTCGCGTTCACGGGTCAGCTGCGCAGCCAGATCGACTAGCGAGGTCACGTAGCGCCTGCTGATTCCCAAATTGACGCCGACCAGGGTAGTGGCCAGCATCATGATCCCTATCTGGATGGCCACCGGAATCCAGGGCACATCGGCCGGATTATCGCTCTGCCAGGCGGCCAAACTCGTCAGCAGCGTTGACGTCCCAAATCCGATCCACGCACTGCGCGCATCGGAGTACACCGCTACCGCGTAGAGGGCGAGGAGCTGGCCGACGAGGTTCGCTTCGCCGTAGTCGGCGAAGGTGAGCAGGCTGATCCAGGTGATGACCAAGACGAGCCGGGGCATCCGTCGTCGAAAGATTAGGGCGGCAGCCAAAACGAGCGCGATTGCAACGTTCAGTACGATATCGCCGAGTGGAGCAGGCTCGGCGGCCCGCGCGTTGACCAAGAGGGTGAGCCCGATCGATACCACGTAGATCGATGCGACCAGCGCATCAGCTACGTGCGGATGCCGGCTCCAAAACCGTCGCACTACCCCGGGCGGAGTAGGCAACGCCACCTCTCCCCCCGGCGCGAGGTCGCGCGCAGGGCGAGAGGTGGCGGTGCTCATTCTTCGATGGTACGGGTTAGGCGTCGCGTCGTTTGAGCAGCAGCGCGGCCGTCCCAAGGCTCACTGCCACCCAACCGAGTACGACCAGGAGCGCCTGCCAGGATTCCATCGTGGTCGGGGCGACCATCTCGGAGCCGGCCATGGTCAACAGGAACGGCATGATGTCGGCAACCCAGCCGACCATTAGCGAGAACAGTGCCACAACCGTCGGCAGGAGCAGGATGATTCCCAGCGCCGTCGCGATGCCACCAGCGCTGCTCCGCACGATGGCACCGATACCGATCGAGAACACCGCGATGAGCGCGAGGAAGAGCACGTTGCCGAGTAGGGGCAGGATCACGTCGACGTCGAAGAAGCTCACCGTGACATCCTTGGCACCCAGGATGGGAAACGCCACGAGGAACGACCCGACCACGCTGAACAGACCGATCAGGAAGCTGAACACGAACAATACGAGCACCTTCGCCCAGAGCGCGGGCAGTCGGTTCGGGACCGCAGTGAGCGTCGACTTGATCATTCCGCTGGAATATTCGCCACTGATCGTGAGTACGCCGAGCACGGCGACGATCAGCTGGCCGAGGCCCAGTCCTGTGGTCGAGACGAGCACAAACAGCTGGGCATTACTGCCAGCGATAGGGGCACCCGTGTTCGGGTCGAACGCGGCGGTCGCCGTGGACATAGCGAACGACATCGCGACCGCGAGTCCGAGCGCGGCCACGATGATCAGTGAGAAGGTCCAGTAGGTGGAGCGCAGGCTCCACAACTTGATGGATTCAGATTTCACCAGGCCGGTGAAGCTGAGGCCGGAGCCCGCCGACATGAACGTTGCGCGGGCCGCGGACGGCTGGGTGGGGGTTATAGTGCTCATCGAGCGACCTCCGCTTCGGCGTGGGTATCGCCGGTGCGATACTCCACTTCGTTCTGGGTGAGTTTCATGTAGGCGTCCTCGAGGGAGGCGCTCACCGCCGAGAGTTCGTGCAGTGAAATCCGGGCAGCCGCGGCGCGATCGCCGATCTCGTTCACGGTTAGTCCGCTGATCTCGAGCACGTCCTGCTCGACGTTGGTGATGGTGACATCTTCCTGCGCCAGCAGGGCGGCGAGGGCCGCCGTGTGCGGGGTGCGCACGCGCACCGTGTTCTGCGCGGCCGAGGCGATGATGTCGGCGACCGAGGCATCCGCTATCACTCGACCGCGGCCGAGCACGATGATGTGGTCGGCAGTGAGCGCCATCTCACTCATGAGGTGCGAGGAAAGCAGCACAGTGCGGCCCTCGGCCGCGAGCTGCTTGGTGAGCTTGCGTACCCACTGCACACCCTCTGGGTCGAGGCCGTTCACAGGCTCGTCGAGAATGAGGGTGGCCGGGTCGCCGAGCAGTGCCGCGGCAATACCGAGACGCTGGCCCATGCCGAGCGAGAAACCGCCGACGCGCTTGCGGGCGACGGACTCCAGGCCGGTGAGGTTGATGACCTCGTGAACCCGACTGGTGGGGATGTTGTGGGTAGCAGCCATAGCGCGCAGGTGGTTGTAGGCGCTGCGGCCGGTGTGCACGGCCTTGGCATCGAGCAGAACGCCGACCTCACGCAGCGGTGCCTTGTGCTCGTGGTACGGCTTGCCGTTGACGATCACCGATCCGGCGCTGGGCCGGTCAAGGCCCACGATCATGCGCATGGTGGTGGACTTGCCGGCGCCGTTCGGACCGAGAAAACCGGTGACCTTGCCCGGCTGCACCGTGAAGTCGACCGCGTCGACCGCGGTCTTACTTCCGTAGTGTTTGGTCAGGGACTGTGCCTGGATCACGACTGCCTCATTCCGTTGGTGGGTGAGGCCCCGTTTCACTGCACTGAAGCCCCCATACCAAACGGTATGGTTTGCCTTCTATGTGGCGCATCAACCGTAAGGATGGTTGTGCGCCACAGCTGTCGTACCTGAGTACGACGCGTATTGCCTTACCGCTTGACCGGTTTTTCGGGTGAAGGAGCGGTTCCGGACGCCCGCTGGTCGGCGTAGTAATCGCGGGCTTCGACCTGGCGCTCGCGTTCGATGCCGCTCGCGATCGTGGCGCGCAGGTGGTCGGGCGAGTAGCCGAACGCGTCGACGAGATCGAGGGCGTGCGGGCGGATGCGCGCGATCAGCCGGTCGATGTAGGCCGTGACGGCCTGGGCCCGCTGGGCGGAGAGCCGACCGTGAATGAGGTACCAGGCCAGGTTCTTCTCCACCAGGCCGAGGCCGAACAGGTCACGCAGCCAGGTGAGCACCTGCTTGGTGCCGGCATCCGTCGTAGCGTCCAGCGCCCGGGTGAACGATTCCCACTGCAGGAGTTCGCCGTGGGCGCGTGCTGCTTCAATGAGCTCGTTCTGGTGCGCATTGAACAGGTCGGCGGCCTGCTTCTTGGGCAACTTGGTGGCGCCGCGCAGTTTGCCGGCGACCTCGCCGATCATGCTCTCGACCCGATCGGTGAGCAGTTCGCGCTGCACATCGGCTTCGCGGAGGGCGCCGACCGAGCGTGCCGTTGATCCACGGTCGGCAACGGACTGGCCCAGGGTGCGGAGGCCTGTGCCGTGGTAGGCGCGACCAGCGGCGTGCTGAACCACGTAGCGGGCGAGGGCGCCGGCATCCGCTGTGGCGAATTTGCGGCTGTAATCGGTGAGCAGGCGTTTGGCGACGAGCTGCAGCAGCACGTTGTTGTCGCCCTCGAAGGTCACAAAGACGTCGAGGTCGGCGCGCAGCCCCACGAGGCGGTTCTCGGCCATGAAGCCGGCGCCGCCGCAGGCTTCACGCGCCTCCTGCAGGGTATCGAGTGCGTGCCAGGTGGAAAGCGGCTTGAGCGCGGCAGCGAGGGTCTCGAGGTCCTGCCGGTCGTCGTCGGTGTCGGCTTTGCCGCTGAACACGTCGTCGAACTTCACCAGAAACTCGTCGTGCGCGAAGGTCTGCGCGTAGGTCGTGGCAAGGCGCGGGAGCAACCGGCGCTGGTGCCTCTGATAGTCGAGGATGACCTCCTCGTCACTGTCGCTTCCTGCGGTGAACTGACGACGCTGGCTGCCATAGGTGATTGCGATGGTCAGGGCGAGAGCGGATGCCGCGGTGGCTGCCCCGTCGAGCGACACGCGACCCTGCACCAGCGTGCCGAGCATCGTGAAGAAGCGCCGGCCCGGGCTTGATATGGGGCTGGAGTACGTGCCGTCCTCGGCGACGTCACCATAGCGGTTAAGCAGGTTCTCGCGCGGGATGCGCACGTCGGTGAAGTGTAGTCGGCCGTTGTCGATGCCGTTGAGGCCGCCCTTCAAGCCGTCGTCCTCGCCGCCGACACCGGGGAGGAATGCGCCATCGGCGCCCCGAATGGGCAGGTAGAAGGCGTGCACACCGTGGTTGGTTCCCCGGGTGATGAGCTGGGCGAACAGCACGGCGGCGATGCCGTCTTTCGCGGCGTTGCCAAGGTAGTCCTTCCAGGCAGCGCGAAACGGGGTATTGATGATGAACTCCCCGGTCGCGGCGTCGAAGGTGGCGGTGGTCGCGATGCTCGCCACGTCTGAGCCGTGACCGATTTCGGTCATGGCGAACGCGCCGGGAACGGAGAGGTCCATAATGCCGGGAAGGTACTTATCGTGGTGCGGTTGGGTACCGAGGTGAAGCACAGCGGCGCCGAAGAGGCCCCACTGCACGCCACCCTTGATCTGCAGGCTCGGGTCGGCGATGACGAGTTCTTCGAAGCCGGCAATGTTTCCGCCGTGGTCATCCTGACCGCCAAGATGCTTGGGGAAGGCACGGAGTACGTGTCCCTTGGCTGCGAGCACCTTGAGCTGCTCGAATACGCGCAGCCGATGGTCAGCCATGGAGAGGCCCTCAATGCGCTGCATATCGGGGCGCGCGGTGACTTCTCGGGCGGCAAGGCGCACGTCGGCCCAGGTGCCGAGCAGCTGGCGCCCGAGTTGTTCGACGTTGACCGTGGGGGCGGTCGGATCACCGATGGACTTAATGGGTCCAGTGTCGACGCTGGGATCGATCGTCGATCGGGTGCTGGAGCGCTGGGCTGTGTCAACCATCGGTGGTCCTAACTGTTCGCGCGAAGTTGTGATCGCAACGTTAGGGCCGCGTAGTCGCGGTCGTGAAACGCGCGGTGCGGGGGCGACAATGATAGATGCCGCACCCGGCATCCGTTTTGTAGGTTCACTACAACTTCGGGTCGTTCGCACCTGCGCTGTTGCACAAATAGCGCGCTGTTGCGATCAGGCGGAGGCCGCGACAACCTCGAGCAAGGCTGCGCCGTAGGCCTCGAGCTTCTTAGCACCGATACCGGTGATGCCGTCGAGCGCGGCGAGCGTGGCGGGGCCGGCCGCGGCCACAGCAATGAGGGTCGCGTCGCCGAAGACGATGTAGGCGGGAACGCCCTGCTCCTTTGACTCGGCCGAACGCCACACCCGCAGCGCCTCGAATAGGGTCTCCTGAGATGTGCTGAGGTCGGCGGCCGCGACTTTCGCTGCGCTCGGGCGGCGGGCGGCGCTGGAACGTGCGGGGCGGTCGGGTTCGCGCCGCAGTTGCACGTCGCGACTGCCGCCGAGAACCCCGGCTGCGGCATCCGTCAACACGAGGGTTCCGTATTCTCCGGAGGTAGCCAGCAGGCCCTGGGCCAGCATCTGGCGCACGACGCCACGCCAGGCCTGGTCGCTGAGGTCGGCGCCAAGGCCCCAGGTACTCAGTTCGGTATGCCGGTATTGGGTGGCACGGGGGGTTTCTTTGCCGCGGAGGATGTCGATGAGGTGGCCGGCGCCGAACTTCTGGTTGCGTTCGCGGTGCAGGCGCACGATAGTGGAAAGCAGTTTCTGGGCGGGGATGGTGCCGTCCCAGGCTTCGGGGGGTTCGAGGCAGGTGTCGCAGTTGCCGCAGGGTTCGCTGGTCTGGCCGAAGTAGCGCAGCAGATTGACCCGGCGGCAGTGCACGGTTTCGCAGAGGGCGAGCATGGCGTCGAGGTGGGCGGAGAGTTTGCGCCGATGGCCGAGGTCGCCGGGCGACTCGTCGATCATGCGCCGCTGTTGCACCACGTCTTGCAGGCCGTAAGCCAGCCAGGCCGTGGCCGGGGCCCCGTCGCGGCCGGCTCGACCGGTTTCCTGATAGTAGCCCTCGACCGATTTGGGCAGGTCGATGTGGGCGACGAAGCGCACGTCGGGCTTGTCGATTCCCATGCCGAAGGCGATCGTGGCGACGATGACGACGCCCTCCTCGCGCAGGAAGCGAGACTGGGTGCGAGCGCGCAGGCCCGCGTCGAGCCCGGCGTGATACGGCAGTGCGTTGACGCCGTTCTGACGCAGAAAATCGGCCGTCTGGTCGACCGTCTTACGGCTGAGTGCGTAGACGATTCCGGCGTCGCCCGGGTGCTCCGTCTTCAAGAAGGACAGCAGCTGCTTGCGTACCTCGGACTTGCCGACAATGCGGTACTGGATGTTGGGCCGGTCGAAACTCGCCACGAAGTGTCTGGCGTCGCCCATCTGCAGGCGGGTCGTGATCTCCTGGTGCGTGGCATCCGTCGCGGTGGCGGTGAGGGCGATGCGCGGCACATCGGGCCATCGGTCGGCGAGTTCGCTGAGCGCGAGGTAGTCGGGCCGAAAATCGTGTCCCCACTGCGACACGCAGTGGGCCTCGTCGATGGCGAACAGCGCGATCGTTCCGCGCTCGAGCAGCCGCTTGGTGGCCTCATTGGAGAGGCGCTCCGGCGCGACGTAGAGCAGGTCGAGGTCACCGTTCAGGTAGTCGCGTTCGACCTGGCTGCGGGTCTGCGAATCCTGGCTGGAGTTGAGAAACTCAGCTCGCACACCGACGGCGGTGAGCGCGTCCACCTGGTCTTGCATCAGTGCGATGAGGGGTGAGACGACGATGCCGGTGCCGGGTCGCACCAGCGCGGGAATTTGGTAGCACAGGCTCTTGCCGCCGCCGGTGGGCATAAGCACGACGGCGTCCTTGCCGTCGACGACCTGTGCGATGATCTCGGCCTGGTCGCCGCGGAAGGAGTCGTAGCCGAACACGGTGTGCAGGGCTTCGGCGGCGGTGGCGAATTTGCGGGTCGCCGCGCGAATCGGCGTGGCGGGCCGGGTGACTGCCGCCTCGCTGCGGTGGCTCGAAGCGAATGCCGCGGCCGGGTCGGCGGGCTGCCGCCCGAACTGGCGGTCGGCAAACTCCCGGTCCGACTCGGGTGGTGGAGCGTCGTAGTCGTCGGGGGCATCGAAATCGCTCGGGCCATCGAAGGCACTGGATGGTTCAACGTCGTCGGGGTTCCCGGGCAGCTCAGCGTTCCAACTCACGTGGACAACTTTACCCGGGCCCCCTGACACGTTCCCTGCAGCTGGTCAGCGTCGGGAGGCAAGAACGGCGGTCAGGCTCGGGACTTACGGCGGAGGGCGAACAGGGTGGCACCCACAGCGAGGAGCACGGCGCCGAGGCTGCCACCGATCCAGGCGACCGTGGAGAGCGTGCCGTTGGAGCCGGAATCTGCGGAGGGCGAGGTGCCGGAATCCGTTGTTGCTGCATCCGTTTCGGTAGCGCAGGCGGGAGCCGTGGCAGCCCCGTCGGCGAGTACCTGATCGGCGTTTGGCTGCCAGTCGAAGGTATATTCGTCGGAAATGGCGTGGCCGTCGGTGGAGATCGTCTGCCAGATCACCGTGTACTCGCCGGCCGCGCCGAGCTGCGCCGAGGTCTCGACCGTAGCGCCGGAGACACTCCCGCAGCCATCGCCGTAAAACAACGGAGCGCTGGTTGGCCCCGTGACGATCATCGCGCCGCCCGAGCCTGTTCCACCGAGGTCGAGCAACTGGTCGCTGGTCGTGACCGAAAATACACCGGGTTGCTCGGTCACGACGGAATCGGCTGCCGGTGAAGAGCCGACGACGTTGTTGTGAGCGAATGCCGGGGCCGCGCCCCAGCCCAGGGCCGCTGCAGCGACGACGACCGCGAACAGGGCTCGGGCCGTGCGGCGAGTGGCCGAAGCCGTCTGCCGGCGGGTCGGCCGCTGGCGCGCAGTTCTAACGAGGGGGGCTATCGCTCCGTGGGGCGCTGTGTTGGCGCCCACGGTGCTCGACCGACGGCTTGCGACGGGCGCAGTGGAAGCCAGTGCTGTAGCGGTACCGGTGGGGGTCGTGAACTTCATGACTTTCCTTAAATATGGGTGCCCGGCGCAAACCGAACGAGGCCGGCGAAGCCTCTGCTACTCGTTCGGTGCGATGGGGAAATTAGTCTGGTTGGTCTATTCGTCAGGCGGCGAGGGCGAAGGCGGGCGGCCCGCGATGGCGCAGGGCCGAGAGCACCAGGATCAGATCGCGCGGGCTAAACACCGGTGCCACGTGTCCGATACGGTGAGGCGCTTCAATCGGCACGACTCGCTGGGCCCGCGTGAAAAGGGTGCGGATGCCCAGGCGAACGTTCTCAACCAGGCTCCAGAATGCGCGTTCCGCGTACCGTAGCGCAAGAATCGTGACGATTGCGGCGCCGAAATGGGCGAGCCACATTGCCGCGCCATCGTGTGGGACATGCGTGGTCGAGCCCAGAACGGCCGGGTCGATCAAATTGGGCAGCGCCGCGTGCTGGTGGGTGGCCGAGGCGGCGAGAGCGTCGGCCCCGAGAGCACCGCCCGGCGCTCCGAGTGAAAACAGTCCGTGAAAGATGACCTGGCTGATCAAAACGGATGCGGCACCGCGCCAGAACGAGAGCGTGCGGCCGGCGAGCGCGACGCAGACCATGCCGCCGAAGGCCAGCGAAACGACGACGGCCAAAAGGCCAGGTGCCGAACCGCCACCCAGGGTGTGCGACAGTGCGGCAACAAAAGTCGAGAACAGGGCGACGATCCAGCCGCGCGCAAAGCGGGCCCAGCGTGTGTGCATTTCGGCCCCTCTCCGGTTTCCTCCAGAGTAGCTGACCGACCCTGAAAAAAAGGTTGGCGTGGTCGGTGTGACGGAGCTAGTACACGACCACGCGAATTGGGCGGGAGACAGACTCCTGAAAATGATCGCTTCCGCTGTACTGCACGGTGAGCTTGTGCACACCACGGCTCAGCCCGGTGATGCCCGTGGTCACGACGCCATCCTTCTGCGACGTGAGCAGCCGGGTCTTGATGAGCTCACCCCGGTCAAACACCCGAATCGTTCCGGTCGGCGTAGCTTTGTCAGCCGCAGCCACTTCGACCCGCAGCTGCACGGCCCTCTTCTGGCTCACGAAGTGGCGCTGTACTGCGGCCGTCGTCGTCGTCTGCACGGCAACGGGTCCGACGTCTTTGATGACGATGGGGATGGTGATCGCGGTCCCCGTCCCCACCACCTCGAAGGTCACCTGGTGCAGGCCGCTGGATGCGTCAGACGGAATCGGGAACAGCACGTTAGCGCGACCGACCTCGTCGGTGTTATCGACAATGGCGGGGTCGATCAGATACGTGGCACCGGCACCGTCGAATTGCACGAAAACGATGTCGGATCCGCCCTCGCCTGCACTCATCAGCAGCGAGGACAGGCCAATCTCGAGGTTCTGGCCGGGCAGGTACGCGTCCTCGACCGGAGGCGTCAGAGTGACACCGATCGCGCGCTGCGACTGGTCGGGGTTGGCGACGCGGGTGTCGACGAAGTAGTCGACCATGGCCTGTAAATCGGTTTGACCGGAGTCGGCCTGGTTCGTGCCGGAGGCGAGCGTGAAAAAATTGTCGCCGCCCGCAGCGAGGAACGAATTGACGGTGATGCGATGCACCGCACTGTCCGCAATCTCGACACCATTGAAGAACATGTGGGTGATGTGCTCGCCGGCTGCTGCGGTGGGGTCGTAGGTATAGGCGAGGCTCTTCGAGAGGCCGAGTTTGAGGAAGGGCCGGCTGGACCCGGTGGGCTGCCACTGCTCCTCGAGCACCTGGCGCAGTTGGGTGCCGGTCAGGTCCATGGTCACGAGCGTGTTGGCGAAGGGTTGAACGGATGCCGCCTCGCGATAGCTAACATCGCCGACGAGGTCATCCGGCCCACTGCTGGCCATGACGAGATCTGTACGGAGCCCACCCGGATTCATCAGCGCAATCTGGGCACCCGACTCGATTGTCGCGCTCAGCTGTACGTCGGCGACAAAGTTGCCGAGAATCGACTCTCCCCCACGATTCTCGGTTCCGTCGCTCTGCCTGGCTCGATTGAAGTCATTGGTGATCACACCGATGATGACAGCTCCCAGGGGAGCGGCAGCCTCGGTCGCGGCAGTGACGAGGGACGCAACTGCCGGGTCGGCCGGGTACAAAGCGACCCCGTCAGCATCGACGGTAGGCAGGGTCTCGCCAGCGATACTCACCAGCTCATGACTCTCGGGGTCGACGGCGAGGGACAAGTGGCCCAGATCCTGGCCATAACTCGCGGCCTGAATCACGGGTCGTGGCAGGGAGTTGCCGGCCACCGAAATTGAATGGCTGTAGAGCTGGTGAGTGTGCGCCGACACGATCGCGGCGACCGAGGGATCGGTGTCCGTAACGATGCGCCCAAACGCGGAGTCGTCGGTGGAGTCGGCCAGGTCGGGCCCGGCGGCGCCCTCGTGCACGAGCAGGATGGTGACATCCGCTTCGCCGTTGGCGGCGTCGCCGTCGCCCAGGTTGGCTGCGACCCGGTTGACCTCGGTCACCACGTCACGCACCTCAAGGGTGCTGATGCCGGCTGGACTCACCAGGCTCGGCAGCTGATTGGTGACGGCACCGATGAAACCGACGGAAATTCCATCGACCTCCGTCACGACGTACTGCTCGAATGCTGGTTGCCCGGTGCCCAGGTCATAAACATTGGCGGACAGGTAGGGAAAGTCTGCTGCGGGAATCACGCGGTCGTCGAGGTCGGCCCGACCCTGGTCGAACTCGTGGTTGCCGAGCGCAGAGGCGTCGAGGCCGATCGCGTTGAGAGCGTCGATCGTGGGGGTGTCCTGCTGGATGAAGGAGGTGAAGGTGGAGGCGCCGATGTTGTCGCCGGCCGACACGACCAGCGTGTTGCCAGCGTCGCGGAATTGGTTGACGGCACCGGCGAGCACGGCGGCACCCGCCGCAGCACCGGCTGCCTCGATCCGACCGTGAAAGTCGTTGATCGTGAGCACGTCAATGATGATTGGCGGCTCGGCGGCGCTGACGGGTGCGGTGGCGGGCGTCGAGAAGCCGAATGCCAGCACGATGACCGCCGCGAGCGTTGACCGTGCCCGCCGCCGGGTTCGATGTGTCGAAGAATCAGGGCTGAGAACGGCACCTGCGGTGATCACAATCGCGCTCCTTGTTTAGAATGACTCTGCTACGGCCATCGACAACATAGGGGCAAGCGCAGACCTTGCCTAGGGCTCAGGACAATCTCACGCGGAGGCGTCGAGAGATCAGCGCGGGCGCGACTCAGGCGCGACCGGTGAAGGAGGGCTTGCGCTTCTCCTGGAATGCGGCGAAACCCTCACGGTAGTCGCCCGTGGCGCATAGCGCGGCCTGGGCGGCGGTCTCGTCGCTCATGCTCTGCCAAAGTCCAAGCCGCTCGTCACGCAGAGATTGGACGAGCACCTTGCTCGCGAGAAAAGCCTGGGTGGCACCGGATGCCGCGCGCGCGGCTGCCTGCGCGGTCGCCTCGGACAGCTCCGCAGCCGGAAACACCTGGCTGAACAGTCCACCAGCGACGGCTTCAGCCCCCGACATGAGCCGCCCGCTGTAGATCAGGTCGAGGGTACGGTGCGCACCGAGGCGTTCCACGAACAGGGCATGCCCGCCAGAGTCGAGGGTGGCGCCGAGATTCGCAAACGGTGAACCGATCTTGGCGGTATCGGCGACGTAGACAACGTCGGTGGCGATGAGCAGGCCGAGGCCCACGCCCAGGCACGCGCCGTGGGCGGCCGCGAAGGTCGGTGCCGGAAACCGGCTCATGCGTTCAAGCAGCGGCGTCACCAGATTGCCGAGGTAACCGATCACGTCGTCGGTACGCGGGTCGACCGCCGAAATGTCGCGGCCGGCGCAGAAGGCCCGGCCTGTCCCGCTTAGCACGAGCGCGCGCACGCCGGCCCGCTCGGCGGTCTGGTACGCCGCGTCGAGTTCGACGATCGCGGCCTCATCGAGGGCGTTGAGTTTATCGGGCGCGTTCAGCATCACGTGGGCGACGTCGTTGTCTATCGAGAGCTCAATCACGGCATCCGCTTTTCTCATGGGTTAGACGTCGTAGTCGACGACGACGGTGTCGGTGGTCGGGTGCGACTGGCAGGTCAGCACGTAACCGCGAGCGAGTTCTTCCGGCTCGAGCGCGTAGTTCTCGGTCATGGTGACGTCGCCGCTGACCAGCTTGGCGCGGCAGGTTCCGCAGACACCGCCGGCGCAGGCGAAGGGAACGTCGGGGCGCACCCGCAGGGCAGCATTCAGAATGCTCTCGTTCGCGTTGACCGGGGTGGTGACCGTGTTGCTCTGGCCGTCGAGGGTGAACTCGATCTGGAAGGTCTTGTCGCCGGTGCCGATGATGACCGGCCGACCGCGGTCACCATGGGCGGCCGAGGGCTCGCCGGCGGTGAACAGCTCGAAGCGTACGTGCGACCGGTCAACGCCGGTACTCTCGAGCGTGTCGCGGCAAAGCTGCACCAATTCGAACGGACCACACAGAAACCATTCATCGACCGTAGCCGGGCGCAGGATCGTGTCGAGCATGCGCCGAAACTTCTCTTCGTCGATGCGGCCGGAGAGTAACGAGGATGAGCGCTGCTCGCGAGAGAGCACGTGGTAGAGCGCTAGGCGGGCCGGGTAACGGTCCTTGAGCTCGGCGAGTTCGTCGAGGAACATCACGTCGAGGGCAGTGCGGTTGGTGTAGACGAGGGTGAACATCGACGTCGGTGAAGCGGCGAGCACGGTGTGCGCGAGCGCCATGAGCGGGGTGATTCCCGAACCGGCAGCCACTCCAACGACGTGCTTCTGGTCGAGGTCCTGCAGGGTCGAGGTGAAGCTGCCCTGCGGGCTCATCACGTCGATTTCATCACCGGGGTGAAGCTCGCTGTTGGCCCAGGTGGAGAAGACGCCGCCGAGGTCGCGTTTGATGGCGACACTGATCGAACCGCCTGCACTGGTTTTGACACCGGCCGGACGGCAGATCGAGTAGCTGCGACGCAGCTCCTTGCCGTCGATCATGGCGCGCAGGGCGAGGTGCTGGCCGGGCAGGTAGTCGAAAGCGCCTTGCAGTTTGGGCGGAACGGTGAAGGTGACCTCGACGCTGTCGGCCGTGAGCGGGCGCACTTCGGCCACCGTGAGGGTGTGGAAGCGTGCGCGGTGCTTGACCGGCGCCAGCGTGGTGGCGCCCTGCTTGGTGGATTCAAGACGTGTTGCAGCCATTAGAGCACCTTGAAGTAGTCGAACGGCTCGAGGCAGTCTCGGCATTCGTAGAGGGACTTACAGGAGGTGGAGCCGAAGTGCGCGAGCTCGCGGGTATTGAGCGAGGAGCAGCGCGGGCATTTCACTGCCATTTTCAGGCGGATCGGGCCGGCCGGGCCGGAGCTCCGCACGGTGGCATGGCCGGTGGGAGCGGCAATACCGTACTCACGCAGCTTGGCCTTGCCGATCTCGCTCATCCAGTCGGTGGTCCAGGCCGGGCTGAGCACCAGCCGCACCGACACATTTTCGTAGCCAGCGTTCGCGAGTACCGCTAGAACGTCGTCGCGCATGGCGTCCATGGCGGGGCATCCGCTATAGGTCGGCGTCAGGGTCACCGCGACAGCATCGCTGGTGACCCTGACGGACCGCAGCACACCGAGGTCTTCGATGGTGAGCACCGGAATCTCGGGGTCGACGACCTGCGCGGCAATTATCCAGGCCGCGAGCGACGCGGCGTCAGCGGGACGCGGGCGCGAGAGTGCCTCGTGCGCTGCTGTAGTCACCATGATGCGCCGGGGTGAGCGCGGGTGAGCACCTGCATTTCGGCGAGGAGAAAAGCGAGGTGCTCGGAGTGCTTGCCGGTGCGGCCGCCACCGGAAGCGACAAATCCACGGGGGACCTCGAGTTCGGCTTCGGCGAGCACCGGTGCGATGGCGGCGTCGAACGCCGGGAGCAGGCTCGACGGGCGAACCGCGATCCCTTCGAGACGGTCGATGAGCGGGTCGTCGCGAAAGATCTCTTCGACGTAGGGCCATAGGTCGGAGAACGCGGTGATCATGCGGCGCCGCGATTCGTCGGTGCCCTGCGCGAGGCGCAGTACCCACTGGGTGGAGTGGTCGCGGTGATAGTCGACTTCTTTCACCGCCTTGGCGGCGATCGCAGCCAGGGTTGCGTCAGCGGATGCCCGCAGCCGACCGTACAGTTCGAACAGGTAGTGGGCCACAATGAACTGGCGTGCGATGGTGTGGGCAAAGTCACCGTTGGGCTGTTCGACGATGTGCAGCGAGCGAAAATCGGGCTCGGTGCGCCAGTACGCGAGGTCATCTTCGGTGCGGTTCGTGGCGGTGCCGGCGTAATGCAGCAGCGACCGGGCGTGGCCGATCAGGTCGAGGGCGACGTTGCCAAGGGCGACGTCTTCTTCGAGCTCGGGAGCGCGGGAAATCCAGGCACCGAGCTGCTGGGCCAGGATAAGTGAGTCGTCGCCGAGCCACAGCGCATACTCCGCCAAGTCGGGTGTGGCGAGGGACGGGCCTTCGATGAGTTCGGCGTCGAGCGTGGTGACATCGACGGCGACGTGGCCGTGCTCGTCTTCGTGACCGGAGGCAGGGACATCGGCTTCGATGTGATTGCTCATAGGTGCTTCACTCCTTCGCTCTTGGAGTAGTAGCTCGCGTGGCGGTAGTTCTTTCCGGCGGGCGATTCGAAGAAGGCGCCCTTGGCGTCGGGATCACTCGTGGTGATGGCGGCGGCGGGAACGACCCAGACCGAGACGCCCTCGCTGCGGCGGGTGTACAGGTCGCGAGCATTGCGCACGGCGAGGGTCTCGTCGGGAGCATGCAGGGAGCCGACGTGCACGTGACTCAGGCCGCGGTTGGAGCGCACGAACACTTCCCAGAGGGGCCAGATTTCAGCTGCGGAATCCCCGGGAGTGGTCATGAGACTGCCATTTCTTCAGTTCGTGCGGACCGTTTGAGTGCAATCTGTTTGACGGCATAGGCCGCGGCGGCTTCGCGCACCCACGCGCCCTCGTCGTGGGCGTCGCGTCGACGCTGTAGGCGCTGAGCGTTGTTGGGGCCACGGCCGGCGAGCACCTCGTGGAACTCGGTCCAGTCGATCGTGCCGAGGTCCCACTGCTGGGTCTCCTCGTTGAAGTGCAGGTCCGGGTCTGGCAGGGTGATGCCCAGCACGGCCGCCTGGGGCACGAGCATGTTCACGAAGCGCTGGCGCAGTTCGTCATTGGAGTGACGCTTGATCTTCCACGCCATGGACTGCGCCGAGTTGGGCGAGTCGTCATCGGGCGGGCCGAACATCATGAGCGCGGGCCAGTACCAACGGTTGACCGAATCCTGGGCCATCTGACGCTGCTCGTCGGTGCCCTGCATGAGCTCGAGCAGAATCTCGAAACCCTGGCGCTGGTGGAAGGATTCTTCCTTGCAGATGCGCACCATCGCACGGCCGTAGGGGCCATAGGAGGCACGGCAGAGGGGCACCTGGTTGCAGATAGCGGCGCCGTCGACGAGCCAGCCGATCGAGCCCATGTCCGCCCAGCTCGGGGTCGGGTAGTTGAAGATCGACGAGTAGCGGGCCTTGCCAGCGATGAGGGCATCCGTCATGTCGTCGCGGGTAGCGCCGAGGGTCTGCGCGGCGGAGTAGAGGTAGAGACCGTGGCCGGCTTCGTCCTGCACCTTGGCCATGAGAATCGCCTTGCGCTTCAGGCTCGGGGCGCGCGTGATCCAGTTCGACTCGGGCTGCATGCCGATGATTTCCGAGTGCGCGTGCTGTGAAATCTGGCGCACGAGCGACTTGCGGTAGGCCTCTGGCATCCAGTCACGCGGCTCGATGCGCGAGTCGGCCTCGATCAAGTCGTTGAACTGCTGTTCCTCGACGCTGATAACGGCGGTTGCGCTCGTATCGGGCGTGATGGTGCTTGTCATCATCGGCTCCTGGTCTGCGTTGACTGCGGTGGTCGTGGTTGGTTTTGTGCACAAGCGAGCGGCGCTAGGGTGATGCTCGTCGGCAATTGCGCTCACGGGTTTGAAATCTATTACCGACCGATCGTTCAGTTAGTATATAGTCACATTATCGGACGGGCAACCCCGACCGGTACGGCAACTCAACGAGGAGAACCGAATGACCGAAGCTCTGCATGTCGGCAGCCAGGCCATGATGCAGCGCGACCGGGCATCCGCTTCTCTCGGTATGGTCGTCCATCGCAACGAGCCAGGCCACTCCGTGGTTTCCATGGTCGTGCGCGACGATATGCTCAACGGTTTTGATGTGACCCACGGCGGTTTTATCTTCGCCCTCGCCGACACGGCTTTCGCCATTGCCTGCAATGATTCGCACCATGTCACGCTCGCGGCCGGCGCCGACATCAGCTTTCTGAAGCCGACCACCAGCGGCCAGAATCTCACCGCCACCGCTCTGCTGCGTGTGAAGAGCGGCAGAAGTGGCCTCTATGACGTACGGATCACCGTCGACAACGACGTGACCGTTGCTGAATTTCGCGGTCGCAGCCGCACCACCAATTTGCCTGTTCCCGACCGCACCCACCTATAACCCTTCCGGAAGGCACCATGTCAACGCTGACCAAGACCCGTCTGCACGCACCGGCACTCGACGAGCTCGACGCGGCCGAGCGCCTGGACCAGGGCGAAATCCGCGCGCTGCAACTGATTCGACTACAGCACACTGTGCGACACGCCTACGAGAATGTACCCCTCTATACGCGCAAATTTGATGCGGTTGGAGTGCACCCCGATGACATTCGCACCCTCGAAGACATCAGGCTGCTGCCGTTCACAACAAAGGATGACCTGCGAGTTTCGTACCCCTTCGGCATGTTCGCCGTTCCGATGGATCAGATCGCTCGCATTCACACGTCATCGGGTACTACTGGCCTGCCGACCGTGGTCGGGTACACCAAGAACGACCTCGCTATGTGGTCTGGTCTCGTCGCCCGCAGCCTGCGCGCCTCTGGCGTGCGCCCCGGCATGAAGGTACACAACGCCTACGGTTACGGCCTGTTCACGGGCGGGCTCGGTGCCCATGCGGGCATCGAAGCGCTCGGTGCTTGCGCCATCCCTATGTCGGGTGGCCAGACCAACAAACAGGTCCAAATGATCACCGACTTCGAGCCCGACGTCATTCTGTCAACGCCCAGCTACCTGCTCACGATCACCGATGCCATGGTTGCTGCCGGCCTTGATCCGCGCCGCTCGAGCCTGAAGGCCGGCGTGCTCGGTGCCGAGCCGTGGACCAATCAAATGCGCCTCGAGCTTGAAGACCGCCTCGACTTCGATGCGCTCGACATTTACGGCCTGAGCGAGGTCATGGGTCCTGGTGTCGGCAATGAGTGCATCGAGTCCAAGGACGGCCCACACCTGTGGGAAGATCACTTTCTGCCTGAGATCATCAATGGGGACACGGGACACAGCCTGCCCGACGGCGAAACCGGAGAGCTCGTCTTCACGTCGCTGACCAAGGAGGCGTTCCCGGTCATCCGCTATCGCACCCGCGACCTGACCCGATTGCTGCCAGGCACCGCGCGGCCGGGAATGCGACGAATGGAGAAGATCACCGGGCGCAATGACGACATGATCATTCTGCGCGGGGTCAACCTGTTCCCGACCCAGATCGAAGAGATCGTGCTCGGAATCGACCACCTCTCCCCCCATTTCGTGATCGAGCTGACCCGACCGTCGCGCATGGACGAGCTCACCGTACGCATCGAGCGACACGAGCACGCCAATGATGAGGCCTCTGCCATTGCCCGTGCGTTGCTCATCACCCTGATCAAGGATCGGATCGGATCAAGCGTGAACGTGCTCGTCGTCGAACCGGGCACCCTGGAGCGCAGTACGGGAAAGCACAAACGCGTCTACGACCTGCGCTAACCGGTCTCGGCCGGCACGTCTGCGTGAGAGACTCAAGTCCTATGCCTGACGTACACCCACCCAAACGCGGCCGTCCCGGCTACGACCAGCGCGCCATTCTTGAGATCGCCGTCACCGCGTTCAACGAATTCGGCTACGACGCGACCTCGATGGGAGTACTCGCGACACGTTTGGCCTTGTCGAAGGCTGCTATTTACCATCACTTCACCTCCAAGGATGAAGTGCTCCAGCTCGCCCTCGATGAAGCTCTCAACGGCCTCGAGGGCGTGCTGCTCGAGTCTGGTGCGCTGACCGGAAATGCGATCGACCGCCTGGCCTACGTGCTGCGCGGCGCCGTACATATATTGACGTCTCGGCTTCCGTATGTGACCTTGCTGCTGCGTGTACGCGGCAATACGGAGGTCGAGCGCCTGGCGCTCACCCGTCGCAGGGCTTTCGACCGAGCGGTTTCTGCTCTGGTCGTTGAAGCCCGTGATGAGGGATCATTGCGCAGCGACATCGACCCGCGCGTCGTCACACGACTGCTCTTCGGCATGGTTAATTCGATCGCCGAGTGGTACCGCCCCGAGGGCCCGGAGGACGCCAGCCACCTCGCGGACGACGTACTCGCCGTAGCTTTGGATGGCCTCCGCCGCCATTAGCGTGTTAACGACGAAGGGCCACGCACAGTGTGCGTGGCCCTTCGTCGTGTTTGATCGGATTAACGCAAAAAGGCCACCCGAAGGTGGCCTTTCTGTTTGTTTCTAAGTTAAGTCCGGCGGTGTCCTACTCTCCCACAGGGTCCCCCCTGCAGTACCATCGGCGCTGAGAGTCTTAGCTTCCGGGTTCGGAATGTG
>NZ_SOHN01000005.1:0-69331 GCF_004404025.1 Cryobacterium serini
GCTCGCCCTCGCCCAGTGCCGCGGCCGTCACCGACCAGGTACCACCGTCAACAACAGTGGTCGCCAACATCTGACCAGCCACGGTCACAGCGACCGCCGTGCCAACGGGAGCATCCGTCGTACCCGAGATAGTCGGCGTGCCATCAGCCGTCGTCAACGATGAACCGCCGGCGATAGCCACCGTCGGCGCCGTCGTGTCAAGCGTGATGGTCTGGTCCGCCGTTCCGGCCACGCCAGTGACGGTAATGGTAACCGTGGCCAGGTGGGTTCCATCGGCACCGAGGTCGGCCATGGAAACCNACCGAGGTCGGCCATGGAAACCGAAAATGCACCCTGTGCAACGACCGACGTGACGGTAATGCCGTCGATCAGCACCGATACGACGCTTCCCTCTGGCGCGTCGGTCGTACCGGAGATCGTCGGTGTCCGGTCGTTAGTGAGGAGCGTGGCCCCGCCGGTGATCATCACGGTCGGGACGTTCACGTCCTCGGTCGAAAACAACTTTGTAATACGCATATTGCCAACGATCGTGGCAGTGATCGACCAGGAGTAGCGGGCCGAATCGGTTCGCGTGCCCGCCACCGTTCCGGTAACGGGATCCAGCGTGATCCCGGGCGGTAATTGTCCCGCCGTCACGGCCCAGGCCACGTCTTCAGCGCCGACGGATCTAGTGTCGGACGACGCGACCGAGAGACCGTCGGAATAGGACACTCCGTTGGTCATGGCGCCGAGGTTTTGATCCACCCAGTCTGTGGTGGCCGTCCCCGACGGGGCATCATTGATGATTCGTGCACCCTCACTGAGGGTAATCGCTGTTCCCGTCGTGAGCAGCTGGCCGTGCAGTGTGGAGTTCGCCGACAGAGTGCCAGCGGTGCCACCAATAACGCGCCCGCTGAAGTCGGCATCGGCCGCAATAGTGAAAGCAGCACCGATGAACCAATACGCGTTGCCTGCCTGCGCACCGTTGATCAAGCGAACACGTGCGTTCGCCGAAGTGTCGAACGCACCGTGCGGCACCATGATGAAAATGGCGTCAGCATCGCCCTCGGCGTCCAGAGTCACGGTTCCGGTCAGGGTGACGTTGCTGTCAGCAGTGTGGATACCAGGCCGCAAGGTCTTGGCATTGATCTCACCGGGCAGGATGAAGTCTCCGGTGAGAGCCAGGGCCGCGGTGTGCGCGGCAGTCAGATCTGCTTCGGCCCGGTGTGCCGCTGCATTGCCAAGGTTGATGGCGCCCACGCCGGCGAGTGTTCCACCATTGGTGTACGCGCCGGTTTCACTGGACATTCCGAGGTCGGAGCCGAACGTACCCGTGACAACGGCGCTCGGGCCGATCGTGACGGCCGAGTTGCCTAGAACGACATACGAGTTCGCAAAACCAAGGTTGGGGCGCGCGGTGACGGTAGTGGCGGCAGCAACGCCGCCGACCAGCATTGAACCGATCAGGACGGCCACCCCGACAGCACCGGTCCATCGGATCGCAATCGTCGTCCGTCGCGTTGGGGCGGAGTGCCTGGCACGACGAACTGGTGGCCTGCCGGTCGGTGAAGTGCGAAATGTCATGGATCGTGCTTTCGTCAAGGTACGCCATTCCCCCAATGGAGTTTCACGGAGAGCAACGAGTCGTCGAACTACCGAACTCCCAGACTGGCGCATGCAATGGGTATTACCCCAAAATCGAAATCACCCACTAAGAGGGGAGACCGTCCGTCTACACCGCAGATGGGTGACTCACCACATATACAAGTTAGCCCTCGGTGCGTCCCCGCCGGCGGCGCACGGTAGTACGGAATTCAGCGGGCACCCCTCGTTGGCGATCTATAGTTGAAGGCTATGACTATGCACCGGGTTCGATGACTTCCGCAGCCAACGACCGCGCATACGTTCGCTGGGCCCAGGAAGGCAGCACGGCCTCAGCACTCTGGCGTTCAGCCAATGGCGCTCCGGCCCCCCCGGAACGTCGTGTCCGTTGACGACACCATCACAGCGGATGCCGCCTACAGGCTGGCCTCGCAGGGCGTCGCTATGCTCTGGAACGGGGACTTTCAAAACGCCCGCCAGATTCTGACGGCCCTGGAACACCGCACGCGGCCACGTCCCGACAAAACTGAGCGTACGACCGGCGAGTTGTTCTATCGGTATCGGCAGAATCGTTCGCATCGGGCCCGGATCCTTGGTCTGCTGCTCGTTCCCCTGCAGGCCGGCAACATCATCGGATTGCGCCGGGCTCCCGACGTTGTCGCGGCCACCGTCGACGCCTATGGGAGCATCGCGGAGGCATCTGTCGTGTCACTGCACGAGGTACTCGGCACGATCGGAGCGCACCAGTGGCGCACCAAGGGCATTCCCGTCGCCGCGCTCACTGCGTCGATCTATCCCCATTACGGCACGTTCTTTCCGGTGCGCAGTGAATACGTCGACCTCGTGGCGAACGCGCCGCTGGCCGCACCCGAGGTAGCCTTCGACATTGGCACCGGCACCGGGGTGCTCGCGGCAGTGCTGGCGACCCGGGGCGTGCCGCGAGTCATCGCAACAGACATCGAGCCGCGAGCTGTCGCATCCGCTCGAGAAACGGTGTCGCAACTCGGGCTCTCCGGGCGCATAGAGGTGCAGCTGGGCGACCTGTTTCCCGAGGGGCGCGCCGATCTCGTCGTCTGCAACCCGCCGTGGATTCCGGCGACCGCGCACTCACTGCTCGACGCGGCCGTCTATGACCCTGGCTCTCGGATGCTCAAGGGATTTCTGGCCGGCGTGCTGGGCCATCTGATGCCCGGGGGTGAGGTGTGGCTCGTGCTCTCCGATTTCGCCGAATTGGTGGGGCTGCGCTCCCGCAACGACCTTCTGAAGGTCATCGATGCGGCCGGCCTGCGGGTGATCGGTGCTCTCGAGGCGCCCGCCGTGCACACTCGCGCGACCGACACGAATGACCCACTGCACGCGGTGCGCCAAAGCGAGGTCACCTCGCTCTGGCGCCTCTGCGCCAGCTGACTCCCGCGCTCAACACTCTGGACTGCGATTGCAGTGCGCTCTGCACTACCGCCTGCAAAGCGGGTCGACCGGCCTCGACGATTGTGGGCATGGGTATATTTTATGAGCGCACAGTCTGTGGCGCAGCGTGACCGGCCCCGCCGCCGACCGGCGCGTCGGCCCCGCCGGCAGTCGAGCGCAGCCAGGACAAGTCCCCGGCATCGGTGTTGATGGCAATGACGTTCGGACGGCTGGGCCCATAACGCACGATCGACACCGAGGCTGGACCGACGGAGATGCGCTGGAACAGGTCGAGGTGCATACCGAGCGCGTCGGCCAGGATCGACTTGATGATGTCACCGTGGCTGACTGCCACCCACACGGCGTCCGGCCCAAATTGCGCCTCAAAGAGCGCGTCCTGGCGCCGGATGGCGGCAACCGACCGGGCCTGCATGGTCGCCATCGACTCTCCGCCGGGAAAGACAACGGCCGACGGCTGCGTTTGCACGACCGGCCACAGTTTCTCCAGGGCCAGCTCACTGAGCGATCGGCCCTGCCAATCTCCGTAATCGCACTCCGTGATGTCCGCATTCTCGGAGGTCGCCGGGGAACCGGCCTGGTGCTGCAGAATCAGGGCCGCGGTCTGCTGACACCGCTCCAGCGGGCTCAAGACCAGACCAACCAGTGGAACCCCAGCAAGCCGCTCCCCGGTGCGTGCAGCTTGGTCACGACCCACTTGGTCGAGCCCGACGCCGGGGGTTCGTCCGGCTAACACGCCGGTAGCGTTGGCTGTGGTGCGACCGTGCCGCACAAGAATGACTGTGGCCATGTCTACGAGCCTATACAGGCACACCGACGCCGTGAACCAAGAAGGCCCGGCGCCTTCAAAAGAGTAGGCTGCCGGGCAGTTGTGACCCCAGCGGGATTCGAACCCGCGTTACCGCCGTGAGAGGGCGATGTCCTAGGCCGCTAAACGATGGGGCCGTTTTTGCAACTTACCGAGTATGCCACACACCGGAGCGCTCTTCCAAACTGAGCGCACGCGGCGCGCCGTTGCGACTGTTGACATCATTCAAGAAAGTGGATGCTGTTGCGCCACGACTCGAATCGGAGTTAGCTCAGGGCATGAAACTGACCAAGCTGGAGCATGCTGCCCTGATCATCGAAGTCTCCGGCAAGAAGCTCTACGTGGACCCGGGTTCGTTTACCACTGCGCTCACGGGCACGGCGGGCACCGTGGCCGTAGTCATCACCCACGAACACGCCGATCACTGGACTCCGGAACAACTGGGCCGCATCGTCGAGATGAACTCAAATCTGCGCATCTTCGCGCCGGCCGGCGTTGCACGGGCCATTGCCGCCGTCGACACTGATCTCGACGTGACGACGGTGCAGGCGGGTGACGTGATGGAAGTCGCCCCGTTCACCCTGCGCTTCTTTGGCGCTACCCACGCGGTCATCCATGAATCGATCCCAGTGATCGACAACGTCGGAGTTTTCGTCAATGACGAGCTCTACTACGCTGGCGATGCCTTCACCATCCCCGAAGGGGTCGAGGTCGGCACGCTCGCCGTTCCGGCCGCAGCACCCTGGATGAAAATCAGCGAAGCGATGGACTTCATCGATGCGATCAAGCCCAAGCGCAGCTTTCCCACCCATGAAATGCTGCTCTCCCGCGCCGGGAAAGATTTGTCCAATGCGAGATTCCAGAATGTCACCCAGCTCAATGGTGGTGAGTTCTTCCCCCTCGAACCGGGCGACAGTCTCGACCTCTAGACCCACTCAGACCGAAGTATCCACTCGGAAACGGCCCACCTTCAGTCAACGTGCAGCAACTGCAACTTAGAGTGCAGTTACTGCAAAATGTGGCCTATGCGGCCACCAGAAGCGAGGGAAGCGCGATGGACTCCGAGTGGGTAATTGATGCACGGGGCCTGGAGAAATCCTATGGGTCGGGTGCGAGCCGGTTCGACGCACTAAAGGGGGTATCCGTTCAGGTCGCGCCCGGAGAGACCGTGGCGATCGTCGGAAAGAGCGGTTCGGGCAAATCGACCCTCATGCACCTGCTTGCGCTGCTCGACGAGCCCGACCAAGGCAGTCTTCAGGTTGCCGGCAGGGAGGCCAAGTCGCTGTCCAAGCGCGCGGTCAACGAACTGCGCAATAAGGAGTTCGGCTTCGTCTTTCAGCAGTTCTTTCTCACCCCCAACGTGAGCGTGCTCGACAACGTCATCCTGCCGCTGAAGATCGCCGGCATGGGCTCCAAGGAGCGTCGCCGCCGCGGCATGGAAGTTCTCGAACAGCTCGAACTGGCCGACAAAGCCGGCAACAAAGCCACGACCCTCTCGGGCGGGCAGAAGCAGCGCGTCGTGATCGGTCGCGCCCTGGTCAATGCGCCGCGGGTAATCTTCGCCGACGAACCGACCGGAAACCTCGACACCGCCACCGGTGCCGTGGTGGAAGACATCCTGTTCGAGCTCAATCGCAGCCAGGGCATCACGCTCGTCATCGTCACCCACGACGAGGAACTCGCCGCCCGCTGTGACCGCCAGATCTACATTCGCGACGGACTAATCGTGGCGCACGCCGGTTCGACGCATACCGGGGCGCACGCGCTGGTGACTGCAGCAGCACCGACCACCGCCGGAGGCGCAGCATGAGAGCCAAAGACCTTGTCGCCACCGCGATCTCCAACACTTTTCGCAGCAAGCTTCGCACCACGCTGACCGTTCTGGCCATCTTCGTCGGCGCCTTCACTCTCACCCTCACCAACGCCGTCGGCGCCGGCGTCACCCAGTACGTCGACGCTCAGGTAGGCGCCCTCGGCTCCCCCGACGTGTTCATCGTCACGCAGGCGAGTGACGCCACGACAGCCGGCGACGGCCCGGTCAAGTACGACTCGAATAGTTCAGCGTCTGTCTCCAGCCAACAGGGTCCGCCCGGCACCACAACCAAAGCACTGACAGATTCCGACCTCACCACAATTGGCGAGATCCCAGGTATCACGTCGGTCGATCCGATTCGCGCTGTTCAGCCCGACTACATCGAGTACGCCGGTTCGCAGTACGAGTTCAGCATCAACGCCACCTCCGCCGTCACCACGGCCAACCTCACCGCGGGCGCGCAACTCGACGGCAGCGCCAGTGAAGCGCAACTCGTGCTGCCCGACACCTTCGTGACCCCGCTTGGGTTCGCGTCGGCGGACGACGCGGTGGGGGCATCCGTGTCGATCGGCATCACCGACATTCTCGGCGCGAAGCACACCGTGAACGCCACCGTCGTCGGCGTCTCGCTCGAGAGCCTGCTTGCTGCGGGCGCCGGGGCCAACGACGCGCTGATAGCCGAGCTGGCCGACGCGCAGTCGGGCGGCATCGACACCGCCGTCACGAGTTACGGCGTGGCCGTGGCTCACTTCGACCCAGCGCTGTCAGCGGATGCCGTGACCGCGCTCAAGGCTGAACTCGCCACGCAGAATTACACCGCGAGCACCATCGAAGACCAGCTGGGCGCCGTGCAGACGGTGATCAACGGCATCGTGGGGGTACTCAACGCCTTCGCCGTCATTGCCCTGATCGCGGCTGCATTCGGCATTATCAACACCCTGCTGATGAGCGTGCAGGAACGCACTCGCGAGATCGGCCTGATGAAGGCCATGGGCATGAGCGGCGGCAAGGTTTACACCCTGTTCAGCCTCGAAGCCATCGTCATCGGATTCCTCGGCAGCGCCATCGGCGCCGGTGTGGCGATCGGGCTCGGCTCCGCGTTGAGCGCCGTCCTGTCGCAGGGGTTGCTCTCTGGGCTACCGGGATTGAACATCCTCTTGTTTGAACCGGCATCTGTGGCCTTCGTCATTCTGCTGGTCATGCTGATCGCGTTCCTTTCCGGCACCCTGCCGGCTCAGCGCGCGGCCAAGCAGAACCCGATCGAGTCGCTGCGGTACGAGTAGCCCTGTACCCATTGATTGGACGAGGCATGACCGACACCCCGACGCCACGCACCCAGGTACCCGTGCGCCCGCAAAGTCGTGAAGACAAGCATCATGAGACGAGGCTGCGCGTGGAAAGAAGTGCGGTCAGCCTCGTTCTGGAACACGGTTTCGACAACGTCACCGTGGGTATGATCTGCAGCCGGAGCGGCATTTCCCAGCGCACCTTCTTCAACTATTTCAAGACCAAGAACGCAGCCATCATCGGCGCCGCACCGCCCACCATCGATGAAAGTCGGGCCCGGGAATTTATCGCCGCCCCCGGAGATGATCTGCTGCCCGATGTGCTGATCCTGATGAGCGCGATCGGCCCGCGTGATGGCATCGACGACGGTCTTTTCACCGACCGACTGCGAATCTTTGGGCTAAACCCAGAGCTCATGCAGGAGCAGATGGAGCGGATGGCCCGGGTCACCTCCGAGGTCACCGAGCTGGTTTACCTGCGCCTCGGTCGCGGAGCCGCCGTCGACACCGAAAATGATGCTGCCCGGGCTTTTCGACACGGGCAGGCCGAATTGCTCACTCACGCCATGATGGGCGTCGCGCGTTTTATGGCCATGCAATGGATGCCCGCTCGTGCCTGCCCGACCAAGCCTGTCGCCGGCGCGGAAGCTGAGTCCGACGCCGACGCCGACCCGAATGCGACTGACCAACAATCCGATACCACCTTGGCCGAGTCGCTAAACCGAACGATCGAGCTGCTTCGCCGCACCCTGATCTTCCCAGGCCCATAGACGTGGTCGATGCACGGCGTCAATGCGGGTGGTCGGATTCCAGAGGCAGCCACTTTAGTAAGGCCGCGCGCAGCTTGGCCAGATGCAGGGGACGTATGAGGTAATCGTTCATACCGACCCTGCGGGCATAGTCGGCATCGCCGTGAACCGCGCTAACCGTCATGGCCAGGATCGGCATATGTACACCTGGCCCCTCCGTCGCTCGAATGGCTGCAGCCAATTCAAAGGCGTTCATCTGAGGCATTTGGAGGTCAGTTATCAACAGATGATAGTCGCCCGTTGTCCACAACTCGAGGGCTAGAGCACCGTTATCCGCCAGGTCGGCCTCGTAGCCGAGCAGGTTCAGCTGCCATAAAATGAGTTTTTGTTGGGTCGGATTACCACCGGCTACGAGAATACGAGTGGCATCCGGGGCGCGAAGTGTCATCGCCCTTTTTCCTGTGGGGAAATCCTCGACCGTTAACCGGTCTCGCACCGAGAAGCCAGAAGACGACTCCATCGGGCTCGAACCGTTGCTTATTATTGAAGACGTTCCTTCCGACGCGTCCTCATCGTCAGCCCGCGGCAGAAGCCAGTTGATTGCGTCTTGAAGCTCCTGATAGTGCAGCGGCCTAGTGATGTAGGCGTCACAAGCAGCCTGGCGCGCCCGGTCCTGATCCCGAGACATGGCCATCGCTGTCAGGGCGATCACCGGAATCTCGGCGGTGGCGGGGTCGCTCTTCAGCAAGGCCGTGGCGGCGTACCCGTCCATTCCCGGCAGTTGGATATCCATCAGAATCAAATCTGGCAGTTCATTTCGAGCGAGCAATAGACCGCTCTCAGCATCGACGGCCTCCGACGTCGTGTGGCCCGCCCGGTTCACGAGCAGCGTGGCGAGCTTCATATTGATGGGATTGTCTTCAATGATGAGAATTCTGGCCACATCGCTACCCACCTTTCAGGTCGTCGCAAAGTTCACCAGACTTTAAAGCGCGCTTGACCTCGGCGATAAAAGACGCTCGGTTAAACTTTTCTGTACCGAGTACGCGCACCGGCTGGGTTGGGTCACTGTCAACCGCCGCCGATTCTTGCTTCGTGAGTGGCTTGCCAGACACGATCAACACCGGGATATGTTCGGTGGCCTCATCGCTCTGCAACGCCAACACAACCTCGTAGCCGCTGAACCCTTCCATCATGAGATTGAGCAACACCAGATCCGGATGCAAACGTTGCGCCATCTCGATGGCCTCGTCTTTTGTGAAAGCGCGCTCGACTGCATACTCCGGACGAGTCAGAAAGCGTGCGATCACGTCAACAGTTTCGGGGTCATCGTCGGCGACCAGAATGCGTCGGGTGCGCCGGGCGTCAGGGCTGAGGCCGAGCGCTTTCAAGGACTGCTGCAGCGCCTGTCGACTGATCGGCTTCTCCAGTACGGCGGCCGCACCGTGCGTCAAGGCCAGGCTCACATCGGTCTCCCCCGCAATGATCACAATCGGAACGGCTGCAAGATCTGAGAACTCGTGCAGGCGAATCAGAAAACCCCAACCGTCCATTCCCGGCAGACGGATGTCGAGAGTTATGAGGCTGAGACGCTGTTTCGGGGCAAGGTCCAAACCGTCCTCACCGCTGCGCGCGATGATGACCCGAAACTCTTCAGCCTCCAGTAAAAGCCGAAGAACCTCGGCCCCTTTGGCGTCGTCCTCAATTACAAGAACAACGTGCTTGTCGGTTTCCCCCTCACCTGCGGGCGCTTGCTGAATACTCTCGGCCACATCGGAAAGAGTCTCTGTCGTCGTGTCCAATGATTCGATCCCAGAGTCAGTTTTGACCTGCTTCGCGGACGCAACCGCGTTGCTTTCGTCTCCACTAGTGAGGGCCCGTTCCTTCGCCGCTTCCGGCGCCGCTTCCGCCAAGTTGGCGACAGTGGGCAGTCTTCCAGTTCCCACCACACTGACCGCGCCAACGGGGTCGCGGCGCGCCGAAGCTTTGGGCTGGCCGACCGGGCCGGAAGCCGGTTCCAACGTTTTCGATGCTTCTGGCAGTCCGTCGGAGCTCGATGCTTTTGTTTCAACCGGCCAAGCTGGCGCCTGGTCGTCGGTTGCACCCAGTGGAAGCCAGATGGCAAAGCTGGATCCTTCGCCGGTCTCGCTGGCAACAGCAACGGTGCCTCCCTGCAACTCCACCATCTGCTTGACCGTGGCGAGACCGAGTCCGGTGCCTTCGAACCTGCGCGCCAAGGTGCCGTCGATCTGGCTGAAAGCGAGAAAAAGCTTCGACATATTTTCACGCGAGATGCCCATTCCCGTATCATCGACGCGAATTTCCAGAAAATGATCGACGTCGCTCTTGGGCAACGGAAAATCATGCACCGGACGGGAGCCGACGATCTTGCCCACCGCGCTGCGGGGAACCCTTCTGGCCGTGAGTGTGACCGCACCGAGGTCTGGTGTGAACTTGACGGCATTTGACAGGAGGTTGTAAACGATTTGTTTGGTTTTGCGTCGGTCAAGCATCGGCGTCCCCAGATCGTCCGCTCCGTCGAATACGAGGTGCAGCCCACGGATCAGAGCGTCTTCTCGCACGATTAACAAACTTTGATCCAACAACCGCCGCACATCGACCGATTCCAGCTCGATGTCCATCATCCCCGCCTCGACTTTGGACAGATCGAGAATGTCATTGATCAGCGATAAAAGGTGGTGGCCACTGGAATAAATGTCCCCGATATACTCGCGCTGCGTCGCCGTGAGTTCCCCGATGAGTCCATCCTTGAGAGCCTCTGAAAAGCCGATGACGGCGTTCAAGGGAGTGCGTAGTTCGTGGGACATTGTTGCCAGAAACTCCGTCTTCATGCGGCTGGCGTGTTCCAACTCGATGTTCGTCTTCTGGAGTGCTTGTTCGAACCGCTTGCGTTCTGTCACATCACGGGCCGATGCAAATACACCCTGCACAACCCGATCTCGATCGTAGAAAGTCGCAGCGTTGTACGACACATCAGTTTCGACGCCATCTATGGAGCACACCGTCAGTTCATAGTCGCTTACCTTGCTCTCGGTCAGAGCACGCTGGATGGCCGTGTCCGCCCTTACCGGATCGGTGAAGAAATTGCGGCACGGGGCGCCGATGAGTTCGTCCCTGGTGCGCCCAGTGAGTTTTATCATCTGCTGGTTCACGTCGGAGATAACCCCCCTGGTGTCGGTCATCATCAGCGCATCAATGTTCGATTCAATCAGCGACCGGGTGTAAAACTGCTGGTCGCGCAGCCGCTGATCGAGTAGGGATTGGGCGATCGATGCTTGATTTCGCGCCGTGTCGTCGGTGCTGATCAACAGATAACCGATTATCTCCGTATCGACGTCACGTAAGGCCGTGACCGACACCGTGGTCGGAAAGCGACTCCCGTCCTTTCGAATCGTCGTCAGTTCGTAGATATCCTCGATTCCCCGGCTCGCCTTGTAGGCCAGGGCTTCAAAGCCGGGTTGAATTTTGCTACCAAACTCGGCGCTCAACCGCGCCGCTCGGGCGATGATTTCGTCCGGGTCGTGCATATCCCCTGGCACGCCCGTATTCACGACATCCTCGGGCTTGTAGCCGAGCATGCGCTGCGCGCCGACGTTGAAGATTTGTATGACGCCCTTGGCATCGGTAGCGACGCACGCAAAGTTGGCACTGTTGAAGATGGCATGCTGCAAGCTCACCGTCTGTTCCAACATGTTCTTGTCAGCGACATACTTTTGCGCATTCGAATAACTGTCGTTGCTCAAAGTCGGCTCTTCAGCACTCATTCCGTCGTGACTTGACAACCGGGCGTCGTCCTCACCTCGGGGTTGTGTCATGTCCATCACGCCCTCCGTGACCTATCACTACGCTAACGGCGATTAATAATGTGGAACGTTTTGCAGTTAGGTTGAGAGACACGCAGTTGGTAGGTTCGCCGGACTTGATTGCCGCGAGTCGACCGGAGAATTTCCCTCGCGTTAATCTATATCATGAAACATCCTCAGACGCCCCCTGATTGGGGGTGGCAAGAATGCCCACACGGGTTTGAGAAGTTCGGGTTCGGCGTAAGCCGAACCCGAACCTCAACTGCCCCGCCGCTCGGTTAGTAGATTGAGGTCACCACGACCTCGCCGTCGACGACGTTGACCTCAGCGCTAATCGTGAGGTAGTTCTCAGTGGTCTCATGACGGATCTCGGAAGAGAAACCATAGTTGACGTCGTACTCCATACTCACGACACCGTAGGTGTCGGTGGAGACCGTCAAGCCGCCGTCCTCGTACGACGGATCCACGGTAAGGTCGGGCGCTGTAACGAGGGTGTATGCGACGTTGGAATAATAGGAGGAGATGTACCCCATGTTCGGGCAGTCGTCAGACGCGGCGTCTCCCGCAGCCAGGCAGGTCGTGATCAGCGCGTTAACGGCGTCCAGGGCGGCGGTTTCATACTCGGCCGTTGGGGTGGCCGTGAACGCGTCGTCGCTCGACTCGAACTCCCCGTACCCCCCGAGCAGCCCGCTCACGACATAGGTCACCGATGATTCTTCGAAGTAGTCCGTGGCTGGAATGGCCACTTCATAGGTGCCGGGAAAAGCCGGCAGGGTCAGCCCGTCGTCCTTCGTTGTACCGACCGACATACCGTTCACCTCGAGCTCCACGTCGCCCAGTCTGGTCGGTATGTAGACGTCGATCCGACCAGGCTCGGCGTTCAGAATGGACCAGTTATCGGCAATCAACCAGTCGGTGCTCGTGCGGGTGAGCGTCAGCACGGCAGAGTCAGAAACTCCGCCCTGTTTGAAGTGCACTTCGATCTGGGCTACATCTTCGGTGATGGTGACCTCCGAAATGGCGGCGTCTTCGATGCGATCTGTCGCCAGCCCGAAAATGTCGTTGGAGAGCATGCCGTCACCGGCATCCGCTGAAGACTCGAGCAGTTTCAGAGCCGTCGAGGCGTTGCCCTTTTCTAGCGCGTCGAGATAAGCGGTCGCAACATTCTGCGGGCCAAAGACCGAGGAACGCACAATTCCGCCAGCCACACTTGCCGCGATGATGAGCAGTGCAGCAGCACCGACGATGATGGCGCCGATCTTCACTCGTTTGGCCGTGGCCGGAGACATGGTGCTGGTCGCGAACGCGGGCGGTACCGCACCCGGCTGGCCGGCCGCGGTGACCACAGGGACGGGATAGCCAGTGGCGGGATCGATGCCGTACCCCGTCCCTGCCGCAGGCAAGGCCGCGCCAGCTGTAACGGTTCCAACCGGCACGAGCGGTGCCGTCGGCGCAACGGGCAACAAGCGTTCCTGACCAGATAACTTGACGAGGGCACCGATTGCTCTTGGCGTCGCGTAGGCCAAGATAACCGGTGCGACGAAGCGCGTCAGGGCCTCGATACCAGCACCCCAGATGGCGAAGATAAGAAAGGTCCACGCAGCGGGCCCCATTGTTCCCGACGCCGAGGCATTCTCGGGTGCGGTCATCGACGCCGTGACTAGAGCGCTGCCAAGAAGCTGCAACGCCAAACCGAAGACCATGTACGTGGCGATGGTGGCCAGCCACGACTGGGGTGCCGGGCGCACTCGATTGCGACGAACGGCGAGCAGCAGCGAGGCGACGACTGCCAGAATCAAGGCGAGCAGCACGATAAGCCAGATATAGCCGGAGACTCCGTCACTGAAAACGGAGAGGTTTTGCTGCGTCTGCTCGTTGGACGCCCCGCCCAGAGTGGCCAGCACGCGGTCCAAATCACTCAGATCGGCGGAAAACGCGCCCAACATGCCGATCACGACGGCGTTGATGGCGAAGGTAAGCAAGAACACGGGAAGCACTCCGACGTATTCGTCGGCCGCGGACAGCGGGGTAATAATAGCGAGCACGACCGCCAGCACGGCGATAAATGCGCCGAGGTGCAGGCCGGCAATACGCACGGTGCCCAACGGTAGCCAGGTTGCGCGGACGAGAAGACGCGACCATCCGTCCGTGGCTTGCAGCCGGGCCACGTAGGAGACCACGAATCCGATGACGAGCGCGCCGAGGAACGAACCGACAGATGCCGCGGAGGTTGAGCCGACAGGAATGCCCAACTGCAGATCGGGGAACTGCACCGGGAGCACGGCGGCCAGCACTGTCGCCCCGATTGCGAGTGTGAGCCCGGACACGGCCGACAGGATGAGGGCCGATGAGCCCTGCCAGACGCCGCGTCCCACGAACCGACTGGAAAGATAGCTGCCAGCCAGCAGAGCGGCTAGTACCAGCAGCGGAAGCACTCCCACAGTGACACTTCCGGCGAAGGAGATGATGTACTCGACTTCTGCCGAGGCGCCAAGCTGGCCAAATGTTGCCATTGCGACCAACTGCACAGGACCGGAGACAAGCCAGCCAGCCGAGAACATCTCCCAGCCGGTAAGAAGCCCGGTCAGGGCAACGGTCAGGAGCGCGACAACAAACGCTGCCCCATACCCGATTCCAGCGGATGCGAGGGCTCCCCGCCACGCGCGCGGCGCGATCACGGAAAACGCGTTCGGCCCACTCGGCCCCTGAGCGAGCGGCTGCCCGGCCGCATCAGAATAAGGGTTGGCCTGCGTGAGCACGGGCTGAGCAGGCGCTGAATTCACTACAGGTTGGTTCGGCGTAGGCGGAGTCGGCGGTATCGATCCGGCCTGAAATGGATTTGGTGGCGTGGTCGACGGCGTGTTTTCAAGCGACATAAATGTCGTGATCTCCCCAAGATTGGTTTGTGCCAACACAGGGTGAACATCACCTGTGTATTCGATGAGAAATTAATGGCAATTAGCAGCCTATTGCACACCGAAGTCGCCTCTCACCGGCTCCTTCAAAGCTCCAGACGGAGAATGCGGAGAGTCCTGGACTCGTACCCTGCTGGGACCCACCGCACGTGGCCACTGAGGGCGCTTCCAACACGACACGGTCTTGAGTTGACACTGTCTCCGGCGCCACCAGGTTGACTCCTATGATTGGCTCATGAAGACGGTCGCGGTGTACAGCACCAAGGGTGGGGTCGGCAAAACAACGACGGCGGTCAATCTCGCCTGGGAGGCATCTCACGAGTGCCGGGTGCTGCTGTGGGACTTGGATCCGCAGGGCGCCGCGACGTATCTCCTCAACGTCAAAGCGAAAGTCAAGGGCGGCGTGGATTCCCTCATTCGGGGCAAAAGCCACGCGGATGCTGTCATCCGGCCGACCGCGTATAAAAACCTCGATGTGCTGCCAGCGGATGACACTTACCGAAATCTCGACCTGCTCCTTGACTCAGCCAAGAAGTCGACGCAGCGAATCGCCAGGGTACTGGAATCGGTCTCGAACCAATACGATGTCGTGATCCTCGATTGCCCTCCCGGCGCGTCCCTCGTGGCTGAAAACGCACTCCACGCGGCCGACGTTGCCCTTGTCCCCCTGGTACCGTCGCCGCTTTCGCTCCGTTCACTGGCTCAAGTCAACGAGATCATCGCGACATCAAACCGGCCGCCCAAAGTGTTTGCATTCCTTTCGATGGTGGATCGCCGCAAGCTTGTGCACCGATCCGCCGCAGAGGCGCTGCCGCGCGAGCACCCCGAAGTGATCGACCTCGTCGTTCCGGCGACCGTCGTGATCGAACGGATGGGCGCCGAACGCGCCCCGATAGGAACGTACGCACCGAGCACTGAGCCGGCGCGGGTATTTGCCGAGCTCTGGAAACACGTTCGCTCCTCGGCCAAGGTCAAGCCCGGCTCACAGCCCGAGTAGGACGTTTCGCTGCAGCGAATCGACGCTAGGCCGCGCGGGGAGGTGCGTTCCGCTCCGCGCGCAGCTGCGACCGCGCTGCGTGTTCAACCAGTACCGGTATGAAGTCCCGGATGGGTTTGTCAGAGAGGGAAGCGTGACACTCCGTCACGACTGCTTTCACCCGATCCGCAGGCAAATCGGCGTATCTGATCTCAAGCCGTCGAACCATATCGTCGACAGCATTCTTTTCCTGCTTTGAGTCCATAATTCATTGTGCCTGCATTCCGTGCTGTTTGTTACCAGATTCACTATCCTCAGACGAGCGCGATGACTGCGTCGAGGGCGCGTACGACGACGCTCCCAATAGATGAGAATCGTGGGGTGAGTTGCGGCGTCGCATCCATACACACGTAAATTCACCCACCGAGCACAGACCTCCTAAGCCAAAAGGCGCTCGGCGAGCTCGCTGAGCTTCGGAACGGTGTAATCCGGTGTCGCAAAATAGCTCGGGTAGAGTGCATCGTTTCGGTTCAGCCAGGCAGTGCGCAAGCCCGCCTGAGCTGCCCCGTGGATGTCCCACGGGTGCACGGCGACCAGGAGCATGTCGGCTGGTCGAACTCCGAGAGCTTCCGCCGCGTAGCGGTAGGCGGAACCGACTGGTTTCCATTGCGGCGCATCCTCGACAGTGAGGAGGGCGTCAAAGTCAGTCCGGATCGCCGCCGCGGTCAGCATGTTCTGGGCCAGCTGCGCGGACCCGTTGGAGAGGGTGGCGAGGCGACATCCCGCATCCTTGAGCGCCCGCACCCCGTCTGCAACGTCCGGGTGCAGCTTCAATGCCCCGAGGCCGTCCAAGACGTGGCTTATCGCCTCGTCGACAGTGCTGGTCAAGGTGACGTCGCGGAACAAAGCACGCAGGATTTCCGCGCCCACCACGGAGAATCTCTCGCTGCCCCCAGACGCCGCGAGGGCGAACCCATCCCGCAGCAAGGCTGCGAACCAGATGCGAGCCAGGTAGCCCGGGGCACCGACCTCTACGAAACGATTCTCCATCGGAGACATGTCCGAGAGGGTTTCATTGACATCAAAAACTATCACCGGCATGGCTGCGTTCATGGTGGACTCCTCAAGATTGGTCAATGTACCAGCTGCTGTGAACCGACCGGTCTTGCCTTGGCCAACCACAGACATAAACGAGCGCTTTGTTCGCGTTTTTCCCTAAGCAGGCACGGACACGACGGTGAACACTGTGCGGTCCACCATTTCACGGTCCTCCAGTTTGCGCAAAGCCTCTGCAAGACCTGCTCTATTTCGGCCCTGGTCGACTACAACCCTTGCCTGAAGCTGTTTGTCAGAGTCTGGCTTGCGGCCGCTCCACTATCGCGACGACACAGGCATCACGCGACTGCGGTGTCCAATCCAGCGGTTAGGCCGACAGCTCGGCTTCACATCCCTGGGATGAGGTCATGGCGATGCCGGTCCAGCCACCAAGCTTTTCATCCCGCTCGTCCGGACCTGAGCCGTGCCTCGTTGACTAATTAGCCGAGGGGCTCCAATCCGGTCGAAAGCTGACGTTAGTTTCTGCCCGGCCGGGTTCCCGCTATGACTCGACTTGTGAAACGTGGTAGTGACTGATGAGCCACGAATCATCGACGTGTTGCAGAACAGCCGTCAGGTGAACGGGAATGACGTCACCATCAGGATGGGTAAAGTCGACATCGAGATACGAGATCAATGTTGCGTCAGAGAGTTGGCGGTGTTCCAGAATGCGAAATGCGGGGCTGAGCCCTACAGGCTGCCTGTCGTAATAGGTGATCACACCGAGCCTGCCAATCGAATGCGTCGGCGCGACGCCCTGAAATAGAGCGTTTTCGGTGAAGTAGGACGCGACACGTTCCGGCTCATGTTCACGGATTCCGTTCGCCCACCCATTCAAGACTTCCGTCAAGATGCGAACCTGGGCGATGCTATCAAGCGCGATCATCGGTTCCTCTCCCGTGCGTTCTTCTATCGTCGAAGACGAGACGGCCAGCTCAGCCTGCTCGTCGAATCATGCCTCAGCTTCCGGCGCTTTGTCCGCCGTCGATGTGCAGGATCTCTCCCGTGACGAACGGGGCCTGTTCCAGGTAGAGGACGCCATGGGTGACATCATCGACCGTGCCAATCCGTCCGACCGGGTGCCAACCCGCGAGGGCTCCGTGCGTTTCTTCCGGGTGCATGGGGGTGTGGATGACTCCGAGAGAAACGGCGTTCACGCGGATACCGCGGCTAGCGTACTCGATCGCCAGGGACTTCGTGACGGAAGACAGCCCACCCTTGGTCAACGAGGCGAGAGCCGACGGAGCGCTGGAATTGGCGTATTCAACAAGCGTCGTTGTCACGTTCACCACGTGGCCCGCCCCCTGTTCAACCATCTGCGCGATGGTCTTCTGCGTAATGTGGAAGAAGCCCCCGAGGTTCACCCGAAGAATGTTGTTGTAGTCCTCCTGGGTGTACTCGGTGAATGGTTTGCCGATGAAGATTCCGGCGTTGTTCACGAGCGTGTCGATTCGGCCGAACTTCTCCATCGCGGTGCTGATGACCTTACCGGCTACTGCGGGGTCCGAAATATCTCCGGGTACCGTTATGACGTCCGAATGTTCGGACGCTGTGATGGAGCGTGAATTGGCCACGACGGCGTAGCCGAGTCCGCGAAAGGCGGACACTAGACCTGCTCCGATGCCTTGGGAGCCTCCAGTGATGATGGCTACTTTGCGAGTTTTCATGGGCAGAATTCCTAAGTGGTAATCGGTCGACAAACGTCGCTCCAATTTTAGCCGACAGGTCATATTTGAACAGCTGCGGCGGAACTGCTCCATGATATTTGCCGACGAATACGCTGCCGAACCTCGACGATACGGACTCGCCGCCGGTCGGTCGTTCTGCTCCCTTGCATTTACCGCGAGTAACTTTCGGCGCTATTGCCCCTGTCTGGGTTCGGCGTCAACAGTGCACCTCATCCCTCAACCGCACGCCAAAATACCGAGGCCTGCGCAGGCGCGCTCAAGCAGGCAGCCGCGAAAGCCTCCCACTCCGGCGCGGCGAATGAACCGCTTCGGAGTCGGAACCGCTAACGATCGCTCGTAAGGTGCGACGCGGCATTCCAAGCGGATTCCAATCACAGCGCGGGTTTCTTGGCGCGTTTTTGGTCACATCAGTGTTTTCCCTCGTCCCGGCAGGCTCAGATGGAGTCTGGCACCTGACCCAGCGGTGGTCGACACCGGAGGAGCGTCAGCTCACCGGTTATGGTGAGGTTACCGATATTGTGCGGCGTCAGGATCGTGAGACCCGGCGCGAGAACGGCGCGGGAGCCGTTCGCCGCCGTAAGTTGTCCTTCACCGGAGAGGATCACAAGAATGCTGAAGCCGGCGTCAAGCACGGTCTCCCCCGCTACAGACCTGTGCTCCGCACGAAAGTAGGAACCTGCTTGCGCCGCCAAGGTGTGCACGCCGGTGCCATCATGGATAAGGAGCGTTTCGAGCTCCGCCATCGACCACCCGTGGCGATCGGTCGCCTTCAAGGCTTTCTCGGCACCGATCCCGAGGTGGCCGTGCCGCGGTCCATCGATCGCAAAGCCCTTCCATTCCAGCAGAATGGACATGTCTTCGGGCTCCTGCACCTCAACGATAAAGACACCGGCACCGATCGCGTGTGGCAGGCCGGGTGGCACGTAGATAGAGTCTCCTGCACACACAGTCAGCAGGTGCATAGCGCCCAGCAGGGCGTCCACATTCTGCTCCCGCACCCAATCGCTCAACTCTGTCGCTGACACGTCACGGGCGAAGCCCAGGTGCACGGTGCCACCGTCCACCACGTACCAGGCCTCGGCCTTTCCGTGCCCCGCCCCCAAATGCTCCTGGGCAAACTCGTGGGAGGGGTGAATGTGTACGGGGAGGCGTTGGCCGGCGTCCAAAAGCTTGACGAGCAGTTTGGTGTCGGCACCGAACTGTGCGTGGTGGTCGCGACCCAACCAACCGACCGGGTCGCCGAGGATAGCGTCTCGGAGTCGTTCCCCAGTCGGCAACTCGGTCAGCCCAGTGTCCGCCTCACCGAAAATCGTCGTGGTCGATGCAACCCAATCTTCGGGAACATGATCGGTGCTTCCCTCCTCGTGCCGGAAGGCGCGAATTTTGGACCCACCCGCATAAAACCTGTTCGCTGGCTGGTTGCTCGGTAAGAGCACCGGTCGCTCAGGTGCCGTCGTCATTGCGCGCTCGTGTTCGGGGTCACGATAGATTTTAGAACACCCGGTTGTGTCGTCGACCGGAGGGCAGCGTCAACCTGGTCGAGGTCGAAGTGACCGGTGACAAGGGAATCTAGATCCACCAGGCCGCGACTCACCAATTCGATGGCCGTCGGCCAGGTGTTGGCGTACCGAAAGATTCCCGTGACGATGAGTTCACGGTTCTGGATGACGGAAATCGGCAGGGCGATCTCGCCCGCGCCCATTCCGACGAGCACGACGACTCCCCCGGCGCGAACGGCTCGAAGGCCCGATTGCACGGCGCTTGCTACACCCGAGGCATCTACAAAAACGTCCACCTCAAGTCCGAGCATCGAGATTTCTTCGACTTGCGGGTCGATTGCCCGGGTCGCGCCGAAGGCGAGCGCCTGTGCCCGACGGGCGGGGCTGACGTCCGAGATGATGATCTCGCTGGCCCCGTAGGCTCGAGCAACCTGCGCCGTGATGATGCCGATCGGACCGGCACCGGTAATGAGAACACGGCTGCCGATGGTCATGCCGCCCTTTTGCGCGGTGGCGATCGCCACCGACAGGGGCTCGAGAAGTGCCGCCGCATCGTCGCTGACAGTGTTGGGCACAGCCCAAGCGAAGTGCGATTGAATGGCCACATACTGCGCGAAGGCACCGTCAACTCCGGGGGTGGCATAAAAGCGCATGTCCGGGTCGAGGTTATACCGACCGGTCAGGGTCTCCCGGGAAGTTGGCGTCGGCCGCTGCGGCTCGATGGACACACGTTCACCAACCCGTTCCGGGTCGACGGCGCGCCCGACAGCAACGATTCGACCGCCGGATTCGTGTCCGAGAACGAGCGGCTCATCAACGATCCAGTCACCGAGACGACCATCGTGCCAGAAGTGAACATCAGATCCGCAGACGCCTACCGCGGTTACTTCGACCAAGACCTGATCGTCGTCAAGCGCCGGAAGTGCCCGCTCTTCGACCGCGAGTGACTTCGGACCGAGCAGAACGCTCGCGCGCATGGTTGACGGGAGACTATTCATGATGCCTTTCTTAAAGCAGTTCAGTTCTACTAGTGACGAGCCGCCGATGTGCCGTCGGCACGGGCAAGTTTGGGGGCTACGACGACCTGGATGCCTTTCGAACGCATCCTCGTAATGTGCTCGGGCGCCGTTTGGGCGTCCACGATGACGATGTCGTACTCGGTCAGCTCGGCGAGAGCGTGTAGGGCGCGCTTTTCGAATTTGGTGTGGTCCACCAGAAGAATTCGTGTCGCCGCGGACTCGAACATTGCGCGCTTGGTATCCACTGTTTCCAGTGTCTGATGAAAACAGACATCGTCGGTGATAGCCGAGGTCGACATGATGAAAACATCGGCACGAAGTTTTTGGATCGCCTCGTTGGTCATGCGTCCGAGAAATGCACTGCACCAGTTGTAGTAGTCGCCGCCGAGGGCGACCAGGCTGATGCCACGCATGCCGGTTAGTTCATTCATCAGGGTCAACACGTTGGTGATGACCGTGAGCGGTGCTCGGGTCGGCAGGTACTTGGCCAGCTGCAGCACGGTTGTTGAATCGTCGAGAAAGATTGACTGGCCGGGTTCGATGAATTCCAGGGCAGCGAGGGCGAGGGACTCCTTCTCGGCAACCTGTCGGTTGGAACGATAGACGTCGCTCGACTCAACGAGACTCGTCGACAGCGCTGTGGCCTGCCCCCGCGTCTTTCGAAGAAGTCCCCGTGCTTCCAGCTCGTCGAGGTCGCGATGCACGGTCATCACACTGATATCAAATCGCTCGGCGAGGTCCTCGATCCTCACTGCGCCCTCGGCCATCACCGTTTCACTGATCGCCCGCTGTCGGGCTAGCTGGCGCGACTGGCGGCTGTCATCGGAGACTGAGTTTGCGTTCACGTCACTCTTTCCCGCATTGATTTCGTTTGGAAAGCGTTGTTTGTACTTATTTTAGATTCGCGTGCTGGTGCGATCTCGCCGCCGCTTCGTCGAGAATCTGCCTGAGGGCCGTGGCGTCGTGCGCAAAACGACCCAGGAAGAGTCCATCGACCGATCCGCCCAACTCGCTCAGGAGCCCCGGTTTGGCGCTCCCTCCATAGATGACCCGGGCACTGCCCTCGCCCAGTCGCGTGGCCAGCCAGTCGCGCAGGAGAACTGCCACCGCAGCCACATAGTCCGCTTGAGCTGGTTCAGCTGCTCCGATCGCCCATTCCGGTTCGTACGCCACGACAATTTGCATTCCGCGGTCCGTTGGACTGATTTCGATCAGGGAAGCATTAAGCTGCTCGATGCACGCCTGGGCAGCTTCGCGTGGAGTTCCGAGGGATGCTTCCCCAACGCACAGAATCGGCGTGAGGCCATTTCGCGCAGCTGCAGCAAGCTTTTTGGCGATCACGGCTGGGCCTTCACCAAAGAGTGCTCGCCGCTCCGCATGACCGATTTCAACGAACGTACATCCGACGTCAGTCAGGTCTGCGCCACTCACCTCGCCGGTAAAGGCTCCACGGTCCTCCCAGAAGAGGTCCTGTGCTCCCACCAAGACTCCGGTTCCGGTGAAGATCTCAACGGTCGTCGCGAGTGAGGTGAATCCGGGGAGCACCACGAGGGTGACGGCACCGCTCACCAGTGATTCGTGGCGCCGTGCCAGCTCAGCAACTTCGGTGCACCAGGAGCGGGTGCGATTGTGGTCGAAGTACATCTTGAGGCTGACGCCCAGCAACACGCTAGACGGTGACATTGTCTTCGTACGTCGATAAAATCGCGACCTTTTCCGCCGACCCGGACGTTTCGTCGAAGGTGTAGGTCAGCCATTCTTTGGCGAGACGACGAGCCAGTTCAATCCCCACGACACGCTGTCCAAAGGTGAGAACTTGCGCGTTGTTGCTCAATACTCCGCGTTCCACCGAGTAGCTGTCGTGGGCCGTCACCGCACGAATACCAGGAACCTTGTTCGCCGCGATGGCGACGCCCAGGCCGGTGCCGCACAGGAGCAGCGCACGATCGGCCTGACCCGAGGCGATCAGTTCGGCGGCGGCGATTGCCACCGTCGGATAGGCAGTGTGGTTGCTGGCGTCAACGCCGACGTCGAGAACCGACTCGACCAGGTCGCTAGCTTCGAGGTCGGCCTTCAGTATCTCTTTGTAGGCGAATCCAGCATCGTCGGATCCGATAATCAGGCGCAATTTCTGGCTCATTGACTTACTTTCTGTTGGCTGTTCATTACCGCGGCAATGGCGTCTATCGCCAGTGCCAGAGATACGGCTCCGGGGTCGGGGCTTCCGAGACTTTTTTCCATGTGCGGACGGGCACGGCCAATTTTTGGCAGTAGCTGCGATGTGGCGTCAGCAGCCTCGGCGGCGATCAGGGCTGCACTCTTCCACGAATCCCGGGCGGTCAGACCGTGTTCGGCCGACTCGGTGAGGGCTATGGCGACGGGTGAAAGCACATCGACCATGGTCTTATCGCCCAACTGCGCCTTGCCGAAGCGGGCGATCGCTGCCAATGCGGCGGTGACGCCGGACGCAAGTACTGTCGCGGTAGGGGCTGCGACGTCCCCTACTTCAGCGGCTACGGCATTAAGAGCGAGGCCCCAAAGCGCACCACTGGTTCCACCAGCCCGATCCGCCCAGGCATCGCCGGCCTTCGAGAGGATGCTGCCAGCACCGGCTTCGTGGGCGGCCGCATCCTCTGCCGCGAGAAGGGCGGCGCTCGCACCGCGCTGCATTCCGATTCCATGGTCGCCGTCTCCAGCCACCGAATCCAACCGCCCCAATTCCTCGACGTTGGTGTCGATCATGTTCTTGATGGCACGGATGCTGTCCAGCACAATGACGCCGGAGGCGCGCGACGCTGCGCTGGAGGGGAGGATGGCGTCCTCGACAACGTCCACTATCGTGATCAGGTCCCGATCGACATCCTGGCGATTCACGAGCCCCTTGCGATAGGCCGGCGTGTAGGCGGGAGATTTCCAGGCCTCTTCCAACTCTGCGTCGAGCCAGAAGAGGGTCAGGGAGACGCCGGCCATCTGAAAGCTCGTCACCAGCTCGCCGACCTCAGGGTCAACGATTTCCATTCCCTGCGCCGTGAGCAGTGTTGACACACTCCCGTAGGTCACGAACAGCTCTTCATACTTCACCGCGCCCAGGCCGTTCAGGATGACACCGACACGCGCACCGGCGGAGGAATCGAGAGTCGCCGGGCGGGCGTGCACGAGACCCTCCACGAGCAGCTCGGCGAGGCCGTGGGCGGTCGGGAGGTCCTGTTCGCTGATACCCGGCTCGCCGTGGATGCCCATGCCCACCGCCATTCGGCCTTCGGGAACGGTAAATAGCGGTGCGGACGCACCGGGGAGGGTGCATCCGCTGAAGGCCACTCCGAATGAGCGTGTGTGCTCGTTGGCCCGGTTCGCGAGGGTCCAGACCGCATTCAGGTCGTCGCCGCGTTCGGCCGCATACGCTGCAGCTCGAAACACAGCTAGATCGCCGGCGACGCCGCGACGCTTGTGCGACTCAGGTTCAGAGGCGCTGGAGATATCGTCGGTAACTACGACCGTTCGGCACGGAATACCCTCCGCGATGAGCCGGGCCTGGGCCTGATCAAAATTAAGAACGTCGCCGGCATAGTTTCCGTACGTAAACAACACACCCGCTCCGCCTGCTGCTGCTTTTGCGACCCTGTAGATCTGCTGCGCCGAAGGCGAAGCGAAGAGGTTGCCCATGGCGGCGCCGTGTGCGAGGCCGGGGCCGACCAAGCCCGCGAAGGCCGGATAGTGACCGGAACCGCCCCCGATAACGACAGCGACCTGACCCGTCGGGGTGCGGGAGGCCCGCACCACCCCACCGTGAACTTTCCGCACGAACGTGGAATTCGCGGCGACAAAGCCGTCGATGCACTCATCCGCAAACTGAACCGGGTCGTTATACAGGTAGGTCATGTGAAGCGCCCTCCGGGGCGATGCTGAAATCAGTGGGGTAATGAACGAATGTCTCTTTCGCCGTAGCGACGACGCTTTTGAGGGCGCTGGGCCCCGAGACGACCGCCGACAACAATGGCGGTATCGTCCCGGGGCCAGTGGTGCTGTTACTCGCTCAGGGCAAACGACGTGTACTTGCCAACGTTTTCGGTGGTGATCAAAATGCAGTCGAAGGACTGCTTCTCGGTGGCGGCGCCCGTCTTTCCAGTCTTGAGGTAGGAGTCTGCCTGGTCGACTGCGGCTGTTGCGAAGGTGACGACCGGCTGAAGAACGCTGTACGCGAGGCTGCCATCTTCAACGCCGACGGCTGCGTCGGGTGAGCCGTCGAAACCACCGACGACGACGGAGTCGAGCTTCCCGGCTTCCTTGAGCGCAGCGATCGCTCCGAGGGCCATGGGGTCGTTCCCGGCGATTACGCCGGTGATGTCCGGGTGTGCGGCAAGCAGCGTCTGCATCTTGTCGTGACCCTCCTTCTGGTCCCAGTTGGCAACTTCCTGGCCCACGAGCTGCATGTCGGGGTACTGCGACAAAACGGTAGCGAAGCCGTTGGATCGTGTCGCCGCGTTGTTGTCCGACGGCTTTCCCTTCAATTCAACATAAATGCCGGTGCTGCCCATTGCTTTGACGAATTCGGCCGCACCGAGAGCTGCTCCCTGAGCGTTGTTGGAGACGAGCTGCGATTTGGCGATGCCTTCCTCGTTGATCTCGGCGTTGACCAGGAACACGGGGATGCCGGCATCGGTGGCCTTCTGCACGGCACCAATGGAACCGCTGGCGTCGGCCGGGTCGAGCACAATAGCGACGGACTTGTTGGTGATTGCGGTATCGATCAGGTCGCTCTCCGCCTTTGCATCGGCCTTGTGGGCTGCGACGTTGGCGGTGTAGCCAAGCTTCTCTGCCTGCGCCTTCGCTGCTTCTCCCTCTGCGGTCCAGTACGGGTTGGCGAGGTCGTTGACGATGATGCTGATCAGGCCGCCGGCCGCGGTGTCGTCACTTGTCGTTGTGGTGGGCGTGGCCGAGCATCCGGCTAGTACGACGACGGTCGAGACCACCACGGCAAACGCTGCTGCTGCTTTGCGAAACATGTTGCTGTCCATTTCTTGGGTTAGGTATCGGATGACGAAGCTGTCAGCCGATGATCTTCTCGGTCGCGATTTCGGCTGTGGCCGGAGTGTCACGAGGCGAGGAAGTCGGTAGGGGTGAAGCGTTTGCCGCAGGAGTCTTTCGTCCCTTGTACTGAACGGCGTTGAGGAGAACGGCGAGCACGATGACGGCGCCCTTGAAAATCATCTGCCAATACTCGGAGACTCCGATGATGACCAAACCGTCGGAGAGGAACCCGATGACGAAAGCGCCCAGGAGCGTGCCGCGAACGGTGCCGCGGCCTCCCATGAGGCTGGCACCACCGATCACGACGGCTGCGATGGCGGTGAGTTCAAACGTTTCTCCGGCCGTGGGGTTGGCGGAGGTGAGTTCGGAGGCGATGATCACACCGGCGACAGCTGCAGCGATACCGCTGAGGACGTACACACGGATCTTGACGCGGTTGACCGGGATACCGGAGAGTTCCGCTGCACGTTCGTTGCCGCCGGATGCGTAAATCCAGCGGCCGAACACGGTGCGATTCAGGAGAACGCTTGCGAGGATAGCCAGGACGACCATGATCACCACGCCGGTCGGCACGCCGAGGATCCGGTTGAAGCCGAGCATGTTGAATCCGGTGTTGCCGAGGGCTTCCTGGCCTTGTAGTGCCGGGTAGGTGAGGCCGCCCGTGATCAGGAGCGCGACGCCGCGAACGACGTAGAGCATGCCGAGGGTGGCGACGAAAGGCGCCACCTTGAACCGGGAGATGAGGACTCCGTTGATGAACCCGACGAAGGCGCCGGTGGCCAGCGCGAGGAGAACGACGACCCACACGGAGGGGAAGAGTTTGAGCCCCAGGGCGGGAATCTCTACTCCCTGCATGAGAGCGCCGGCAACAATTCCCGACAGTCCCACGGTCGACCCGACCGAGAGGTCGATGCCACCGTTCAAGATCACCATGAGCATACCGAGGCCAAGCACGGCGAAGATGGCCACGTGTGCCGACATCTGCAGCAGGTTGTTGACGGTGAAGTAGTTGGGTGACAGCGCCGAGAACACGATGATAATGACGATGAGGGCAAAGAATGCCCGCCCGCGCAGGAGCACGGCGCGAATGTCGAAGCCGTCTGAGAAGAGGGAGGACAAACCCCTCGATGGTGTTTTTGTTGTGGTGCTCATGAGTTAGTCGTTTCCGTTCGGGGACTCGGCGATCACGGCTTCACCGGACGCAGCCATGATCTGTTCTTTGCTGGCATCGGGTCCAAAGGTCGCGACGATGCGTCCCTTGTTCATCACGATGATGCGGTGGGCAATGCTCAGGCACTCGCCTACCTCGGAGGTCGAATAGATTACGGCGAGGCCGCGGGTAGCGAGGCCGGCGAGGAGCCCAAACACCTCAGCCTTCGCACCGACGTCGATTCCTCGGCTGGGTTCATCGAGCAGGATCACCTGAGGGTTCGTTGCCAACATTTTACCGATGACGACCTTTTGTTGGTTTCCGCCGCTGAGCGATCCGATCGGGGCATTGCCGCCGTCGGTTTTCACCCGGACATCGCTGATCTGGGTCTGCACCAGTGCGTCTTCCTGGGTCCGGGAGAGGAACATTTTCTTCACCAGGGTGGTCAGGCTGGCCAGCGACAGGTTATGGCCCACCGACATCGACTGCACGAGGCCATCACGCTGCCGATCTTCAGGAACGAGCCCCAGACCCCGTTTAATACGGTCGGCGATCGGAAGATTACCGAGGTTCTCACCCAACAGGCTGACGGTTCCCTCCGCGACGGCTACTCGGCCGGCGACCGCTTCGAGCAGTTCGGTGCGACCGGCACCCATGAGACCGTAAATGCACACGATCTCCCCCGCTCGCACGTCCAGGGACAGCCGGTTGACGAGCAGACGATCGGGAGCGGTCGCATCGGCGACACTCACGCCGTCCAGGGAGAGGGCGACCGGTCCCAGTTCGTACCCGGTCGGCGGTTTACCGAGGTCGAAATTGCGGCCGACCATGTTTTCGACGATCCAGTCGAGATTGATGTGCTCGGCGTGCGATTGCGCGACGATTTCACCGTCTCGCAACACAACGGCGTAGTCGGTGACCTGCAAGGCCTCTTCCAAGTGGTGCGAGATGTAGACGATTGAGACACCGGCGGTGGTGAGATCGTTGATGACTTTGAACAGCACCTCCACCTCGGTTGCGCTCAGCGCCGAGGTGGGCTCATCCATGATGAGGATGCGGGAGTTGACCGAGAGGGCACGGGCGATTTCCACAATTTGTTGCTGCCCCAGGCGCAGTTCTGACAACAGCGTGCCCGGTGCGATCTCCTCCTGCAGTCCCGTCATAACCACCCGCACCGCCGCATCCTCGGCGGCGAAGTCAACGCCACCCAGTGGTGTGGTCAGCTCGCGTCCCATGAAGATGTTGTCGCGCACACTCAGGTTCGAGCACAGGCTCAGTTCCTGGTGGATGATCGAAATCCCCAGATCGCGGGCCTGCACCGACGACGCGAACTGAACTACCTCGCCGTTCAGGCGAATTTCTCCGCTGGTGGGCGATTCCACCCCGGAGAGAATTTTCATCAGCGTCGATTTTCCGGCGCCGTTCTCACCGAACAGGGTCGTGACCTTGCCACGCACAATGTCAAAGTTGACGCCCTTGAGAGCGTGCACTCCGCCATAGCGTTTGACGACAGCACGCGCGCTCAGCGCTACATCGTCGGAATCGACACGAACGTCAACTACCGACATTTAGTTCACCACGACATCGACGGGCGTGATGAGATACGACGCGGGATTGACGAGCTGGAAAGCCCCGGTGACCGTGACCGACTTACCCGCCAGGTCCGCTGCGACAATGTTCGACAGCACCTCAGCCTTCAGCTCCTCGTTCAGCGCCGCGCCGGCATCCTGATATTCGATTTGGTTGGTGAAGTCAGGAAAGTGGATGGTCCCGGTCGCGTCCCGCAGGTCTGTCCCACTGATCGCCGGCCCGGTCTGCATACGCACCGTCACCTCGGCCGGCACCCCATCAATGGTGAACGGAACGATTCCTTGCACGTCCGCCGCACCCGCTATCGCCGTGAAGGAGACGGAAAATACCGGAAAAGATGTCCCCTCGACGACGCCGTACTTCTCCGCTGCCGCTTCCGCGTCATCCGCCAGAGCCGTCGAGACCAGAGCCAGGTCGTGGGCATTCTTCATCACTGCCGCCTGCACGATCGGAAATTCCGTCGCACCGTATTCGGCGGCGCTGAACTCGACCGGTGTCGACGCCGCTAATTCCTCACCCGTCACGACCTTCGTGCCGAACCCCATCGCGACCAGCACGACGACAATCCCTCCGACCCACAGTGCGCGACGCTTCTTCACCGATTGATTCTTCACGCGTGAAACACCTTTGAGGACGAGTCGTTCGGGCGGATCTGAAGTTTGCGACCTGTCCCCTTACGGAACATCTCGAGCGCCTGCGGGTAATCCTCAAGTGTGAAGGAGTGGCTGATCATAGGTTCGCTCTTGATCGCGCCGGCTTCGAACATCTCGACCGCGCGTCCGAAGGAATTGAGCACGGCCATCGTTCCGACGATCGAGATTTCATCGCGGTAGACGCGAAACGGCGAGTAGTTTGCCATGGCTTCGGCCGGCGCCACGCCGAAGTGCTGGAAGGTTCCACCGGCTTTGACGCGGGGTAGACCGTCTTCAATGGCGCGGATGTTGCCGGTGCAATCGATGACAACGTCCCACTTCTCGCGGCCGGCATCGTTGGCACTCGTGTAGGCGTTGTCGATTCCGACCTCACGCGCAGTGGCGAGGCGCCCCTCGTTGAGGTCCACGATCGTCACGCTGGCTGCGCCGGCGCGCGGCGCCAGCTGAGCCATGAGAAGGCCCATCGTGCCGGCACCGTAGACCAGATAGTGCTCGCTCATTTTGCGCGGCAAAATGTCGTAGGCGCGAATCGCGCACGCGAGCGGCTCGATGAGCGCCGCCTGGTAGACATCCGTCTCGGGCTTGAGCTTGAAGACGTTGGCGGCGGGAGCAGTGAATCGTTCCTGTGAGGCGCCGTCGGAAGCCACGACTCCGAGGCCGTTCCAGGCTCGGCATAGGTTCGACTTGCCGGTGAGGCAGTATTCGCATTCCCCACAGGTCGTGCTGGGGTTGACGGCAACCTGATCACCCACTGCGACGTGGGTCACACCGGCGCCGATGGCGACGACGATGCCCGAGGCCTCGTGGCCTGGAACCAGCGGAAAGATGGTGCCTTCGAATTCACCGTCGAACACGTGGGTGTCGGTGCCGCAGACGCCGACAGCGGCAACCTCGATGATGACCTCTTTGTGGCCTGCGGTCGGTTCCGGCCGCTCGGCAAGAGTGAGGTTTCCGGCTGATTCAAAAACGACTGCGCGCATGTGGATGACGCTCCTATCGGACTGTTCGGCAGATTTGCCGAGGTGAGTAGATCTCTGTACCGCAACTGGCGCTGGCGCTTGATGCTGGCTGAGAGCCAGACATCGTTGTCAGTTCCGAATGGAAAATTCACTCCAACATTGCCGGAGCCCACAAGTTCTCATGTTACGTACTTGTGATGTTGTGATGTTTTCGTGTGAAGTAGACGATACCTATCACGAGGGACGCTGTCAACCGACACGAGGAAGTTCATTGCGTGCCCGTGTAGAGGTGCGCACTATGTTCGCGGGGCACGGTAAATTGCAGGGCAAGGGAGGACGCAACCCACGACACCGCTAGGCCACGTGCACAGGCTGCCTGACGCCCGCACTGAGGGAATATCGAGCCGCTACGAATGGATGCGGGAGCGCCACCGCGCGGCGGTGTCGCCGGCCGGCGAGGTTCGCGGCCAAAGACAGCCCCGCGATGCCATTTCGGAGCAGGTCGGCCTGGTCATCGAGTGCACGGCGGGCCTCCACCTCGGTGGCACGCGTTCCTTTTAGCCGATGGAGCGTCCCGAACTCGTCCCGCATGCGTGCATGTGCCTGGGTCTGTCCGTTCGCCAGAACGACAACGCGGATGGTGCCGACTTCGCCCGTGCGCATCCGCCGCCTAGGCATACATGGCCAAAGCCTCGAACAGAGCGAGAACCTCGCGGCGCAGGTGTCTCACGTGGCGGCCCATGCGTCGATACGGTGGCCCGGTTCGAGTCTGCCGCCACTTCTTGAGCGTGCGGGGCGAGACCTGCAACAGGTCGGCGACCTGCTGCCCGGTCATGATTTGTGCGTCATCATCGGTCATGACAATGAGGTGCGACACGGCATTCCGACCTTGTACGCAGCAACGCGTAGTTGGCCGGGCTAACCGCCATGGCTGTCCCCAAATTGGCGTCTGGGAATCGTTTTTGGCACCCAAAGTGGCACTTTGGGCCGTGAACGGTGTGTCTGGAAACAAGAAATCCCCTGGTTTCCGCGAAAACTCAGGGGCTAAAGCTGGGGTACCTGGACTCGAACCAAGAACAAATGAACCAGAATCATCCGTGTTGCCAATTACACCATACCCCAATGCCTAATCCGAAGATCGGGCCGAGTAGTAGCCTAGCCCACTCGGGCTGGAGAGGCCAAACCGAGGTGTCCCCCGGCGAGTCGAAGCCCCACCAGCTCAGTGTCAAGCAGTCGTCGTCACCGTGAGTGCCCGATCAAGGCGGCCGAGGGTTTCGGCCCGACCGAGAATTTCCATCGACTCAAACAGCGGCGGCGAAATCTTGCGGCCCGACAGCGCGACACGCAGCGGACCGAAGGCCACGCGCGGCTTGAGGCCCAGCCCCACGACGAGCGTCTCGGCGAGCAGTTCATGCACCCGCTCGGTGGTCCATTCCGCTGAAGGAATACTTTCGAGCGCCGTGCGAGACGAGCCGAGAATGTCGGCGGCGTTCTGCGGGAGCGAGGCGAGGGCATCCGCTTCGAGTATGAGGTCGGCGCCGGTTACGAACAAAAAGCCAAGCATAGCGGGGGCCTCGCCGAGCAGCGCGATGCGCTCCTGAATAAGCGGTGCGCCCTGGGCGAGCAGGGCCAGGTCGGCCGCGCTCGGGGTGTCGCCGAGCACGCCGGCGGTCACCAGATAGGGCACCAGCCGGGCGGCGAAGTCTGACGCCTCCAGCTGGCGAATGTGGTCGCCGTTGATCGACTCAGCCTTCTTCAAGTCAAACCTGGCCGGGTTGGGGTTGACGTTCACGACGTCGAACGCGGCCGTAAACTCGTCGATCGAAAACACGTCGCGGTCGTGGGTGAGCGACCAGCCGAGCAGCGCAAGGTAGTTGAGCAGTCCTTCGGGAATGAAACCGCGGTCGCGGTGCAGAAACAGGTTCGCCTCAGCGTCGCGCTTGGAGAGCTTCTTGTTTTTGTCGCCCATGACGTAGGGCAGGTGGCCGAAGCGGGGCACGAAGGTGGTCACGCCGATGTCGATGAGCGCGTGGTACAGCGCGATCTGGCGCGGGGTCGACGAGAGCAGATCTTCGCCGCGCAGCACGTGGGTGACGCCCATAAGCGCGTCATCGACCGGGTTGACGAAGGGGTAAAGCGGATGCCCGTTCGGGCGCACCACGACAAAGTCACTGAACGATCCGGCCGGGAACGTGATCTCGCCGCGCACGAGGTCGTCGAAGGAGAGCTCGGTGTCCGGCACCCGCAGGCGCAGTGCCGGGGACCGGCCCTCGGCCCGGTAGGCGGCCTTCTGCTCCTCACTGAGGTCACGCTCGAAGTTGTCGTAGCCCATCTTCGGGTCGCGTCCGAGGTCGCGGTTACGGGTTTCGATCTCTTCGCCGGTGACGAAGCTCTCGTAGATGTGGCCGCTTGCCTTGAGCTGCTCGATGACGCCGCGGTAGATGTCGTAGCGCTCGGACTGGCGGTACGGCGCCTGGGGTCCGCCGACGTCGACGCCTTCGTCCCAGTCCAGCTTCAGCCAGCGCATGGCCTCGACGAGCTGCAGAAAGCTCTCTTCGCTGTCGCGGGCGGCATCGGTGTCTTCGATGCGGAAGATCATTTTGCCGCCGGTGTGCCGGGCGTAGGCCCAGTTGAACATGGCGGTGCGAACGAGGCCCACGTGGGGCGTTCCGGTCGGCGAGGGGCAGAACCGCACGCGAACGTCGGTTCCGGTGGCGGTAGAAAACGGGTGTGCAGTGGTGTCAGACATTACTCATGATTCTAGTTGCGGGAGCCTGCCTGCTGGATTACGAAGGAACGGCTGTTGTCCTATGGATGCCACCTCGTCACACTGGAATCATGACCCGCGCACCAAACCAAAAGAGCACCCTCAGCCTCACCGACGCACGCGCGCAATACACGTCCGGTCGCGGCTATCTGGCCGCCTGCACTCTCGGGCTGCCGACGCACGCCACCATCGCCGCGATGCGCGCCGACAGTGAGGCCTGGGCCCGCAGAGAGGCCAGCGCCTCGCGTTACGTCGAGGTCGTCGAGCGCGTGCGCGTCGGCTACGCCGACCTCGTCGACGTCACGCCCGACCGGGTGGCAATCGGCTCGCAGACCTCGGTTATGGCGGGCTTGGTAGCCGCGAGCATTCCCGACGGCGCCGAAGTGGTGCTGCCGATTGGCGACTTCAGCTCGATGGTGTTTCCCTTTCTGGCGCAGGCCCACCGCGGCGTGACCGTGCGGCAGGTAGCGCTGGCCGACCTGGCTGCGAGCCTGACTGCAAACACCTGGCTCGTGGCGTTTTCACTCGTGCAGTCCGCCACAGGCACCGTGGCCGACAGCGTCGCCATCCGAGCCGCAGCCCAGGCTACGGGCACCTTCAGCCTGTGCGACACGACCCAGGCAACCGGGTGGATGCCGGTCGACGCCGCGGCATTTGACGCGACAATCTGCCACAGCTACAAATGGCTCGGTGCCCCGCGCGGCGTAGCCTTCTTCACGGTCTTGGAAGCCTTCGCGGCGCAACTGCACCCCATCAACGCCGGCTGGTATGCCGGAGACGACCCGTGGGCATCCTGTTACGGGCCGGCAATGACGCTCGCCCAAGATGCCCGCCGATTCGACGTATCGCCGGCCTGGCCGGCCTGGGTCGGTGCAGAGCCGGCCATCGATCTGTTCCGCAGCCTCGAGCTGGCCGAGGTGCGCGCCCACAATGTCGGCCTCGGCAACGCCCTCTGTGACGGTCTGGGGCTGCCCCGGCTCGATCAGGCCATCATCAGTTGGCCGGATGCCGACGGCCGCGACCTCGCGCGCCTCACCAACGCCGGCCTCACCGCCTCGGGCCGGGCCGGTCGCGCTCGCGTAGCTTTTCACCTCTTCAATGACGAAGAAGACGTAGCGCTGGCCCTGGCCGCCCTGCGCCCCTGACTTATTGCTTTCCGGGCCCAGGCCCGGAACGTGGGCCCATGATCAAGCATGGGCCCGGTTGCATAGGGTGGGCCCGCCGGACCAAGACGGTCTGAGCCGTACATCCGCGCGCCCGGCTTTCGTTCTTTCCGGGCCTGGGCCCCGAACGTGGGCCCATGATCGATCAGGGGCCCGATTCCGTAAGGTGGACTCGGAGCCAAGCACCGCTCGGATCAGGCCGGGCGCACCACGGGGTTCACGAGTGTTCCGATGCCCTCAATCGACATCGTGACAGTGTCGCCGTCGACGACGTCTGCCGGCGTGTCCATCGGACCGGCTAGAATCACATCGCCCGGCAGCAGCGTGAAAACGCTTGAGGCAAAGGACACGAGCGCAGCAACGACGTCCTCGGTGGTGCGGTCGTCGTCGCCGAGGTCGACCGCCTGAAACTCCTCCTCATTGATCAATCCGCGCAGCGACGTGGCTGCCTCGTCGAACTCCGTCTCAATGATCGGGCCGAGCGGGAGAAACGTATCGAAGGCCCCGGCCCGGGTTGCCGAAGCGAGGTCGGCGGCGGTGACGACCGTCGCGACGGTGTAGCCGAAGACGCGACCAGCGGCATCCGCTACCGAGACATTCTTGGCGATCTTGCCAATGATGATCGCAAGCTGGCCGTCGACCTCGACCCGATCGGAGGCGGCCGGCAGCACGATAGCGTCGCCGGGGCCGACGACAGTGGTGTTCGGCCGCAGCAGGAACGCCTCAGAAGACACCACCGCGATGATCTTCGAGCGTGGAATCACCGGCGCGAGCAACTTCACGTCGGCCAGGGCCACCCGGTCGCCGGTTGTGTCGAATCCGGCGAACATCGGGTCGCTCGTGAGCACGACCAGTTCGTCGTCGTCAACGATGCCGAATGCGATGGCGCCCTGGTAGCTGTAGCGTGCGATCTTCACGTGTCTCATTCCCGCCCGTAAAGGCCAAAAGCTTCAGTCTAGGCGGGTGAGCCAGCCGTGACGGTCAGGCACGCGCCCGTACTGAATGTCGGTGAGTTCCTGACGTAGCGACAGGGTGACCGCACCCGCCGGGGCATCCGCATCGCCGATCGTGAAGTCCCTGGCCTTGAGCTGGCCGATCGGGGTGACGACAGCGGCGGTTCCGCAGGCGAAAACCTCGGTGATGGCACCGGATGCGACGCCATCACGCCACTCTGCCAGCGTCACCGCGCGCTCTTCCACGGTCATACCGCGGTCGCGGGCGAGCTGCATGATGCTGTCGCGGGTGACGCCCTCGAGAATGGATCCGGTCAGGCGAGGCGTGACAATCGTGTCGGTGCCGTACACGAAGAACACGTTCATGCCGCCGAGCTCGTCGACGTTCGTTCCGGTCTCGCCGTCGAGAAAGAGCACCTGGGCGCAGCCGTTCTCATACGCCTCCATCTGGGGCAGCAGCGACGCAGCATAGTTGCCGCCGCACTTGGCCGCCCCGGTACCTCCGCGGCCAGCGCGGGAGTAATCGGTCGACAGCCAGATCTTCACCGGGGCCACACCGTCGGCGAAGTACGCACCGGCCGGGCTCGCAATCACGTAGAAGCTCACCTTCTGGGCGGCGCGCACCCCGAGAAAGCTTTCGTTGGCGATCATGAACGGGCGGAGGTACAGGCTGGTCTCGGGCGCGGACGGCACCCAGTCTCCGTCGATCGCGATCATCTGCCTGACCGACTCGATGAAGTCCTCCACCGGCAACTCAGGAAGGGCGAGGCGGTGGGCTGAGCGTTGCAGCCGCTCGGCGTTCTTCTCGGGCCGGAAGGTCCAGATCGAGTTGTCGGCGTGCCGGTAGGCCTTGAGGCCCTCGAAGATCTCCTGCCCGTAGTGCAGCACCGACGAGGCGGGATCGAGCATCAACGGGCCGTAGGGGGTGACGCGGGCGTCGTGCCAACCGGCTTCGATCGACCAGTCGATGGTAACCATGTGGTCGGTGAAGTGCTTACCGAAACTCGGGTCAGCAAGAATCTCATCGCGGTCGGCTTTGGCGCGCGCTCCTGTCGACGGCGTGAGGGCAAAAGTCAGGGGAAAAGTCACGGTCATTTCAGTACCTTGTCTGTCAAAAGGGTCACGATGGCGTCGCCCACCTCAGCGGTGCTGCGCCGCATCAGGTTGCTGCGCCGCCGCAGGTCGTCGGCCACCGCCTCGTTGACGCGAGCCGCGGCATCCGTCAGCCCGAGGTGGTCGAGCAGCAGTGCCACCGAGAGGATGGCTGCGGTCGGATCGGCGAGTTGCTGGCCGGCGATATCGGGCGCCGAGCCGTGCACAGGCTCGAACATGCTGGGGAAGCGGCCCGTCGGGTTGATATTGCCGGAGGCTGCCAGGCCGATGCCGCCGCTGATTGCCGCTGCCAGGTCGGTGAGAATGTCGCCAAAGAGGTTGTCGGTGACGAGTACATCAAATCTACTCGGGTTCGTGACGAAGAAGATCGTCGCCGCGTCGACGTGCAGATAATCGACTTCAACCCGGGGGTACTCGGCGGCCACCTCGTTCACGATGCGCTGCCACAGGCTGCCGGCGAAGACGAGCACATTGGTCTTGTGTACGAGGGTGAGGCGTTTGCGCTCGCGGCTCTGGGCCACCTCGAAGGCGTACCGTACGACGCGTTCCACCCCGTAGGCGGTGTTCACGGATACCTCGTTGGCGATCTCCTGGGCAGTGCCGCGGCGGATCGCGCCGCCGTTGCCCACATAGGGGCCCTCGGTGCCCTCGCGCACGACAACGAAATCGACCACGCCGGGGGCGGCGAGCGGGCTCGTGACGCCGGGGTAGATCGTGCAGGGCCGCAGGTTCACATAGTGGTCGAGGGCGAAGCGCAGGCCGAGCAGCAGTCCCCGCTCGATATTGGCGTCTTTCAGGCGCTGATCACCGGGAACGCCGCCGACCGCGCCGAGGAGAATGGCGTCGTGCTGCTGGATTGATGCGAGGTCGGCGTCGGTGAGCACATCACCGGTTTCGAGGAACCGCGCTGCGCCCAGCTGAAACATGCTCGTGCTGATCGTGACGTCGTCGCGGGCTGTGACAGCGCCGAGCACCTTGACGGCCTCTGCGACAACTTCCGGCCCAATCCCGTCTCCCGGAATGACAGCGAGTTTGATAGTACGAGACATGCGGCTCCGAACCGGTCAACGATCACCTGAATTGCTTCTAGTCAAACCTTACCTTTCTCGTCGAAGTGCCTAGGCTGGAGCGAAGCGCACTACCAACTGAAAGTGGGCAATCATGAGTATCGGACTGGGAATCTTTCTACTGGTCGTCGGCGCCATTCTGGTGTGGGCCCTCGACGTGACCGTCACCGGGGTGGACCTGCAGCTCGTCGGTTACATTTTGCTCGCGGCCGGCGCGCTCGTGACGATCCTCGGCATCGTGCTGATGACGCGTCGCCGCAACAGCGTGAGCACGACCCGCACCATCGCCGACCCCGCGAACGGCGAGCAGGTCACACGTCGCGAGAATTCGATCGACGACCTGTAGTCAGCGCGCCCGGCGCAGCGCGACGAGCGCTACGACGGCCGCACCGAGCACGAGTGCAACACCGATCCACGCGGTCATTCCCACACCGCTGTCAAAAGCCTGCCGCGCGGAAACGAGCAGCTGCTGCGCCGCCCCGTGTGGCAGCTGCTCGGCCACGGCCACGGCTCCGCCCAGCGTTTCGGCTGCGGCAAGCCGTTCAGCCGCGTTCAGGCCTTCGGGCAGCAATACCGCCGCGCGGTACGACACGGTAAGGATGGTGCCGAGCACCGCCGTGCCTAGTACCGCCCCCAGTTCGTAAGCAGTTTCGGACACAGCGGATGCCGCTCCCGCCTTATCGCCCGGTGCCGTCGCCACAATCAGTTCGTTTGACACGGTCTCGGCAGCGCCGATTCCGATGCCGAGCAGCACGAAGGCCACGCCGATGGAGAAGGCATCGATCTGTCCGCCGCGCAGCGCGATCGACGCGAACCCGGCGACGGATATCAGCAGCGCCAATGGCACCACCCGAGACGGGCGTACCCGGCGGGCGATCGGCACGATCAGCAAACCGGCCACGATCATCGCCACCAGGCCGGGCACCAGCACGAGGCCGGCCGAGAGCGGTGAGAGGCCGAGCACGAGTTGCAGGTGCTGCGAAATGAAGAAGAGACAGCCGACGAGGGCCGTCACGCTGAGCAGGTTGACACCGACGGCACCGCTGAACGCGCCGCGCCGAAACAGGCCCATGTCGAGCATCGGGTTCGGCAGGCGCAACTGGCGACGCACAAACCACACGCCGAGGCCCAGACCGAGCGCGATCGGGGCCAGCGTGAGCCAGGTCGCACCGTTCTCGGCGATGCTCTTGATGCCAAAGACGATCGGAAACATGGTGCCGAGCGACAGAGTGATGCTGAGAAAATCGATGCGCCCTGGGTGCGGGTCGCGCGACTCGGTAACCAAAATCGGTGCCAGCACGAGCAGCGGCAGCAGTACAGGAACGGCGATCAAGAACACTGAGCCCCAGGCGAAATGCTCGAGCAGGATGCCACCGACCACGGGCCCGAGCGCGCTGCCGGCCGCGAAGCCCGTAGCCCAGATGGCGATGGCGAGGCGGCGTTGGTCACGGTCCACGAAGGTGGATCGCAGCAACGACAGGGTTGAGGGCATGAGCATCGCGCCGAAGAATCCGAGCGCCGCCCGGGCAATGATCAGGCCTTCGATGCTCGGGGCGAATGCCGCAAACACCGACACCACGCCGAACCCGGCCGAGCCGATGAGCAGCAAACGACGTCGCCCGATGCGGTCGCCCAGGCTCCCCATGGCCACGAGCAGCCCGGCGAGCACGAGCGGGTAGATGTCCACCATCCACAACAGCTGCACACCGGTCGGCAGGGTGGCCGTGGAGATCGCCGGCAACGCAAAATTGAGCACGGTGTTGTCGATCGATACGAGCAGCACCGGCAGCATCAGCACGGCCATCGCCCACCAGCGGCGACGGTCGTGCTGCACGGGCAGGGCGGAGGCCGCTCCCCCGGGTGTCCCTGCGCTGGCTGTGAGAGCTTCGTCCTCGGCGACGCGGGACTCGGTGGGCAGCACGGAGGGCAGCACGGTGGGATTGGTGGGACCAGCGGGGGCAGACACGATCTCGTTCACTTTCTGGGTACTTTTTTCGACCACCATCGGCGGAACATCAACCTTGACTGTACCGGCTAGACGGTATAGTTGTCCAGTCCGCTTCTTATGCCCAACCGACAGTCTGCGTGTTCGTTACCATGGCCCCTACGTCGAAACCTGCCCCCGCGCCATCCGCTCCCACGCGGGATCGGCTGCTCGACGCCTTTGAGGAGCTACTGGTCGAGGGTGGCGAACGCTCCGCCACACTCGACTCTGTGGCAGCGGCAGCCGCGGTGTCCAAGGGCGGCTTGCTCTATCACTTCGCCTCGAAGGACGCCCTGGTCGACGGCCTGTTGGCCCGTCTCGACGCGCTCGCGCGCGAGGACGCCGACAACATTCGCACAGCTCCCGCCGGACCGGTCGACTACCTCATTCGCACCTCGGTGCACACCGGCAGTCCGCTTGATCGCGCTTATATCGCCGGTTCGCGGCTCGCCCAAGGCCGGGATCCTCGGGCTATTCAGGTGCTCAGCGACATTCGCCGACGCTGGCTCTCGGTCATCGAAGACGACGTGCATGACCCGGATACGGCGCAGGCCATCATGCTGATCAGCGACGGACTCTACGTCAACTCGTCGCTCGCCGCGCACGACATCACACCATCCAGTCACACCGACGAATCGATGACGCGGCTGATCGCCCTGATTGGCCGGCTGCTGCCTCAGGATTCGTAGTCAACCAAACCGGAGCACCCGTCGCTGCGCCAGCTCACGGATTCGCCGTACTTCGGCACGAAGTGGGCGCCTGCAGTGCAGGCCCCCACTCGCATCCGTTCTGATCGAACCTAGTCGGTGAGGTCGATCTCCACCATGATCTCGGCGTCGATCGCGGCACGCACCGAGGCGAGCAGCCCGGCCGGGACCTCGGAGTCGACGGTCAGTACGCTGAGCGCCTTGCCGCCAGCCTCGTGGCGGGCGATCTGCATGCCCGCAATGTTGATGTTGGCCTCGCCAAATTCGCGACCATAGACGGCGACGATCCCGGGACGGTCGGCGTAGAGCATGACGATGAGGTTCTTGGCGAACGGAACCTCAACGTCGTAGCCGTTGATCTCGACGATCTTCTCGATCTGCTTGGTGCCGGTGAGGGTACCCGAGACGGAGACCTGCGAACCGTCGGCGAGGGCGCCGCGCAGGGTGATGACGTTGCGGTACTCGGGCGATTCGGCGTCGGTGAGCATGCGCACGGTGACCCCGCGCTGCTCGGCAAGCAGCGGAGCGTTGACGTAGGAGACGGTTTCGCTGACCACGTTGGTGAAGATGCCCTTGAGCGCGGCGAGCTTGAGCACGCTGACGTCGAACTCGACGAGCTCGCCGCGCACCTCGACGTCGACGCTCGTGAGCGGGCTGTGGGCAGCCAATCCGGAAAACACCTGGCCGAGCTTTTCCACCAGCGGGATGCCGGGGCGCACGTAGGAATCGATGACACCTCCCGCTACGTTGACTGCATCGGGAACGAGCTCGCCGGAGAGCGCGAGGCGCACGGACTTGGCGACGGAGACACCGGCCTTCTCCTGGGCTTCGTCGGTTGAGGCGCCGAGGTGCGGGGTGGTAATGATGTTGTCCAGTCCAAGCAGCGGCGAGCCGGTGGGCGGTTCGCTGACGAACACGTCGAGGCCGGCGCCGGCGATGGTGCCGGCGAGGAGGGCCTCGTGCAGCGCCTCTTCGTCGATGAGTCCGCCGCGGGCGACGTTCACGACGAATGCGGTCGGCTTCATCAGCTTGAGCTGCGCTGCACCGATCATTCCGGTGGTCTCCGGGGTCTTCGGCATGTGGATCGTGACGAAGTCAGACTGCGCGAGCAGTTCGTCGAGGGTGACCGGCGTAACGCCGAGCTGCTGGGCGCGAGCCGACGTGATGTAGGGGTCGTAGGCGATGACGTTGGTGCCGAAGGCCTGCATGCGGGCAGTGATGAGAGCGCCGATGCGGCCGAGGCCGATGATGCCGATGGTCTTTTCGTAGAGCTCGACACCGGTGTACTTGGAACGCTTCCACTGGCCGTCGGCGAGGGCGCCGGAGGCGGCCGGAATGTGACGGGCCAGGCTGAGGATATGCCCGACGGTCAGCTCCGCGGCAGAGATGATGTTGGAGGTCGGAGCGTTTACAACCATGACTCCGGCCGCGGTGGCGGCCTTGATGTCTACGTTGTCGAGGCCGACACCCGCGCGGGCGATGACCTTCAACCGCGGCGCGGCCTTGATTGCTTCGGCATCCATCTTGGTAGCGGACCGCACCAAAACGGCCTGCGCCGTGGCGAGCTCGGCGAACAACGCGGAGCGATCCGTGCCGTCGACGTGGTGAATGTCAAAGTCGGGCCCGAGGGCGTCGACGGTGGCGGGGGAAAGTTCTTCGGCGATCAGGACGACGGGCTTCGACAATAAAATCGGATCCTTAGATTGCATTTGTTGATGGCAGGGCAAGCGGCGCTACTCGGATTCCACCCTACCGGCTGCACAATAGACCAATGAGCAGCGACGTAATAGACGGTCTCCAACTGGTTCTGCGCGTGCTTCTGGCGCTGGTTTTCATTGGCGCCGGGATTACTCATTTTCGGCCAGCGGTGCAGCGCACGATGGCGGCCATGATTCCACCGCGGCTGCGGCGGAGCGGTCTGGCCAGCCCCGTCAACCTCGTGTTGTTCACCGGGGTGTGCGAGATTGCTGGCGCGCTGGGATTGCTCTATCCACCGACCATGGTCGTCGCGGCCGGGGCACTCGTGATCTTTCTAGCAGCGGTGTTTCCGGCCAACGCCTACGCTGCGCGCCATCCGAAGCGATTTGGACGGGTAGCGATCCCCTTTGTCCCGCGACTCATCGCCCAGCTGGTATTGATGGCCCTCATCATTGTCGCGGTGCTCTAGCTAGACGATCAACCGACCGAGGCTGAACACAGTGGCAATGTCGAGCGACACCGCCGCCACCGCGCACAGCCCGACGAGCAGGGTCAGGGCCTGCACTCCGAAGGCCCGGTTGCGTCCCAGCCAATAGGCCATCGCGTAGACCAGCACCGGCAGGAGCACCCCGAAAATGAGCACGACCCAACCGAAGCCGCTCAGCTGGGTATCGAGGGACTGCGCCTGCAGGTTCAGCCCGACGAGGTTGCCGACGGCTTCCCACACGTCGTAGGCGTAGAACAGCCCGAAGAATACCGCGATGCTGAGCAATGCCCACCGGGGTGGACGTCGACGGGTGGCGGTGGTGCCGCCTGGAACACTGCCCTCTGCATTGCTCATGAGCTGGCTCCCGAACCGATAATGAAGGGCAAGGGGGCGAGCACGACGACGCCGATCAACAGCCAGATCAGTCGGGCACGCGGTCGACTGGTCGTGAGCCAATAGGTTGCTCCGAACCAGGCAAGTGGCGCCGCTACCGCCAGCCAGGCGCCGAGCGAGAACATGAATTCGGTGACCGGGTCGGTGACGGATTTTTCAATGCGCGCGACACCGATAAACCAGCCGATCGTGTACAGCAGGTACATGCCGGCGAGGATGCCCATGCCAACCAGGGCGACCGAGCTCGCTGCGGTGCCGTCAGGCGCGGCGCTTCCAGTCGCGGTGCCGTCAGTCGCGACCGCGTGAGCCGTCTCCGGGTCGGACTTCGCCGGATGCTGCGCCGAAGTGGTCGGCTGCGGAACGGTCCATCCCTCGGGCAGACCGCGCGGTTCCGGCGCCGCCTGATCTGTGCCCCCTGAAGTCAAGGTCGGATCATCGTCGCCGGCCCAGTTCAGCGCATCGTCGTCGCGTGTGGCGTTCATTCCTACAGAGTATCCGGTTGCCACCTAGGCGAACAGTGGAGCAAGGGCCGTGATCAGTTGCTGCACTCCGAGCACGATGAACAGCAGCGCGCAGATTCCGAGCGCCACATTCGTGAACCACTTATTGCGCCATTCCCGTGGGATGCGCTTGCCGTTCAACAGTCCCAGCAGGGTGACGGCGAGAAATGGCATGAACAGTGAGCCGAGCACGCCGTAGGCCAGAATGAGACCGATCGGTGAGCCGAGCAGGAACAGGATCATGGGCGGAAAGGTGAGCCACAACAGGTAGAACTTGAAGTATTTGCCACCGACGAGGGTGTCGGGGTGGCCAGACTTCTTGCCGCGCATGTTGCCCCAGAAGTCGGCGAACATGAGGCTCACGCCGTTCCACACACCGATGATCGATGAGAAGGATGCCGCCCAGAAGCCCACCAGAAATCCGGTACCGACGACGACGCCGTACTTCTCGTTAAGCACCGTGGAAAGGTCGAGTAGTCCCTTGTCTCCCGCGCTCAGGGTGACGCCGGCAGCGGCGACCACCTCGGCGCCGACGATGAGCATAGCGACGACGAAGATGCCGGTCATGACGTAGGCCATGCGGTTGTCGATGCGCATGACTTTCATCCAGCGCGGGGTGGACCAGCCCTTTTCGCGCAGCCAGTAACCGTAAGCGGCGAGGGTGATGGTGCCGCCGACACCGCCGGCCAGAGCGAGGGTGTAGAGCACGCCACCCTCGGGAATGATCGGCACGAGGCCGGCAAGCATGGCCGGAAAGTCGGGCGCGGCGATGACGGCCAGACCGACGACGGTGATGAACATGATGCCGACGAGCACGGCGGTGACCTTCTCAAAGAAGGCGTAGCGGCCGAACCAGACCATGGTGAGACCGGCCAGACCCATGAGAACGGCCCAGACCGGCAGCGGAAAGACCGGGAACAGTGCAGCAAGGGGAAGGGCTGCCGAGGACATGGCAGTGGCCCCGTAAACGAAGCCCCACAACATGATGTACGGCCCGAAGTACCAGGTGGTCCACGTGCCGAGGGACCGCCAGCCCTCAAAAATGGTCCTGCCGGTGGCGAGGGTGTACCGGCCTGCGCCCTCGACCAGCACGATCTTGAGGATCACGCCGAGAATGACCGCCCAGAGCAGGGCGTAGCCGTAGCGCGAGCCGGCCACGAGGGTAGCGACCATGTCGGCCGCGCCCACACCGGTGGCAGCCACGACGAGGCCGGGGCCGACGATTTTCCACTTGGGAAGTGGGCCATCGCTTTGCACTGTCGGTGCGACCAGTTTGTCGTCGTTGCTGTTCTTGCCTGAGGTCATGGTACTGCCGGCCTAACGCGAGTGGAACAAATGGCCCCCCAGCGCGTGGCATATCTGGTCTCAGACGCCCGCTACGCTGCGGCACAGCTGTGCATCCGTGCACAGGACCCGATGAAAGCGACGTTCTCGCCCCCAACGTAGTACAAGTCTAGGGGCAGGTCAGGAGCTGACGGTCGAGGCAGGCGGAATGTTGTCGTTCAGCGCGATCGCCGGCTTGCACGAAGTTCTAATCGAGACGACGGATGCCGGCGGCAACCGTATACGTCCAGCCCAAAATACCGAGGAGGCAGACCCGTTCGGCGAGCCCGAACAGCGCAGGCTGCACGGTGAGGGTGAGTCCGAGAAAGAGCAGGCCCAGCACGGCGAGGGTGGTGAAGGCGAGGGCCAGGCTCCGGGCCGCGGGCAGCGCTCCGCTGCGATAAAGCCAGGCGGTGAGCAGCATAATCGCGACCAAAGCGGCGACAAAGCCGACAGTGGCCACGACGAGGTGAATAGTACCGGCCATTGTCACGGCAACCACACCGTGACCGGCCGTGGCTGCTGCCGCGCCGTTCAAGGCAATCACCACATCGGTCGGGAAGAAGGCGAGCACACCCGAGCAGACACCGCCAAGGGCAAACAGTGCCAGGCCAGCCTGCAGGAGACGAGGCGAAGGCACTCGGGCAAGATAGCGCGTGCGGGCCGTCGCGTAGAGTGCTCCGACGGCGGCGCCCGACGTGACCGCCCGGCCCAGGAAATTGACATTCATCACCCAGCCGTAGGGACCGACGGCGAGATTGCTCTCGGCGTCGCTGATCGGGCTGTAGTGCGGCGGCAGAAACTGCAGTACGACGTCGACGAGAACGTAGAGCAGCACGCCGACCATGGCGGCCGTCGCGCTGCGGCGTCGCCACACACCTAACGCGCGTGGGCTCATGCTGGTGACAGCCATACTCGGGGCCTTTCAAATGCAGCGCACAAAGGGACCCTCGCGAACGAGGGCCCCTTTGTCATGCGAATCGCATTCAGCGGATGCTTAGCGCGAGACCGATCCGTCGGTGTAGTCGTCGTCGGTCGACGCGTTCCACGCGAAGAGCTTGCGCAGGCTGCGGCCGGTAGCCTCGATCGGGTGTTCCTCGCCCTTCTTGCGCAGCGCGAGGAACTCGACTCCGCCGTTATCCTGATCGGCGATGAAGCGCTCGGCAAACGCGCCGCTCTGGATGTCGGCGAGAACGGCCTTCATGTTCTCTTTGACGCTCGGGTCGATGACGCGCGGGCCGGAGACGTAGTCCCCGTACTCCGCGGTGTCGGAGACGCTCCAACGCTGCTTGGCAATGCCACCCTCCCACATGAGGTCGACGATGAGCTTGAGCTCGTGCAGCACCTCGAAGTAGGCAACCTGCGGCTGGTAACCAGCCTCGGTGAGAACCTCGAAGCCGTACTGGATCAGCTGCGAGGTGCCACCGCAGAGAACGGCCTGCTCGCCGAACAGGTCGGTTTCGGTCTCTTCGGTGAAGGTGGTCTTGATGCCGGCAGCGCGCAGGCCACCGATCGCCTTCGCGTAGCTGAGGGTGAGGGGCCAGGCTTGGCCGGAGGCATCCTTCTCGACGGCAACGATCACGGGAACGCCGCGGCCAGCTTCGAATTCGCGGCGCACGGTGTGGCCGGGTCCCTTGGGGGCGACCATGATGACGTCGACGCCATCGGGAGCTTCGATGTAACCGAAGCGGATGTTGAATCCGTGTCCAAAGACGAGGGCCTTACCAGCGGTCAGGTTCGGAAGAACGTCGTCCTTGTAGAGGTGACGCTGCACCTGGTCGGGAGCGAGGATGACGATAACGTCAGCCCAGGCCGCGGCATCTGCTGTGGACAGCACGGTGAAGCCGGCTTCTTCGGCCTTGGACTTGCTCTTGGACCCATCCTTCAGGCCGACCCTGACCTCTACGCCGGAGTCGCGCAGGTTCTGCGCGTGTGCGTGACCCTGCGAGCCGTAGCCGATAACGGCCACCTTCTTGCCCGCAATGATCGACAGGTCGGCGTCTTTGTCGTAGAAAATCTCAGACAATGTGTATCTCTCCTCGTGAATTGATGATTAGAAAAGCTAAAAAACGTTAGTTTTTGAAAACTCGCTCGGTGATTGACTTGGAGCCGCGGCCGATGGCGAGCAGGCCGGACTGGGCCAGTTCCCGAATGCCGAACGGTTCGAGCACCCGCAACAGCGCCTGCGTCTTGCCGCTGTCGCCGGTGACCTCGATCACGACGGCGTCAGTGGCCACATCGACGACACTGGCGCGGAACAGATTGACCGCTTCCAGCACCTGCGACCTCGTCGTGTTGTCGACCTTGACCTTGATCAGCAGGTGTTCGCGCTGCACCGACTGGGCCACGTCGAGCTCGACGATTTTGATGACATTGATCAGCTTATTGAGCTGCTTGGTCACCTGCTCGAGCGGCACGTCTTCGACGTCGACGAGGATCGTGATGCGGGACAGGCCGGGGATCTCGCTGTGGCCAACAGCGAGGCTTTCAATGTTGAAACCTCGACGCGCGAACAGGCCGGCGACACGCGTGAGCAGGCCGGGCTTGTCTTCGACGAGCAGACTTAGAACGTGGCTCGTCACTCTTATTCGTCTCCCCAGGTCGGTGCGTGGTCTTTGGCGTACTGAACGAAACTGTTACTGACTCCCTGCGGAACCATCGGCCAGACCATGGCACCGGGGCTCACGATGAAGTCGATCACGACCGGGCGGTCGTTGGTGGCGAGGGCCAGTTTGATGGCGTCATCGACCTGGTCCTTGCTGGTGACCCGAATTCCGAGCGCACCATAGGCATCCGCCATCTTGACGAAATCGGGCACCATCGCGGTGCCATGACCGGTATTGAGGTCGGTGAAGGAGTGGCGTCCGTCATAGAACAGGGATTGCCACTGGCGCACCATGCCGAGCGACGAGTTGTTGATGATCGCGACCTTGATCGGAATCTTGTTGATCGTGCAGGTGGCAAGCTCCTGGTTGGTCATCTGGAAGCAGCCATCTCCGTCGATCGACCAGACCACCCGGTCCGGTTCGGCGACCTTGGCCCCCATGGCAGCGGGAACGGAGTAGCCCATGGTGCCAGCGCCGCCGGAGTTCAGCCATGAGTTGGGTCGCTCATACTTGATGAACTGCGCCGCCCACATCTGGTGCTGGCCGACGCCGGCAGCGTAGACCGCCTCGGGACCGGTGAGCTCGCCGATGCGCTGGATCACATATTGCGGGGCGAGCAGGCCATCGGTCGGTTCGGTGAAGCCGAGCGGGAACTCGTCCTTCAGGCCGTGCAGGTAGGTCCACCACTCGGTCGTATCAGGTTCGGATCCCTGTCCGGCGTCGGCCCAGGCCAGGGTCAGATCGGCGATGACATCCTTGGCATCCCCGACGATGGGTACATCGGCGAAGCGGATCTTGGAGATCTCGGCCGGGTCAACGTCAACGTGCACGATCTTCGCGTTGGGCGCGAATTCACTGATTTTTCCGGTCACCCGGTCGTCGAAGCGTGCTCCAAGCGAAATAATCAGGTCACTTTCCTGCAATGCGAGAACGGCCGGAACCGTACCGTGCATGCCCGGCATGCCGAGGTGCTGCGGGTGCGAGTCGGGAAACGCTCCGCGGGCCATGAGCGTGGTCACGACGGGTGCACCGGTTGCTTCGGCCAGGGCGAGCAGCTCAGCGGATGCCTGGGCGCGGATAACACCTCCGCCCACGTACAGTACGGGCTTCTTCGCGGCCAGCAGCAGCTGGGCTGCCGCCTGCACCTGCTTGCCGTGCGCCTTGACGATCGGGCGGTAGCCGGGCAGGTCGAGCTTGGGCGGCCAGATGAACGGCGCCAGGTTCTGCTGCGCGTCCTTGGTGATGTCCACGAGCACCGGGCCGGGGCGGCCGGTGGAAGCGATGTGGTACGCCGAAGCGATCGCGGCCGGAATCTCTTCGGCGCGACGGGCGAGGAAGGAGTGCTTGGTGATCGGCATGGTGATGCCGATGATGTCGGCCTCCTGGAAGGCGTCCGTTCCCATCGAGGTGGAAAACACCTGGCCGGTGATCGCGAGCAACGGAACCGAGTCCATGTAGGCATCCGCTATGGCGGTGACAAGGTTGGTAGCGCCAGGGCCGCTCGTGGCGATGGCAACGCCAACGCGACCCGTGGCGGAGGCGTAGCCCTCGGCTGCGTGGCCGGCTCCCTGTTCGTGCCGCACCAGGATGTGGCGAATCTTGGTTTGCGTCATGAGCTCGTCGTACAGCGGAATGACGGCGCCGCCGGGGATGCCGAAGACGTCAGTGACGCCGAGCAGTTCGAGGGTGCGAATGATTGCTCCCGAGCCGGTAAGCATCTCCGGCTCTGCAGACGCCGGAGCTGAAGGCACGGGACTGGTTTCCGTGGTCATGGTCGTTGAATCCCTACTTCGAATCGGTCGGTTGGGGCTTACCCGTTCGCGAGATCACCCGGTGCGGTTAGCCGGTGATGGCGCCTTCGGCGGCTGAGTGCACGAGCTTGGCGTACTTGGCGAGGACGCCACGGGTATAGCGCGGGGGAAGCGGCGCCCAGCCTTCTCGGCGGACGGCCAGCTCAGCAGGTGCGACCAGTAGGTCAAGCGTGCGAGCTGCGATATCGACCCGTATCAGATCCCCATCGCGCACGAAGGCGATTGGACCTGCGTCCACCGCTTCGGGTGCTATGTGGCCGATACACAGTCCGGTTGTGCCGCCTGAGAATCGACCGTCCGTTAACAGTAGTACATCGGAGCCGAGGCCTGCGCCCTTGATGGCGGCGGTGATCGACAGCATCTCGCGCATACCCGGCCCGCCCTTGGGGCCTTCATAGCGGATGATGACAACGTCACCCTTGTAGATCTTGCCCTCGGTCAGCGCGTCCATCGCGGCGCGTTCCCGCTCGAACACCCGTGCCGGTCCCTCAAACACGGCAGCGTCGAAGCCCGCGGTCTTCACGACGGCGCCCTCGGGGGCAAAGGTGCCCTTGAGGATAGTGATACCACCGCTTTTATGAATGGGATTGTCGAGCGTGCGAAGCACCTCCCCGTCGAGGTCGGGCGGGTCGATCTCGGCGAGGTTCTCGGCCACGGTCTTGCCGGTGACGGTGAGCGCGTCGCCGTGGATCAGGCCGGCTTCCAGCAGCGCGCGCATGACGACGGGAACGCCGCCCTGACGGTCGACGTCGTTCATGACGTACTTGCCGAAGGGCTTGAGGTCGCCGATATGCGGCACCTGGTCGCCGATGCGGTTGAAGTCGTCGAGGGTGAGTTCGACCTCGGCCTCACGGGCGATGGCAAGCAGGTGCAGCACCACGTTGGTCGAGCCGCCGAAGGCCATGGCCACGGCAATGGCGTTCTCGAACGCCTTGCGGGTGAGAATGTCGCGGGCCGTGATGCCGAGGCGCAGCATGTTGACGACGGCTTCGCCCGAGCGGCGGGCGAAGTAGTCGCGGCGACGATCAGCGGATGCCGGGCTCGCCGAGCCGGGCAGGCTCATTCCGAGGGCTTCCGCAACGCTGGCCATGGTGTTTGCGGTGTACATGCCGCCGCAGGCGCCCTCGCCGGGAGCAAACGCGCACTCGATACGCTTGGCATCCGCTTCGCTCATGCGGCCGGCTTTGACCGCGCCGACGGCTTCAAACGAGTCGATGATAGTGATGTCTTTTTCGGTGCCGTCAGAGAGCTTGACCCAGCCCGGCGCGATCGATCCGGCATAGAGGAACACGCTCGCGAGGTCGAGGCGGGCGGCGGCCATGAGCATGCCCGGCAGGGACTTGTCGCAGCCGGCGAGCAGCACGCTGCCGTCGAGACGCTCGGCCTGCATGACGACCTCGACCGAGTCAGCGATGACCTCGCGGGAGACGAGGGAGAAGTGCATGCCCTCGTGACCCATCGAAATGCCATCGGAGACGGAGATCGTGCCGAACTGCAGCGGATAGCCGCCGCCAGAGTGCACACCCTCCTTGGCCGCCTGAGCCAGGCGGTCGAGCGACAAGTTGCACGGTGTGATCTCGTTCCACGAGCTCGCAATACCGATCTGTGGCTTGTCCCAGTCGGCGTCGCCCATGCCGACAGCACGGAGCATGCCACGGGATGTCGTGGCCTCGATCCCATCGGTGACGTCGCGGCTACGGGGTTTCACATCAATCTCAGACATGCTTCTGAGTCTAGAACCTTGCCGAGCCGGGTCAGCGCGTCTGAGCCGAGCGCAGCTCGGCGATGCGCGCCAGAACCTGGGTGACCTCGTGCGGGCTGCGCACCCGGTGACTGGCAAGGGTGGCACCCTGCCCGATTTTGAGCCCGACGTCGTCGTCGCGCAGAGCCCCGAAGGCATCCTCGTCGGTCACGTCGTCACCGGCGTAAAACACGCGATCGGCACCGGTGTATTCGCGCAACTTAGTGACGGCGTCACCCTTGGTGCTTGAGCGCACCGAGAATTCGAGTACGTTCTTACCTTCTCGAACGGTCAACGCGGGCAGCTGATCGCCGAGTTGCTCACGCGCTTGACGCTCGGCCTTCTGGCCGTCTTCCTCGGTGGCGAGGCGAGTGTGCAGGGCCAGGCCCGCGGGCTTGCGCTCAATGGTGGTGCCGGCGATTTCGCCGGAAATGCTCTCGAGCACCCGGGCGAGCGTATCGAGCTGCTCGAGTTCGGTGGAAAGCAGGTTGAGCTCAATCTCGGGGGTATCCAGCTGCACCTCGATGCCGTGCGAACCGGTGAGCAGCACCGAGCTCTGCGGCTGGGCGACGTGTTGCAGGCTCACCAGGGCGCGTCCGGAAACGAGGGCGACTCGCACGCCCGGCAGGTCGAGCAGGGCCTGCACCGCTTCCCGGCTGCCGGCGATGGCGCGGGCGTCTTCGGGATGGTCGACGTGGGGCGCCAGGGTGCCGTCGAAGTCGAGGGCGATGAGCAGGTTCTCGGCGCCAGCAATGCTTTGCAGGGCCAGGTCGAGGTCGTCGGGGATTCCAGCTGGCACGGCGGCTCCGCCGGTGAGCGCTCTCAGGAAGGACGCCGACCAGACGGCGACATCGTTTTCGGCGACTTTGCGTCGCAGCGAGCGCATGCGCCGCGAACGCTCCCGCTTGGGCATCTCCACCGCTCGCACGATAGCGTCCTTGGTGCCGTCAATGTCGTGCGGATTGATGAGAATTGCCTGTTTCAGTTCATCGGCGGCGCCGGCGAACTCGCTCAACACGAGCACTCCGTCGACGTCGAAGCGCGCGGCCACGTACTCTTTGGCGACGAGGTTCATGCCGTCGCGCAGGGCGGTGACGAGCATAACGTCGGCGGCGAGGTACATCGCGACCATCTCTTCGCGCGGATAGCTATGGTGGTGGTAGCTGATGGCGGTGTGACTGATCGTGGAGAAATCCCCGTTGAGCCGGCCGACGGCGAGCTCGATCTCGTCGCGCAGGGCCATATAAGTACTGACTCGTTCACGGGACGGGCTGGCGACCTGCACCAGGGTAACGTCTTCGACGCTCAACCGACCGTCGGCCAGCAGCTCACCAAAGGCCTTGATGCGGTGGCCGATGCCCTTGGTGTAATCGAGCCGGTCGACGCCGAGCATCAGTGTTTTGGGGTTGCCAAGGTCTGCGCGAATTTGGCGAGCCCTGGCTTGAATGTCGGGTCGCCGAGCAAGTTCTTCGTAGCCGGCGGAGTCGATCGAGATGGGAAAATGTTTGGCGATGACGCGGCGGGACTCTTCGTTCTCACCGGTCGGCACGTCGATGACGACGCCGCGGGTGGGGTAGCCGTAGAGGCGACGTACCGCTTGAGAGAAGTTCCCGGCGTCTGCACTTCGCTGAAAGCCGATCACGTCAGCGCCGAGCAGCCCGTGCAGAATTTGTTTGCGCCAGGGCAGCTGCGCATAGATTCCATAGGGCGGAAAGGGGATGTGGTTGAAAAACCCGATGACGAGGTCGGGGCGGGCTTCGCGCAGCATGCGCGGCACGAGCTGCAGCTGGTAATCGTGCACCCAGACCGTTGCCCCCGGGGCGGCGACCGCGGCAGCCGCCGCGGCGAATCGGCGGTTGACGGCTATATACGCTTCCCATGTTTCGCGGTGAAAGCTCGGCGGAGCGATAACGTCGTGGTACAGCGGCCAGAGCGTGTCGTTGGAGAAGCCCTCGTAATAGTCCTTGATATCGGCTTCATCGAGCCGCACCGGCACGAGCGAAATCCCGTCATTTTCGAACGGTTCGAAATCGCGGTCTGCGACACCCGGCCAGCCGACCCAGGCTCCGTGCGAGGAACGCATCAGCGGTTCGAGCGCGGTGACCAGCCCGCCGGGCGACGTGCGCCATGTGACGGCGCCGTCCTCGGCTTCTTCGTAATCGACCGGCAGCCGGTTCGAGACGACGACGAAGGTGTACGTGCCGGCGGGGGCAGGCGCGGGCTCTACGAGTGGCGGGTTGATCTCGGACCGTGTGGGTCCGGCTGAAGTTGAAATGGATCATCCGTTCCGGGCACACCCGAGGTGCACACCTGTGTGGCGGTTCCAAGGTTACCAGTCGGGGTACGCCTATTCCCGGGTAACCTGATGCCGGAGGAACACATGCGAAAGTTCTTGTTCAGCAGTGCAATGATCGGCGTTATCGCCGGTGGGTGGAACACCGTACAGGCCACGCGGCACGGTCCGCGCGACTGGCGCCTCGTAATGCTGTGGCTCGGCTGGGGCCTGAGCGCCGCCGTCGCCATCGGCACGGTCATCGAAGACGCGAATAAACGTCAAGTCGAGAGCTGAATTCAGCTCCCAATCGGCATGTTCGGCGGCGTGTCCCCCGGTCAGTCGACGACTTGTCACCGAAAATAAACAGAGTGGCTCATTTCAGCTGCACCCGCGCACCGGAAAGGGGCTTGTCATGTTTGGTCGTCGACGCCGACGTTTGGCCGCAAGTGCGGCGCTGAGCGTCGCCTCCGCCCCGGTGCTGCGCGACGAACAAATTTTCGAGCTGCTGCACGACAAGCTCACTGCGTTGGTCGGTGAGCACGGCACCTGGACGCTGGTGGCCCGCAGCGCGGACGACACCGAAGTCATTTTTCACGCGTTGAAGGCCAGAGAGATCGCGACCGAGCTGACCGAGGCGATCACCACCGAACAAGCCGCCCTGCGCGGCGAGAGCAGTGGTGAGCCGACCGCCCTGTCCTGGTCCCCCAGGCCAATCACGACCTGGGGCGACCCGGCCGTGAGCGAGACTCCGGCACGCACGGCAACTCGCGTCGACGCCACGCTCCTTGAAGCCACGGGCAGCGAAACCATCGATGACGACCTGACTGCAGCATCCGCTGCCTGGATCGATAAAGCCTCCGCGACGCTCGCCTCGGCCCGCCTCGTCGCCTGACCGAATCGGCGACAATTTCGGCGTTCGATCGTCGGCCCATTCTCACCCTGGTGCTGTCAGTATGGCCTGATGGCACTCAATATCGAGGACTACGCACTCATCAGTGATTGTCACTCGGCGGCGCTCGTCGGTCGGGACGGCAGCATCGACTGGCTGTGCCTGCCGCGCTACGACTCCGCCTCGATGTTCGCAGCGCTCCTCGGCCATGAGAATGACGGTCGGTGGCTGTTGGCCCCAGCCGACTCAACCGCCACGTCAACCCGCAGCTATCAGGGCGATACTTTCGTGCTGTCAACGGTGTGGACCACGGCCACCGGCCAGGTCGAGGTACTCGACTTCATGCCGCACGGTGACGGCCGGGCCGATCTGGTGCGCCGGGTGCGCGGCATCAGCGGCACGGTGCACATGACGCAGGATCTGCGCATCCGCTTTGGCTATGCCACGATCATGCCGTGGGTGCGCCAGCTCAAGGGCGAAGCGGTGTGGGGCCTCGTTGCCATTGCCGGACCCGACGCCGTCGTGATGCGCGGCCCGGAGCTGCGCGCCGCCGACCACCGCCACGTGTCCCATTTCGACGTCACGACCGGGGACACGATCGACGCGCACATGACCTGGTATCCCTCGCACCGCGATACTCCGCCCGCCATCGACATCGACGCTGCCCACGCCGAGACCTGCGCCTGGTGGCAGAAATGGGCGTCGTGCTGCAGCCATCAGGGACCCTTGCGCGCCCAGGTGGTGCGTTCCCTGCTGGTGCTGCGTGCGCTGACTCATGAGCGCACCGGCGGCATTGTGGCGGCTGCCACGACCTCACTGCCCGAGCAGATCGGCGGCACCCGCAACTGGGACTACCGCTACGTCTGGCTCCGCGACGCTTCGCTCACACTCGAGGTTCTGCTCAGCCACGGTTACGAGTTGGAGGCCGACGCCTGGCGAGCCTGGCTGCTGCGCGCCATTGCCGGCGACCCGGGCGACGTGCAGATCATGTACGGCCTCTCCGGCGAGCGCTACCTGCCCGAGCATGAACTGACCGGCCTGCCGGGCTACAAGGGCTCCTCCCCCGTGCGCGTGGGAAACGGCGCGGTCGACCAGTTCCAATCCGACGTGATCGGCGAGGTGATGGTGGCCCTGCATGCCGCTCGTGCTGCGGGCGTGCGCGAGAACGAGTTCTCCTGGCCGCTGCAGCGGGCCCTGATGAGCTTTCTCGAGAAGAACTGGCGCCGCGCAGACCAGGGCATTTGGGAGGTACGCGGCCAGCCCCGGGAATTCACCCACTCGCGCGTAATGGTCTGGGCCGCCTTCGACCGCGCGGTGCGAGGCATTGAAGAGTGCGGCCTCGATGGTCCGCTCGACCGTTGGAAGACCCTGCGCGACGAGGTGCGTACCGACATCGAGACCCGCGCTTTTGACGTGGCTCGAAACAGCTATATGCAGTACTGCGGCAGCACCGAAGTGGATGCCTCGCTGCTCGTACTCCCACAGGTCGGGTTCTGCGCACCCACCGATCCACGCATGCTCGGTACCGTGGCCGCGATCGAGGCCGACCTCATGCGAGATGGGCTGCTGCTGCGGTACCGCACCCACGCCGCGGTCGACGGATTGCCGCCGGGCGAGCATCCGTTTCTGGCCTGCTCCTTTTGGATGGTTGAGCAATACGCCACGTCGGGACGACTTGACGATGCCAATGCGCTCATGAACCGGCTGCTCGGCTTCGTGAACGACGTCGGGCTGCTGTCGGAGGAGTACGACGTGACCAACGGACACCAGATGGGCAACACCCCGCAAGCCCTCTCACACCTGGCCCTGGTTCGGGCAGCGGATGCAATTATGGCCGCCGGTTCGTGATCCCGATCACGACCTCTACAGTTCGTGGTGTTTTCTTGTAGGTATTCTTCAGCGGCGGGTGGGCACCGAATTCTAGATTTGAAACCATGACCGATACCACCCGTGTGAGCGCCCCGCCCAAGCGCCTTCTGCCCGCCCGCGACCTAGCCCAGATCGCCATTTTTGCCGCCCTTATTGCTGCGCTCGGACTGGCCGGCCCGCTCAATATCGGGCCAGTGCCGATCACCCTGCAATCGCTCGGCGTAATGATTGCCGGGGCGATTCTTGGCCCGCGCAAGGGAACCCTCGCCGTGCTGTTGTTTCTCGTTCTGACGGCGGTCGGTCTGCCCCTGCTCGCCGGAGCGCGCGGCGGGATCGGCGTGTTCACGGTGAGCCCGGCGGCCGGCTACCTCTACGGTTGGTTGCTCGGGGCCTTCGTCACCGGGTATCTCACCGCCCGTCTGCTGCCGAAGTATCCGTTCTGGCTGGCCCTCGGCGCCACGATCCTCGGCGGCATCGTCGCGGTCTACCTGATCGGCATTCCGGTCATGGCCTTGAACCTCGGCCTGCCGCTCTGGACCACGCTCGGCCTGAACGTCGCCTTCATTCCCGGAGACCTGATCAAGGTCGTCGTGACCGTACTCGTCGCCCGCCAGGTGCACAAGGCTTACCCTGGTCTGATCGCGAAAGGTCACCGGCCGCTAGCGTGAGCATCATCCGCTTCGACCAGGTCGGGCAGTCGTTCGGTGAGCGCAGGGTGCTGCGCGACGTGAACCTCAGCCTGACCGAGCACCGCATCGGCATCGTCGGCGCCAACGGTTCGGGCAAGTCCACGCTTGTGCGCATGATCAATGGGCTCGTCACCCCGACGAGCGGAACCGTGACGGTGGACGGGCTCGACGTGGCCCGCCATGCCCGCGAGGTGCGCCGCAAGGTGGGGTTTATTTTCACGAATCCCGACAACCAGATCGTGATGCCCACCGTGCAGGAAGACGTGGCGTTCACCCTGCGCCGGCGCGGTTTATCTCCCGCCGAAATTGCTGAGCGCACGGCAGCGGCCCTGGACCAGTTCGGTCTGAGCGAGCACGCCGAGCACCCGGCGCACCGCCTCTCCGGCGGGCAAAAGCAGCTGCTCGCCCTTGCCGCCGTGCTCGTGGCGGAGCCGGCCACGATCGTCGCCGACGAGCCGACCACCCTGCTCGACGCTCGCAATGCCCGACGCATCGGCGAGCTGTTGCAGACACTCCCCCAGCAGGTCATCGTCGTCACCCACCACCTGCACCTGGTCGAAGAATTCGACCGGGTGATCGTGATCGAAGAGGGCGCGGTCGTTGCCGACGGAGCGCCCGCGCAATCCCTGGCGTCCTACCGCGCCCTGCTGCAGTGAGCAGTGCAGTGAGCAGCGGGACATGATCGGCCTGTACAGCCCCGGCACCTCGCTCATTCACCGTGCGCCCACTCTGCTCAAGCTGTTTCTACTCTCGCTCTGCGTCGTTCTGATCGGAACGTCGCCCGATGTGTGGGTCGTTGGCGGCGCGGCGGTCGGCGTGACGCTGCTGTTTCTGGCTGCCCGCGTTCCGGTGCGGGCAGCCGCAGCCCAGATCGCCCCGATTGTGCTGGTTCTGCTGATCGCGGTGCCGATCCAGGGCTTGCTTTCCGGCTGGATGATCGCCGCTCTCATGGCGGGCCGGCTGATCGTGGCGGTAGCTCTCGCGGCCCTGTTCACGATGACAACAACGGTCACCGCCGTGCTCGAAGCGTTCCAGAAGCTGCTACGCCCGTTCCGCCGGTTCATCGACGCCGACCGGGTGGGATTGCTCGTTGCGCTCACCATCCGCTGCATTCCCCTCGTGAGCGATATCGTGCGCGAGGTGCTCGAGGCCCGCACAGCCCGCGGTACGCGGGGCTCGCTCCTGTCGATCGCCGTTCCGGTGGTGGTGCGCTCGCTCTACGCAGCGGATGCGCTGGGCGAGGCCCTAATCGCCCGCGGCCTCGACGACTGACCGGTTCCGCCCGGGCGGAACCGGGGCATCCACTCAGGCGATTCATAGGCGAACCGTGGCAGAATAGGTCTTCGGGCGTTCGCGCCACCAGACATTTCCTCGATCAAAATTGCCCGCCCGCAGCTACGCTCTCGAAAGAGGCCCCGTGTCGAAAATTCCTGCACTTCTGACCATTGTGGGCCTGGCGCTCGCCCTGACCGCCTGTGCCAGCAGCGATACTCCCGAGGCAACGGATTTGGCTTCTGCCCCCGACGCTGCCTACAGCGAATGCACGGCACCCGGCGCAGTTTCCGACGCTGTCGATGTGACCGGCGACTTCGGTGCCGTGCCCACGGTCAAATTTGATGAGCCGCTTGACCCGTCGTCCACCCAGCGCACGGTTGCCATCGAGGGCGCTGGCACCACCGAAGCATCCGGCGGCTCGTTGGTCGGGGCATCACTCTCCGTGTACAACGGCACGACTGGAGCGACCGTACAGGAGACGACGTACCCGACCAGTGGCGCCAGCGAGACCATCACGGTGGGCGCAACGTTCCTCCCCGGCTTGGTGCGGGCCGTCAACTGTTCTGTTGAAGGCGATCGCATCGTCACCGTCAGCACAGCGGGCGACGCGTTCGGCGCCGACGGCGCTGAGCAGCTTAAAATCGCCGCGGGAGACTCCGTCGTGTTCGTCATCGACGTCATCTCGATCACGAACCTGGCCGACCGGGCTGACGGGGTGGACCAGCCGACTGTGCCGGGCCTGCCCACCGTTGAACTCGCCAAAGACGGTGCCCCGACCATCACCATTCCCGACGCTGAGGCGCCAACCGAACTGCAGATCTCGACCCTGAAGCTCGGTGACGGCGCCGTCGTCGCCGACGGAGACACCGTATCGGTCGAATACACCGGAGTTGTCTGGGCTACCGGAAAAACCTTCGACTCGTCCTGGACCACCGTTGGACCGACAACCTTCGTCACCAGCCAGGTTGTTCCGGGCTTCGGTGCTGCGCTCGTGGGCCAGACCGTTGGATCGCAGGTGATCGCCGTTCTGCCGCCGAGCGAGGGCTATGGTGAGGCCGGCCAGGAAAGTGCCGGTATCAGCGGAACCGACACTCTCGTGTTCGTCGTCGACATTGTTGGCACGGCGGCGACGCCCGCCGCATAGCCTGTCACGCGTGCACCGCCCGTCAACCTTTGGGGTGACGGGCGGTGCATTTTTTTACCCAGCGCGGATCGGTTCCTGAGTGTCTGCCCAGCCTCAGGGTGCACCGGCGTGACACTGTGGAATGCAGGTACCAACATGCCCGGCACCGGCCAGGCGTGGATTCGACCACCGAAAGAGGCTATTCACCTGACATCCACACTCCCTACCACGTCCACTCCCACCAAATTTCAGGTTGCCGCTACGGCACCCGTCGCATCCGCGCTCAAGCCGACGACCATTGACGAGTACGTTGCCGCTCCCACCGAGCCGCTGGCAAGCGTCGTCAGGATGCTCCGCGACAAATTCGACTTGGGTCTGCCGGAGACATCGACGGAACTGTGGCACGGGCATCCGGTCTGGCTCGAGGATGACCTACCGGTAGCTGGGTTCAAGGCATATCCGACTTTTGTAACCGTGTTGTTCTGGCGCGGCCAAGCCATCACAGATGACTCAGGCAAGCTCAACGCGAGCGGTTCGGCGGAGATGAGCGAGTTGAAACTACGCAGTGTCGACGATTTTAACGGTGACCTCTTCGACGGCTGGCTGCGGCAGGTGCGTGAGCTCGAGGCGGCCTAGCAACCACAAGTGACAACAGAACGGCCCGTGTCGAAGGACGCGGGCCGTTCTGTTTTCAGAAATCGTGACTAGCTGGTGAGGCCGTCTACGTATTCCTGATTGTCTTCGATCCACTGGGCAACGATCGGTGCGTAGTCCTGACCGTCATAGTTGACGAACATTTCCTCTTCAAGGGAGTACAGCGTATCGAGGTCCATCTCGAAGTTGTTGATCCACTCGGCGGCCTGCGGGAAGTCAGCTTCAAACTCGGTGCTGCCATAGGAGTGGATACTCTCGATGTTCTCGAGAGTTCCCTCGGGGTCCTCGAGGTTCTTGATCGGGAAGGCTCCGTAGGCCCAGTGTGGCTCCCACAGGGTGACCACAATGTTGTCGCCGCTATCGGTCGCGTTCGTGAGTTCGGAGAGCATCCCCGCGGTCGACGACGTCACGTTATCCATACCGTCGAGGCCGTAGGTCGGGATGACCCGCTCTTCCATGGCCTGGTTTAGGCCTGAGCCTGGCTCGATGCCGACGATCCGGTTAGAAAACAGGTCGGCGTTGTCGGCCAGCTCCGCGAGCGAGTCGATCGGGGCATCCGCGTTCACAGCCACGGTGAGCTTGGATTCGGTATTCCATGCACCCAGGTCGACAATGTCATCGCCATACTCTTCGAGGTAGGACGCGTGGGTGTCAGGCAGCCAGATGTCCATGCTGAGGTCATAGTCGCCGGTGGACAGGCCCGAGTAAACGGGGGCCTCCGCGGCGTATTCCAGTTCGACGTTGTAGCCCTTCTCGTCGAGAATTGCCTTCCACAGCTCCGAGACGGCGATGCCCTCGTCCCAGCCGTTGAATACGGCCAGGCTCATGTTGGCGTTGTCGCCGTTGGAGACGGTGGCAGTTTCAGCAGGGGCGCATCCGCTGAGGGCGAGGAGTGAAACGGCTCCTACGGCGATGAATGACTTGGTACGAATTTTCATGGGTTTTCCATTCTCGACACCCGCGAAGGGTGGCAGGGTTGGCTCTTGGTGCTGGCGGCTGATCTGAGTGCTATGACAACCGCCGATGGACACGGGCGCTCGCGCGCTCGTGAGTGTGTGGGTTACAGGCGAACCGATTCGGGTTCGACCGGAATTCTGGATTCCACCGAAGCGGATACCGTGGCGCGGCTCGTTCGCAACGCGATGAGGCGGCTGATGGGTGTGTTGCCAGTACCGAACGCTGCGGTGACTCGGTCGAGGAATATGGCGAGGATCACCACGGCCAGACCCGCCTCGGAACCGAGCACGATGTCGATCCGGCTGAGACTCGTCATGATCTCCGCACCGAGAGCGCCTGCGCCGACCATTCCAGCGATGACGACCATCGAGAGTGACAGCATGATGACCTGATTAATGCCAGCCATGATCGTTGGCATGGCCAGCGGCAGCTGGATTTGACGCAGGATGCGGCCCGGTGAGGCGCCGAAGGCAGACCCCGCTTCGACGACCTCCGAGTCGACTCCGCGGATACCCAGCTCTGTCAGGCGCACCCCCGGCGCCATAGCGAAGATGATGGTCGCGACGATTCCCGGTACCTCGCCAACGCGGAAGAAGAGGAGCGCCGGAATCAGAAAGACGAACGCGGGCATGGTCTGCAGGAAGTCGAGCACCGGACGAATGACGCTCGAGGCCGCCTTAGATTTGGCCGCCAGGATACCGAGCGGGATGCTCATCGCAATGGCGATCACACTTGCAACGAGCACAAGGGCGAGCGTGTCCATAGCATTTTCCCATTGGTTCATGCCAACGATCAGCAGGAGCCCGATGACGGTCCCCGCAAAGAATTTCCACCCCCGAACCGCCAGCGCCAGAAGGGCAGCCAGGCCAATGATCACGTAGAACGGCGGAGAAACCAGCAGGTAGTCGACGGTCTCAAAGGCGCCAGCGAAGGCGAAACGGATGAAGTCGAAGAAGAAGCTGAAGTACTCGGTGACGAAATCAAACAAGATTTCGACCCAGGAACCCACAGGGATTCGGAACTCGTTCACGCTTCGGCTCCTTCCAGCGCGGTTTCGCGCAAGGTCTCGGTGATCAGGCTGACGGAAATGGTGGCGGGCGGTTCGATCACGGGCTGCTCGCCCGTTGTCGTGGCGACGTTCCCCAGTGCAGCGAGCAGGGTCACCCGTGGAATCACACCGAGCAATCGGTTCTTCTCGTCAACGACGGCGATGGGCAGTTCGCTTTCGACCGAGGGCTCGACCAGATCGACCAGTACGGTTTCGGGCAGCACCGCGGTGGCGTCATCGCGGATGATGCCGCGCAGGTCGACCTCGCCGGCCTTGACAAGCTTGAGAACGTCGCGGTCACGCACGATCCCGGCGAAGCTGCGGTCGCGGTTGAGCACGAAAGTGACGGATGTCTGCAGGTCGCGCATCGTGCGCAGCGCGGCACGAGGGCCGGCCGTCTTGGTAACGACAGCACGCACTGGTTCCATCACGCTCGCGGCGGTGAGTACTCGAGCCCGGTCGACATCCTGCACGAACTGGGCGACGTAGTCGTTGGCCGGGTCGGTGAGGATCTCCTCGGGCGTGCCGATCTGCACGATGCGACCATCGCGCATGACGGCGATGCGATCGCCGAGAAACATGGCCTCGTTGAGGTCGTGCGTGATGAAGATGATCGTCTTGCCGAGTGCGGCCTGCAGCTCGATGAGCTGCTCCTGCATTTCGCGGCGAATGAGCGGGTCGAGGGCCGAGAACGCTTCGTCCATGAGCAGCACGTCCGTGTCGGCCGCGAGGGCACGGCCGAGGCCGACCCGCTGCTGCATTCCACCGGACAACTCGGAGGGCAGATTGTCGGCCCAGCCGGCCAGGCCGACCAGATCGATGATCGTCTGGGCTTTGGCCAGGCGTTCCGTACGGGCCATACCCTGAATTTCGAGGCCATAAGCGACGTTGTCGATCACCGTGCGGTGCGGCAGCAGGGCGAAGTGCTGGAACACCATTGAGATGCTCTTGCGACGTACGTCGCGCAGTTCCTTGGCGGACACACCCGTGATGTCGGTGCCGCCGACGGTTACGGTGCCGGAGGTGGTCTCCCACAGTCCGTTGAGCATGCGGATGAGGGTCGATTTGCCCGAGCCGGACAGGCCCATGACGACGAAGATTTCGCCTGTTTTGACCTCGAATGATGCGTCAATGACAGCGGCTACTCCGAGAGACGAGATTTCTGCGCGGCTCTTGCCGGCTTTGAGCTTTTTGACGATTTCGTGCGGGCGGCGCCCGAAGGCTTTGTAGAGGTGATCTGCCTTGACTGCTATGGACTCTGGACGAGGAATACTGTCGGTCACGCGTTCTCCGGTGCACGCCCCCGTAGCCGATCTCACGGTCTACGACGCGCTGTGCTCTCGTGTCGGACGGGTAGGCACCGAGCGGCCCGGACGCGAGAATCAGCGTGGGCTGGGGCGATCATGGGATCACGTCCGTCGGCGCCTCACCATACGCATGCGGCCGTTCCATCTCAAATGGTGGCTACGCGTGCGCGTCCTGGTGAAGGGTTGTAAGACCGTCCATGAGCCTAACATACCGACTTTTCGGTGTACCGAAAGGAGGCACAAAAGGGGGTGCCGCCCGGGAGGATTCCTCCGGACGACACCCGTAGCGCGAGTCTAATGCCCGCAATATCTGCCTAAACGCGGTCCAATACCTCGGACTGCGCGGTCTTTTCGGCGGTGCGCTGGCTGTCCGCTGCGCTCACCTGGCCGTGAGTGAGCATGGTGCGTTCGTCGAACGGTTCGAGCTTTTCCAGCACGCGGTCAAGCTGCACCCGGTCGAGTTCCTTGGTCCAGGAGCCAATCATGACCGTTGCTACGGCGTTGCCGGTGAAGTTGGTCAGCGCGCGAGCTTCGGACATGAATCGGTCGATGCCGACGATGAAGCCGACGCCGCCGACGAGTTGCGGGGCGTGGGCCTGCAGGCCCGCAGCGAGTGTGGCGAGGCCGGCACCGGAGACTCCGGCGGCGCCCTTGCTCGCGATGATCATGAAGACGAGCAGCCCGATCTGCTCGGCGAGGGCGAGGGGCTGGCCGAGTGCGTTGGCAATGAACAGCGACGCCATGGTGAGGTAGATCGCGGTGCCGTCGAGGTTGAACGAGTAGCCCGTGGGCACGGTGACACCAACGACGGGCTTGGAGACACCAAGGTGTTCCATCTTGGCGATCAGTCGCGGCAGGGCGGCTTCGGACGACGACGTCGACACGATCAGCAGGTATTCCCGGCCGAGGTACCGCATGAGCTTGAAGATGTTCACACCCGTGACCAGTTTGAGCAGGCCGCCGAGGATGACCACGATGAAGATGATGCAGGTGATGTAGAAAGCGGCCATGAGCGTGAACAAGCTGATCACGGCCTGGATGCCGGTGGCACCGACGACCGCGGCGATCGCGCCGAACGCACCAATCGGGGCGAGCCACATGACCATGATCAGAATGCGGAAAACCAGGGCCTGCACGTGCGCGATTCCCTCGAGAATCGGCTTACCCGCCGGGCCCATGCGCTGCAGCGCGAAGCCGGCGATGAGTGCCACGAGCAGCGTCTGCAGAATGTTGCCGCTGGTCAGCGACGAGAACAGGGTGGCGGGAACGATCCCGAGCAGGAACGACTTGGTGTCGGCCGATTCGGTGGCCTCGAAGGTGGCATCCGACAGGTTGATGCCCTCACCGGGGTGGATCATGTTGCCCACGACCAGGCCGATGCCGAGTGCGAAAGTCGACATGAGCATAAAGTAGCCGAGCGCCAGGCCACCGATCTTGCCGACGGTGGCTGCCTTGGCGATGGAGCCGATGCCGAGAATGATCGTGCAGAAGATGATCGGGGCGATCATCATCTTGATCAGGGCGATGAACAGGTCACCGAGCGGCTTGAGCGAGACCGCGAAACCCTCGGGTCCGCCCCACACCAAGCCGACCACGATTCCCAGGATGACCGCGATGATGACGGCCATGTAGAGGTAGTGCGACGAGTCGATTCTCTTCTTCGGTTTGCCGGCCTTATTGAGTTTGCTGCGGATTGATGGCGTCGCTGTCATGTCAGACTCCTATGTCTAGGCTTAACCTGGCCCACCACGGGCTCCGGCTGGTGCAATTCGTTCCACACTGGTCGACGCAGACCGTTGGCGCGCGGTTGCGGTCATATTGTTCACGAGCTCACGAAGGAGCCTGCAGTGCGTAAAGAATGGAGCATCGCTCGGCGGCTCTTTTTCGCGCACGCTCTGTTCATCGTCGTGCTCACGGTCTTCGTCGGAACGGCCTTCTTCGTCGATGCTCGCGATCAAGGCTACGCCGCGACCGGCAACCGGATGCTCGCGGTCGCCACCGCCATCGCCGACAGTCCGCTCGTGCTCGCGGCGAGCCAGTCGGCCGACCCGAGCGGATCGCTGCAGCCCTATGCACTCGAGCTGAGCGACGATGCGGGGCTCGACTTCATCACGATCATGGCTCCAAACCGCACCCGCTGGACCCACCCCACCGACGCCGAGATCGGCAAAAAGTATATCGGCGCTATCGAGCCGGCTCTCTCCGGAACGACCTTCACCGAAATCAGCACGGGAACGCTCGGGCCATCCGTTCGTGCCGTGGTGCCGGTAACGGATGCCGATGGCACCGTGCGCGCGCTCGTCGCGGTGGGCACCACTACGAGCAATATCACGATCGCCCTGAACGCCCGGCTGCCCTCGGTGCTTGGCCTCGCGCTTGGCCTGCTCGCGTCCGGGTCAGTGGTGACCTGGCTGCTCGGGCGCTACCTGCGCCGGGTGACCCTGGGCTGGGGACCGGAGCGCCTCGCGCAACTATTCGTCTACTACGATTCGGTACTGCACTCGGTGCGTGAGGGGCTCGTGCTGGTCGACCTGCGCGGCGACCTCGTTCTGTACAACGACCAGGCGTCGCGGCTGCTCGGCATTCCACCGCGGCCAGCCGCGGGCACCGACGAACGGCCACCCACCCTCAACGAACTCAGCCTGCCACCGAGCCTCGGCGAGCTGCTGCGCAGCGGCCGCACCGCGCACGATGAGATTCATCTCACCGGCACGCGGGTGCTCGTGGTCAGCCAGGAGCCCGCGATCGCCTCGTCGACGTCAGCGACTCGACCCAAGTCAGCCCCGATGGGATTCGTGGCGACGATTCGCGACCACACCGACCTGCAGAACCTCGGCAGCGAGTTGCAGTCGATGCAGACGCTGTCCGACGCCCTGCGAGCGCAGACCCACGAGCATTCCAACCGATTGCACACGATCGTGTCGCTGATGGAGCTCGGCCGCACCGATCAAGCCCTCGACTTCGCCACGAAAGATCTAGAGCTGAGCCAGCAACTCGCAGACGAGATGGTCGGTTCCGTAGACGAACCCGTGATCAGCGCACTAATCATGGGTAAATCGGCGCAGGCCAATGAGCTGGGAATCGCCCTGACCGTCACGGCGTCGGGCACGCTCGCCCAGTCGGGGCTGTCGATTCAGGATCTGGTGACCGTGCTGGGCAATCTGGTCGACAATGCCCTCGACGCGGCAGTGGCCGGCCCGGACCCGCGTCGTGTCTCGGTCACGGTGTCATCTACCGAGCAGGCCGTGGTGATCGAGGTCGCCGACAGCGGCCGTGGCGTGGCTCCCGAGATTATCGACGACGTGCTTCGCCTCGGATTCAGCACCAAGGGCGCCGGCGCTCACGAAGCAGGCGAGGAGCCGGGCCGTTCGATCGGAGGCCGCGGACTCGGCCTGGCTTTGGTGAGGCAGGCCGTGACCCGCCTCGGCGGCACGATCACCATCGGACGGCGCGAGGGCGCCGTCTTCACCGTGACGATTCCAGCCGTGACTCGTTACGGTCCTGATCCGGTGGAGGTCAATCATGACTGAGGCCGCACTCCCGATCATTCGCGTGCTTGTCGTCGAGGATGAGCCGCTCGCCGCGGAGGCTCATGCCGCCTATGTGGGTCGACTGGCCGGCTTCGAGCTTGCCGGCACGGCGGGCACCGGGCAGGAGGCGTTTCGGCGCGTCGCAGCCGCGGCCTCGGCCGGAACCCCGATCGACCTCGTGCTCATGGATATGAACCTGCCCGACAGCCACGGGCTCGACGTGAGTCGGCGCATCCGCTCAGCCGGCCTCGCCACCGACATCATCGCGATCACCGCGGTGCGCGACGTCGACAACGTACGCGGGGCGATCGCGGCCGGAGTCGTGCAGTATCTGATCAAGCCTTTCACCTATTCGACCTTCGCTACAAAATTATCCAGCTACCGGGATTTTCGTGCGGAACTGAACGGGCAGGCATCCAACGTGACGCAGTCGGCAGTCGATCACGCCTTCGCGAGCCTGCGGGCGCCGACCGATATCCCCAGGCCCAAGGGTCTGGCCGAATCGACCCTGAACCCGGTGGTCAGGTACCTGCAGGCGCAGGCCGCGCCCGTGTCGGCGAGTGAGCTGATGGCGCCGCTCGGACTGTCACGCGTGACGGCACGGCGCTACCTGGAGTATCTCGCCGACACCGGCCTGGTGCTGCGCGCTCCCCGTTACGGCACGCCGGGACGGCCCGAGAACGAGTACAGCTGGAAGAGCGGGCGTTAGCGGTTCGAGAAAACCGGTGGCCGCTTCTCGACAAAGGCCGCCATGCCCTCGCTCTGGTCATCCGTGGCAAACACCGAGTGAAACAGTCGTCGTTCCAAGTGGATGCCGGCGCCGAGCATGGATTCGTAGGCCGCATTCACGACCTCCTTGGCGAGCATCGCGATCGGCGCTGATTTCGCGGCGATGTCGGCGGCGGTTGCGAGGGCGTCAGCCATGAGGTCGGCGGTCGGCACGATGCGGGCGACGAGGCCGGCGCGCTCGGCTTCGACCGCGCCGATGGTGCGGCCCGTGAGGATCATCTCCATCGCTTTGGCCTTGCCGACCGCGCGGGTGAGGCGCTGCGACCCGCCCATGCCGGGGATGACGCCGAGCTTGATCTCGGGCTGGCCGAAGGTGGCGGTGTCGGAGGCGATGATGAAGTCACAGATGAGGGCCAGTTCACAGCCTCCGCCGAGGGCGTGGCCCGATACGGCGGCAATAATCGGCGTGCGTACGGCAGCGAGCCGGTCCCAGCCAGCGAACCAGTCTTTCAGGTACATGTCCATGTAGCTCATCGTCGACATCTCCTTGATGTCGGCGCCGGCCGCGAAGGCGCGTTCCGAACCGGTGATGATGATCGCTCCGATCTCGGGGTCGGCGTCGAGCCGGGTCGCGGCACCGACGACGTCCTGCATGGTGGCGAAGTCGAGGGCGTTGAGCGCCTTCGGGCGGTTCAGGGTGATAACGCCGACGCGGCCGTGGCGTTCGAGCAGGATGTTGGCGTAGGTATCCGAGTCGTTAGTGGTCTGGGTGCGCTCGCTCACGTGGTGGCCTCTCGTTCGATGGTTGGGGTTGGTGCGAAGTTTCTCGGGCGCGGCAAACGCAGCTCGCGCTCGCCGAGCGGCGCGAAGTGCGCCAGCACGTCAGTGTTACTGACGGCATCAAGGGTGCTCGGCTGCCACCGGGGATTCCGGTCCTTGTCGATGACCTGCGCGCGGATCCCCTCGATCACGTCGTGGCCGGCCACCATGCGAAGGGATACCCGGTATTCCTGTTCGAGCACCTCTTCGAGGCTGCCGAGGTCGCGGGCGCGGCGGAGCGAGGCGAGGGTGACTTTGAGCGCGGTCGGTGATTTGGCCAGGATGGCGGTCGCTGCCTCCTGCGCTGCCGCGACGGATGATTTCTGCAACCGGTCGATGATCTCGGGCAGGTCATCTCCGGCGTAACATTCATCGATCCAGGTGCGTTCCAACAGGAGCGGCCCCGGTGGCACGGTCGTAGCGGCGTGCTCGGCGATGGCCTCGGCAGCGGGCATCCGTTTGAGGGCGTCGACCAGAGAATCGAGCCGGGCCGCGTCAACGAAACTGTCGGCGAGGCCGAGGGTGATGGCGTCGGCGCCCGTCATGGTCGCGGCGGTGAGGGCGAGGTGGGTGCCGAGTTCGCCGGGGACGCGCGAATATAGGTACGTTCCCCCGACGTCGGGCACGAAGCCGATGGTCGTTTCGGGCATGCCGAGTTTGGTGCGTTCGGTCACGACGCGGTGCGCAGCGTGGCCGGAGAGGCCGACTCCCCCGCCGAGCACGATGCGGTCCATTAAAGCGACCAATGGTTTGGAGTATCGCTTGATCTGCGCGTTGAGCGTGTACTCGTCGGCCCAGAATCGAGCGTTCTCTTCGGGGTCACCGCCAGTACCGGTCTGGGCGCCAGTGCGGCCATCGCGGTAGATCGAGACGATGTCGCCGCCGGCGCAGAAGGCACGATCTCCACTTCCGGTGAGCAGAACGGTGTGCACGGCGGGATCGTCGGCCCACTTCGTGAGGGCGTCGGCGATGGAACGGATCATGGCGTGGGTCAGCGCGTTGAGCGCCTGCGGCCGGTTCAGGATGATGCGGGCGAGCGGTCCATCGCGCTGCAGCAGTACTTCTTCGTTGTTATCAGCGGATGCAGCGGCAGGTGCCGCAGCGCTAACACCCGGCTCCGCTCCTCTACTCGTGCCCAAGCTGCTGTCGATCGAATCCGTGCGGGGCATAAAAAACCTTTCCGCGTCGCTGCGGTTGAGTAAGGGGTACGTGTTAGCACAGTCTATCGACGTGAACTTTCCCGTCTGCGAGCACTCGAGAATCTGACGCCGACCTACGCCGGAAGGGCAGAAGCTCCGCCGAAAAGGCAGAAGCTCTGCCGGACCGTGCGCGCTAGAACGGTTGCGGGTTGGGGTCGGTCGTGTTCCAGACGGAAATCCAGGGGTCGTGATCCAGTGAGGCCGGCGATGCGGGTGGCAGTGCATGTTGCGGTGTGTGCCGGACGTGGGGGCTGATGCGGGTGGCGGGGTCGGTGGCGTAGTGTTTGCCGGCGGGGCTGGTCCAGTGGAGGGTGCCGTCAAGGTCGGCGGTGACGGTCCAGGCGCTGTAATGCTTGAGGTTGTGGTGAGCGGGGCAGAGGTGGTGCAGGTTGGTGGCGGTGGTGGGGCCGCCGAATTGTTTGTCGCGGGTGTGGTCGAGGTCGCTGTGCCCGGCGGAGCGGTTGCAGCCGGGGAACCGGCAGGTCCCATCCCGCAGGCGCAAATATTTCTTCAAGCTTGCCGGCACCCGAAACGGTTCCGCGCTGACGTCGAGCACGATGCCGGTGTGCGGGTGGGTGAGGATGCGCAGAAAACTCG
>NZ_SOHN01000003.1:0-419010 GCF_004404025.1 Cryobacterium serini
CCTTCCTCGCCGGCATCTTCCTACTCGTGCTCGTGCTCGGCCTCGGCGACGTGCTCGCCGTCGTGCCCATGGCCGCCCTGGTCGCCGTGATGATCATCGTGTCGTATCTGACCTTTGACTGGCACAGTATCCGCTTGTCCACGCTCAAGCGGATGCCGGGGAGCGAGACCACCGTCATGGTCGCCACGGTCGTCATCATCGTCCTTACCCACAACCTGGCCATCGGTGTCGTCGCCGGCGTGATCGTGGCGATGGTCGCCTTCGCGCGCCGTGTCGCCCACCTCGCCCGGGTCGAGCGCACCGTCGAACTCGACCAGCCTGTGCCGACCGCCTACTACACGGTGACCGGGGCGCTATTCTTCGCCTCCAGCAACGACCTGATGACACAGTTCGAGTATGCCGACGACCCCGACCGCATCGTCATCGATCTGTCGGCATCACACATCTGGGATGCCTCGACCGTCGCCACCCTCGACGCCATCAGCCACAAATACGAGCGGCTCAATAAACACGTAGTCATCGAGGGATTGAACGAGGCGAGCCACGAACTGCACGCCCGGCTCGCCGGCAACCTCGGCGGTGGGCACTAACCGGGGCAGCTGCGTCGTTACCGCGCACCGGTGCTGACGGTTCGACGGCCTGAAGACTCAGTGCGGGCCGCCGACGAGCTTCAGGCCGACATACAGCCGATCAGGCCAGGCAGCAACGCGATTTTCGGCCAAGTGCATCACCTGCAGACGGTCACCGCCCATTCAACGCTCCCCCTTCCCATGTCGAGCTTCGCACACCGCCGTAAGTTCGCCCGCGTCACGGCGGGCGAACGACGCAACCCCGCGTGTTCTGACGCTCAGGCGGACGACTCGAGTTCTGCCCACATTCTGCCCACAACTGGCAGGCAGTGTATGAGTAGTGGTGGACACCTGCGCCGCGAGCCCGGTCATCACGTGCTCTCCGGCACTGTCAATGGCACTGGCGCCCTGACTGTACAGATCACGAGCCCGGCAAGCGAGTCGGTTATTGCCCGGATGGTGTCTCTCGTTGCCGAAGCATCCGAGACGAAGTCGATCCGTGCGCTTTTCGTGGAGAAGGTCGAGCAGCGTTACTCGCTCGGCGTGGTCATCGCGACCCTTTTCATTTTCGCCCTGCCGTTGCTGTCCGGCGAGGACTTTCGCGATGCACTCCTGCGCGCGATTACGTTCATGATCGTTGCCTCCCCGTGCGCGGTCGTCCTGTCAACGATGCCTCCCCTGTTGGCTGCGATCGCCAACGCCGCCCGTCACGGCATCCTCGTGAAGTCCGCCACCGTAATGGAGGCGATGGGGCGTTCTCAGCTAGTTGCCTTCGACAAGACGGGAACCCTCACCGAAGGTGCTCCTATCCTCGTCGAGGTCACCCCCGCCGCTAGGCGTAGCGCACAGGCGGTCCTAAATTTCGCCGCTGCGGTCGAGCACCACAGCGAGCACCCCCTCGGTCGCGCCGTCGTGCGCGCTGCCGAAACAACGGTGACCCCGGCGAGTGATTTTCGGGCCATTCCCGGCCAGGGTGTTCCAGGCATTGTCGACGGACAAGTCGTGCGTGTCGTTCAAGCGCGTGGCGAGCGCGCCGACACGATCGGAACGGTCGTCGAAGTACAAGTCGACGGCCAACTCACGGGGATCCTGACCTTGCAGGACGCGCTCCGACCCGACGCCGCAATAGCGGTCGCTCGAACGGCGGCCATCACCCAGTACCCAGTGCACCTACTCACCGGCGACAACCAGCGCACCGCGGCCGATATCGCGGCCCGCACTGGTATTACCGACGTGCACTCCCGCCTGCTCCCCGAAGACAAAGCGGCCCTCGTCCGGAGGCTCGAGGGCGACGGCATCCCGGTGCTGATCGTCGGTGACGGCGTCAACGACGCCCCGGCCCTCGCGTCGGCCAGCGTAGGCATCGCGATGGGACGCCACGGCTCTGACCTCGCGCTCGAGACCGCCGACGCCGTCATCATTCGTGACGAACTCGCCGCGATCCCGAGCGTCATCGAACTCTCGCGGAAGGCGCACCGGTTTGTCGTGGCCAACCTCGTTATCGCGGGGACTTTCATAGCCGTTCTCGTGACCTGGGACCTCATCTCGACGCTGCCGCTCCCCCTCGCCGTGGCCGGCCACGAGGGTTCCACCGTGATCGTCGCCCTCAACGGTCTGCGACTACTGCGCACAAAGGCCTGGCGCCAGGGCAGCACTCCGAACCGCGCGCTAGAACAGGTGGCGACTGCCCCGGAGGAGATCCGTCATGCTTGAGGTCCTGCGCAACCGAACCTATCGCCGACTGTTCGGTGCGCAGATCGTGGCGCTCATCGGTACCGGAATGCTCACCGTTGCTTTGGGCCTGCTCGCGTTCGATTTGGCTGGCGGCGACGCCGGCATCGTGCTCGGTATCGCACTGACCATCAAGATGCTCGCCTATGTCGGCATCGCCCCGGTGATTTCCGCGCTCACCGCTCACGTGCCGCGAAAGACCCTGCTCGTTTCAGCGGATGTGCTCCGCGCGATCGTCGCACTTTCGCTACCGTTCGTCACCGAGGCCTGGCAAATTTACGTACTCATCTTCGCGCTGCAGGCCGCCTCGGCAACGTTCACCCCGGCATTCCAAGCTCTGATCCCCGAGGTTCTGCCGGAGGAAAGTGAGTACACCCGGGCCTTGTCGCTTTCCCGACTGGCGTATGACCTTGAGTCACTGCTGAGCCCGATTCTGGCGGCCGCGCTGTTGACCGTGATCAGCTACCATTCCCTTTTCGTGGGAACCGTAGTCGGATTCGTCGGTTCCGGCCTGCTCGTGCTCTCCGCCACGCTGCCGGCCCACCGACCATCCGTTCCGGCGCCCTTTTTGGATCGCCTCACCCGCGGCGTCCGCGTCTTTGGTCGCACGCCGGAACTGCGGGCCTTGCTCGCGATGAATATGGTCGTCGCCGCGTCGACCGGCATGGTCATCGTGAACACTGTCGTGCTCGTGCAGAGCCACTTTGGTCGCGCCCAGTCCGACTTTGCGATCGCCCTGGCGTGTTACGGATTCGGGTCGATGCTGGTCGCATTGGCATTACCTCGGGTACTCGACCGCTTCGCCGACCGGCGCGTCATGCTGCTCGGCTGCGCCGTTCTACCTATCGGACTCATCGCCCTGGCCCTCGTTGTTCTCGCTCCAGCGACAGTCGTGACATGGTCTGGTCTGCTCGTGATCTGGTCCGTGCTTGGCGCCGCCACCGCGCTGATCCTCACGCCGTCGGCCCGCCTGCTGCGCCGTTCCTCCGACGAGACCACTCGGCCCGCGGTCTTTGCCGCGCAGTTCTCGCTATCCCACGCCTGCTTCATTGTCACCTATCCCCTTGCCGGAGTACTGGGCGCCCAGCTCGGTCTCGCCCCGACGGCCCTTGTGCTGGCCGTGCTGGGAACGGCAGCAGCGGTTACTGCCGCCCGCGTCTGGACCCCGTCAGCACCCATTCGCGACACCGAATCACCGGCCGTGACAGCCGGACGCGACGGTCGACCCACGTTGCCCCACACAGAAGCTCAGCGCCGGGGTGTTTGACACGTCCGTCGCCGGTAGTGCGCTCAGCACTTGGGGGTACAACGGAGCCCTCAACGGGCCCGTTATCCGCGCGAAAACCGGGGACACGCTCGATGTCCTGGTCACCAATACGCTCGCGGAATCGACGAGTGTGCACTGGCACGGCCTGGCTCTGCGCAATGACGCCGACGGAGTTCTCGTTGTCAGCCAACCCGCGATCAAACCGGGTGCCAACTTTGACTATCAATTTCGCCTCAACCAGCCCGGCACCTATTGGTATCACTCACACGTCGACATGCAACGCGAACGCGGCCTCTCCGGCGCGCTCATCATCGAGGACCCGCGCGAGCCTTTGCTGTACGCACCTGCACGGACACAGCTTCCAACTGACCAACAACGGCGCATGCAAAGACACGTAATCGTCCGCCCGAAGGAAAAGGTCACCTTCGAATTCGACGCCGACAATCCGGGACAGTGGATTGCCCACTGCCACAACGCGTACCACGCTGACCGCGGCATGATCGGGCTGTTCTCTCGTACGTGCGTTAGCGTGGCGACCCCAACGCCGGTCGTCGAATCGATTTGAATGTGTGTCGCTGATATCCAGCTGAAAAAGATACCCCTAGAGGTATAATCAAATGGTCAACAATAACGAGAGGAACTACATCATGATGTGGGGCAACGGAACGATGGGGTGGTCCTGGGGATTCGGCCTGCTGGCTCTTGCAGGCGTCGCCGTGCTCATCTATGTCATTGTGCGTTTACTGTCGAACAAATCCGAGAGCGATGACACGCGATCCGCTCCGAGGCAAGCTGATTCGACCAGTGCCAGGCAAATTCTTGAGGAGCGTTTCGCTCGAGGGGAGCTCACAGCGGAGCAGCTCCGTGATCAGCTTCGGGTGCTCGAGGAGGGCCGGTAGTGCCCAATCTCAGTCGCCGCAGCGCCCTGATCCTCGGCGGGGTGGGAATTGCAGGCACAGCTGTAGGTGGAACGGGTTTCTTCGTCAATCAAAGGGTCTTATCAACTTCGTCACCGGCATCTCCGTCCGGGAGCGACCTCATGGAGCCCCCGGAGCTCCGAAGCGTCAACGGCACTCTCACCGTTGACCTCGCGTCTTCACCCCAACAGGTGACCATCGCTGGCCGTGACGTACGAGCGCTCAGTTACAACGGTGGCGTGCCCGGCCCCACACTGCGCATTCGAGCGGGAGACACCCTCAGCGTGAGCCTTCGCAATGGTCTGGCAGACCCCAGCAACCTGCACGTGCACGGACTCCACGTCTCGCCCGAGAATAACAGCGACAACATGTTCGTCACGGTCGCAGCCGGCGACTCCTTTGATTACCAATACGAGCTGCCCGCCAATCACCCGCCGGGCGTCTACTGGTACCACCCGCATCACCACGGTTTCGCGGCCGATCAGGTATTTGGCGGGCTTTACGGCGCCATCATCGTTGAAGACCCTGACCCCATCCCGGCCAGTCGGGAACGCGTCCTCGTCATTTCCGACATCACCCTCGATTCCATCGGAACAATTCCTGCGGCCACATCGATGGAGAAAATGTCTGGACGCGAGGGAGACCTCGTCCTCGTCAACGGTCAACTCTCCCCCAGCATGACTGCCCGCCCTGGCGAACAGGAACGATGGCGCATCATTAATGCCTGTGTGTCCCGCTACCTGCGGCTGCGCCTTGACGGTCAGCAAATGTCCCTTCTCGGAATCGACTCCGGACGTTTCGAAGCCGCGCGCGACGTCGACGAAGTCGTGCTGGCCCCTGGGAACCGGGCCGACCTCATCGTCACCGGCATAGCCGGCACCTCCGTACTGCGTGCCCACACCTACGACCGAGGCATGTCCGGCGGGATGATGATGGGTCGCGGAAGCTCCACTGCCGCCGCTGACATCGCGCTGGCGACTCTCACGGTAGCCGGTGACACCATCGCCACAGTCGCCGCTATACCCGGCCAACCCGTTCCACGTGACCTTCGCACGGCTACCGTAACCGCCCGACGCGAGTTCATCTTCGCGATGGGAATGGGCGGGAATATGGGCGGAGGAATGATGTCAGCCACGATCAACGGCCAGGTATTCGATGCCACCCGGATCGACACGACCGTGCAATTCGACAGCGTGGAGGACTGGTTGCTAACAAATACCAGCCGGCTCGATCACCCCATGCACCTGCACGTGTGGCCGATGCAGATCATCGAACAGTCAGGCCAACCCGTCAAAACCATCATGTGGCAGGACGTCGTGAACATCCCGGCACGCAGCACTGTACGCGTGCGCATCGCGTTTGACGACTTCAGCGGACGTACCGTGTACCACTGCCACATCCTCGACCACGAAGACAGCGGAATGATGGGAGTCATCACCGCAAACTGACCCGCCGCAACCACCAATTCAAGAAAATGAATCAGGAGAAACCAATGAACTATGCACACACCATCACGGTCTCGCTGCCCTACGAACAAGCAGTCTCCAGAGTGCGCGAAGAACTCGCCAACCAGGGCTTCGGCGTTCTGACCGAAATCGACGTTCACGCGACCTTCGAAACGAAACTCGGCGTGGAAAGCGCGCAGTCACTTGGCGAGTACCTGATCTTGGGCGCGTGCAACCCGGCCCTCGCCGAACAAGCACTCACCGCAGAGCCCGACATGGGACTGCTGCTTCCGTGCAACGTCGTCGTCCGACGCAGCCCCTCAGCGAATACGACCACGATTCAAGCTATCAACCCGCAAACCATGGTCCAGCTCAGCGATTCCTCAGGGATACAGAACGTTGCTGGTCAAGCCGATGAACGCCTTCTCGCCGCGCTAGCCGCTCTCCAAGGAGAAAGCAGCAGCAACTAGTGCGCGGTCTCGCCCGCCAGAGCACGGTGAGGACCGTGTCGCTGATGCTGCGCAAAACAATGCGCGGTGGCGCTCTTTCTGACATGAGCGCTGCGCACATACCCGACCGCGGAACGAGGATGTCCTCGCCCCCGGCCGTGCGCTGTCAAGCCTCGAGAGCAGGAGCGGTTACCACCGTTAGCGCCCGAGTAGCCGGGACCAGAAGGAGCCGGTCGACTTTTCTTTGACGTGCCCGGCACATTGCTGGTTGCGTGGCACGCCGCGCATGACCTGATCAATGTGCTGACCGCAGCCCGCCCACGTTGTTTTTTGGCACACTTTGCAGGTGACGGAACGACACATAATAAATCTCCATTCAATAAGGTGGACTGCTAAAATAAGTATACCCCGGGGAGTATTTTATCTACACGGAGTCAGGGATGTGTTCTTGTGACCCTGCCGTGAGCGGTCTTGCGGTTTCTTCAGAAGCGTGGGGTTTAGCTGGCGGCGATACTGGCGCGCACGTCGTCCATCGACGAATACCTCGCTGATGCCCAGGCGAACAACCTGACCATCGTCGGCGTAATCAACACGCGTTTCCACGCTGACTTGGGGCCTTGGCCATTCGGACGTCACCGACCTCATCGGCGGCTACAACGCATGGGCCGCCCGATATGCAGTGAAAGCCTGATAGAGATAACGCCGCGGCTGAGCACCTATTCAATGCTGGTTTCACGGCAGACACAATCGTCAGCGGCCTGCCTCAGTGGCGGGCCGCAAGGCTGCCCAGCATCGCTCCGCTCCCGCACCAAACTGAAACGAATCTACTATCTGTGATACCACGCGCACCGTCAGCCCAACTTTGCCACCGATCGGGGCAGACGAAGTCCACCGATGGGTTCTCAGTCATGACGACTTGATGATCATCGATGTGAGGGATGGCGCCGAGTTTGAAACCCGGCATATCCGGGGTTCGCATCACGTGCCGCTCCACCCGCTCAAAGAACTCACTGAAGAGTTTGCGGCGCAGATGGCCTCCCGGGTTGTGCTGGTGTGCCAGTCGGGTCGACGCGCTGAAGAAGCGCGAAAGAATCTTGACGCCGCTGGCCTGACCGGTGCTCGGGTGTTGACCGGTGGCGTCGCGAGCTATGCCGCGGCCGGCGGCGACATCGTCACCGGCCGCTTCGCGATCCTTGTGCCCTGCATTGCCGTGTACGTCGCGGTACGCGCCCTCGTGGGCTAGCAACCGCGAGCGGGATCAGGCGAGGGAGAGAAAAAGTTTTTCAAGCTCATTGACACTGAGCTGCTTTTTTCTCCATCGGCACCGTCGTCAATGAGACACTCCTTCATTGCCGACGAGATGATCGTGAACCCTGCCCGGTCAATGGCGCGGCACGACAATCAGCGCCGGACTCGACGGCGGTGATGACGGCGCCGAGTTGCCCCCGTGCATGCTTGAGTCGATTGGGGGTCTTGCGCAGGTCATCGCTGGCGTGGGTCGCGGGTTCGATAGTTCCCATACGCGTGTACTCCTGTTGATAGGCGGATGCGCGACTGGTTTCACTGGGGAGCAAGATACCCCTTAGGGTATCAGTGTACTTAGATGAGGCAGCAAGCGTTTCACCATGAAAAGTAAATGAGGGCTATTCAAATGCGTGACCAGCGCACCAGCAGGGACGAATCACGGCGTGCGCCGAGGCGCGGCACGCTGGCCGGGCTCGGCGCGGACCTGCGTCGCTGGCCCGCCCGTCGCTGGTGGGTTGCCCTGGCGACAGCATTATTTACGGTGGTCTTCATTGCCATCCCGACGGACTTGATTGACACGCCATTCTTCTCGAGAGAAATACCGCCGACCGTGTGGTCGTGGCCGGTGCTCACCCTCAGCGCGGTCTTAGCGGGCCTGGTCACCGCCACCTATGTGGCGCACCCGGAAGGCGCTTCCTTCGGCCGAGCGGCCGGACGGGCGGGCATGGCCGGCTGGCTGGTAACGTTTTTCGCGGTGGGATGCCCCGTCTGCAACAAATTAGTTCTCCTCGCTCTCGGGACAACCGGAGCGATGCAATTCTTCGAACCGGTCCAGCCGTATCTGGCCGCTGCGTCGATCGTCTTGCTCGGCTGGGCTCTCTATGCGCGCATGACTCGAGAAAATTCTTGCCGGCTCCCCGCTCGGGCCGACGCCGAGGCGGAAGCCCTGGATCGTGTTCACTGACCTCCGAGCCTGGCCCGCGCGACGCTGGATGATCGTGGCCGCCGTTGCCGCAGGCGCGTTCATGACTCTTGCCACCGGCTACGCACACAGTGCGGGCGGCGCAGGTGGAGCGCCCTGGTGGACGGTCGCGGCTACTGCCCTCGGAGCGGGTCTGATCGGCTTGATCGTTGCTAGTTATATCGGCACCCCCATCGGCGCCGACGCAACTCTCTGTGACGCGCGGTGGCCGGCTCTGGGTCTGATTGCGCTCTATCTGACCACCGAAGTCCGCTCCCTCGACCCGGTCGTGACCGGTGCTGCTCGCCCGGTCCTGGCCGCTGCCGCCATCACCCTGTTGATCTGGGCTCTGCGCGAACGACTGGCCAGCGAACGCCGAGCCACCACCCGCAGTAAATCGTCAGATTCCGACGGTGAAGTCTGCGCCACCTGCACGCCTTTGTTCCCTCGCTTCCCGAAAGTCACCCCCGAGCTGACTACACGGCCACCCTCGTCCCGCAGCGTTCAGGAGACCCAACCATGAAGAAAACACTCACCGCCATCACAATTGCCGTGGCGGCACTGCTCAGCATGGCGGCCTGCGCGAGCCCCGCGCAGGCGCCCTCCATCGCTGTCACCTCGAGCACGGTCATCATCGATGTGCGCACCGCACCAGAGTATGTCGGTGGACACCTTCAGGACGCCATCAATATCGACGTGCAATCTCCGGACTTCAACACGCTGATCGCGACACTGCCACTCGACGGGGACTACATCATTTACTGCGCTACCGGAAACCGATCCGCTGCAGCCGTCATTCGCATGGGTGACCTCGGGTTCACCACGCTTACCGATGCTGGCGGCGTCACGGACGCGTCTGCCGCCACCGGACTGGCCATCGTCGTCGACAAATAAGCTTCACCTGTACAGTGCTGAAATATACCCCATAGGGTATACTGAGGACTTCAGCTTGACCAGCTAAGGAGTCACTATGTGCAATCCCATACGATGCGACAATTGCGGAAAAACCACGTGGGCCGGCTGCGGAATGCACGTCGACGAGGTTATGGCCGACGTCCCAACGAGTCAGCGCTGCACCTGCACGCCCCGCTCAAATTTCTAACCATCCGCAGGCGTCGCCAAGTTCTTCGCTAACTAGCAATAGATCTTGTTGATCCGGCGTTAGACGCTGATGTGGGCGGCGCCCGAAATCGACCTTCCGTTGATCGTCCACGTGCACAGAAATCTCCCGCTCGCGCAGCGCAGTATTGTGAATACCATTGCCGTCGCCCTGAATCAGGACGACGCCCCGATCCAAGGAGAACCAGATGTCGGTCGGCCTGCTCGCCGTAGTCGATGACATACTCACCGCTGCCCTCAAAGCGAGCGTGAAAACGGCGGGAGTCGTCATCGACGATGCTGCCGTTACCCCGCAGTACGTCCAGGGGCTTTCACCGGCGCGCGAGCTTCACGTTGTCTGGCGGATCGCCCTAGGCAGCTTGTTCAACAAGTTCATCATCATCATCCCGCTGGCACTGCTCCTGTCAGCATTCGCGCCATGGGTGTTGCCGTGGTTACTGATCCTTGGCGGCACCTACCTGTGCTTCGAGGGTGCCGAGAAAGTCACCGAATGGTTCGGCGTTCACCGTAAGGCTGACGAGACTGAAGCGCGGGATGAGCGCAAGCTCATCTTCGGTGCTATTCGCACCGATCTTATCCTCAGCACAGAGATCATGCTCATCTCGCTGGCAGGCCTTAATCCTGATTTCGAGATCTGGATGACGCTCGGCGCTCTAGTGGTGATCGGCCTCGGCATGACGGTGCTGGTCTACGGCGCGGTCGCGTTGCTGGTCAAGATCGACGACGTCGGACTGACGTTGATGGAGAACTCAGCACGATGGCTGCGACGCACCGGCGCAAGCATCGTGCAATCAATGCCCACCGTGTTCCGGGTGATCGGCATCATCGGGACGGTCGCTATGTTGTGGGTCGGCGGCCACCTCGTGATCGCAAACCTGGCCGACACGTTCTGGCACGCGCCGTACGACGTGCTGCACGCAGCCACCCAGGCCGTCGAAGCTGCCGGACCCATCGTCATCTGGGTCATCGACACTGCCTTGTCGGCCGTGTTCGGCCTTGTTTTTGGTCTGATCATTGTCGCAATCGTTTTCGGAACATCGCGCCTGCTCAAGCAGAAGCGGCCAGAGCGCGATTTGTCCGAACTTATCTGACACGAAGAAGCCCCAGTCGATTGACTGGGGCTTCTTCGTTATTCACTCCGTTGGAGTCAGTGGCTGCTCAGAGCCGGTTCATCGAACTGGTTACTCGTGTTATTAACGCCGCCTGCCTTCAGCGCGGCATCGCCGGCGAAGTACTCCTTGTGGTTGTCACCCAGGTCAGAACCGGACATATTCTGGTGCTTGACCGTGGCGATTCCCTCGCGAATTTCGCGGCGCTGCACGCCCTTGACGTAGGCGAGCATGCCCTGGTCGGCGAAGTAGCCCTTGGCCAGGTCATCCGTTGAGAGAGCGGCTGTGTGATACGTCGGCAGGGTGATGAGGTGGTGGAAGATACCCGCCTCTTTCGAGCTGTCACGCTGGAAGGTACGAATCTTCTCGTCAGCGTTGAGGGCCAGTTCGGTCTCGTCGTAGTCGACGCTCATGAGCTTGGCGCGGTCGTATGCGGAGACGTCCTTGCCTTCGGAGAGGAGTGCGTCGTATGCCTGCTGACGGAAATTCAAGGTCCAGTTGAACGACGGGCTGTTGTTGTAGACCAGCTTGGCATTCGGGATGGCCTCGCGAACCTCGTTCATCATGGCCGCGATCTGGCCGATGTGCGGCTTCTCGGTCTCGATCCAGAGCAGGTCGGCACCGTTCTGCAGCGACGTGATGCTATCGAGCACGCAGCGCGCTTCGCCGGTTCCGGCTCGGAACTGGAACAGGTTACTGGCCAGGCGCTTCGGGCGCAAAAGCTTGCCGCCCCGCTTAATGACGACATCGCCGTTACCGAGGTCAGCCTCGGTGATTTCGTCCACGTCGAGGAAAGAGTTGTACTGGTCGCCGAGGTCCCCAGGCGTGTAGGTCACGGCGAGCTTCTGCGTGAGGCCGGCACCGAGCGAGTCGGTGCGGGACACGATGATGCCGTTTTCGATGCCGAGCTCGAGGAACGCGTACCGAACGGCGTTGATCTTGGCGATGAAGTCTTCGTGGGGAACCGTGACTTTGCCGTCCTGGTGACCGCATTGTTTTTCGTCGGAGACCTGGTTTTCGATCTGAATGGCGCAGGCGCCGGCCTCGATCATTTTCTTGGCCAGGAGGTAGGTGGCTTCGGGGTTTCCGAAACCAGCGTCAATGTCGGCGATGATCGGCACGACGTGGGTCTCGAAGGCGTTGATCTGTGCCAGGAGGCGGGTGATCTTCTCGTCGTCTCCGACGATGCGGGCGTTGTCGAGGGCGGTGAAGAGCAGGTCCAGTTCGCGGGCATCCGCCTGGCGAAGGAAGGTGTAGAGCTCCTCGACGAGCGCGGGAACGGCCGTCTTCTCGTGCATGGACTGGTCGGGGAGCGGACCGAATTCGCTGCGCAGCGCGGCAACCATCCAACCGGACAGGTATAGGTAGCGCTTATTGGTGGTCTTGAGGTGCTTCTTGATCGAGATCATCTTCTGCTGGCCGATGAACCCGTGCCAGACGCCGAGCGACTGGGTGTAGATCGAGGAGTCAGCGTCGTACTCCCCCATGTCCTTGCGCATGATGTCTGCGGTGTACTGAGCGATCTCCAGGCCGGTCTTAAACCGGTTCTGGGCCCGCATACGGGCGACCGACTCGGGGTTGATGGCGTCCCAGCTGCTTCCGACCTGCTGCTTGAGGGCTTCGATGCCCTCGATGTCTTTCTGGTACACAGTCATGTTAATTCCTTCGACGTCTGAGTTGGGCTGAGCCGGGACAACTGACTCAACTGGCCGGTATCGGCTGCTAAATCCAGATTGGCGCAAGAACAACTGGTCTTCTCGGGAAAGTGGCGCAGAAGAAACACGATTCTTCTGCAAATGAAAAGTTATTGCTAGGAATTCATCTATTCCGACCACAGGCCGGGTACCAGGATGACCAGCCGGCATCGTGGGCACCGATGACAGGATTCGAGACCTTCAGCGGTGTCGACGCCGTCCTCCATCATCTCGGTGCCGCAGGCGGGACACAGGGGGAACTCGTTCACCGTGCTGGCGATTTCAGGCCGGCACCGCACAGCGGCACGACCACCGATCCGGCCGTGAGCAGACTCGCGGCGACCGCCCAAGTGGGGCTGGCGGCGTCGAACGTCTGGTCGACCGCGGCTCGCACAGCGGCGTACGAGACCGCCGAGGTCGGCTCGACGAAGAGTCCTTCGTCTGCGAGCTCCTGGCGTGCAGCCGCGGTTTGCTGGTCGGTGACGGAGACGATGGTGCCGCCGGTGGCACGTACAGCCGCCAGGATCTGTTTGCCCCGCGGCGGGGCCGCGATGGCGATGCCCTCCGCGATCGTGTCGCCGTTCTGAGCGGCCACGGGCGCGTCAAGCCCCTGCGCCATGGCCTGTTCGAGCGGCGAACAAGCGGATGCCTGTACCGCGCAGAGCCGCGGCATCCGCTCGGCAAGACCCGCGGCCACCAGCTCGCTGAAGGCAAGGTAGCAGCCGAGCAGCATCGTTCCGTTGCCGACCGGGACCACCACCGTCTCGGGCAGCGAGCGCCCGCGTTGCTCCCAGATCTCGTAGCCGTACGTTTTCACGCCGTGCAGAAAGTACGGGTGGTAGACATGGCTCGCGTACATAACGCCGTCCTGCCCCGCCGCCTGCAGGGCCGCCGCGGAGGTGTCCGCCCGCGAACCGGGTACCAGCTCAACCGTCGCGCCGTGCGCGCGCATTTGCGCGAGTTTGCCAAGCGAGGTGGATTCGGGAACGTAGACCGTGCAGCTGATGCCGGCCCGACCGAAGTAGGCGGCCATCGCCGTGCCGGCGTTTCCGCTGCTGTCAACCATGGCCCGTGTGACGCCCAACCGTTTGGCGAGGGTCGCGAGCACGACCGCGCCGCGATCTTTAAACGAAAGCGTCGGCAGCAGAAAGTCGAGCTTGAGCTGCACGTGAGGGAGCGCGCGGGAGGGCACGAGGGGCGAGAAACCCTCTCCCAGGGTGACCGTCGGGTCTACCGCGATCGGCAGGGCTTCCGTGTAACGCCAGAGCGAAGCAGCGCGGCCGGGCAGAGCCGCGGCATCCATCGTCAGCGCGAAATTGACCACGTCGAGGATACCGCCGCAGCTGCACTTCCAGGTGAGGCTCTCTACCGGGTAGATTGCAGCGCACTCGGAGCAGACAAGGTCAGGTAAAGCTGGCATCGCTTCAGACTAACTTGCCCCGCCACTAACTTCCCGTGGTGAACTTCCAGGTGCTCGTCGAGACGGGGTTGCCAGCCAGGTCACGCACCATCGCGGTACCGCCAGTAACCGTGACGGTGAAACTGGTCCTGGCCGCGAGCGTGGAACTGGGGTTCAGGATCCACGTGTTGGTCGTGCCACTACGTGACACAACGCCGGCGATCGGAGCGCCGGTCACGGCATTCTTCAGCGTGAAAGTGGCTGCGGCGACTCCAGCCATCCCCTCACTAAACGTCGCCGAGACGCTCTCGGTACGGCTGGCGCCCGTGGCCCCGCTGGCCGGGGTCCGGGTGGTGATCGTGGGCGCCGGCCCGGTCGTGAAGCTCCACCCGGCCGACGCGAGCGGATTACCCGCTGCGTCACGGATCGCCAAGACTCCCCCGGTGAGGCTGACAGCATATTTCGTGTCGGGTGCATACGCTGTTGTGGAATAGAGCGTCGCGATCCGCGTACCTGTGCGGTAGCTCACCGTGCCCGGCAAAACCCTGCCGGCGGGATCCTTGATACGCATGGTCGTCGTCGATACTCCCTGCATATCCTCGCTGAACGTGACCGTCGGGTTTGCCGTCAGTGCCACCCGCGTAGCCAGACTCACCGGAAACTTCGTCACCACCGTGGGACGGATCGTATCGCTGGCAGTTCCGGTGACGATGAGGTCGTCGAGCTTGGCCGCATCGTTCTTGCTGCCAAAGCCGACCTTACCGCTGGCGAACGTAGAGTCCGTCGCCTTGGCAACCAGGGCTGTGCCGCGAAAAACACGAATGGCCGAACCTTGCCGTTCGATGCGAATGGAGTAGTAGGTTCCGGCCGTGATGGTCGTGGCGATGTCGGCGATCTGGGTAGCGGTGCCGTTCACGACGCGAAACAGACCGTTGCTCGCGGCATCCTGCCTTTCGCTGAAGTTCACAAAATAGTAGTTGGAGGCATTCTGGTAGTCAAAGATGACCGAGAAATCGTTCCGAGGCGACGAAGTTGCGACGGTCGATCCGGTGGCCATGACGGAGAAGCTTCCGGACATGACTGTCTTCTGGAGGGCGAGGTTGGCATTCGGCACGGCTGTAGATGACGGAGCGGTGAGCGAGTACCGGCCCGACGCGACAGTCCAGGTGCCGCCGTGGATTTCGGTGAAGTTCGCAGCCGTCGCGGTGAAGGATTCGCGAATGGTCGCTGCCTGCGGTGTCACCGTATTCGGTGGGGAAACCACGGCGCTGGTCCCACTCGCGGTGAACGCGCGCAGAGTGATGGCGTAGGTCTGGCCGTTGACCAGATTGCTGAACGTGGTGGTCGTATCCGTACCGCTCCAGTAAAATTCGTCGGCATTCACACCGCGCAAGACCACCTGGTAAGAGTCGGTCGGCCCCGTCCCCACCCACGATACAAACACCCGCGCGTCACCGGCGATTGCGCGGACTTCGGTGGGTACGGGTGGCGGGCTCACAGCAACGACCGGCGTCAGAAATCCACTGTTGGCCGTGTTCCAGTGGGTGGCGAGATAGCTCGACACGGGCGGCGTGCCCGGGTAATAGTAATCCTCGCTGTGACAGTCGACGGCCGAGGCGAGCCCCGCACAGGTGAAGGTCAGCCGGCCCCCGAGGGTGAAATAGGGGCCGCCGCCGTCGTCGTCGTAACACATGAGGTCGTCCTCGTCGAAGCAATGGCCCGAGTGTTCGACGAATGATGCGGGACGGCATCGGAGCACGAACGAATTTCATCCTCGTGTCCTTCCGATGCTGGCCGCGACGTGATCGTCACCATAATGCGGTTCATCCGACCCGATAAGGTTTCAGAAATCTGCGGAGTGCTCGCGCAGCCAATCCATCGCGACCGCGCAGGCATCCAGAACGGCAATGTGCCCGTCTCGAGGCCGCAGCCACAACTCCGCCTCCGGCGTGTTCTGCAGCAGCCAGGTAGCGTGCGCGGGCGGCACCACACGGTCCCGACCCCCCTGCGCGTAAAGCACAGGGGTCACGATGTCGGAAACGCTGAAACTCCACGGCTGGACGAAGGCCAGGTCGTCATCGACGAGACCCTCGGTTCCTGCGGCGGAAGCGAGGCCGACATCTACTCCCAAGGATGCCCACGTGCCCGCCAGCGCCGCATAATCCCGATCAACAAAGCTCTCGGGGTCGAATTCGGCCGTCAGTTCGTATTCTTCTCGCGCGGCCCGGCCGACCATCGCAGCGCGCAGCGACTCACCGTCGGACGCCATACCGTCGAACCAGTCGAGGCCGTCGGCTTGCAGCGGGGCCAGGCTCGCGAGGCACGCCGTGGCCGACACTCGCTCAGGCAGCAGCGCGGCGCAGGCCAGTGCGTGCGGTCCCCCGCCCGACGCTCCCATCACGGCGAACCGGTCAAGGCCGAGCTGATCGGCCAACTGCACCACGTCGGCCGCTGCCGAAGCGACGCTGCGCCCGCGTTGCCCGGTCGATCCGCCGTAGCTGGGCCTCCCATACGCCAACAGACGGATGCCCCGCGCGGCCGCCGCCACCACCAACGGCTCGAGCAGTGCCCCGGTCTGGGGCGAGCCGTGATGCCAAAGCACTGTGAAGGCATCCGCTGGACTGTGAGCATCGGCACTGTCGTGCACTCGCAGCGTGCGACCATCGAACAGAAGCAAATCGCGTGGGGATGCCATGTGACCAGAGTAGGCCGCTCGGACGCAGCATCGTCGGTGACACCCGCGCTGATCGCCGGCTCCGGTTCGGTCGGCGGCCTCGACCGGGCACCCCACGAAATCATCGGACACTCGCACGGTCCTGGCCGCTCTCGGTGCGGCCGGCGGCGGGATGAGTGAGGAGATCGTATGGCGATTGTGCAGGAGATGATTGGAAACGGCGGTTGGTCCTACCTGCTGGTCATATTCAGCGCGGTAGGGCTGAGCGACGCGGGCGCACCCGCCCGGAACGAGTTGAGCATGCGCTCCCCCGCGCCTGGGTGGACTTCTAGACCGTAGGGTGAGCACATGGTTATTCGGCGCTACTGGCGCATCGCGGTGTTTGCACCGTTCGTGGGGTTTCTCCTCGCGGCGGGCGTGGCGGTCGTGATGACCAACGCCGGCAGTGGAGAAACCGAATTTCGGTTCTGGTTCGTCGTGCGCTCCATGGCGAACTACGGGGCGATTGGCCTCGTCATCGGGGCTGTCGCGCTACTGGGCGGACTCGCCGCAGTGGCGATTGCCGATCGGCACCTGGCCAAATCGCGGCGCCTGCGCGTCACCGTGGCCGCATTGGGCGCGATGGGCGGTGTGGTGTTGCTGTCCGTGGCCATCGCGGCTGTGCTGTCGCTGATGGACGACGGACTGTATGCCGGCATCACCATTGCATTCGGCCTGGCGTTCGGTGCGGCGGCCAGCGTCGTCGCGGCCGTCATGGTGCTCTACGCAGAACGGCTAAGCCGCTAAGCCGCAGCGAAGCGCTTCTGCGAGCGCGCTTTGGCCTTCTCCGCTTCGATCTCCCTGTTTTTGGGGGGTGCGGCGCTCACGAGGTCTTGGAGCAGGTGCTGGGAGATGTGCGTGATCTCGTGCACCGCGCGGTCGAAAGCCTCCTCATTGGCCTTCGACGGGTGCGTCGCTCCGCTGATCTTGCGCACGTACTGCAGCGCGGCTGCGTACACCTCGTCGTCGGTCGCGGCGGGTTCAAAGTTGCTTAAGACATGAATGTTTCGGCACATGCCTTCAGGGTAATCAAGGCTTGTGCACCCTTCAAGACCCGGGCGTAGGATGCCCTTGCTTCGCCGGCTTCGACAGGAGACGTCCATGCCAGCACCCACGGCCGACCTGATCAGGCGGCTGCGCGCTGCCGGTTGTGTCTTCGCCGAGGAGGAGGCCGGGCTGTTGCTCTCAGTTCAGCAGTCGCCGGACGAGCTCAACGCCATGATCGACCGGCGCCTCGCCGGATTACCTCTCGAGCAGATTCTGGGCTGGGCCGAGTTTTGCGGCCTGCATGTTCTGCTCGATCCGGGTGTGTTCGTGCCGCGTCGGCGCACCGAGTTTCTGGTCACACAGGCACTGGAACTCTGCCGATCCGAGGCGGTCATTGTCGATCTTTGCTGCGGATCGGGCGCGGTGGCCATGGCGCTGGCCACCGCGTTGCCGGATGCGCGACTGTATGCAGTCGATATTGATCCGATCGCCGTTGCCTGCGCCCGCCGCAACGTGGCGAACCGCGGGGAGGTGTTCGAGGGGGACCTGTTTGCGCCGCTGCCCGCAATGCTTCTGGGTCGGGTTGACATCATCGTGGCGAACGCGCCCTACGTGCCGACCGATGAGATCAAGCTAATGCCCTTGGAAGCCCGCGCCCACGAGCCGCCCGCATCGGCCGATGGCGGCGACGACGGTCTCGATGTTCAGCGCCGCATTGCCGCCGCCGTAGCACCGTGGCTATCACCCGGCGGATGTTTGCTCATCGAAACCGGGCAACGCCAAGGCGCACAGACGGCCGGGATCTTCACCGAAAGCGGTCTGCTCCCCCGCGTTCTGCGAAACGAGGATCTGGACTCGACGCTGGTAATCGGCCTGCCGGTGTCGTGGGCGGATAATCTCAGTGATCGGGTAAGTCTGTAATCGAGGGAGATACGCATGACGACGAGCACCACCCACACCGCACGCCCCGTTCGCGCCGCACGCGGCACCGAACTCACCGCGAAGAGCTGGCAGACCGAGGGGCCACTGCGCATGCTCATGAACAACCTCGACCCGGAGGTCGCCGAGCGGCCCGATGACCTCGTCGTCTATGGCGGCACCGGCAAAGCCGCCCGCAACTGGGAGTGCTATGACGCGATCGTACGCACCCTGGAAACGTTGGAGAAGGACGAAACCCTGCTCGTGCAGTCCGGCAAACCGGTCGGCGTCTTTCGCACCCACGAGTGGGCGCCACGCGTACTCATCGCCAACTCCAACCTCGTCGGCGATTGGGCGACCTGGCCCGAGTTTCGCCGGCTCGAGCACCTCGGGCTCACCATGTACGGGCAGATGACCGCTGGATCGTGGATCTATATCGGTACCCAGGGCATTCTGCAGGGCACCTACGAAACCTTCGGCGCCGTCGCCACAAAAAGTTTCAAGGGTACCCTGGCCGGCACCCTCACGTTGACCGGCGGCGCGGGCGGTATGGGTGGCGCGCAGCCACTCGCCGTCACCATGAACGACGGTGTCGTGCTCATTGTCGACGTCGACCCGGCGCGACTGCAACGCCGGGTCGACCACGGCTATCTCGACGAGATGACCGACGATATCGACGAGGCGATCGACCGAGTGCTCGCAGCCAAGTCGGAACGCCGCGCCCTCTCCGTGGGCCTGATCGGCAATGCCGCGACCGTGTTTGCTGACTTGCTGGCCCGCCGGGTGCCGATTGACATCGTCACCGACCAGACCAGCGCGCACGATCCGCTGTCCTATCTGCCCGAGGGTGTCAGCGTCGAACAGTGGCACGCTTATGCGGCCGAGAACCCCGAAGAGTTCACCGTGCGCGCCCGGGCCGCGATGGCCAAGCAGGTGCAGGCCATGGTCGAATTTCAGGATGCCGGCGCCGAGGTGTTCGACTACGGCAACTCCATCCGCGCCGAGGCGAAGCTCGGCGGCTACGAGCGAGCTTTCGAGTTTCCGGGGTTTGTACCCGCCTATATTCGTCCGTTGTTCGCCGAGGGCAAAGGCCCCTTCCGGTGGGTGGCGCTGTCCGGTGACCCGGCCGACATTGCGGCCACCGACAGGGCCATTCTCAAGCTGTTTCCCAACGATAGAGGGCTGCACCGCTGGATCACCAAAGCCCAGCACAAGGTGCAGTTCGAAGGGCTGCCGGCGCGCATTTGCTGGCTCGGTTACCAGGAACGGCACCTCGCTGGGCTGAAGTTCAACGCGATGGTCGCCTCCGGTGAACTGAGCGCGCCGATCGTGATCGGCCGCGACCACCTCGACTCCGGCTCGGTTGCCTCGCCCTATCGCGAGACCGAGGACATGAAAGACGGTTCCGATGCGATCGCCGACTGGCCGCTGCTGAACGCGTTGCTCAACACCGCCTCGGGCGCGACCTGGGTCTCAATTCACCACGGCGGCGGCGTCGGAATTGGCCGAAGCATCCACGCCGGGCAGGTGATCGTCGCCGACGGTACCGCATTGGCCGCCGAAAAGATCGAACGCGTGCTCACCAACGATCCGGGCACCGGGGTCATGCGGCACGTCGATGCGGGCTACGAGCGGGCCGAGGAGGTGGCCCGCGAGCGCGGTCTGCGCGTACCCATGTGGGAAGACTGAGGTGTCGGCCGGGTACTGGTGCGAGTCCCTGCTGATCGACGGAACGGCCAACGCGGGGGTGCGGCTGGAGGTTGACGCGGCTGGGCGCATCGCTCGGGTTCAGCGCGGGGTCGCGGCGGAGGCTGCGGACATCCGCTTGGGAACGGTGCTTCCGGGGTTTGGCAACGCGCACTCGCACGCCTTTCACCGCGCTCTGCGCGGTCAGACTCAGGGTGACGGCGGTGATTTCTGGCTCTGGCGCGAGCGGATGTACCGGATTGCCACGCAGCTGGACCCGTCGAGGTACCAGGCCCTGGCGACGGCGGTCTTCGCCGAGATGCTCGTGAGTGGCTACACGACCGTTGGCGAGTTTCACTACGTGCATCACCGGCCGAGCGGTGAGCCGTACACGACCGAGCACGCGATGGAACTGGCGCTCGCGGCGGCGGCGCGGGAGGTCGGCATCCGTCTGGTGCTGCTCGACACCGTGTATCTGCAGGGCGGCATTGGGAGGGAGCTGTCGCCGGAGCAGCGCGGGTTCGGCGACGGTGGCGCGGCTGGTTGGCTAGCCCGGTGGCGGTCCCTGCGTGCACGGCTTGCCGGCGACGAGCTCGTGACGCTCGGCGCCGCCCTGCACTCGGTACGGGCCGTGCCGCCCGATGCGATGCGTGAGGTGTTACACGGGCTGCCGCCGGAGGTCCCCGTGCACATCCATCTATCGGAGCAGCCGCAGGAGAACGAGGATTGTCTAGCGGCGTACGGCCTGACGCCGACCGGGCTGCTCGATTCGCTAGGTGCTCTTTTGCCGCGGCTGAGCGTCGTGCACGCGACGCACGCGACGGACGACGACAGAAACCTACTCGGTGACGCCGGGGTGACCGTTGTGATGTGTCCGACCACCGAGGCGGACCTGGGTGACGGCATCGGCCCGGCGCTCGCGCTGGCGTCAGCGGGCGCTTCGATTGCGCTCGGTTCCGATCAAAACGCGGTTATCGATCCGTTTCTGGAGATGCGCGGCCTCGAAATGGGTGAGCGGCTCGCCGCCCAGAAACGCGGTCGCTTCGCCCCCGCCGCGCTGCTGGCCGCCGCATCGAGTGCGGGCTATGCCGCCCTGGGGCTTGGACGTCACCGTCTGCAGCCGGGCGACCCGTGCGATCTTGTCGAGATCAGCACGATCAGCATGCGCACAATCGGGTCCGTGCCGGGGCAGCTTGCGCTGACCGCGACGGCTTCCGACGTGGTGCGCGTCGTCGTTGGCGGGCGTCTGGTGGCCGAGTGCGGTCAGCTCGTCGGCGGTGCTCGGCCGGCAACACTGATCGCCGACGCTCTCGCTAGGCTCAGCACATGAACGGCACCGAACTGGTCACCGGAATCGGCGAACTGACCACGCACGATGAATCGGGTGAACGCCTGCACAACGCCGCCCTCGTGATCGGCGAGGGCCGAATCCTGTGGATCGGTCCGGCTGCCCGGGCGCCCGCTGCCGATCGTCGAACGGATGTCGACGGTCGCGCCGTTCTACCCGGCTGGGTCGACACACACACCCACCTCGTGTTCAGCGGGGACCGCTCGGCGGAGTTCGAAGCCCGGATGGCTGGCCAGGCCTACGCTGCTGGCGGCATCAACACGACCGTCACAGCTACCCGGGCAGCGCCCGAAGAGCAGCTCGTGGCCACGGCTCGGAATCTGCGCCATGAGGCAGAAACCCAGGGCACCACCTTTCTCGAAACGAAGACCGGGTATGGGCTCGATGTGGCGAGCGAAGAGCGTTCGGCGCGCGCGGCAGCCAACGTCGCCGATGTCGTGACCTATCTCGGTGCCCACATTGTGCCCGCCGGAATGGATCGTCGTGCCTACATCGACCTCGTGACCGGACCGATGCTCACTGCTGTGCTTCCCTATGTGCAGTTCATCGACGCATTTTGCGAGAAGGGCGCGTTCGACGTCGAGGAATCCCGCGAGGTGCTGTTGGCCGGTCGTGCCGCCGGTTTGGAATTGCGGGTGCACGGCAACCAACTCGGTTTTAGCGGCGGCGTGCGGCTGGCCGTCGAGCTCGGCGCCGCGAGCGTCGACCACTGCAACTACCTCGAACCCGCTGATATCGATGCGCTGGCAGTCGGGACGACGGTCGCCACCCTGCTGCCGGCTTGCGATCTGTCGACCCGGCAGCCCTTTGCGCCAGCCCGACGGTTGCTCGACGCCGGTGTGGTCATCGCTCTGGCGACCAATTGCAATCCGGGCACCTCCTATACAACGTCGATGCCATTGTGTGTGGCGACCGCAGTGCTGCAGATGGGCCTGACCGTGCGCGAAGCCGTCTGGGCCGCGACGCGCGGTGCCGCCCGGGCCCTTGGCCGCGATCGGGGAGCGGATGCCGTCGGCTCACTGTTTGTCGGCGGCCGCGCCGACCTGCAGGTTCTAAATGCTCCGTCGATTTCGCACCTGGCCTACCGCGTCGGGGTTCCGCTGACCGCTGCGGTCTGGCGGAGCGGTGTGCGCGTCGATTGATCTGCACCTCGACCCCCACGACGCTCCACGCGATATGAACCTACGTGCGCCAGGGTGGATCCGCGCTGGGGATGTTGGCGCGGTGGCTGTGGGCGGGTCGCCAGGTTTGGGTGGGGTCCCAGAGCAGTGGGCCGCGTATCTGGGGTCGTCCGCGGACCATGCGGATTTTCCATCCGGCGGTGTCGATGGTGTGGTGGTGGTACCAGCACAAAAGTGTTCCGTTGTCGATGTTGGTGGGCCCGTTCTGCTGCCACGGGATGACATGGTGTACTTCGCACCAGCGGGCCGGGATGGTGCAGCCGGGAATGACGCAACCCTCGTCACGGGCGGCGATCGCCGCGCGCTGCTTAGTGCTGAAGCAACGGACTTTGTCGCCGAGGCAGAGCACGTCGCCGTTCTCGCCGAGTAGTACCTGTTGGTACCCGCCGGCGCAGATGAGTTCGCTCACTCGGCGGAAGCTGATGGGGGCTTCGACGCCGTCGATCCAACCCACGCCACGGCCCTGTTCGAGGTCGACCGCATTGATGTGCACCATCACAGTGGGGGCGGCTCCGCCCATGGTCGGTGTGTGTGGGTCGCGTGCGGCGGATTCGAAGATGGAGCGGAGGATGTCAGCGCGTTTCTCCCCGCCCGTGCGGCGGTCGCCGTCGAACCGGGTGTCGCCGCTGAATGGTTCGTCGCTGAACGGCTCGGTGCCGGTGCCAAGGCCGGTGCCGGTGCCAGCCGTGCCGTCGAGCATCTCAGTCGGCACAAACCGCGGCGTGGTCGACCGGGCCGACAGGTGCGTGTCAAACAGGGTGTCCATGATGCCGCGGAGTTCTGGGGTGACGTCGGCGCGTAGTGGGTAGAGCCCGTTGCGGAGCAGCCCGAAGGTGAGAGTGCTTTTCGCTTCGACGGCGTCGTCGTTGGGGGCGACGCCGTCGGGGTCGAGCCGGCCCTGCCATTCCAGTGCCTGCGCCCGCAGCAGGTCGGGCGCGAAACGGATCCCCGCGCCGGGTAGCCCGGCCGTTTCCGCAGTGATGGCGCCGGTTGCCGACGCGACGAGGGCGCGTTCGACCCGGTCAAGGTCGTCTTGCCCGACCCGTCCCTGCAGCGCGGTGAGCGTGGTGGCGATGATCTCCGCCGACTCGAGACCGAGCTCACCGCTGCTGAGGCCGTCGGCGATGGTCGAGTAGCGGGCGGGCACAGGCAGTCCGAGGGGGGTGCGTTCCACGGCGGTCTCGCCGAGTTTGAGGCGGCGTTTGGCTTCGCGGGCGGAGATGCCGGCGAGTTGGGTGATGAAATCGACCCGGTTGCGGCATCCGTTTTTGTAAGCCAGCGACCCACTGCCGAGGTCGGTTTCGGCGCGGGCCCCGATGTCGGTGGTGGCTCGTAGCCTTGCACCATCAACCTTGCGACCGAGACCCTCAAGGGCCGCCAGCACCGCGACGGCTTCGGTGTCGTCAAGCTGACCAAACCGAACGCCGTCCACAACCGAGGCCAACAACGCACCGGCCTGAACAATGACCTCGACCCGGGAAAACGATGGCTCCGGCACAGAACCGGATGCGGCGGGCGGGGCGGTGAGGGTCATGGCGGCGGTGCCTCCTTCACCCATAATTTTACCCCGAATCACCTTCAAAAGCGAGAGAACCTCACAATTCAATTGAGATTCTTTAAGAGTTGTCTACGATTTTTGAAAGCAGGCAACCGGTCGATTCGACATACCCGGAGCAAGCGTGTGCCCGCCGCCACGGAGCAAACGGGCGCGTGGAGTGTCGGCCTCACAAACTACGCTGGAGCCATGACCTCTGGCCCGATCACTCCCCCCGTCGCAGCCCCGCACACCGCCCCCCTCGCGGCAAAGAAGCCGCACCGGCGCGAGCACCACAACGACGTCTACATTGACGACTACGAGTGGTTGCGCGATAAGGACAGCCCCGAGGTCCTCGCCCATCTCGAGGCCGAGAACAGCTATACGATGGCCCGCACGCAGAACCAGGAACCGCTCCGGCAGCAGATTTTCGACGAGATTAAATCCCGCACCCAGGAGACCGACCTAAGTGTTCCGGTGCGCCGCGGAAACTACTGGTACTACACCCGCACGGTCGAGGGCCAGGAGTACGGCATTCACTGTCGCGCGCCGATCAACGACCAGGGCGACTGGGCCGCGCCACTCATCAGCGGCGACCAGATCGGCCTGGCCGGCGAGCAGATCCTGCTCGATGACAACGTCGAAGCCGAAGGCCACGACTTCTTTTCGCTCGGCAGCTTCGACCTCAGCGACGACGGCACTCAACTGCTCTACGCCGTCGATATCGAGGGCGACGAACGCTATACGATCCGGATACGCACCATCGCGACCGGCGAGAACCTGCCAGACACTATTCCGAACACGAGCGCCGGCGCCCTGTTCGACCCGAGTGGACGCTACCTCTTCTACACCACCGTCGACGACGCCTGGCGCCCCGACACCGTGTGGCGGCACGAAATCGGCGCCGCACGAGACACCGACACCAGCATCTTTCACGAACCCGATGAACGGTTCTGGGTCGGCGTCGGCATCACTCGCAGCCGCAAATTCCTCGTGATTGAGGCCGGCTCGAGCGTCACCACCGAATCCTGGCTGCTCGATGCGAGCGACCCCACCGGTGACTTCACCGTGGTCTGGCCCCGGCACGACAACACCGAATACGATGTTGAGCACGCCATCATCGACGGTGAAGACCGCCTGCTGATCGTGCATAACGGCGGCGGCGCGGTCAATTTCGAGCTGGTCAGTGTTGCAGCACGAGATCCGCAGGGCACCCAGCGCATGCTGCTGCCGCACGACCCACAGATCCGCCTCGAAAGCGTCGACGCGTTCGCTGACTTTCTCGTCGTGGAGTACCGCAGGGACGGCCTTACCCGCCTCGCCATCGACCGGCACGACGCGAAAGGACTCACCGAGCTTGAATTCGACGAGCCATTGTTCGCCGTCGGCTCCGCCGGCAACCCGGAGTGGACGCAGCCGACCATTCGATTCGGTTTTACGAGCTTTGTCACCCCGTCAACGGTCTACGACCTCGTCGTGGCTACCGGCGAGCGCCGCCTGCTCAAGCAGCAGCCGGTGCTCGGCGGCTATGACCCGACACTGTACGAACAGCGCCGCGAGTGGGCGACCGCAAAAGACGGCACCCGGGTACCGATTTCACTGGTCTACCGCCGCGACCTCGTCACGCCCGGCACCCCGGCGCCGACGCTGCTCTACGGCTATGGATCGTACGAGCACAGCATCGACCCCGGATTCGGTATCGCCCGGCTCAGCCTGCTCGACCGCGGCATGATCTTCGCCATCGCGCACGTGCGCGGCGGCGGCGAACTCGGCCGAACCTGGTACGAAACCGGCAAAACCCTGACCAAGCGCAACACCTTCACCGACTTCGTGAGTTGCGCCCGGCACGTCATCGACGCGGGCTTCACGACCCCAGACCAACTGGTCGCCGAGGGTGGCAGCGCCGGCGGACTGCTCATGGGCGCCGTCGCGAACCTTGCGCCCGAGCTGTTCGCCGGCATTCTCGCCGAGGTTCCATTCGTCGACGCTCTTACCTCCATTCTTGACCCGTCACTGCCGCTAACCGTGATCGAATGGGACGAGTGGGGCGATCCCCTGCACGATGCCGAGGTGTACGCCTATATGAAGTCATATTCTCCGGTCGAGAATGTGCGCGCCGTCGCCTACCCGCTAATTCTCGCCGTGACCAGCCTGAACGACACCCGCGTTCTCTACGTCGAGCCGGCCAAGTGGGTGGCTAAGCTGCGCGAAGTCGGAGCGGATGCCCTCCTCAAGACCGAGATGTCGGCCGGCCACGGCGGAGTTTCCGGTCGCTACAGTGCGTGGCATGAGCGCGCGTTCAACTACGCCTGGGTGCTGGGCGCCGCTGGCCTGAATCCATCTGAGAGCGACAGCTAGGGGAATGCCGAACGGGCCAGACCTGACCCCGGCATGGAAGCGGCTGGTGCAGGCGCCGGAGCAGCCAGCATCCGCTCTGCCCCGGATCGGTAATTTCGGGCAACCGCGACCGCCGGCCACCGGCCCGAAAGTGCCGATGGGGCTGCAGTTTGAGCTGCGCGAGCAGACTCCGCGCACGAATGACCGCTGGCGTGGGCCGACCGCCAAACCGGTGAAAGCGCTCGAGTCCGGCCACGGCGAGTTTCGGCTCGGCGTGCGGCCGGTCATTCACAATGCGAACGGCAACTGGGTGCGCAGCAACGTCACCTGGAGCCACCTCACCTTTCAGCTGAACCGGTTCAACCTCGACCCCGAACACCACCGCTGGATCTCGCAGTTCGCCGCACTCTACAAGGCCGTGCGCGAGGTGTACACGAGCCAGGAAACCGACTGGATCTACCTCGACAACTTCACCAGCCCGCTGCTCTGGCCGCTGCTGCGGGAAGCCGAACAGCTCGGCATCGGCTTTGTCGGCACCAAAAAGAACGTCGTCGTTCGGGTCGGTTCGGTCGCCGAGATCAGCCTCGACGCCTCTCGAACGGATGCCGCCGGCCCGGTAACCCTGCAAGCCCGCCTCCACATCGATGGGGAGAACCATCCGCTCGAGGCCGCCGGAATCATCGCCGGCCACGGCCTCTACAGTGTGCGGTTCGGCCTGCCGACCGTGTTCACGCTCGCACCGACCGCCGGCCCGCTGAACCGCGAGCAGCGGCACCTCGTCGGGCAGGTCGATGCGGCCAGTGTTCCAGCGGCCGACACGACCGAGTTTCTCGGCACCATTTACCCGACGCTGCAGCGCACGGTCGCCGTCACCAGCACGGATGCCTCGGTACGGTTTCCCGAGGTACTGCCCGACAACTTCGAGCGCACCGAAACGCCGCACCTCGTGATCACGACGGTGGAGACCGACCAGCGTGACTGGTTCGACCTTGGCGTGATCGTAACGGTCGGCGCGATCACCGTGCCCTTCGGCCCGCTGTTCAAAGCGCTGGCGAAGGGGCAAACCCGCCTGAAGCTGGTCGACAACAGCTATCTCCCTTTGCAGAGCCCCGAGTTCAAGCAGCTGCACGAACTCATCAACGAGGCCCGCGCACTGCAGGAGTGGGAAACCGGCCTGCGCATCAGCCGGTACCAGGCTAGTTTATGGAGCGATTTCGAGGATCTCGCCGACGAGACAGTGCCGGCGGTGTCCTGGCGGGCGGCCGCCGCGGGCCTCAAAGATCTGGCCGGCATTGACCCGACTCCACTTCCGGGCGGCGTCCGCGCCACCCTGCGCCCTTACCAGGAGGAGGGGTTTGCCTGGCTCGCATTTCTCTGGAAGCACCAGCTGGGCGGGGTACTCGCCGACGACATGGGGCTCGGTAAAACACTGCAGACCCTGGCGCTGCTGGTGCACGCGAGAGTCTCGGGGCCGGGGCCATTTCTGGTCGTGGCGCCGACATCCGTTGTGGCGAACTGGCGAAACGAGGCGACTCGATTCGCCCCCGGACTGCGGGTGCGAACCCTCACAGCAACGGAGGTGAAAAGCGGCACGCTCATAGCGGATGCCGCCACCGACGTTGACGTGCTCATCACGTCGTACGCGTTGTTCCGCCTCGATTTCGACGCGTACCAGGCGGTGGCCTGGGCCGGCCTCATCCTCGATGAGGCGCAATTCATAAAGAACCGCACGAGCCGTGCCTATGCCTGCGCGAAGGAGCTGAACACACCGTTCAAACTGGCCATCACGGGCACTCCGCTCGAGAACAACCTGATGGACCTGTGGTCGCTGTTCAGCGTCGTCGCACCGGGCCTGTTTGCATCATCCCGCAAATTCATCGAGGACTACGTTCGACCGGTGACCCGGGGTGAAAACCCCGAGCGGCTCGCGAAGCTGCGACGACGCATCCGCCCGCTGATTCTGCGCCGCACCAAAGACGTCGTGGCCCGTGACCTGCCGCCCAAGCAGGAACAGGAGCTGCAGATCGCGCTGAACCCGGCGCACCAGAAGCTCTACGATACGTTTCTGCAGCGGGAACGGCAGAAGCTCTACGGTTTGATCGAAGAACTCGACAAGAACCGGTTTATCATTTTTCGTTCGCTCACCCTGCTGCGGCTGCTGAGCCTCGACGCCTCCCTTGTTGACAAGAAGTATGCGGGCGTGCGTTCGAGCAAGCTCGACGCCCTGTTCGAACAGCTCGACGACGTCATCGCCGAGGGACATAAGGCCCTCATCTTCAGCCAGTTCACGTCATTTTTGAAGCTCGCCGCCGCCCGGCTCGACGCGCAGGGCATTCCGTATTGCTACCTCGACGGGTCGACGCTGCGGCGCAGCGAAGTGATCGACCGGTTCAAAAACGGTGCGGCTCCGGTGTTCCTGATCAGTCTCAAGGCCGGCGGCTTCGGTCTCAACCTGACCGAAGCCGACTACGTTTTTCTGCTCGACCCGTGGTGGAACCCGCAAACCGAGGCGCAGGCCATCGACCGCACCCACCGTATCGGCCAGACCCGCAACGTCATGGTGTACCGGCTCGTCGCAACCGGCACTATCGAGGAGAAGGTCGTGGCGCTCCAGAAGCAAAAATCACAACTGTTCAGCGCTGTGCTCGACGACGACGCCATGTTTAGCACCGCGCTCACCGCCGACGACATTAGAGGCCTGCTGGAGCCCTGACTAGACCGCGCTCGACGCCGCCCACAGGTTGATTCCATTGTCGACGGCGTGCTCGTCGATGGCGGTCAGTTCCTCAGCGGTGAAGTCGAGGTTGTGCAGCGCCCCCACATTCGCCTCGAGCTGCGCCACCGACGACGCCCCAATCAGGGCGCTCGTCACCTCGGAATTGCGCAGCACCCAGGCCAAGGCCAGCTGGGCCAGTGACTGTCCACGACCGGAGGCGATCTCGGTCAAGGCGCGGATATGGGTCAGCGCCTCCGCGGTCACCATGGATTTTTTCGCCGAGCCCTCGCGCGCCACGCGCGAGTCCGCCGGGATGCCCCCGAGGTACCGGTCGGTGAGCAGCCCCTGGGCCAGCGGCGAGAACGCGATGCAGCCCGCGCCGATGTCGTCGAGCGTGTTGAGCAGATCGTCCTCGACCCACCGGTTGAACATCGAGTACGAGGGCTGGTGAATCAGCAGCGGGGTGCCGAGGTCGGCCAGAATCGCGGCCGCTTCGCGGGTGCGTTCGGGCGAGTACGACGAGATTCCGGCGTAGAGGGCGCGACCGCTCGTGACAGCGGTGTGCAGTGCCCCCATCGTCTCTTCGAGCGGGGTGTCGGGATCGGCGCGGTGGGAGTAGAAGATGTCGACATAGTCAACGCCCATGCGCGAGAGCGACTGGTCGAGGCTCGACAACAGGTATTTGCGGCTTCCGAAGTTTCCATACGGGCCCGGCCACATGTCGTAGCCGGCCTTGGTTGAGAGCACGACCTCATCACGGTGCGCCGCGAAGTCCTCGCGAAACAGCTGGCCGAAGTTCGTTTCGGCCGAACCATAGGGCGGACCGTAATTGTTGGCCAGGTCGAAGTGGGTGATGCCGAGGTCGAAGGCCCGGCGGAGAATAGCTCGCTGCGTTGCGAGCGGCTTGTCATCGCCAAAGTTCTGCCACAGACCAAGCGAAATGGCGGGAAGTTTGAGGCCACTGCGCCCGGCGCGACGATAGGGCATGGACTCGTAACGGGATTCATTCGGAAGATAGGTCATCTGATTATGATCCCACTTTTCTTTTCCACATCGACGTGGTCTCGTTGATAACCGGCAAAGCTGCCCAGATGTCAGCACCGGAATCAGCGCGGTAGCAGTCGGCCCGTACCCCAGCGCTTGCCGAATGCCCTCGCGACGAGCCACACCAACGGCTTCGGCGTTAATCTCCAGGCGCCGGAAGGCACTCCAGTTCGCGGCGACCCGTGACGACAGGTCGGTGCAGTGATCGAGCACCAGAAGCACACCCACTCGTGGTCGTTCCGGCTCGGGTACGGCGCACAGTTCGTCGATCGCCGCGCTCAGCGCATTCAAACAGCGCGGCAACAGCACCTCTTCATCGCGCACGGGCACGACGATCCCCAGATCTTTGATCCGCGCAGCTTCGATGCTCGACGCACCGGTCACGGCACCAGCCCGTCACGCTGAGCCACCGACAGGGCTGGCCGCTGCTCGTAGACTTCGAGGACGAAATCACGTTCCAGGTGATGCACCGTGCGTTGCAGCCCAACGACGTGGGTGAGCTGCGCGTGCACCGCGTCTCCGGTGAGCGGATAATCCACCACCGGATGCCGCCAGTGACAGGCCACAAGCGCACCCCCCGGGGCGAGACTGGCTCGGCACCGTTCGAGCAGTCGGCGCAGGTCAGCAGCCGAACAGTAATATCCCACCTCCGACAGCACGATCAGCCCAAATTCCCCCTGCGGCCAATCCCCCGGCAGCCCTCGGCGTTCAAAACTCACTCCGGGCCGGCCCGCCAGTCGTTGCCTGGCGATGCCGAGAGGCTGCTCCACCAGGTCGATTCCCAGCACGGTGTCACAACGCTCGGCCAGCTCGGCGGTCAGCACGCCGGTAGAGCATCCCAATTCGAGTGCTGCACCAAACCGTTGCCGGGGCAGTGCTGCGAGAAGGGCCGCCCGCTTGCGTTTTTCATACCACCGCGTCTCGAAACCCCACGGGTCCGAACCGGACGAGTAGACGGTGTCGAAATACCCGGCTCGGAGGCTCTGGTTCGGGTCAGCGTGGGCATCCGGTTGCGGTTTCGGCCGAACACGCACCTCAATGAGCGTTTCGAAGTCTCGCGCGAAGTGCGCCCGAAAGCCGGCCGGAACGATGGCTTCATCGCCCGGCGATTCCGACAAGGGCCGCACTTGGCTGCGATGCAGCGCGAGGGCTCGAGCTTTGGCCTCACGTTCGGCCGGGTTCAGTTCGAAAACCCGCACGGTTTCGGCAGACCACACCGCGTCATCGGGCGTCGACCAGTGCCAGGCCCAGATCGGGTATTCGAACAGCCGTGCTCGATGTGTGCGCACCGCCCGCTCTGCTGCCGAACTCGCCGCAGCATGATCGGGATGCCCGTCGGCTCGCCACGGCGCCACCACCCAAGTCGAGTCGCCCGCATCGCCAATAGCCTCGTTGATCGCCCCCTCGGCAATATCCACGTTCTCCGTAAGTTTGCCGTCGGGGAGCTCTAACAGGCGAACCTGCGCGTCGGGGGCGAGGTGGGCGAGGGCATCCGTCACTTCAATGCGGCGAAGCTGTGCGAGACGAGCCGGGTCGTGGGTCGACGAGTTCGGGTGCGACGCCTCACCGTTGCTCAGCACTATCACAATGATCGGCAGTCCTAGCCCGGCCACATGAGCGATGAGTCCGCCGACCCCGAGGCTCTCGTCGTCGGGATGCGCCGACACAACAATCAAGCGTTCCAGCCCGCTGACGCCGAGCGAAGTGCACCGATCGGGCAAGTGGGCTGCCTGCCAGGCCTTCTCGGGCGTTCCGCTGTCGGAATGATTGAACGTCACCATGGTGCACTCCCCCTCGTAACGAGCATCCGGCCCAAGACCGCATCGTCGCGTGCGGCATGGTGTTGTCGCACATACAGTTGCTGGTCGGCCACCCGCTGGGCGTGCCAAGCGACGATTCCCCGCACGCGCGCGGCGAGCAGGGAGCCGGCAGCATTGACGACTTCCCCGGCTTCGATGGCGGAAGCGGCCTCCGTGAGCGCAGCCTGCGCCCCGGTCACGGCTCGGTCGACCGCGCCGAGATGGGCGAGGGCGATCAGGTCGGGGGCACGGCCCCGAGTGGAGTCACCGTTGACCTCGGCGGCAGCGAGGTCACCACGCGCACTAAAAAGTTCAGCTGGCCGCGGGCTAGCTTCACGCTTCATGGCAACCCTCTCGACTCACAAAGCCTTGGCGGGTCGAGCGAGTGTCAGGAAGCGCGGTGCGGGGATTTTCCCGAGGAGCGCTTGCGCGGCTTACGATTCTCCGCGCTGACCATCCAGGAATACTGCTCGAGCTTCTCGATGAAAGCGTGCAGAAGGTCGGCACTGGTGGGGTCTTCCTCGTCGACCTCATCGTGCACCTTACGCATCGTGTCGACCGTGGCGTCGAGCCGTTCGGTGATGAGCGTGACCGTCTCGGTCGTGTCGACTTCGCCGTCGGGAAACTTCGGCAGGTTGGTGGTTTTGGTGACCGTCTCGCTGCGGCCATCGGGCATCGCGTCGAGTGCGCGCATCCGCTCGGCAACTTGGTCGGAGAATTCTCGCGCATCGAGGATGATCTCGTCGAGTTGCAGGTGCAGGTCGCGAAAGTTCTTTCCGACGACGCTCCAGTGTGCCTGTTTGCCCTGCACGTGCAACTCGATCAGGTCGACCAAAACGGACTGCAGGTTGTCGCTGAGTGTTTCGGAGGCGTGCATGGTGTCCTTCCAATCGGGGAGAATTTGCCTCGAGACCATATCATGGCCGCGCAATCTGGGCCACAATGTAACCACCCGACCGCGGGCCGCAGACCCGACGTGCGGCCCCCGGGCTTCCCGGGCGCGCGGAGCCTGGCACGGCCTAATCTCGCCCTTTACTCGTCATTGGGGGCGCGTGGCGGGCGCGGCTTGCTGTACTTCTTGTGTGCGGTCTGCGGGGCGGTACCGAGGATGCGTGCGATATCGGCCCAGGAACAGCCGCCGTCGCGCATGGCGTTGACCGCGGCGGTGACCCGCAGGGTGACTTCGACGCGATCGCGCACCGCGCGTTCCAACTCGCGCTCCAGAGCCCGGTAGGGCCGGGCGATGTGCGGGGCGGATTCGTCTGCCGGCGGTGGCACTGGTTGCGCGATACCCCCATCCGCTTGGTCGTGACTGTCGGGGGCAACACTGGTCATCGGCAACCTTTCCACTGATGAAATGTAGGCCCAGCGTGCTTGTGCGTCAACCACTTGACGCAGACATTTTGACGTCTGCGCAGTCGGCGTTGTATGCGTCCCCTCGAACGTGCGTGCGCTATGGCAGAATCGGTGGCATGGCAATCGAGGGACGTCCCGGCGCGGTCGTTTCCGTCAGCCGCGATGACGCGCACCGCTTCAGCAAGCCGGTGGTCGCAAGCATACGTTTGCTCGCTGGAATCGGTGTCGATGGTGATGCTCACTCGGGCGCCACTGTGCAGCACCGCTACGCCAAAAAACGTAATCCCACGGCGCCCAACCTCTGCCAGGTTCACTTTATGGCTGCAGAGTTGTTCGACGACCTCATACCGACCGGGTATACGGTCGCACCGGGCGAGCTCGGCGAAAACGTGACGACTATCGGTATCGATCTAATGACCCTGCCGCTCGGAACCCGCCTGCACCTCGGCAGCGAGGCCGTGGTCTCGATCACCGGTATGCGCAGCCCGTGTTCGCTCATCAACGGCTACCGGAAAGGCCTGATGAAGCAGCTCATCAAAACAGATGCCGCCGGCGCAGTTCAGCGTCGCGGCGGAATTATGGGCGTCGTGCTGACCGGCGGCATCGTGCAACCGTGCGACCGGATCCGCGTGGAGCTGCCCGTCGGTGAGCATCTCCCGCTCGGCGTCGTCTAGGTCTAATTTCACCCCCAGGCCAGACCCCGGGCCCACTCTCTGGGCCCAGGCCCGAAAAAAAGCGCTACTGGGGGTCAGCGGAGGTGTGGAACCACGGCGGATAGACCGCAACCTTGGGCTTATACGAGCTTGCCTTCAGGATGCCGCGCACAGTTTCGCGCACATTGTCATTGCACACACCGATCAGCGTGATCAGGTCCATCGGCACGGCGTCGGGCACGAGCAGCTCGGCTTCAAGCATCATCGCGCCGTCTGCTTCGGCGCGAAGGGTCTGCAGCATACGCTCAGCGGTGGCCGGCGTTGCGCCGAACCTGGTCAACGCTCCGGCAGCGTCACCGTTGGTGACGGCGACCACGCTGGAAACGAACGGGGCTGGTTCCGTTGCGGCGTCAGCATCCTGCGCGCTTTCAGCTGCGGCACGCGCCGCAATCCCATCGTTGATCTTCTTGACCGTACTCACGAGCATGACGAAGTCGAAGGCCTCGGAGCCGTGGGCATCGAGTGCCAGGCGCGGGTCAGCGGCTTCGGCGCGCACGCTCTCCCAGACGGTCGCGTTCGGCGACAGAAAGAAGGGCACGTACTCCGCAACACTGCGACCGTCGCCGGAGACGTGAGCAGCGCGGCGCAGGTCGCGAGTGGCCGGTGCGGAGATGTCGACGGCGGGCCGCGCGGTGAGGGCGCCGTTGGCGAGCAGGCGTCCGTCCTTCAGAATCGCACTGAGGTTGCTGATGTGGGTGAGATGATACACGCGCTGCTCGTCGACGTTGTCGGTCGAGACCGCCTCCGCTCGCACCGGGCGAGGTGCGCCGGCGACGCGAACCGGGCGAGCTGCGCGCGCCACGGGCATGGCCGCGGTCGGCAGTGGATCGCGCAGGGAGGACAGCTTCGGGGCGCGCGTCTTCTTCACCGGAGTGAGGGGCTCAGTAACAATTTTGGGAAAGCACAGAGCGCACAATTGGCCCTCGAGTCCGTGGATGCATTCGTCGTCCAAGAGGGAAAAACCTTTCGTTACGCGGCTCGCGCCACTCGGAAAAGCCGAACGCGCATACCGCTTATTAACGTTACGTTCATTTGTGTGGCAGCGCTGACCGTTCTCTAGTTTTTCGGCAACTCGACGCGAACAATGAGTCCATCGTCAGTGGATTCGATGCAGAGATGGTCGAGCCCTGGCACGATCAGGTCGGCCTCAAGTTCGGCCGCCGGATAGGTTCCGGCGACTCCGATTGTGGTGCAGCCAGCGGCGCGGCCAGCCTGCAACCCGGCAGGCGCATCCTCGATCACCAGACACCGCCCCGGGTCGACGCCGAGCCGGGCGGCTCCCTCCAGAAACGGTTCAGGGAACGGCTTACCACGCGGGGTGTCATCGATGGTCACGATCACGCTCGATGCCACCAAAGCGGATGCCGCCAGCCGGGCGACCGCCAGTGGCCGCGCGCAGGACGTGACGATGGCCCGTCGACTCTCCGGCAGGCTGTTCAGGAGCGCTGCGGCGCCGGGCAGCACGGTGATGTCATTGGTGTCGGCGGTTTCGAGAGCGAGAATGCGCTCGATCGCCTCGTCGACGCGGGCGGCTGGCACGAGTTCGGCGATAATGTCGCGCGCCGGGCGACCGTGGGCGGTTTCGTCCTTGGCCACGCCCCATTCGTTTGCCCAAGCGGCCCACGAACGGTTGACCGCCGGCGTGGAATCAATGAGGGTGCCGTCCATATCGAACAATACGGCGTCGAAGGTGCGCCCCTGCAAAACGTTCTCGGTGACAAAACTGGGGTCAGGCATCCGTTGTCCTTTCGTCGCGCCGGCTGGTTGCCGATGTTTCAACGGTAGGCCACCCACGATTGCCCATGCCATTGGGTGCGGCCGTGGCCGGTATCGTGGACAGCAACAACCGAGCTGGGAGACCTTGACGTGTGGACGACCGTTTTGGTGATTGCGGCCGTGCTGGTGGGCTCGAGCATGCAGCGCATCACGGGCATGGGGTTCGCCCTGGTAGCGGCGCCCTTCTTGGTTCTACTGCTCGGGCCGGTTGATGGCGTAATAGTGATTAACGCGTGCGGGGCACTCACGGCGAGCATTATCCTGATGCGAGTATTTCGCCAGGTTGACTGGCGGCGCTACAGCCTTTTGGCGGTCTGCGCCGTCGTCGGCATCGTGCCCGGCTCCTACATTCTGCAGTTCGTTTCGGTAGCCTGGCTCGAAATTTCGATCGGCGTCCTCGTGGCGGCCGGTCTGACCATATCGGTCAGCCTCGGCCGGGTCGTAGTGCGCGACCGTCTGGGTTTTCGCGTCATGGCCGGCCTGACCAGCGGGTTCATGAATACGACGGCCGGCGTCGGCGGTCCTGCAGTGAGCATTTACGCGATTGCCACGGGGTGGCCGCAGCGGTCCTTTGCCGCGACCATGCAGCCGTACTTTCTCACGATCGGGCTGGCGTCCCTAGCCTCAAAATTTGGGCTGGGATCGGCCGACCTGCCCCAGTTGCCCGTGCTGGTCTGGGTGTTCATCGGGTGCGCCTGCATCGTGGGGCTGATCGTCGGTGACCGGCTGTCCACTGTGATCGAGCCGCACGTCGCCCGACGCCTACTCGTGGTCGTTGCCTATCTGGGATCGTTCGCGACCATCGTACGCGGAGTACTCGAGCTGCTCGTTTAAGGCGGCCGGAGGTTTACCCATCAGCTCAGATGATGAAGTCGGCGCCCTCAGCGGAGACCGACTCGGACCGGTGGGCACCGTGCTGCGCGGCATCCGTCTGCATCTTGTTCTCGTCGGAATAGGTAGCCGTTACCAGGATGGGCATGTGATCTGAGGTGCCCTGTGGGAGGGTCTCGACATTGGAGACCATCAGTCCCATCGAGGTCGCCAGGTCGAAGTGTCCGCGAAAGAACTTATAACGGGTGTAGGTGCGCGTGTCGCTGAGCGTGAGATCGTAGCCGGACTGGTTCACCTTATTGCCGAGCTTGCCCTGGAAGATCGGGTAGTTGTAGTCGCCGACCATGAGGGTCGGCAGGCCAGGTCCGAGCAAGCTCAGTTCTTCGTGGGCGGTGCGAATTTGGTTGCGGCGCAGGGAATTGAGCGCGGTCAGCGGCGCGGCGTGGAACGATGCGACGACGAACTCCCGATGGGCGACATTATCAACGAGGCGGGTGGCGATCAGCCGCTCGTGCGCTGGCGCGGCGAGATGATCGTGCAACGACTTCTTGAGCGCAAAGGCCTGCGTTTTGACCGCGGTGAAGCGGTCCTTGTTGTAGTAAATGGCGAGGCCGAGCCGGTTGCGCCGGGTGGAATCGGCCAGGTGCAGGTTGCCGACCTCGGCCGGCAGATCGATCGTGTTGCATTCCTGCAGGCAGAGAATGTTGGGACTGTAACGTTCTGCCAAAGCGACGAGTTCGCCGCTGGCACGGTTCTTGCGGAGGTTGTAACTAATGACCCTCATGGCACCCGTCTCAGACTTGATGGCTGTGCCTCCAGCCTACGACTCTCGACGGGGTCGAAATTGAACATCCGGGGTCAGTTGACACATGCGCAGGTGGCGTCCAGCCTGCCGGCTTCTCCAAACGAAGGCGACGCCGAGGCATTCCTGCTCGGAGCTGCTCCAACCGCTCGAAACGTAGACTTGACCGGCCGCCGCGTTCCTGCGGCGCACGCGAGGGAGCCGCATGACCCAGAACGACATCGTTCTCATTCGCCACGGACAAACCGAGTGGAGCATCTCCGGCCAGCACACCGGGCGCACCGACGTTCCGTTGACCGATTTCGGGCGCCAACAAGCGGATGCTCTCGGCGAGATGCTCGACGGTCGACACTTCGATCGGGTCTACTCGAGCCCCCTGGTGCGTGCCTGGGAAACCATGGAACGGGCCGGTTACGGCGCGCAGGGCGTGGCGACCGATGACGTGCTGGAGTGGGATTACGGAGTGTATGAGGGACGCCGGACCGTGGACATCCGCTCGGAAATTCCCGGCTGGACCGTGTGGGGCGATCCGATTGTGGGTGGTGAATCCGTGGAGGAAGTGGGCGCACGGGCCGATCGCGCCATCGACGCCTGCCTCGCAGCCGAGGGCCGAGTGGCCATCTTCGCCCACGGCCACTTTCTGCGCATCATGACCGCACGCTGGATGGGCTTGCCCGCCGTCGCCGGCAAGAGCCTGAGCCTCGGCACCGCAACCGTGTCAACGCTCGGCTGGGAGCGCGAAAACCGGGTGTTGCAAATGTGGAACGACTCCTCGCACCTGAGCTCGATGGACCCGATCGTTTAGTCGTACTACAAACGGCCGGACTACCCCTAGTCTGGGGTTAGACAGATTCTTTTCGTTGGAACTTTTGTCGTGGGGGCGCACGAACGAATGTGCGGATTGCGCCCGGAGGGCACGACAGTGGGGGCTTGGGGCGTCATCTACTCGCGAGCCCGGTCAACGGGAGAACCCGATGTGCAACATCGGCGGCCACGCCAGCACGTGGCCCTGTCCCGACTCGCATCGTGCGGGTCTTTCGAAAAAGGGGAAAAAACATGAGTTCGTTCACACAGCTTTCACCGTCGCGCAAGCGACTTCTTGGCGCCCTGCTGGCCTTCGGCATCATCGGAGTCGGCAGCATCGGAGTCGGCGGAGCCGTCGCCGCCGAGCCCACCCCGCGCGCCGCGGTCGACCTCGGAGAGGCCGGCACCTTTGCGATCCTCTCGAAGTCCGGCATCACGGATGTCTACGCATCCGCGATCAGCGGGAACGTCGGAGCGAGCCCGATCACGGGAGCCGCTATTCACGTCACCTGCCCGGAGGTGACCAACGGCACGATTTACAGCGTCGACGCCGAGGGCCCCTCCTGCATCGTGACCGATGACACCTACCTCACCGAAGCGGTCAGCGACCTTGAAATCGCCTACACCGATGCCGCCGGGCGCACTACTCCGGACTTCATCAACCTGGGCGCCGGCGAAATCGGTGGCCTGACCCTCACCCAGGGCCTCTACAAGTGGGGCACCGACGTGAACATCTCCACCGACGTCACCCTCACCGGCACCGCGGATGACGTCTTCATCTTTCAGATCTCCAAGGATCTGGAACAGGCTTCAGCTCAGGACGTGATTCTCGCCGGCGGCGTGCAGGCGAAGAACGTGTTCTGGCAGGTTGCCGGATCCGTCGCCATCGGCACCACCGCGCACTTCGAAGGCACCATCCTCAGCCAGACGATGATCGCCATGAAGACCGGAGCAACCATCAACGGCCGACTCCTGGCCCAGACGGCCGTCACGCTGCAGAGCAACACGGTCACCGCGCCCGTCGAGTAGCTTCGCAAAAAAGCACACCGGTGCGGGCGACTGTTGTCGCCCGCACCGGTGTGCGTTAACGCACGAACCTCAAGTTCAGTGCACGGGCACCCAGGTTCCCTTGACTCGCTCGGTGACCAGCGACGCCCGCAGCTCGGCAACAACCCGCAGATCTGCCACAACGTGGGCGCCGATCTGTAGGGCCGACGCCGCGTCATCCGCTGTGAAACGCACGACGACTCGGGCTGCTCCGGCGACGATCGTGAGGTCGGAGGCTTCCACCGTGGTGAATTCGGCGACGGCCGCGGCTGCCCTCGGCACGACTGTGGCGGGCGCGGTTCCCGAGTGCAGGGAGTCGATACTCATGGTGACGCGATAAGAAGGCATGGATTCAGGGTACGGGTACTGCCCCACCGAGACACTCAGGTGCGCCGCCTAGAGTTGCGGTTATGACTGAAACGACTGCTCCTGCGCCGCGCATCACGATGTATGGAGCGCAGTGGTGCAGCGATTGCCGTCGTTCCAAGTCATTGCTCGACCGCCTCGAGGTTGACTACGACTACGTCGATCTGTTGCTCGTCGAGGACGGCGCAGACCGCGCCCGCGCGATCAGCGGGCGCACCAACATTCCCGTTATCGTATTTCCCGACGACACGCACCTGGTCGAGCCGAGCGACGCCGAGGTACGCACCCGGCTCACCCAACTCGGCTGTATCAGCTGACCCAGCTTCACCCCCGTGCTACTCTCAGAAATCGCAGGCACTAACGGGGGTCGCATCATGCACGCAACAATCACCACGTCGACGCGACCCATTCCCATTTCGCTTTGGATCAGCGCGGCACTGTTCGTCGTCTACTGCGTGCCAGGCGTGGCAGTGAGCTTGTCTGTGCGCGACGTGCCGCTCAACATTCTCGTGCTGCTCATGGTGTCTCCGCTCATGTTTATCGGCATGGTCATCTCGGTGGTCGATATCGTGCGCACCCGCAATCGCGGCAACATCAACGTGGCGTACGCGCGGCTGCAGTGGGTCGGCCTCGGACTCATGGTTCTGGCGATGCCGCTCTGGATGGCCGCCGCCATCGTAATTGTCTCCCTGACCTAGCCGACCAGCTTCGCTCCTGCGCAGAGATTCCCCAACTTTTCTGCTGGAGAGTTTTTCTACCGTTAATAATGGAGCTATTGATGTTTAGTCACTTCTACGCGTAACGTCGAAGTGTTACCCCGGACCCCGGTAGCAGTTTTTGACCGCACCGAGTCAGGGGTCCTAATGTTTCACACGTTCCTACATCCAATCAGCAGGCTCTCCGGCGAGGCATCGACTTCCGGTGGAATAGCCCTTTTGCCAACGACTGTGACCATCCTTCCGGTCGTCGATTTCGATCAGCAATCATCGTCTCGCGTTCCGCCAGCGCACGGAACCCCGCGCGGTGGCGGCACGATTACTTCGGTCTCGCTCGAGGACTGGCTCGACAATCTCCCGGCGCGCGGCTGGGATACCTGAGCGCCGTTGTCGCGACAGCCGAAGACACCAGTCGGCAGTGTTGGCAACGGGTGAGTTATTCCCCCGTCACCCGTTGCTTAGCGGCGCACGATGGAACGCAGCAGGCGCACGGCGACCGAGAGCGACGCCATGTCGTCTTGGGCGAGTGAGTTGACCTCTTCGAACACGCTGCGAGCCCGGCCGAGCTGTTCGGCGTTGAGTTCTTCCCAGGCGAGGAGGCGCTCGTCGGCAGCACCGGTATCCGTTTCGCCCAGCACGGATCTGGTCATGTCTGCGACGGTTGAGTAGAGGTCGTCGCGCAGGGCTGCGCGGGCGAGAGCCTGCCAGCGGTCCTTGCGCGGCAGCCTGGTGATGCGCTCGAGCAGATTGTCGACGCCGAAACGGTTGTAGATCGTGTAATAGATTTCGGCGACCCGGGTGACCTGCACATTTGCCGTGGCCGCGATCTTGGCTACGTCGAGCAGCGCGTACGCCTCGAACAATTCCGACCAGCGACGACCGAGATCGTCGGGCAGACCCCACTCCCTGGCCTTTTCTTCCTGCGCTTCGAGGCGCCCACGATCGGCGCCTTGCAGGTAGTCACCGAGGTGCGCGCGCAGGAGCGCGATCTGCGGCTCGTACTTGGCAATGACCGCGCCGACGGGCATGTTGGTGCCATGATTGACTTCCCAACGCACGGCACGGTCGAGCAGACGGCGAATGTCCAGGTGGATCGCCGTCCATTTCTCGGTAGGGAACGACGACGGCAGCGCGTTGAGTTCGTCAACCATCGAGTCGAGGTCGTACACCTCGCGCAGAGCCACGAAAGCTCGCGCGATCGTCGCTGAGTTAGCCGAGGTCTCCTCCATCGCGCGGAAGGCGAAGGTGATGCCGCCGAGGTTGATCATGTCGTTCGCGACGACCGTTGCGATGATCTCCCGGCGAAGCGGATGCGTGTCCAGCTCGGCATCGAAACGTTCTGACAGGTGCGTCGGGAAGTATCGGCGCAGTGTGCTGCCGAACCACGGGTCGTCGGCCAGATCGCTGTTGCGAAGTGCGGTGGCCAGCTCGATCTTGGCGTAGGCGGCGAGCACGCTCAGCTCGGGGCTGGTCAGCCCCTGACCGCGGTCGAGACGCTCCCGTAACCCGGCCGTCGTCGGCAGAGCTTCCAGTTCGCGTTGCAGGTCGCCCGACTTTTCGAGCCAGTTCATCAGGCGCTCGTAGCTCGGGCTCCAGTTTTTCACTAGCACCCGGTCGTTGAGCAACAGAATGTTCTGGTCGACGTTGTCGACCAGAACCAGACGCCCGACCTCGTCGGTCATCTCGCCGAGGAACTCGGCCCGCTCCGCCGGGTCGAGTTTGCCGGCGGCGACCATCCGGTCCACGAAAATCTTGATGTTGACTTCGTGATCGGAGCAGTCCACGCCAGCCGAGTTGTCGATCGCGTCGGTGTTGAGGATGACTCCGGCGAGCGCGGCTTCGATGCGCCCTAGTTGAGTGAACCCGAGGTTGCCGCCCTCCCCGACGACCTTGACCCGCAGGTCCTTGCCGTCGACCCGAATGCCGTCGTTGGCTTTATCGCCGACCTGTGCAGCCGATTCACTGCTCGCTTTGACATAGGTGCCGATTCCACCGTTGTAGAGCAGGTCGGTGGGCGCAAGCAGAATCGCCCGCAGCAATTCAGGCGGGCTCAGCTGGGTGGTCCCCGGTGGCAGTCCGAGCACGACCTGCACCTCGGTCGAGATCGGAACGACCTTGACTTGGCGCGGGAAGACGCCGCCACCGGCGCTGATCAGGTCGGCCCCATAGTCGGCCCAGGATGAGCGCGGCAGTTCGAACAACCGGGCACGTTCGGTGAAAGAGCGCGCCGGATCGGGGTTGGGGTCGAGAAAAATGTGCCGGTGGTCGAAGGCCGCGACGAGTTTGGTGTGCTTGGACAGCAGCATGCCGTTGCCGAAGACGTCACCGGACATATCGCCGACACCGACAACGGTGAAGTCTTCGGTTTGCGTATCAATGCCGAGTTCACTGAAGTGGCGCTTGACCGACTCCCAGGCCCCCTTGGCGGTGATACCCATCTCCTTGTGGTCGTAGCCGACCGAGCCACCGGAGGCGAAAGCATCGCCGAGCCAGAAACCGTACTCGGCGGCCAGGCCATTGGCGATGTCCGAGAACGACGCTGTGCCTTTGTCTGCGGCGACGACGAGGTAGCTGTCATCGTCGTCATGCCGCACCACCCGGGGTGGTGCGACGACGTGTTCGCCATCGGCCGCGGCCACCAGGTTGTCGGTCAGGTCGAGCAGCCCGCGAATAAAGGTCTTGTAGCTGTCGATGCCCTCGGTCATCCAGGCCCCACGGTCAAGACCCGGGTCGGGAAGCTTCTTGGCGAAGAACCCGCCCTTGGCCCCTGTCGGCACGATCACAGCGTTCTTGACCGTCTGCGCCTTGACCAGGCCGAGCACTTCGGTGCGAAAATCTTCGCGGCGGTCCGACCAGCGCAGCCCGCCGCGGGCCACCTTGCCGAAACGCAGGTGCACGCCCTCCACCCGCGGCGAGTACACCCAGATTTCGTACATGGGCTTGGGCGATGGCATTTGCGCGATTTGTGACGGGTCGAGTTTGATGCTCAGGTACGGCTTGTACTGAAAGAAGTTCGTGCGCAGTGATGCCTCGATCAGGGTGATGAGCGTGCGCAGCACGCGGTCGGCGTCGAGGGTGGCCACCTGCTCCATCGCGACCCGCAGCTGTTCACGCACGTCGGTGAGGCGCAGTATCCGCTCATCGTCGGTCAGGTCGGGGTCGAAACGGGCCTCGAACAGGGCCACCAGCCCGTTGGTGACGGTCGGGTTGGCGAGAAGAACGTTTGCGATGAAGCCGTAGGAGTTGGTGTTGCCGATCTGCCGCAGGTACTTGGCGTAACTGCGCAGGATGACGACGCGGTGCCAGGGCATGCCGTCTTGCAGTACCAAGCGGTCGAGGCTGTCGGATTCGATGGCTCCGCTGATGGCCGCGCCGAAAGAATCGGCGAGCAACGTTCCGGTCGCGACCGGGTCAACTCCGGCCGGGTAGTGCAGGCCGAGGTCGTAGAGGTAGAAGCGGCGTCCGTCAGAGGTCTGAATTTCGAACGGCACCTCATCGAGCACCTCGATGCCGAGGTTCTGCAGATACGGCAGAATCTGGCTGAGGCTTTTCGGTTCGGTCATGTAGAGCTTGATGCGGGCGTCTTCGCCCGGGTCACCAGTCGTTCTGGGCAGGTATACGTGCAGCCCGGGGCGGGTGTGCGCTTGCGCGGATGCCCCCACCTCCGCGGCACAGGCCTCGAATCGCCCAATGTCTTCCAGCGCGTCAGTAATTTCGTAGTCGACCCGATAGCTGTCGGGAAAAGCGTCGGCCCACACGCCGGCCAATCGCTCTGCTTCTTCAACCGAGTGTGTCTTGCACAGTTCGTCGCTGACACCCTCGGGCCAGGATCGAACGGCTCTGGCCAGGCGCTGCTCCAGCGCGGCGATATCGACGGAGTCCGCCACAGCATCTTTGGGCAAACGGATGCGGTAAAACAGTCGCGCGAGCGCGGACTCGGTCATACGTGCTTCAAAATCGAGCGACTCCGCGTTGAACGTCTCCTGGAGTTCTTTCTCGATGCGCAGTCGTACGCCGGTGTTGTAACGGTCACGCGGAAGGTAGACCAGCGCCGACATGAACCGGCCGTAAATGTCAGGGCGCAGGAACAAGCGGGTACGACGACGCTCCTGCAGACGCTGAATGGCGAGCGATGCCGTGACGAGGGCGGGTACCTCGATCTGGAACAGCTCGTCACGAGGATAGGTTTCCATGATGCCGAGCAAGTCTTTTCCGCTGTGCGACTCGGGCGGAAAACCGACCTCGGTCATGACGGCCCTGACCTTCTCGCGCAGCACCGGAACTGCGGTGACCGAGCTGGTGTACGCGCTCGCGGCGAACAGGCCGATGAAACGCTGCTCACCGTCGACCTGACCGGCGGCATCGAAGCTCTTGATTCCGATGTAGTCGAAGTAGGCGGGACGGTGCACGGTGGACCGTGAGTTGGCCTTGGTGATCACCAGGGCGGTGCGTTCCCGCGCCTTCTGACGGCCGGCATCTGTCAGGTGCTGAACCTGGTGGCGGTCGTCGGCAAAACGAAGCAGGCCGAGGCCGCTTCCCTCGATCAGAGTGAGCACGTCCTCGCCGCCCTGCGTTTCGAGGTTGTATTCGCGGAAGCCGAGAAAGGTGAAGTTGCCCTCGTCGAGCCAGTGCAAAAGCTGCTGGGTCTGGTGAAGGTCTTTGATCTGCTCGGCACCAACGATTGTGTCGAGCGCTTTGGCGATCTGCATGGCCTTGGTGCGCATGAGCGGCCAGTCTTCGACCGCGGCCCGCACGTCTTTGAGTACAGCAGTAAGCCCGGCGAGGAGGCTGGCCTGCTCGTCGTCGCTCGCGCTGTCGATCTCGATGGCGATCCAGGACTCAAGGTGTGAAGCATCATCACCGGTAGCGATGAGGTGGGCGATATTGGGCATGGCAGAGGTATCACCGCTGGAGACGCCAGCACTGGAGACGCCAACGCTGGCCGGGATGCGGTTGATGTCGACGAGGTCGTTCGTGGACTTGCTGCGAGCGACGATGAGCAGGGGGTGCACGACCAGGTGGATGGCGGAGTGCTGGCGCACCAGCTCGGCCGTGACCGAGTCAACGAGGAAAGGCATGTCGTCGGTGACGATATAGACGACACTGCGACCGGCTTCACTGTGAATCTCGACGGTCGCGGTCTTCGGCACCCGGCGCTGCGCGACCTGCCAGTGGGCCCGCGCCCGAGCCTCGAGAAGCTCGGGGGTATAGTTCGCCGCATCTTCGTCTGTTAGATGCTCGTAGTAATCATCTATGAACGTTTCGAGCGTTGGGTCTAAGGGGAATAGACCCGCTGGGGACAGACCCGTTCGGGTGAAACCAGACGACATCGAAAAAACGCCTCCATCAAATTCATCGCCGTGCGGGTGCGGCTTGTTCACGCTCACAAGCTACCGGTCACCGCCGACATTCCCGGGTGGGAATCTGGCACGGCAATGACCGGAAACCTGCGAACAACAACCAGCGCACTGTGCACACAAACGAACTACTTGTGCGGGCTCCTGCGACGGGCACGTCGGTGTGCCTCGCCGAACTCAATCATGGAAACCCTTGCCCGCCTATCGTAGCGTCGGGCCCTGCCCTCTGGGACGTCGTCGCAGAACCTGCGGCCGGCCACCCGGAAATAGACAGCTGCTCGTCGATTCGGTCGTGACCGGCACATAAACGGACAACACGTACCGCTTTTAGTACCAACCGACAGACTGCGAGTGCGCCCAGGCTGCGCACGGCGTTCCGTAAGATGAGGCCTTGATGTAGCCAAGGCCCCAGCTGATCTGCGTCGTGGCGTTGGTCGCCCAGTCGTTGCCAGCCGACGCCATCTTGCTACCGGGAAGTGCCTGGGGAATTCCGGTCGCACCACTGCTGGAATTGAGGGCCGCGTAGTTCCAGCCGGATTCCTTCTGCCACAACCGATCGAGGCAGCTGAACTGGTCCTCGGCCCAGCCGTACTGCGAGGCGGCCATCGAACGAGCTGTAGCGCGCGCACCGTCGATGGAATTGCCGCCCACGAGGGATTGCATGCGAGCGGCTTCGGCAGCTGCTTGCGCTGCGGCTTGAGCCGCTGCTTCAGCTGCCGCAGCGGCTGCGGCAGCGGCTGCGGCAGCCGCAGCAGCTTCGGCGGCGACGCGGTCGACCTCAGCCGTGGCGGCAGCGACCGACGCGGTCTCTGCCTTCGCCTCGGCCGTGAGCGACTCCACCCGTTCGATGGGCAGGATCGCGTAGCTGGCCAGCGAGCTGACTACCGAGCTGAGAGTGGTGGCGTCCACTTTGCTTTGGCTGGCAGCGATGACGACGTGGGCCTCGCTGAGCGCAGCGGATGCGTTATCGCGCGTGAAGGTCTCACCGCGCTGCACGTAGAAGTCGAGCTGATCGCTCTGTAGGCCCTTACTTTCGGCGAGTACGGCCGTGGCAGCGACGCTGCCCTGCCTGGCATCGGCCGATTGGGCGACGAATCCGCTGCTGGCGACCAGGCCGGCAATGACAAGTACGGTACCGATCGCTACGGCAATCTCATGTCGGCGGGTTCGTGGTTTGCGCATCTTACGGTGAATTTGAGTGTTTGGGAGGGCAACGTGGGCTTGGGGCGTTTCCGTGTGTTTTGGGCGCATGTCCTTCATCTGGCGCGAATGATGGACGCTAGGTACGCCCGTTCGCTGGGTTTTTGGCCCGTGCACTTCGGGGTGGCGCGGGCGAGGCCGCCAGCATGCCCGGTCTTATTGAACAAAACCTCACGATTTTCTGCGAAACCCCTGATTATCGGTCACGTGTGTTCTGTCGTGGCATACTTTGCGACTGCTGACCGGTCAGTCACCGGCGCGACGGGGTGTTTAGCCTGATCACCGTCGTATCGATCGGCCGGAGGACGGAGTAGAGCGCGGATTCAGGCTAAAAAATACCGAGGATGGTGGCAAATATTCTCATCTCGTCTGTGAATCGCGACAGGTCGAAGTTCTCGGGCAGCAGCCCGCCGAGGCTTCCAGGGTGCGCCTCCCGGTTCGCCCCACGGGTGCGCAACTCAACGCCGCGCTGTCCGCGAGTGCCGAGCACGAGCTGCGGAGTACCGTTGCGATGCACAGCACTTTCCGAGGTAATGACGAGATCGGCCGCCAACAAGTGCCGGTTGTCGCGGACGAGTTCGGCCAGATGCGGGCTTTTAGTCTCGTCCTCGCCTTCAATGAGCACCTTGACATTAACGGGAAGCTCGCCGGTGCCACGCCCGAACACGCGACCGGCTCGAATGGTCGACTTGAACGGATCGTCATGCCAGCGCGCATCAAAATCCCCCGGTTGCACGTCGTAGTGCCCGTAAATGAGTACGGTCGGCAGACCGGGATCGACGACGCGTTCGCCGTACACCGCCGGCGGTCCATAGCCCTCGATCAGGTGCACGCGCAGACCACTCGTGCAGACACGGTTCAGCACGATCTGGGCGCACACGGCAAGGTCGTCTGTGGGCTGAGCACTCACGCCGGCGGTGCGAACGAGACAGGCGAGTTCGTCGAGCGCCGCGGCAAACCCGGAATCAATGTGGGCGTAGACATCGTCCATGGTCATAATGTCACTGGCCCGGCACACCGGCGTGGCCTCGCCTTTGCTGCACCGCTTCCACGACCAAGAAAAACCTCCCGGTCAGCTTCGGTCATCAACATTTGGTAGCCCCTCACGGCGAATGTCACTGGCCATTTCTGTTCATCATATAGATGTCCTGTCTATGCAGCGATACAATTTGAAAACTGTCTGTCTTACGAACTTCCGCGACGAATCTGGAACCATGCGGCGGTCGGCGCTGGCGAGTGCGCGAGGCCCGCGCCTCTACCCTTCTTTCAACCTCCCGAAACGAGCCCGTCATGACCCCCCAGCTGCGTGCCCTTGTCAACGCTCGTCTCATCGATGGCACCGGTGGCCAGGCCCGCGAACGGTCGACTGTGATTATCGATGGCGAACGTATTGTCGAGGTGACCGACGATCGCCCCCTTCCCAGCACGGTCGAGGTCGTCGATCTGGGCGGTGCCACCCTGATGCCCGGCCTTATCGACTGCCATACGCACCACGCCGGGTGGGCGCAGAGCCTGGTCGCGCACCCGGAACCGCTTGGACTGCTGGTGTCCCAGACCGTGGCTGCCCTGAAGGTGACGGTGGAGGCGGGAATCACCACGGCCCGCGATCTCGGGGGTTTGGAACGCGGGTTCGTCGAAGCCGTTGACCGCGGAGTCATTCCCGGTCCGCGTTTGCAGACCTCGCTGATCATTGTGTCGCCGACGAACTCGCTGATGGATCACCACCCGGTGTCGGGCGGCGCGATCAATTCCCGCGGGCGGTACGAGATCTGGCCCGGCCTGCCCGAACCGTGGTGCGACGGCCCGGTGGCTGCCCGGGCCAAGGTCCGGGAGGTTATTCGCATGGGCGCCGACGTCATCAAGGTTGCCATGTCGGGCAGCATGACGTTCGCCGCACGACGACAGCACCGCCCGCTGTTCACCGAGGAAGAACTCGCAGCCATCGTGGACGAGGCGCACATCGAGGGGATCCCGGTGTGCGCACACGCCCACGGTGACCCCGGCGCGATCCTGGCCGTGCAGGCTGGCGTCGATACCATTGAGCACGGAACCTATCTCACCGAAGAGTGCGCGCTCGAAATGGCTGATCGCGGCACATGGTATGTTCCAACAATGTGCATCTCCAACTGGCACAGCACCCTGTCCCAGGCAAGCGTGCGCGCCCACACCGCCGACATGCCTGCGCGCCATCGAGAGAGCATTGCTCGGGCCGTGCGACTCGGCGTGCGCATCGCGGCGGGCACCGATACCAACCCGTTCCACGGATTCGGGCGCACCGGGATGGAATTGGAATTGCTGGTCGAGGCCGGAATGACCCAAGCAGAAGCGATCGCGGTCGCCACTGACCAGTCCAGCCAGTGCTTGGGCATGTCAGCCAACGTCGGTACCGTCGCGGCGGGCAAATTCGCCGACCTGCTCATCGTGGACGGCGACCCTTACCTGGACATCCGCTTGCTACAGGATGCGAGCCGTCGTACCGCCGTTCTGAAAGGTGGCCAGTTCATGAGCGGTTCACCTCTTTCTATAGCGGATGCGCGCAGCCGCCGAACGATCGCGGTAACCGCATGACGACCGACACCGCCGACACCCCGGAGACGTCGACGGCACCGCCCGTGGCAGCAGGCCCGGCCACCGACTACATGATCGGGCCGGTCGCCGCGGCACTCGACATCATGCTCGAGTTCGAGAGCGGGCAAAGGGAACTGCGCGTCGCCGACATCGCCCGGAGAATTGGCGTGACCCGAAACAAGGCGTTCCGACTGATTAAAACCCTCGAATCACGCGGTTTTCTCCAACGCGTAGGCGACCACTACCGGGTGGGCAGTCGATTGCTCACCCTCGGCGAAGTGGCGGCCCAACCGATCGAGGCATTGCGTGCCGCCGCGCAGCCCGAGCTGGACGCGTTGCAGGCGCAGACCAATGAAACGGTCTACCTGCTGGCTCCGTTGGGCATGGAAGCGATCTGCATCTCCCGCATTGAGAGCACCCATTCCCTGCGCATCTCGGTGAATGTCGGCCAGAAACGACCACTTACTGCGGGGGCGGGGCAGAAAATGCTGCTCTCCGGCCAGGACCAGCAACGCCTGACCCAGGTACTCAAACATCGGGGGCCAGCGTTCACCGAACACACCATCACCGACGAGGGCGAGTTACGCCGACAATTAGAGCAAATTCGCCAACGCGGCTACAGCCTCAGTCTTGGCGAGGTCGATTCCGGGGCCGGGGCCGTTGCCGCGCCTGTCTACGACTATTCTGGTGACATGATCGCGGCCTTGGTAATTGGGGGTGCCATGTCGCGGGTGTCGGGCAATGTCGAGGGTGCGTGGAGGGATTCGGTCGTCAGCGCCGCCCACCGCATTTCTGCAACGCTCGGCCACCACCAAAAATAGCGGCGCTTCTACCGAGCAACTCCAGCGCTCCGTCGCCAATCGCTTGCAAAACACACCACATTTCACGCAGGCGTGTTGAGTTCAGCCCAATCAACTACAGCAACGGAGCCCGTCAATGAAGCGTATCCAGATCGCGAAAACTCTCTGCCTGGCCCTCTCGGTCTCGCTCCTGGCCGGTTGCAGCGCAGCGGTCGAACCGGCAGAACCCGCAGTTTCCACTCGCTTGGACCAGGCCATTCACGACGCCCTGCCCCAAAACGTTCTGGACGCCGGCGAGCTCACTGTCGTCACGAGCGGTGCAAACCCGCCCTGGTGGGTAACGACGCCCGGAAAAACCGGCGAGTACACCGGCGCCGGTGCCGAGCTGATGGACGCCATCGCCGAGGTGATGGGCGTGGATATCGAGATCGCCACCGTGCCGGACATTTCCGGCGCGTTCGCCGCGATCAGCGCCGAACGTTACGCCTTCGGTTTCTTCCCCTACGCCGACTCGGTCGGCGGGCCGAAGGAGCGCCCAGGCGCCGAATTCGTTGACGTTCTGCAGGAGGTCGTACCCTTCCTGGTCGAGAAGGGCAACCCCAAGAACGTCACCAACATGGACGAACTGTGCGATGTCACAGTGGCAGCACTCGCCAACGCCGCTACGTACAAAGTCGCCGAGGCTCAGGCAGTCAAGTGCCAGGAGCAGGGTAAGAATCTCACCGTGCTGAGCGTAGCGAGCGTTCCCGACGGCGTGCTTGCCTTGCGATCAGGGCGAACGGATGCCTTCTTCACCGGCGGCGCCTCGCTGTTCTACGCGGCCAGGGAATCAAACGGCGAGTTGGAAGTCGTCGGCGACGAGTTCGCCAACGGGTTCGCCGGTCAGTTCATGGGAGCTCTGCTCCCAAAAGGTTCTGCGCTCTCTGACCCCCTGCTCGCGAGTTTTCAGGTGCTCTTCGACAATGGTGACTACGAGAAGATCATGACCAAGTACGGTCTCGATCGAGAGATTATCGAACAGCCCGGCATCAACCTCTACGCCGACTGGCTCGCCGCGAACCCGCAATAGTCATGGCTACCCTGCCGAGTAACCAGACTGACTTCGAATTGCCTCTCACGCAACACCCCGTGAACGTCGCACACGCCTTGGCTCCCCGGCGGCCCGCTACCTGGGTACTCTCCATAATCACCGTGGTCGTCGCCGCGCAAATCGTGCACCTGTTCCTGACGAACCCCAACTTTGAATGGGACGTCGTCGGGCAATACCTCAACAGTGAAACCGTGCTCCAGGGCGTTGTGATGACTCTCTTTCTCACGATGACGGCGATGACGATCGGTCTGGTTCTCGGCGGCGTTCTGGCGGTGTGCCGGCTGTCAGACAACACCCTGTTACGCGTGCTCGCTTCGTCGTACATCTGGCTCTTCCGGGGCACACCACAGCTCGTGCAACTGATCTTTTGGTTCAACATCGGCCTGCTCGTGCCGGTCTTGAGCATCGGGATTCCGTTTGGTCCGACATTTGCCTCCATCGACTCCAACACTCTGGTGACGCCGCTGTTGGCGGCCATAGTCGGTCTTGGTCTGCACGATGCCGCCTATCAGGCGGAGATCTATCGCGCTGGGCTGATCTCGGTCGACGAGGGGCAGCTCGAGGCGGCACAAGCACTGGGCATGAAGCCGATTCGGGTCTTCTTTCGAATCCAGCTGCCCCAGGCCATGCGGTTCATCGTTCCGCCCACTTTCAACTCCATCATCGCGCTGGTGAAGGGAACTTCGTTGGTGAGCGTGATCGGCGGAGCCGAGCTGTTGTTCTCGGTCAAGGAGATCTACAGCCAGACCTATCAAACCGTGCCACTGCTGATCGTCGCGAGTATCTGGTACCTGTTCATCACGACCGTGCTCAACGGCGTGCAGTTCTTCATTGAGCGTCACTATGGCCGGGGGGCCAGCCGCAAGAGCAGTTCGTCTCTGGTCGCCAGGTTTTTCGATCGACGAGCCGCCGAGCACACCCTGAATCGAGGTATGGAATCGTGACTCAGCCCCTTCTGCGCATCAGCGAATTGCGCAAGCAATTCTCCGGGGTCGAGGTGCTCAAGGGCATAAATCTCGAGGTGCACGTCGGCGAGACGGTCGCGATTCTCGGTGCGTCAGGGTCGGGAAAATCCACCCTGCTGCGCTGCGTGAATTGCCTCGAGGTTGCCAGCGGCGGGTCGATCTGGGTAGGCGACGAGCTGATGGGCTATCGGCAAGAGTCTGGAGAGACCGTGCGCAGGCTCACCGAAAACCAGATCGCCGTGCAGCGTCGCAACGTGGGAATGGTTTTTCAGAACTTCAACCTGTTTCCGCACTGGACCGTGCTGCAGAACATTGCCGACGGCCCCCGCTCCATTCTCAAATTGAGCAAGGCCGACGCCATCGAGCGCAGCATGACACTGCTGACCCGGGTTGGATTGGCCGATCGCGCCAACGCCTACCCGCGCCAGCTCTCCGGCGGGCAGCAGCAACGCGTCGCCATCGCCCGGGCACTGGCCCTCGAACCCGCTCTGCTTTTGTTTGACGAACCGACGTCGGCCCTCGATCCGGAAAACGTCAGCGAAGTCACCGATGTGATGGCCGCGTTGGCGGCCAGTGGCGCCACCATGCTCGTGGTCACCCACGAGTTGAGCTTCGCTCGGGCAGCCGCCGATCGGGTCGTCTTTATAGACGGCGGCGTCATTCTTGAGCAGGGGTCGCCGACCGAGGTCTTCGACCACTCGCAGCAGCCGCGCACCCGGGAGTTTCTGCGCAAGACCGTGGTGTGATTCGACAACTCTTCCGTTGCCGCTCACACTGGAACCACCAGTCGCCTTCAAAGGAGAAACCGTGACCATACTCTCAGATGCCCGTGAACTTGCCGGAGCCATCACCGACCTGCGCCACCGACTGCACCAGGAACCCGAAATCGGGCTGCAGCTGCCACGCACGCAGGAGAAGGTACTCGAGGCCCTCCAGGGCCTTCCGTACGAGATCAGTCTTGGTACCGACACGACCTCGGTGACGGCGGTGCTGCGCGGAACCGGCGTCGGGGCATCCGCTTCACGGCCCGTGGTGTTGCTGCGCGGCGACATGGACGCGCTCCCAGTTCAGGAACGCACCGGGCTGGAGTTCAGCTCGCGCATTGACGGCGCCATGCACGCCTGCGGTCACGACCTGCACACCGCCATGCTCGTGGGCGCGGCGACTCTGCTCGCCCACCACCGTGATCAACTCGCCGGAGACGTCGTACTCATGTTTCAGCCCGGCGAGGAGGGCTACGACGGGGCGGGAGTGATGATTAGCGAGGGCGTGCTCGACGCTGCCGGCCGCCGCGCCGATGCCGCCTACGGCCTGCACGTCACGTCGGCCGGCGCATCCAACGGGCAATTCTCCAGTCGCACCGGAACCCTGATGTCGGCCAGCGATGGCCTCACGGTGACGGTGCACGGGGCTGGCGGGCATGGCTCTGCCCCGCACCAGGCGCAGGATCCGGTGACGGTGATTGCCGAGATGGTCACCGCCCTGCAGGTGATGGTCACCCGTCAGTTCGACATGTTCGACCCGGTGGTGCTCTCGGTCGGGGTGCTGCAGGCTGGCACCAAGCGCAATATCATCCCCGACTCCGCGCGACTTGAGGCGACCGTGCGGTCATACACTCCCGAGTCGCGCGCCAAGCTGGCGCGCGTAGTGCCCCGGCTGCTCAAGGGAATCGCGGCCGCGCACGGCGTTGAAGTAACGGTGGACTACGTCACCGAATATCCGCTGACCGTCACAAACGAGGGCGAAACCGGCCGGGCCGAGCGCGTCGTCGGCGAACTCTTCGGCGAAAAGCGGTTCACACGCATGGTCAATCCCCTCAGCGGCTCCGAGGACTTCTCACGCGTATTGCAACAGGTACCGGGAACCTTTGTCTTTCTCTCGGCCGCGCCGCGGCAAGCGGATGCCCCCGCTGCCTTCAACCACTCCCCCGCGGCAACCTTTGACGACGGTATCCTGGCCGACGGCACGGCCCTGTACACGCAGCTAGCGCTGTCGCGCATGGCCGAACTGGCAGTTTAACGTCCGGGTCCGCTTCGGCGCAGGCATCAACCTCGGATTTGGACTTGGCCTTGGCCTTCCGGCCGCTGTCACAGTCGATGCGCCCACCACGTCGTCAGGGTTCGCGCAAGTAGTCGCTGCGCGCTCGAAAGCGGATGTTTGTCATACACACATGCCATGAATAAGCCGCGCGACACGGCACTAAAGTTCACCCAGTTCGCGGGGAGGCGCATCTCGCCCGTGCGTGCTTAGCTGGAGGCAGAAGCTTTTTTGGGAGTCTGACAATTTATAATTTCACGCTTAGCAGCGATACCACCAGGGCCAGTATGGCCGATCGAGCACGCATCATCGATGTGGGCAGCGCCAACCGCCACGATGGGCAGGCAGAATGACCGTTCCAAGACTCTATCTTTCTGTTAACGGGTGCCTGTGCCCCCGTTCCGAGCCAGACCCGGCCTGGGGCGACGTGGCCAAGGCATCGATCAACATCGAGTACGGCGACGGTCACGCTTCCACCCGTGACGTGCGCTGGGCTCCCCGCCTGATCACGGCTCTCGACTCCCTCCTGATGCAATACGGAGTAGAACTGGTCTGGCTCACCTCCTGGAACGAGTTCGATGCCACCCGGCAGCTGCTCGTACCCGAGCTGCACGGACTGGCCGGCGGGCGCATGCTCGACGTGACGACCCCTCCGAAACGCCCCGGCCGAACCGATGGCGAGACGGGGCTGTGGAAGTCCCAGCGCATCGAAGAAGATCAGAACGTGCCTGCACCGTTTATCTGGATCGACGATGCCGACGTGGAACTTCACGGACAGAAGGTGCTCAACGCCACGCTGGAGACACCGTCGCTGCTCATTCCGCCGCACTCCGCGGTAGGCATCACCGTTGACGACATCGCCCTGATGCGCATCTGGCTTGAGCAGCTGCCCTAATTTAGCTCGCGCACTCGCCGTGCCGATCTTGCTCTTGCCACGACTGAACACAGTGCGGCCACGTACAACTAGCTGCGCAGGTTCGACAGGTTCAACTATTTGCGCCAGCTTCGACTAACTACGCCAGGGTGGTTCGGGGCTGGGGGTGTTGGCGCGGTGGGTGTGGGCTGGCCGCCAGGTTTGGGTGGGGTCCCAGAGGAGGGGCCCGCGTACCTGGGGTCTGCCGTTGATGATGCGGATGTTCCAGCCGTTGGTGTCGATGGTGTGGTGGTGGAACCAGCAGAGGAGGGTGCCGTTGTCGATGGTGGTGGGGCCGTGTTTGCGCCAGGGGATGACGTGGTGGGTTTCGCACCAGCGAGCGGGGATGGTGCAGCCGGGGATGATGCAGCCTTCATCGCGGGCACTGATCGCGGCTCGTTGTTTGGCGGTGAAGCAGCGCACCTTCTCGCCGAGGTAGAGCACGGCACCGTGGTCGCCGAAGATGACGGTTTGGGCGCCGCCGGAGCAGATGGTTTCTGTGACTCGGCGCATCGAGACGGGCGCTTCGATGCCATCGATCCAGCCAACCCCGCGGTCCTGGTCGAGGTCGGTGGCGTTGACGTGGATCATGACGGTGGGGGCGGCGCCGCCCATGGTCGGGGTCTTCGGGTCGCGGGCGGCCGATTCGAACACCGAGCGGAGGATGTCGGCGCGTTTCTCCCCGGCGCTGCGGCGGTCTCCGTCATAACGGACGTCGCCGGTGAAGGGGTCGGCGCTGAAACGTTCACCATCCACGCTCGAGTCGCCGACATCTAGGCCGTCCAACTCAGTGCCCGTGACAGTGCCAACGCCTGTGCCGTCGCCGGGTTCGGTGGGTTCAAACCGGGGCGTGCGGGACCGGGCCGAGAGGTGGGTGTCGAAGAGGGTGTCCATGATGCCGCGCAGTTCGGGGGTGACGTCGGCCCGCAGCGGGTAGAGCCCGTTGCGCAGTAGTCCGAAGGTGAGCGTGCTTTTCGCTTCGGTGAGGTCGTCGGTGGGGGCGGTGCCGTCGGGGTCAAGGCGTCCCTGCCATTCCAGGGCTTGCGCGCGCAGCAGGTCGGGCGCGAAGCGGATACCGGCGCCGGGCAGCCCGGCCGTTTCGGGGGTGATCGCTCCGGTCGCCGACGCGACCAGTGCACGTTCCACCTGGTCGAGGTCGTCCTGCAGGACTTTCCCGTGCAGCGCGGTCAACGTGGTGGCGATGATTTCTGCCGACTCCACCCCGAGGTCGCCGCTGCTGAGTCCGGCGGCAATGACCGGGTACCGGGCCGGCACGGGCAGACCCAGCGGCGTGCGTTCGACCGTGGTCTCACCCAGCTTCAGACGCCGTTTCGCTTCGCGGCCGGAGATGCCGGCGAGTTGGGTGATGAATTCGACCCAGTTGCGGCATCCGTTTTTGTAGGCGAGGGACCCGGTGCCGAGGTCGGTTTCGGCACGCACGCCGATGTCGGTGGTGGCTCGTAGCCTGACACCATCAACCTTGCGACCCAAACCCTCCAAAGCTGCCATGACCGCGACAGCTTCGCTGTCATCGAGCTGACCAAACCGCACCCCGTCAAACGCCAAAGCCAGAATCGCACCAGCCTGCGCAATGGCCAAAACCCGAGAACCCTCGGGTTCCGGCACAGAGCCGGCTGCAGCGGGCGGGGCGGTGAGGGTCATGGCGTCAGTGCCTCCTTCACCCACAATTATAGCCCAAAACACCCTCAGAAGCGAGAAAATCTCAGTACAATTATGAGTTGCGTTCAGAAGTTTCTTCTCATCAGCGAGAGCGGTTAAATGGTTGATTCAACCACGCTTAAGCAACCGTTCGTCCGCTCTGGTCAGCAGTCTCCACGGTGACGGCGAGGGCTGCATGCCCCTCGTTCAGAACCCGCGGCGACCCGCGAACAGGGCGTGCAGCAGGGGGGCGACCGACGCGACCATGAGTACGGTGCCGAGCGCCGCGTCATCCGCTCGCACAAGAACGCCGGCGATCAGCAGCGCGCCAAAGAGAAGCGCCGAGATCGCCTGCCGGGTAGTGCGTTCGAGGCGGGCGACCCGCTTCTCCAGGCCCGGGCTGGTGACGCCTACCAAGCCGTCTTCGACTCGGGAGATGAATTCATCCAGCCGCTTCGGCAGGCGAACCGCGAGACCGACAGTCTCCCTCACCTGTTTGGCGATGTCCTGCACCAAGTTACCGCTCTCGTCACGCAGCAGCTGCGCCGCATAGGGCTCGACGGAGTCCCAGAGGTTGAACGCGGGATTGAGTGAACTGGCTACCCCAGAGGTGAGGGACATTGCTCGAATGATGAGCAGAAAGTTCTCGGGCAATTGAAAGGGCAGCGAGCGCACAACATCGCCGAACTGCACCGCGAAGTCGCGGAACTCCCGCGGGTCGACCTCTCGCAGCTCTGCAAACCCCATGCCGCCGAACCGGGCGAACAAGGTCGTCATCGCACGTTCGAGCTCCGTCGTCTCCGCCGAAGGCAAGAGCACCCCTACGTCGTTCATGGCGCTGACGAGGCCGCGCCCGTCACGCGAGGCGGCAGCGATCAGCATTTTGCGCAGTCCGGTGCGCGTGCTCGTATGAACCTCGCCCATCATTCCGAAGTCGATGAACGTCAGCTTCCACCCGCGTTCGATATCAGCGACCGGGGTGACAAAGATGTTTCCGGGATGCGGATCAGCGTGAAAGAAACCCTTGGTGAACATTTGGTCGAACATGACCTCCGCGAAGAGTGGGGCCACCTGTGCCGGATCGATGCCCGCCTTGTGCAGGGCCTCGACATCGGTGATCTTGATCGCCGTCACGTCTTCGAGGGTGAGCACCTTACGGGTGGTGCGCTCCCAGACAACGATGGGTACGCCCACTCGGTCGTCGTCGGGAAACGCTGCCGCGAAACGTTCAGAGCTAGCACCTTCATGCAGGTAGTCGATCTCTTCGAGGCTGGTCTGCGCGAATTCCTCGACGAGCGCGGGCATATCGACCCGGTTGGAGACGAGTTTCACATGACTGAGCCACCCACCCACCTTGCGCAGGGCTGCGAGGTCGACGTCGATAATCGCGTCGATGCCCGGGCGTTGCACCTTGATGATCACCTCGTCGAGCCCCGTGTCGGCAGCATCAAGCGCGGTCAGTCGGGCCCGGTGCGCCTGACCGAGCGAGGCCGCCGCCACCGGCGTCTCGTCGACCGACAGAAAGGCTCGCTCGAGCGGCATGCCCAGCTCCGCTTCGGCTGCAGCGCGGATAGCAGCAAAGCCCACGGGGGCGACTTCGTCTTGCAACCCCTCGAGTTCCTTGGTGATTTCGGGCGGCAACACGTCGAGGCGCGATGACATGAACTGCCCGACCTTGATCATGAGACCGCCCAGGTCGGCCGCGAGCACATGAAAACCCTTGGCGAAGCGTCGCATCCGCTTGGAGCGTGTGCGTTCCGCGATTTTCACCAGCCCGATGCGAGGCAGGAACAACTCGAACCACCACGTTATGGCCAGATACCAGCTGGCGAAACGCAGAATGCGGCGGTATCGGGCACGCATGTTACCCGCGCCCGAATTCGAATCGTAGCTACCTCGACGAGCCAGTGGCACCCCGTCAGTCCTGGGCGAGGATCGAGTAGAGCTTGCGACGTGCGTCGTCAAGCACCATGACGGCCTGCTTGATCTGCTCCGGCGAGCCGGTGCGACCAACCTGCGCCGCTGCCTGGGCGAGCTCGATCCCAGCTTTCGGCAATGCCGCATGACCATGTCCGTGACCAGAATTGGGCGCTGTAGTCTCCCACGGCGCGCTCATGTCAGCGTCAGCGACAGCGGCGCGCCCCTCGTCGGTCAGGGAGTAGATCTTGCGACCATTGGACTCCTCGGCGCTGATCAGGCCCTCGTCGGCCAACAGCTGCAGGGTCGGGTAGACAGAGCCGGCGCTGGGCTTCCAGCTACCGCCACTGCGCTCTTCGATTTCGTGAATGATCTGGTAGCCGTGCATCGACTGCTCAGCGAGCAGCGCGAGCACCGCCGTGCGCACCTCACCACGGCCGGCGCGGGTGCCGGTCTGCTTTTCGAACCGCGAACGAAACTGCTCCATCGCCTGCCAGATGCCGTCGATGTTGCCAGCGTTGAACCCGCCGGTTGGATATGAATTGCCCATGATTGCCTCCTGTAAGTATTGCGAACGATATACAGCGATACGTCAACGATACCCAGCGATGCTTTCGAGCGATACACCTAAAACGGATGCTCAGGGCTGGCTCCCAGACATCGTTAATTTTAGCAATCAGCGTCGATCAAGAGAAAGGCGCGCGCGGGTCTAGCGTTGAATCATGGAACATCCAACACTGCCCGTCACCCACATCGTGAACGTTCGAGCCGACGCAGCGGTGGAACCCGGTCGACTCGGTCACAGCACGGTTCTCTCCTCTCCCGGGGTGCGGGTGGTTGTACTCACTTTCGAGGCCGACTTCATTCTCAAGCAACACTCAGCGCCCAAGATTTTACTGATGCAAGCCCTAGACGGATGCCTACGCGTCACCGCCGGCGGACAGGTCACCGACCTCGTGCCTGGCGCCCTGCTGCGGCTCGATGCCGGCCTGGAGCACGAGGTCGAGGCGCTTGAAGAGTCACGACTGATGCTCACCCTGATCGGCTAGACGCCACAGATTTTCGAGCCACGACTTCGACGAACTACAGCACCCAGTCGAAGGCCTTCGCGGGTGAGCGGGCGCCCTGGGCGGCTTTCGAACGGTTCGGCTCGCCGAGTTCCATCAGCAACGTTTCCGATACGCGCACGAGTGACCCGAACACGTCGGGTGTCAGCCACGGCGGGCGGGTGGCAAAGAGGATGTCCTCGCTCGCGGTGTTGCCACTGGCTCCCGGCGCGAAGGGGCATCCGCCCAGACCACCGAGCGCTCCGTCCACCATGGTGGCCCCGGCGGAAATAGCCGCGAGCGTGTTCGCCACGCCCAGCCCCCACGTGTCGTGCCCGTGAAAAACAATCTCGCGGGCCGGCGTCTCGAGGCGCACACGCGTAATGAGTGACGACACCTGAGCCGGAACCGCCTGCCCGAGCGTGTCACAGATCACCACGTGCGCGGCCCCGGCTGCGCGTTCGTCTTGCGCAATCTGCACTACCCGCGACGGGTCGACCTGCCCGTCGAACGGGCACGTGAACGAGGTCGCGACGCACAATTGGATCTGCCCATCCACATCACGGCTGATCTCCACGGCCGCCGGCATGGCGGAAAGACTCGCCTCGGTGGTGCGGCCGATGTTGGCCTGGTTGTGGGCATCCGTTGCGGAGAAGCAGTACTGAAAGTTGCGGGCGCCCGCGGCGGCGGCGCGCTCCACATGCCGCGGCGTGGCGACCCACACCCAGCACCGCGCCAGCTCAGCGGGCGTGAGCTCCGCGAGCACCTCGAGGGTATTCGCCATCGATGGCACGAGGTCGGGCCGGGCCATCGACCCGACCTCCAGCGACTCCACTCCGAGCGCGAGCAATGACCGAATGGTCGCGAGCTTGCGCTCGGTGGAGAGCATGCCGCCGGTGAGTTGCAGGCCGTCGCGCAGGGTGACGTCACGCAGCACCGCGGTGGGTTCGAGGGTGAACATCAGGCGGGCTGCAATTCGCTCATGATGTGGTCTATCTCGGCAGAGCTCTTGCCCAGAACTCCAGACAGCACCTCGCGGGTGTGCTCCCCGAGGTCAGGCCCGAGGGTCTGGATGTCGAGTGAGCGTTCGCCGATCACGGGCACAATGCCAGGGAAACCCACGCCGGGTAAAACCTGCGACCCGTCGGAGACATCGAAGCGCTGGATCATGTTGCGCGCCTCGTACTGCGCGTCCGCGCAGATATCGGCGGCCGTATAGATAGGACCAGACGGAACCCCCGCCTCCTCCAACACGGCCAAAGCCGCTCTCGCCGAAAGCCCCAACGTCCACGCCCCGATCGCGGCGTCGAGCTCATCCCGCCGCAGCCACCGCGCCGCGTTGTTCTGCAACCCGGGGTCGCTCCCGAGGTCATCGCGGCCGATCACGTGCATGTAGCGCTGGTAGATGGCATCCGCGTTGCCGGCGATCACGATGCTGGCGCCGTCGCCGCAGAGGTAGGCGTTGGTCGGGGCGATGCCGTCCATCCGGCCGCCGACTCGCTCCCGCGCCACGCCATACGCCGAATAGTCGGGTATCAGCGATTCCATCATCGACAGCATCGATTCGTTGAGCGCTACGTCGATGACGCGTTCGTGCAACTCGAGCGCAGCATCCGTTCGGCCCTGACGCACCTCGCGCTGAAACAGGGCCATTACCGAACCGAACGCCGCGTAGAGCCCGGCGATCGAGTCGCCGATCGACACGCCGACCCGCACGGGAGGCCGGTCGGGGTCGCCCACGAGGTCGCGAAAGCCGCCCATGGCCTCGGCGACCGCGGCGAATCCAGGGCGCTGCGAGAGCGGCCCGGTCTGCCCGAACGCCGACACCCGGGTGAGAATGAGGTTGGGATTCACCGCGTTCAACGCGGCGGGCCCGAGCCCCCACTTTTCCAACGTGCCCGGCCGAAAATTCTCGAGCACCACGTCGCAGTGCGCCACGAGTTCCAGCACGATGTCGCGCCCCAGCTCGGTCTTAAGATCGAGCACGATCGACTTCTTGTTACGGTTGATCGTGCGAAACAGCATCGACGTGCTGCCGGCGTGCAGCCGCCAGTTGCGCAGCTCGTCTCCGGTTCCGGGCCGTTCCACCTTGATCACCTCGGCGCCGAAATCGGCCAGCATGCGCCCGGCCGTTGGCGCGGCGATGAAGTTGCCGAGTTCGAGCACACGCACACCGGCGAGCGGGGCCACGTTGGTCATATCAAGTCCTTTCAAGCGGATGCTGCGGTGCCAGGCGTGACTATTTTCCGCCGACGAACTCGTTGGTGTAGGTGGTGGCGAGGTCGATCTCGGCGTCACCGACCTCCGGGTTGGCGATGCGCTGGGTGTCGAGCACGGCCTCGGCACCGGCCTCGCTGTTGCGTCCGTCTTCGGTGAGCTGCGGCTTGAGCTCTTCGATGAGCGCGGCGTAGCGTTCGAGGTCTCCGCCGCTGAAGGTCTCCGGCATCTCGGCTGCGATCTCGGCGCCGGTGTGCTCGGCAATGTAGGCGAGCGTCTTGGTCAGCACGTTCGCGAGCTTTTGCGCGGTTTCGGGGTTCTTCTTGAGCCAGTCGCTCTGCGCGTAGAACGACGACGACGGCCACATGTCAGTGTCGTAGTGCTCCTCCACGCCCGCCGGCGAGCGCAGGTCGGCCAGGCTCACGGTTTCGGCGCCGGTGCGCTCCGCGAGCACCGATACGTCGGGCTCGAGCATCACGCCGGCCACGACTCCACCGGACTCCATGGCGGCCACAGCGGATGCCCCGGCGCCCATCGCGACGACACTGACGCCATCGGGGTTCAATCCCGCCTCCTCGAGCAGAAAGCGCAGCATGGTGTGGGTGGAGGAGCCCGGCGCGGTGACGCCAACGCTCTTGCCGATGAGGTCGTCGAGGGATGTGATCTCGGAGGTTGATCCCGGAGCCACGACGAGGGCGATGGCCGGCGACTTGCCCATCTGCACGAACGAGGTGATGCTCTGGTTCTTCGCCTGCATCTGAATGGTGTGCTCGTAGTAGCCGCTCACCACGTTCACGCTGCCGCCGAGCAGCGCGGTGAGGGCCTTCGACCCGCCCTGCAGGTCTTGCAGTTCTACGTCAAGCCCTTCCTCTTCGTAGTAGCCGAGCTGCTCGGCGAGGGTGGTGGGTAGGTAGGTGAGCAGGGTCTGGCCGCCGATGCCGATGGCGACCTTGGGGGTGGCTGCGGCATCCGCTCCCCCGCTTGTGGTACTGCTGCAGCCGGCGAACAGGGTGGCGGTGAGCAACGCTGCGGCGGCCACGGTGAACTTTTTGGGCAGGGACACGGTGTTCTCTTTCTCTAGGAGGATCAGTATTTACGCGCCGGGAACCGGGCGCCAGCGCAGCAGGTAGCGTTCGAGCCGGTTCACGCCGAGGTCGACGAAGAGCACCACGATCATGAGGATGAACATGCCCGCGAACACGCCTTCGGTGTCAAACACGCCCTGGGCCTGAGCGATGACGTAGCCGACGCCAGCGGCAGCGCCGAGGTATTCGCCCACGACCGCGCCCACGATGGCGAAGCCCACGCTGATGTGCAGGCTGGAGAAAATCCAGGTGAGGGCGCTCGGCAGCACGACGTGTTGAATGAGGTGGCGTTCGGTGGCACCGAGCATGCGGGCGTTGTCGAGCAACACCTTGTCGACGCTTTTCACGCCCTGCAGCACGTTGAAGAACACGATGAAGAAGACCAGGGTGACGCCGAACGCCACCTTCGACTCGATGCCGAGCCCGAACCACAAGAGGAAGATGGGCGCGAGCACCACGCGGGGCAGGGCGTTGAACATCTGCACGAACGGTTCAAACAGCCGCTCGAGAAAACGCACCCTGGCCAGCAGAAAGCCGAGAATAAGGCCGAGCCCGGTGCCGATGATGAAGGCGTAGAGGGCTTCCTGCAGGGTGATCCAGAGGTGCGGAAAGATGAACCCGGTCACGATCCAGTCCCACACAGCCACGCCGATGGCGCTCGGCAGCGAGAAGAAGAACGTATCGATCACGCCGGCCCGGCCGAGAATCTCCCAGGCACCGAGCACCACCGCGGTGAGCAGCAGCTGGTAGAAGCGCATCAGCGCCGCGGGCGTTTCGCTGCGAGGCCGGGCCGGGCCGCTGCGGGGCCGGCGGGCAGCGGATGCGGCGGGCGCGGCATCCGTTCGAGTAGTCGTCGTTGACATGTCAGGCCGCCTTTGCCGCGTAGGTCTTGGCCACTTCGTCGCGCAGCTTGCCCCAGATCTCCCGGTGCAGTTCGACAAACTGCGGGTCGTCACGAATCTCGAGCAGGTTGCGCGGGCGCGGCAGGGTGATGTCGTAGCGGGCCACCACGTGGCTCGCGGGGCCGGCGCTGAGCAGCACGACCTCGTCGCTGAGGGCGATGGCTTCGTCGAGGTCGTGGGTGATGAAGATCACGGCCTTGCCCGACTCCTGCCAGATGTCGAGCAGCTCGTTTTCCATGATCTGGCGGGTCTGCACGTCGAGGGCGGAAAAGGGTTCATCCATGAGCAGAATGTCGGGGTTCACGATCCAGGCCTGCGCGATGGACGTGCGCTTGCGCATGCCGCCGCTGAGCTGGTGCGGGTAGCGGTCTTCGAAGTTCGACAGGCCCACCTTGGCGAGCCAGCGGCGCGCCTCGGCGGCCGCTTCCTTCTTGCCAACGCCGCGCATGATGAGGCCGAGCGACACGTTGTCGAGCACGGTCTTCCACGGCAGTAGGGCGTCCTGCTGAAACATGTACGAGGCTCGGCGGTTGACGCCCACCACCGGGGCGCCGAAACTGCGCGCCTCGCCCTGGCTCGGCGCCATCAGCCCAGCGGCCATGTTGAGCACCGTGGACTTGCCACATCCTGTTGGGCCCACGATCGACACAAACTTGCCCGGCATCACCGTGAGGTCGATGCCCTTAACCGCGAAATACGAGCCGCCCTGGGGCGTCACGAACTCCTTGGTGCAGGCATCGAGCTGAACCGCCGGTACGTGCGCTGTTTCTGTTGACGTCATCGTCATGCATTCCTTACAGGCCGGGTGTCGAAATACTCACTCGCATTGAGAGTGAACCACTCGCAATGTGGTTACATGAACCCTAGTGGCGCTTTGCACCCGAACGCAATGAATAATGGCTCTGTGACAAACGAATGCTTCGCTCGCAGAGCGCAGACAAGGACACCTCGTGACTGAAACAGCTGGCAACCGCATTTTGGTGCTGGGCAAGATTCGCCAAATCATGGACTGCTTCACCGTGGAGGAACCCACCCTGTCGCTGAGCGCGATTCGCAAACGCGCCGGACTGCCCGAGAGCACCACGCAGCGCCTCGTTCAGAACCTGGTGTCGGAGGGCTTTCTCGACCGCGACGGCAGCGGCTACCGCATTGGTCTGGGCGTGGCGCGCTGGGCGATCAATGCCACGCAGGGCCTCGACGTGATCCAGGCCTCCCGCCCGATGCTGCAGACCCTGCGTGAACAGACCCAGGAGTCATCGGTGCTCTATGTGCGCTGGCGGCAGTACCGAACCGTGGTGGCCACGGCGCGCTCGCCGCGCGCCATCTCCCGCGTGCTCGAGGTGGGCACCGTCATGCCACTGCACCTGGGTTCGGCCGGCAAGGTCTTTCTGGCCTTCGATGAATTCGCCCGACAGGAGCTGCTGACCGTTGCGCCGGAGGAGGCGCTGCCCGCCGAGCTGCTGGATCAGATTCGCACCCAGGGCTGGGCGTCATCGTTCGAGGAGCGCGAGCCCGAAGTCGCCTCGGTGAGCTCCCCCGTCTTCGACCACCATGGCAATGTGGTGGCCGTGGTGGGCATCGTAGCCCCGTTTTCGAGGCTCAACGAGGCGACCGCGGTTCCAGGGTATACGGAGCCGGTCGTTGAGTGCGCGGCGCTGATCTCGGCGGCGCTGGGGTTTGAGAGAATAGGACCATCATGAAGACCCTCCTCAATATCATCTGGTTCGTGCTCTCAGGCTTCTGGCTGTTCCTCGGCTACATGGTGGCCGCGGTCATCATGTGCGTGCTCATCGTCACCATCCCGTGGGGCATTGCGGCCGCGCGCATCGGCGTCTACGCCCTCTGGCCGTTTGGCAAGACCGTGGTTGAGACGCCGAACGCCGGGGTCGCGTCGCTTCTCGGCAACGTCGTCTGGGTCATTCTGGCCGGCTGGTGGATCGCCCTCGAACATTTGATCTCGGGCATCGCTCTCTGCTTCACCATCATTGGTATCCCTTTCGGAATCGCCAACTTCAAGCTGATCCCGGTGGCCCTGATGCCGCTCGGCAAGCAGATCGTCGACACGCCCTAGCGTGCACAGGTCATGCCGTCGGTAATCAGGAACTGAGTGCGTGCGCGCGTGCCGCCATGCGCTTTTGGCGTGCCCGGCGAAAGAGTACGAGAAAGACCACGACAGCCGCGGCACCGAGACCGGCGACCACCCACATATACCCGGCACTCCGGACCGCCGCGAAGAGCAGCGCACCGATCGTGAGCACCACGGCCAAGAAGGCGAGGGTGAGGTAGCGGTCGTCCAGCCTTTTAAACGGATGCATCGGCTCCAGTGGCGGCTCGGTGACCGGCTCCCAGACCACGATGAAGAACGTGGCGATGGGCCCAAGTAACAACGAGACCAGAAACCAGTTCCAGCGGGATGTGTGGGGCTTCCTATCCCTCATCCGATGAGCCGTCATCAGCATCGGGACCATTGATTGCTGCTCGATCCACCGAGCACCCGCACAAACACGCGTTGCACGTTTGGGTGGAGCCATTGGGCCCGTCTCCACTGTACGGATTCCTGGTGCTGAGCGCCGGACCGGGGCTCTTGGCGCGAGCTAAAATTGGCCTCAGAACATCTTCGAGCCGGCAGCCGCGCGACCGGTGCATGAGCGTTGATCGGGCCCTTTGAGAATCTCTCCAGCCAGCAGAGCAAAACCTGGCCCGTCACTGGACCCGATGAATCCACTTTCGAGAGTTCGCATCGGTCAAGTGCAGTACGACCCTTCGATCATCTAGTCCAGACAGGGCGTCGGTGAACGGGTCACCAACCGTCTCGAAACGCAGGTCCGTGTAGAACGACAGGGCACTTTTTCGGGCATTGGCCCAGACCAGGTCAACAGCAAGCTCGGAGCCTCGCGCCAAGACGGCTCGCATGAGAGCCTGCCCAATGCCCCGACCTCGGTAGGGTGCCAAAACAGCCACACCCCAGAAACGCATTGAAGAGTGCTCATCGAACGCTACGTCGGGGAACGGCGCTGGACCGCAACTCGCGCACCCGACTGTCACACCATCGTCAGTTCGAGCAACGAAGTGCCTCGCACGCCGATCACGGTCTGGCGCAATTTCAAGTTGTTGCCAAGCAAGCACCGTCGAGCGCAACGCTTTAGTTTGCTTCAGGCCACTATCGCCGATCGTGATTCCATACATAAGTTAACCTCCGACACGTTCACTGATAAAAGCGATGAGTGGTTTGCGACGGCTCTGTTGCAGACGGATGCGCTGCATTCGCTTGATCAACAGCGCGACATTCACGATGAACCCGCCACAGAGAAGCGCCGCGATCGCAACGGTCGTCACCGCGACTGGGAAGGCGGCGCTGGCAAGCATGGGCACCAACGAGGCAGCTGCCACGGCCGCGGAGATGGAGAAGAGGAGTTGTAGCCTTTCGGCTTCAAGTGTCCGTTGGCGTTCGATGCGTTTGGTCTCTGCCTCTGTGACTGCCGCGAACCGTTCTTCAGCTGTCCGACGGTGCCCTTCGACATTGAACGCAGATGAAAGCGTCTTTGAAACCCTGATCAGGCGGGGGTCCTTCAGCATGATGTCGGCATTTCCGACCTCGGCGGCATCGGCTGCAAAGACACCCCTGAACCTCGCCAACTCGTATATGCCGCTTTCGTCGCCATCGGCGCTACCGTCGGCGATGCCCCGACCGAGCAGGTAGAGCCAGCATTGCGAGACGAACCATTGGGCGTGCGCGAGCCGGGTCAGGAGCTGAATCTGATCTACCAGCGACTTCGAGGTGACGTTATCTTGATGCTCGACGACAGTCACCCAGCCAGTCGATGCCGTTTTCACCCCCGAGACACAAAGCCCATGAAACTCTGGCGGCGTTGAATTCAGCCCCCGAAAATTTGAAGGAACCAGCTCAAGGAGCTCGGCGTACTCCGCCTCATCCTTTGAGGCTTGATCCGTGATGAAGATCGTCCGAAAGTCGTGGAACGCGTAGCGTCCGGGTCTTGGAACGAGAAGATCCTCGACTAGAACAATCACGGTATCGACCACCACCGATAGCTCGCCAACATCGGCGCGTCGCGACTCGGAGAAGCCTGTCTGCACACGCAGGGACTCGGTCATCGAACCAGCCCGAGCCAAGTACGGCAGGTAATCTGCGTTCTTCCAAGAGACAAACCCGTCGTAGAAGTCCAGCAACTGGTCAGGCCTGGTTGATTTCGGGAGAGTGAAATCAAGAGTGAGGTGCATCACGCCGAGCCAAGGGTAGATGTAGCCAACGCGTTCAACTTCGTAGCTTTGCCCCGCAATGTCAGCCACGAACATCGGCGTTTCGAAACGAATGATTGGGTCGTGCCAATTCAGGTACGAGAGGTTGAACGAGCGCGCGCCAAGTGCGTCAATGCCGACGTTTCCGTATGCCTCTTGCAGGCGTTGCATGGCAGCTCGGACATCACCTAGTCTGCCCCCGAGGTCGTAGGCGGCGATGACTTGGATGTTTTTCATGACTACAGGAATTGTGTCAGCCTCCTGAGGAAGCACTCCGCCATACGCATGCCCCATTTCGGGGGTGGAGTACCTGTGGAACGAGCGGAACCCTTGCTACGGCGGTGGCGCGCCCTGTGGCTCCCCCCTCGCGGACAGACTTAGGCGTTTGTAGCCATTGGGCTACGAAGAGTTCGAGTTTCACCCGAACCCGGAACTCGTGCTACATCACGAATCGTGTGTTAACGACCCCGGTTCGGCCATCTCCCGCCGTCAAATCGGGGTTTACGCCGCTAATCACACCTGCATCCACGCAGCAATAACGCCGAACATGGCTGCGGAAAACGCGATGGCATCAGTGGTGACCGCTTATCGCGGCGTTCGCAACCGAATCGCACCCTTGGCGGTCGACGGGTCGACCACTCCGAGGCGCCGTGCGGCCCCGGCCAAACTGACCTCCCCGAGACAGCCCTAAAAGAGCTCGCCCGGGTGAGGAGGGTTGTGCATTCCGGTTATCTTGGTCCCTTTCTTCTGCTCCATTCGTTTCAGTGGAGCTCACAGAGCCGTTCGGCAGCCTGGGCGTCAATATGCGGGCGCAAAGCCTCGTCGTCGAGCAGTTGGCTGAACCCGACTGCAGCCCTGCGGCCGCCCATTCGGAGCCGAATCCGGCGGTCATCAACCCTTTGATCTGCAGGTGTTTCGCGAGCGCGACAGTGAAGCCGTTCAGTCAAGGTTCGCTCGGTGGGCCGCCGCATCGAACTCCGCAATGCGCTGCCGAAGTTGCAGCGCCTTAAGTGACGCGGCGAAGGCTTGTTCAAACGCGGCAGCGTCCTTCGAGCGGATACCGTCGAGCAGACTCACCCACTCCCCCACCTCGATCCGGATATAGCTCCAGAACAGACCGCGGGTAACGACGAGAATCTCGACGTCCTCAACCGCGGTCACGATAGCGACGCCACCAAGGGTGACCGTGACCTTGTCGCCGTGGAGTGCAAGTTTCCAGTCGCCGGCGCGTGTGAGGGCCTTGCCCCAGGCGGATGGCTGCCAAGTCGGCGGCATGCTGGCTGTCCTCTCGCTAGCTCGGCGAGTTCGATCCGGTTGCAGGGCCTACGGCTGAATGGCCGTGCAGTCCAACAATCGTCCCGAGTGCGCGAGGCGGGCTTCAGCCCGTACTCCGCACTCTAGTCAACACGTAGCCCGCCCACGGCCCTCGGACAGGGCTCATTTAGGGAGGTTCTGGCGAATCAGAGCGCCACGGCAGCAACAAGCGGAGCGGCGCCAATGGATACCCCCGCTGCGGATCAGAGCAGCGGAAACGCACCCGCCAGCCGGGTGAGGGCTGCCTCCCCCACGATCGGAATACCGTAGTCGCGGGCCTTGCGCGCCTTGCCCGAGAGGGAGTCAGGGTCGGCAGCAACGAGAAGCGTGACCTTCTTGGTCACCGCACTCTTTGGCGCGAAGCCGCGGGCCAGCAGTTCCGATTCCCAATCGCTGCGCGGCCGGTTCATGTCCCCGGTGAGCACAACGAGGTCACCGAGGTGTAGTTCGAAGTGCGCACTCGCCACCGAGGCGGTGGCCTGCTCCGGCTGGTCGAGCGCGGCGTCGAGCGCATCCGCTGAGATGTCGAGGAGGTTGGCGACGTCGACGAGGTCGGCCATCTCATCCGTTGTGAGGGTGCCGTCGGCCCAGGCAATGCGGGCGAGCGCGGCGAAATACTCGCCGTGCAGCAGCTCGCAGCGGTGGCGGCTGAGGCCGAGCTCCTCGGCGAGCTGCACGAGCGCCTGCGCTTCGTGAGCAGAAAGTTGTCGGTCGAGCAGGCAGCGGTCGAGCAGAGCAAGGTAGTCCTGGTGTTCGGCCGGTCCGCTGATTTCGGGCAGTCGCACGCTGATGCGCGCCAGAAAAGCGGATGCTGTCTGCTCCGTCGCGAAATCCGGCCGCGCGTACCACGGGCGCGCCGACGCCGGCAGGGTCGGCCAGCGGTAGGCGGCGGCCCGGTCGAGTGGGTCGGCCCACAGGGTGGGGTCGGCGGCGATGTAGTTGCTGAGCAGCCGGGCGGTGGCGTTGGTATCGACGGAGGCCCGGTGCGCTCCGGTGAGATCGATGTCATAGGCAGCGCAGCAGTCGGCGAGCGACCGACCTGTGCCGGGCAGAAATTCCCGGGCCAGCTGCATTGTGCACAGGCTGATCACCGGGTCGGTAATCGGGTAGCCAGCACGGGCAAGTTCGGCGAGCAGAAACCGAGTGTCGAAGGCGGCGTTATGAGCCACGATGACGCGGCCATCGAGCAGTGCCACGAGCAGCGGGGCCACCTCAGCGAAGGTGGGAGCGAGCATGACATCGGCGGCACGCACGCGGTGAATGTCCTGACGCCCAAGGTCACGCCCGGGGTTGATGAGCGTCTCCCATTGGCCTTCGATCTGCCCATCGGCGCTGACATGCGCGACGGCCACCTCGATGACGCGGTCGTGGCCGCCCGGGAAGAGTCCGGTTGTCTCAAAGTCGATAACGGCGAAACCGGGCATATTGCTCCAGAGCTGAACGGGGTGGTCCTCTGACTGTAACGAGGGGGTAGACATGGGCGCGGCCCACAGACGAGGGGGTGTCAGCGGTTGCGACGATAGGGCGTGAACGGTTTGCGGTACCCGACGACCGGCTTTACGACCGGCACCGACGGGCTGCCGTCGATGGAGAGCGTGGTCTTGCAGCGCGGGTAACGCCGGCAGCCGAGAAACGGTCCGCGCTTGCTAGTGCGCTCGACCATGAATTCGCGGCCGCAGCGCGGGCAGACGATCGAGTGCAGCACCTCGCCGATGGCGTTCGTGCGCACCACGCCCTGGTCGCGAATGAGTTCCATGACGAAGCGCGATTCGCGCTTGTCGATAGTGACAAGTAGAACGCTGCGCCGCGCGCGGGTCAGCGCCACATAGAACAAGCGACGCTCTTCGGCCTTCGGAAATTCTTCGGCTGCCGGCATGGCGAGCCGCAACACAGGGTCGTTCGGGATGATGCTCGGGAACCCCCATTTTCCCGACACCAAGCCAGGAATGACGATGTAGTCGGCCTCGCCGCCTTTCGATGCGTGAATCGTCATGAACGAGATATCGAGCAGGTCCCGAAGGTGCGTGCAGCCGTCCAGATAGCTACTCTGGTGCCGATACCGACCGAGCACGAGCACCGACAATTTGCGGCCAGGCACGCTGGGAATCGCGCCGCTCGCGACGTGGCTGTGAAGCGTGGTCAAACGATGACGGATGGCTGCTGCCACGGCATTATCAGCTTCAACCGTCATGATCCCCACGGTCGGTGCATATTCGGCCGTCGAAGAGACGACGCTTTTGGCGATCTGCACGGGGTTCTGCATGACGAAGGCGCTGGAGACATCCGCTATTGATTGCGAAAAACGAAAGGTGCGTTCGAGTCGCATGATGTCGCTCGGGCCGAACCAGCCTTCAAAGCCCGTCATGACCGACACATCGGCACCGGCGAAGCGGTTGATGCTCTGCCAGTCGTCGCCGACCGCGAATAGGTAGCTCCCAGGTGTGGTCACGAGCGCGCGTGCGAGGCGGGCACGGGCAAAGCTGGCGTCCTGAAATTCGTCGACCATCACGAGGTCGTATGGGCTGTCCCAGTCTCCGTCTTCGAGGTGCTGCGCCGAGAGCGTGAGCATGTCTTCGAAGTCGATGCAGTTGTCGGCTGCTAGTTTCTCGTTCCATTCCCGACGGATGGCCGCAAACAGTCTCAGGAACGATGCGTCGCGATAGCGCACCGGACCATGGGCTAATTCTGCGAGGCGAACGCTCAGCTGCTCATCGGTGAGGCAATTGCTCTTCGCGTGGATAAGGAACGAACGAAAGGTGCCCAGCAGGAGGGCATTCTCGACCGGCTTCTGGCCGACGGCAAGCCGGTCGGCGTCGGGCTGCAGCGAGATTCCTCGTTGGGTCAGCTCGGCTCCTAAACGAGTGAGATCCCTTCCACTCCAGAGCTCGGACATCGTGGTTTCAAGCAGAGTGGTCCCGTTGGTGTGATGTATTTTGCGCTTCCACGCGACGCTCTCGAGATAGCCGTCAAAGGGCGACAACCCCTCCGCATCGATCGCCCAGTGCTCGTGATATGCGTTGATGGCCGGATAGTAGAAGTCCGGTCGGTACTGCACATGCTCGGCGTCAACGGTCTCAATTTCGTAGCGCTTCTCGTAGATGTAATCGACACCGTTGAAGAACAGCCAGTCAGCGATCATCCGCTCGCCAGCGCTTTTGACGGTTTCACCGCGAGATGTCTGAAACCCCTCATTGGCGTCGGCTTTCGTTCCGTCGTCATCAGGGTAGTCACGGGCCAGCACAGCGCGAAAGAAGTCCCACTCCGAGCGGAACATAACGTCGGTGGCGCGCAACCGGTCGACAATTAAGCCGAGTTGTTCTATATCTTTGCCGCCCTCGAGCCTTGGAGCCAAAGACGGCTTCTTGCCGGTGGCCTGGCCGATAACGTCGAGGCCGAAGGCATGAAATGTGCGGGCGACAACCTGCTCGGCATTGAGGCCCAGAGGTGAAAGCCGGTCGCGGGTGCGCTGCTGCAATTGTTTGGCTGCCGTCGAGTTGAAGGCGAGCATGAGTATCTTGTCCGCCGGAATGAGGTTGCGGTGCAGCGCGTAGCCGGCTTTGGCAACCATGGTGGAAGTCTTGCCCGAGCCGGCGGCTGCGACGACCAGCATGCGGTTATCAAAGCAGATCACGGCGCGAGTCTGCTCTGGGGTCAGCGGAGAGGATTCCACGTTGTCGAAGAATTCGCGGCAGTCCTCAGTCTCAGACTCGAGATAGTTCTGGTTTTCACCTGCAACGACGTCTTGCACGTCTTTCGCCCAGCTGGCAATGGTGTTGACGATGCCGACCGGCTGGACGGCAATATAGGGGTGCAAGGCCTTATCGTCGAGCAAGTGGCTGAAGCCCACGGCGGTCTTGCGGTTCGCCCATTCGGTGCTGAATTCGGTGGTGACCCAGCCCTTGGTCTGCATATGTTCGGTGAGCGCGGCAGTGAAGCCGTTTAGCCACAGCGTTGCCTGGTGGGCTGCCGCATCGAACTCGGCGATGAGCTGCCGAAGTTGCAGCGACTGCCGCGACGCCGTGAAAGCGTACTCAAACGCGGCAGCGTTTTTCGAACGGATGCCGCGGAGCCGGCTCACCCGTTCCGCCACCTGCAGCTCGATCTGGCTCCAGAACAGGCCGCGGGTGACGACCACGGTCGACACGTCCTCAACCGCGGTCGCGGTGGCGACACCGCCGACGGTGACGGTGACAATGTCGTCGTGCAGCGCGAGTTGCCAGTCGCCGGACTTGGTGAAGGCTTTGCCCCAGGCGGACGGCCGCCACGTCGGACGTGCGTGTTTGGTCATCGGGAACTGATCAGGAGTTTGATCGTGCTTGCACCGAAGCCGATGAGGGAAAGCGGAATTGTGAACATGAAAAACGTTTGGGCCAGGGAAGTCATGCGTACGATCGAGGCCGTGGGAACGTCCGAAGCGCCCATCCCATATTGCTGCGCGACGTATCCGGCCCCGGCAACGAGAACGGGGAAGCCCAGCGCCATTTCGAAGAGCTTCAGGCCGTTGTGCCGAAATACCTGCACGATGCCGTCAAGCGGCCAAGAGGCAACGAAGGGCAAGATTCCCGCCCACAACTTCACGGCTGCCACTCCTGCGAATTGCGATGCAATCATTGAACCAATAATGGTGGACCCCCGGGTTCTTCTTGTCTTTTGCCGCCGACTCTGATGTACCGACAACGGTTCGCACCCTTATGAACGAACCGCCTAATCAGCCCGAACCGGCAGAGGCACTTCGAACTGTAGCGCTATCGCTCTCGTGTGCGCGGCCCACGGATAGGGCTATCTAACGGTTGTTGGGGCGTCCTTTTCAGTCTCGAAATCGGAAGTTGTGCACGATCACGCCGCAAATCACGCACCCGGGAATCGTTTGAGGCCTGCTAAAGACATTGCCTCTATCGGCGATCTCAAGACGCTTTCGAACTCGGGCCACGTAACGCTATTCGCCGTAGCCAACCTCGACACCGGTAAGACTGCGATCGGCACGGTGACCAGCGGTGCGTCCCAAGCGATCAGATCCCACGCTGCTAGACCCGCCCCAACATTATCTGCCCGATCCCGGCCATCTGGCGGATCCCGCTCTAGTGGATAGTCGCGTTCGCGCTCGAGGATTCCTCGCTCGGACCTGCACATTGATGCAAGTACAAAGGTGCAGGATTGAAACATGAAGACAGAAGTCCAAACGCCCATGGAGATCTTTTTCCTCCCACAGCAGCTGCAGGTACCCCTGTTCCAGCGCCCGTACGTGTGGCGCGAGGACGAACAGTGGGCGCCCTTGTGGCAGGACATCCGTCGTTTGGCCGAACTGAGACTTAGTAAACCGTTCAGCACAGCTACGCACTTTCTCGGTGCGGTCGTTCTCCAAGGTCACGAAACATTGATCGGACGACTCCCCGCCAGCAACATCATTGACGGTCAACAAAGATTAACGACGCTGCAAATCATCATGGATGCTGCCGCACTCGTTCTCGACGAGGCCGGACTTGATATTTTGGCGGGCCAGCTGGAGTCCCTGACACACAACCAAAGCAATTTCTTGCAGCCTGGGCAAAGCCGGCTGAAGCTGATGCATTCAAACAAGGATCACGCGGCCTTCGATGAGGTAATGAACGTCGAGCCACCCGTCGACCACGTGCGGCTCAAACACTCCGAGTCCTTGATCGTGCAAGCCCACAATTTCTTTGCACGTTCGATCACGCAGTGGCTCGGCGCTCGCACCGCGAAGGAATTCGACTCTCGCGCCGATACCCTTGTTACGGTTCTCTTGCGCGGGCTTCAACTCGTGGTAATCAATCTCGGCGCGGACGAGAATTCACAAGAGATCTTCGAGACCCTGAACGCTCGAGGTACTCCGCTGACCGCCTCCGACCTCATCAAAAACTTCGTCTTCCAGCGACTCACTGCAGAAGGCGGTGATACCAAGCAGGCCTATGCCGAAGATTGGCCTTTCGACACCAAATTCTGGGAGGCTGAAGTCAGCGTCGGGCGGCACAATGTCAGCCGCAGTTCGCTTTTCTTAAACCAGTGGCTCATCTCTCGAACTGGCGATGAGATTGGCCCGCAGTCCACATTCACTCGGTTCAAGTCCTTCGTTGAGCACGAGAGTGGACATACGATCACCGAACTCCTCCCGCTCATCAAACAGCAAGCAGCGATGTACGAGGAGTGGACTGCTGCTGCCATTGAGGATGGCGAGCTCACGGTTGTCGAGATGTGTGTCTACCGCATGCAGGCAAACGGAATCGAGGTACTGAAGCCGCTTCTCATCTGGCTGCACTCCCCCGACCGTTCCATCCCGATTTCCGTGGTTGACGAAGTGGTCGCCATTGCGGAGAGTTGGCTCGTGAGGCGCCAACTTCTCAGCCTCACCGGCTCCGACCTCGGCCGCATCGTTTCGGATGTGATTCGCGTTCATCGTGAGGCGGCACCCACCGATTTAGCCGCCAGCATCCAATCCCACTTGGCGCGACTCAGCGTGTCTAGCACCTATTGGCCTGGCGACCACGAGATTCGTTTAGCGCTATCGACAGAATCCACCTATCGCCGGTTCAAGCGCGGTCGTTTACGGGTGCTGCTTGAATCAATCGAAAACAGGTTTCGTTCGGAGTCCGGCCAACCGCAGGTGCCTCGCAAGGGCTATCCAATCGAGCACGTGATGCCCCAGAAATGGGAAACGAGTTGGCCGGTGGATGGGCTAGAAGCCGAACAGGAACGCGCTGCTCATGTCCACCGTTTGGGAAATCTCACCCTCCTCACCAAAACGCTGAATTCCAAGGTTTCAAACGGGCCCTGGCTCGCTAAGCGAGAATCATTCAAGGAACATGACACGTTTCTCCTGACCAGCAGGCTCGTGAACGCAACAAACGATCAGGAATGGGATGAGTACCAAATCGACCGCCGCACGGAGATTCTCATTGATGCACTCTTGAAAAACTTTCCCGTGCCAGTCGATCATGTCGGCTTAGTTACAGACGCCCCCGTGAAAGAAGCAGACATAGTTGAGATCAAAGACCTAGTAATAGCTGGTCTCCTCAACAACGGAACTCGGCTCAAGTCCCGCCCCGGTAAGTGGAATTCCGTGGACGCGATCGTGCAAGCCGACGGCCACCTTGAGGTAGACGGCAAGACGTTCACCTCGCTCTCTGGCGCAGGCTCGCACGTCCGTGGCGGGGCCACCAACGGGTGGTACTTTTGGCGACTCGATGACGGCAGAACGCTGAAGGACGTCCGTGATGCTTACCGCAGTGCAAACACCGCTGACTCGCCCAAAGATGGGGAGGAGGCATCGAGCGAGGATCTCGTTGTGTCCATACGAGGTTGAGGAGATATGGGCCGCGGATGAGCCCTATGCCTTGTCACAGTGACTGTCACCTCCGGTTGGCGTCGGCTGGTCACTGCCGTTGTCGGCATGGACGGCGATCACTTTAACAGTGCCGGGCGCGATGACGGGGGCAGGCAATAGGCTGCAGGGGTACGTGGGGTGAGGACGAAAACGCGGTACGCATGAACGTGGAACAGCCGTCGGTGAGCGAATCATTTGACATGCTCGTAGGGCTGGTAGCGGCGGTGAAGGCACCCTCGCGGCACCCGACTCGGCAGCGCGGTGCACAAGCGGCTCAAGCTGAGCAACATCACCGACGGCCTCGATTTCTCCGCCCTGGCTGTGGATATCGCGCACGCGTTCGACCTCGCACGCTGGAGGCGCTGGCCCGATCGGCCATCGGCTCTGAGCCCGGAGCCCGCGCGCCCGGCCGCGAACATTGGCGGGAGCTGCTGTTCGCGGCCGCCCTCGACGCCCGGCAAACGCAGAGTACCGTGTTTGAGGACATCGCCGACCTGGTCTACCGCGAAGACGACGACAGCCTGGTGATCGTTGATTTCAAGACCAATATCGGCCTCAGTGCGGAGCAGATGGATGCCTACTGGCACCAGCTCTCGACCTACGCCGACTTCATTCACCGGGCAACCTGCCAGACCGTGAGCGAACTCGCGCTCGTCTTCTGTCGTTCCGACCCGGCGCAGGCGTTTCCGCGGGTGGCCGTTTAAACCGTCACGCTGCTGCGCCGTGACGGCGATCGCTGTCGTGCGGCGACGATGCGACCAGCCCTAGCAGCTAGGGACCCTAACGTTGTTAGGGCTTCTCGACCTTTTTGCCCCTCGCCGGCTTCGGCGATGTCTCGGCCGGTCGGACAGTTACCTCCGGTTCCGGCATCATCGCGCTGTACCGCTCCTCCTCGTCGAACATGCGCTTGGTCTTGCCTCGCACGTCTTTCACGTAACGCCCCATAGAGGCGCTCATGTTCGATACCGCGTCGGTACTCGCCATGAAGGTCATAGAGCTGCCGGCGTCAAACCCGAGGCGTTCACCCGACAGCACTGCGTCTTGGTTGGCCCCGAGAAACATGAAGTCCCAGCTGTACTGCTCTTTCTGGCGCGTAACGAGAGCGCGCACGGCGTCTAGGCCGAACTCGCGGCTGGAGTTCTCGTCGCCGTCGGTGACGACCACGACCTGCACGGTTTCGGGGCGGGCGTGTTCGGGCAGCGCAGCCAGAACCCGACCGAAGCCAGTTACCGACTGACCAATGGCGTCAAAGAGCGCCGTGGCGCCCCGCGGCTCGAGAGAGATCGTGACGCTCTTCGGGTCGGCCAACGAGCACTGCGTTTCAATCTCAGTGTCGAACGTGACGATGTCGACGGTGAGCATGCCCGGCTCGGCCGCCTGCTCGGCGAGCATCGTGGTGAGGCCGCCCACCATGTCATCGCGGATGCCTGTCATCGAGCCACTGCGATCGATGACCAGCAGCATGGCGGTGTAGTTCGGATCAGTCATGGTGTTCCCCTTCAAAGTTGCTCCCGGCGGGAACAAGATGAGTGTCGCAGGAGCCACCGACATTGGTCCGTGCACAGCACTGAGGCGCCAATTCAGTGACGTCAGGCTGCTCCGCGCCGCCCTAAGGTGCGGCGATCGCTCTCGATACCGGCCGTCGAGGAACGCGTGTGCCCAAACCAGCTGGTCGCCACGTGGCTCGCGCGATCGCAAACCTTCCGCATGAGCAAATTTCGGGCCTTGGCTCTTCCCTGCGCGCAGTCCTCAGAGAGCTGATAGAACTGCTGTATGTATTCGCCCGAACAGGAGCTAGCTCTTCGCCTTGAGATCTTCCGCCTTCTCGAGGAGCGAGAGGTAGGTGGACAGTACGAATTCAGTCGTGACGAGCTCGCAAATTTCTACATCGGCGAGCTCCGGCTCCCGTTGATCGATCGCGGCAGGGGAATTCGAAATCCCGCCGAATTCAGCTCGACGCTGAGCATCATGACGACCGTCGACGGTCCGTACGCAGACGTGCTCGATACCGCAGCGTTCGTGAAGTACGACTATCGAGCGGGGAACAGCAGCGACAATGTCAAGCTGCAGCGCGCACATCAGCTTCAAGCTCCTCTCATCTATTTCGAAGCCATCCGCACGGGCGTCTATGCGGCTCACTACCCCGTCTACGTGGTCGCGGATGACCCAGTTGCACGGGTATTCACAATCACGATGGATGAGTCTCTCCGCTTTTTCGGTGACCCCACCACGCTGCCGCCCGACCAACGGGCGTACGCCGAGCGCACCGTGCGAGCACGACTCCACCAACCCGCATTTCGCGCCAAAGTCATGCACGCGTATGCCGAAAGCTGTGCCGTCTGCTCGCTGAAGCATGTCTCGCTCCTCGACGCCGCGCACATCATTCCTGACGGTGAACGGGACGGCTTTGCACGCGTGACCAACGGATTGGCGCTCTGCAAAATCCACCACGCCGCGTATGACCGAGACCTTCTCGGAATCACCCCCGACTACATCGTTCGCATCGACCATGCACTTCTCGATGAGGTTGACGGACCGATGCTGCGGCATGGGCTTCAGGACATGCACGGAAGGGCGCTCGCGGTCCCCCGCCGCGCTGCCGATCGCCCTTCCCGAGAGGCGCTGGCAACGCGATTCGAACAATTTGCGGCCTATTAGTCGCCCTATTCCGATGTGCCAGTGGCCCGGACGTCGGCTCGAGGCTAGGACTCCACTGCGCGCCTGATCGACTCAGCTACGTCCGTCGGCGCCTCATGTTCCCAGAATCGCACGACCGTCCAACCCGCCTTCTCGAGTTCACGATCCGTGTCTGCGTCGCGTTCCCGGTTTCTGTTGACCTTGGCATCCCAGAACTCTCGGTTGGCCGCCGGCCGTGTGTAGTGCTCCGGGCAACCATGCCAGAAGCATCCGTCGATCAGCACGGCGATTTTCTGCTTCGTGAACACGATGTCGGCAGTGCGGCGCAGGTCGGGCAACGGTCGCACATTGACTCGGTAGCGGAGTCCCTTCGCGTGTAGCAGTCGACGCACGGCCAGCTCGGGCGACGTATCGCGCGCCTTGTTGCCTTGCATTGATCGTCGCGTCGCCGGGGTTGTCGCCCAGGACGAAGGCTCTCTAGTCATCGCGCCCATCATGCCGCGAATATCCTCCTAGGGCACCTCAAAAATCGGTTCAGTCGACGGCTATAAGGACTTTCAACGACGCCAGCGTTCGAAACCGTTGCCGCAGCTTCGATGCGAACTCAGGATCACATACGAGCACGCCCACCTCGAGATTGCGATGCGCAGCCGCTTCGCTGAGGTTTGCACTCGTGACCAGCGCAGCAGCGGAATCGACGATCACCACCTTGGAGTGCTGCAGTCCGAAGGCACCGTCCGGTATGTACGTCAGGAACAGCGCCCCCTCGAGCTTGTTCTTCAGCTTCTCGGCCGTCCCAGACATCTTCTCGCCGCCGTCGATGAGCACAGTAACCGTGACGCCCCTGGCAATCGCCCTCCACAACGCCTCAACGAACGGCGACCCGAGCGTCGCCGAGAATGTCGAGGCGAACACGTCTTCGATTGCCTCGTCGATCAGATGAGCAACGGCCGCCGCCGTATGGTCGCTGTCGCCATCGAACGACGGCCCACTCCACACTGCTCGCGGTGGCTTCGGGGCTTTGAGTCCCGCGGCGGCGTATCCTCGCAAAACGACGGCCAGCAATGCTGCACCGCCCAGTTGCTTCAATGCGGCCCCGAGAATCGGCACGGCTGGATGCGCCGACCCGGGCAACGTAGCAGCGGCGTAGTCCAGACGACCGTCGATCTCCAAGGACGCTGCGACGCTCGTCGCCTGAGTCGGGGACAACACCCTAGCCAGTTGCACCAGCGCGTCTGCCATCAGGTGCCGGGTGCCACGAGAACGGACTGAAAGAGCCCTTCGACTGCGTGCTCAGGCCCGGCATTGAGCGTCAGCGCAAAGCGGCGATCGAGAAACCGATTCGCCTTCTCACACGATGTCTCCGACACGAACACGCAGAAGTGACAGGCCGCTCCGTGGAGGAAGTCCTCCTGACCGCTCGGCACGCGGTGGGCGCAGATCGGGTCAGAGGAACACCGTTCAGCCCGTCGCAGGGCGTCGCTGAAGACCTTTACCAATCGGTCGGTCCGGGCGATATCCACCAGCCCACCCAGGGTGCCCTCGCTGTCGGGCGACGTGGTGGCAATGAGAATCCCTGCCGCCGCCTCGCGTTCATCGTCTGCGCGCCAGGCGTACAAGCGCTCCGTGAGCGATGCCGACCCGTATCCACTCGACATCGCCATCTCTCGAATCAGCAGGTGCGACATCGTGTGCAGCGCCCAATAGCGCGGCGGAGGAAGCCGATCGGCCGCGACCATCTCCACGGCCGTCAGGCTCTGTCGACGCTTAACGTTGCGCTCATTGGCGGCGACATGCGCCTGCCAGACCTTCGACTCCAGCACGTCGTCTTCCCACGCCGCAACGATATCTTCGTCGAACCGTAGGAACACTCCCTCACCGCGGTCTTCAGTTGCGGGAACCCATTTGGGCTTGCCCGACTGCACGAGTGGCGCGATCCTTCCGGGCGCGTCTCCCACACGGTCGAGCGCATCAATCCGCGTGAATCCGATGAAGGCGTTCGCCTTCTTCACACGCTCCACGGCCACCACGTGAGACGTCACAGGCTGCAAATCGGATGCCACGGGCACCGGCCGCACACGGAAACCGGCCTTTCGGTCTTCCGCCTCGAAATCCTCTGGGTGCACGAGCGTGTCCCATTCCGGTTCCAACAGGCTGATCGGGTCGAAGCTCGACGGAACAGCCACTTCCGGCGTCGCAGCGACTGCCGAACCTCGAGCGACCAAGATCGCCTGCCACAGAGTCTCGCTCTCGATGCCCTCGAATTGCGCCCGCACATCCTTGGGCCCGAACTTGAGCCACCCAGTCAGGTCGTCCAGGGACTGCACGTCAGCAAATGTGGTCGCCGGTAGCCCCTTCACGGTGACCACTATGTCTGCCGGTGTGATGTTCTTTCGAGCGGGCAATACGAGCACGCTCACGGACGCCGGGAACCATTGGTTGGCGGCCCCGAGCAGCATGAGGCGAACTTCGGCTTCACATGGCTTGGTGGCTGGTGAGTATGTCGGGAGATGCGGGTGTCGCCCTCGGCAGTTCGGCAGCATCTTCTCCCCGCCTGCCCGGGTGAGTTCGGCGATGTTGCGGCTCATGTTGCATGCCGAGCACCGGACGGTGACCTGGGGTCCGAGGTTTGATCGCCATTCGACCATTCGCAGCTCGGGCTTCGGCGCTTTCGAACATTTGCCGCCGCCCTCATCGGCTCGGTGCAGCCACTCGACGTACGGAAACTCATCAAGGTGTCCATCAGTGCACGCGATTAGATATCGGGCGGGCACAGCTAGACGCGGGCGGGCATCCAAGGTCCCAAGTTTCTTGCCTTTCTTGGGCCGCCCCTTGCAGTCCTTGTGCACGAACTGGGCTTTGTCGGGGCGGTGCTTGCTCTTGTTCACGAAGTCGAACCTCTTCGATTCCGAGATGGGAGCGAGCAGGTCGCATCCCGTGCAACGCAGCCACTGCGGAAAGATCCGTGTCGGGATTCCGATCGGCGTGCCGGTCTCGTAGGCCTTCTCCGGAACCCAGGGCGGCTGTCTCAGCTCGTCCACTTGGTGACCGAGCTGAGTGCGAACGGCCGACAAGAGCCGCTCGACCAGTACGAGCTGTGGTTTACCCTGCCGGGAGTACGCCATCTCCCAGGCGTCCAAGCCCTGCGGCATCACCGCGATGTGAGGCATGTCGACGGTCGCACCGATTCCGGATGTATAGAGCAGCGAGCTCGGACGAACCGACCCGACCCGACTGTGGTTCTTCGAGGGGATGTCATCGAGGTCGCTGAACGGATCGGCGACCTCGCCAGCGACGTTCATCACTGCGTCTATAACGGGAGCGGGTTCCACATCGGTCATTTCGAGTTCCTCTGCGTGAATACCCATTTCGGAGCAGCAGCCGTGATCGGCTCCGCCAATTTTCCGGCGAACGGTGTGACCAGCAGGTTGATCTCCGGTTGTACCTCGCGCATGGAGTTCGCTACCTGGAATAGGCGGCTGCTTTCGTCGAGCGCCACGGTCTCGGGGCTGACCAGCAGCGACGAGACGATCTGACCGCCGGGCACAGTGTCCTTCTGATACGTCAATGCTCCCGACCATTTGTCCGACTCGTCGGTCCACTTGTCCAACCGGAGGATCAATTTGCCGCGTGCGGCTTCTGCCACGGCGTCATCCTGGCTCGCGACCGCGATTCGTTTTACGATCCGGTCGACCAGCTTGTCGAGGAACGGGCGGCGTACAACGATCGAGCCAGCGCCCATCTCGGAGGAGAGAGACGACCTGTTGCGCTGGTCGGCGACTCGGGCCGCCGAGACGAGGAGCCCGGTCAGCCCGCGCTCCAGGGCCGCATCAGAGAATGGCGTGACAGAGAGCGCTTCAACGTGCGCGTAGAACGTCTCGTGGTAGTGCTGGAACTGTTCGTAGTGGGCCATGTCGCGGGGCCGCGAGCGGTTTGCGAGTGTGACGACCAAGCCGGGCTTGGAATCCTGCCGACCGACACGGGACGACGCCTGAATGTACTCGGCCGTATTCTTCGGCTGGCCGACGACGAGCATGAGTCCGAGTCGCGGGACGTCGACGCCCACTTGGAGCATCGACGTCGCAAGCACGACGTCGTAGGGAAACGCGTCGCGTGACTTGAGCTTCTTGCCTGCCGCCTTTGCCGCGGCCGCTCGCGCTCCGTATTCCTGCTTGGCTTTTGTCGTATCCATCGCGGGATCGAACGGTACGGCCAAGTTCGTCAGCGTCGCCGAGATGTCCGACGACGAGATGCGAGACGTCAGCTCGCCGATCCGCAAGCCTCGTGAACCGCGCCGCGGGTACCCGGAATCCTTCTCGGGATTGCTGGTTCGGGTGACGATGTCGTCCTCAAGGTAACGCCGCATGCCTGCCAGTTCGCGAGTCGCAGAGAAATAGTCCACGAGCGTGACGTACGGCTCAGCCGCGTCCCCATGTTCATCGAACAGCTTTTGACCGGCAAGCAGCAAGATCTCGCTGACCCGGATCTCCGCGAGCGTCAGTCTCGCGCCGTGCGCGCAAACGCCGATGTAGCGCCGCCCGGGTTTCTCAGGAGTGATCACCTCCTCCTTGGAGAAGAAGGTGTCGGTGACCGAGAGCACCTGAGGCGGGAAGATCTGCACTTGCCGTGCGTAGAGCTTCAGCACCTGGTCGTGGGCGTTGCGCACAGTGGCCGTGGAAGCGATGACCAGCGGTTTGACCAGCACGGCGTCGTCACCGGCACCGAGCTCCCACGTGGACAGAGTGTCGACGGCAGCTTCGAACAGCCCGACGGCCGTGCCGAGAGCACCGGTGATGAGGTGTAGCTCATCCTGGATGATGAGGTCTGGCGGGCGCAGACGATCGACATCCTTGACGGATGCCTTCGGGTACGTCCGCCCGCCTTCACACTTGGCCGCGTGGTCGTTGGCCTTGCACACCGTGGGTGCGGTGTCCGGGTGCCGGTAGCCATGTCGCTCGCATCGACGTGAAACGTATCCGAAAAGGCTCGCCGCTTCGCCCTCCCGGGCGAGACGGGCGAATTTATCGACAGTGGCGAGCAAGAATGTCGGCGGATTCCGGTAGATCTCATCGTCGACGGTGAGCACAGGCAGGCCGTCGACCGCGATGCCGCCGGCAGAAAAGGGACAGCTTCCCAGTTTGTCTCCGCAATAGACGTGGATGCGCTGGGTCGCCTTGACCGCGACGACATCCGCTTTCGGGTTGATCGGCGTGCCACACCACGGACAGCTGCTGAACTGCAGCACCGTGAGTCCGTAGGCGGAATTGCCGTCGTCGTTACGCACATCCTTGACCTGCTGTTCGGCTTCGGCGAATCGTTTCGGGCTCACACTCGAACCGACCCAGAGGCCGATTCGGAACGGTTCGGCGCCCCATGTCACCGGGTCTTCGCCACGCACCATCTCTGCCGCACACATCAGCGTGGTCGCACGCAAGAACTGCTGCGAAGTGAGCAACCGCAGCGTGTAGCGCATCAGCACAGCTACGCCGCCGCGACCGTCGATGACGCCGCCGGGCGTCTCGATTACTCCCTGAAGTCTGCGGATACCGAATGTGAATGCCGCGAGCCCGAGATAGGCCTCGGTCTTGCCTCCGCCGGTTGGGAAGAACAGCAGCTCGGCCCGGGGCATGTCACCTGAGCGTCTCGGCGTTGTGGGGTCGACGATCGACGGCAGCTGCATGAGGATGAAGGCCAGTTGGAATGCACGCCAGGATGCTGCGATGTCACCTTTGGATTCGATGGCCGCGGTCGCCTCCCCTGCAGTCATAGTTCGATCTGCGGCCCGAAGCCCGGCGATCTGTGAACGGATGCGCTGATCGCGCATCGTGCGGTTCATGAATGCGAACGCCTTACGCGCTTGCACGCTGTTCGCATCATCCGGATCTGTGTTGGTGAGGAGGGCGAGGCCTTCGTGCAGGCGCTTCAGTGCGTCCTCACCGTCGTTGACGCCACTCAGTGCCACTGCGTGCAGATGCTCGGGGAGCGCCTCCGCGTCGGCCCGCCGCTTGACAAGCCAATAGTCATAACCGTCGATCAGCGGTGCGAGGTACTCGCTGAGCTGTTCGGGGGCCGCGTCCATCAGCAATCTCATGCTCATCTCCGCACCATCGATGGGCGGCGCGAGCGTCTGCGGAACGTCTGCCGTTGGCAGCCACGTCGTGCGCACAGACACGGCCCGACGAGAATCAGGATCTGGCAACGTCCACGTGGCGGAGGCAGTGCGACCCACCGCGAATTCGAGTCGATCGCGGTAGAGCAATTCCAGTTTCAGCACCTCGTCGTCGCCGACATCGCGAACGCTCTCGAGCGCATCGCGAGTTGGCAGAAAGACCGCCTCCCCGTTGGGCGCGGTCACCTGGAGTTCGGTTTGGAACAACCACACTCGTGGCGGAAGTTCCTTGCCCGTGACTTTGGTGTTCTGCAGTGCTGCTTCAACCACACGCATGCCGTCGTGCTCGAACACCTCGACCGAGATCGCGACGTGCTTTTCGACGATCACCTTCGTGAAGGTCTCGCTCATGCCGATCGTCGAGATATCGATCGTCACCGGATTGTCATGGGCAGTGCGGTCGTTGTAGGTTTTCAGAAATCCCTCGTCATCGGCTTCCCGACGGGACTCGTACTGTCCCCACCGTGCCGTGAAGATGAGATTGCGAACCTCCGGACCAACCTGGAAACGCAGTCCCATAGACGAAGGCGCGATGAGCTTGGACTCTGGGCCGCGGTCCTCGTCCGTATCAGTGCCTCCGGCGTCGGCGATGGTCTCGTCGGCCTCGTCGACGACTCCTTTTACGTCACGACTCGCGTCTGGATCGACGACCGCGCCGACTTCTGAATCTCGGAAGTCGTCCGGGCTGGCCGGCTGGTCCTTAGTCCTGCTCTCAAGCACGGTAGCCGGCGTAGGGTCGTCGTCGCCAATTGAGACAGGTGCTAAGGCACCTACGAGGTAACGACCGCGTGGAGTGCCACCAATCGTCTCTTCGGGGCCACCCCACGGACCCATCAAGTCGCGTTCGAGAAGGTCTAACAGCTCATCACGCACCTCGGCGGAAGTGATCAATGTCCGGGATTCTATGAACATCTAGAACATTGCTCCTTCGAGCTTCTCAAAGTCCTTAACACCGACACTTTGCGACGTTGCCGAGACTTGCACTGTATTCGGCGCAGTTCGATCACTGTTCTCTTTGAGCAAACGTTCCAGCACAAGGCGATTCGAGTCCTCCGAGAAGAGAAGCTGCTTCACGCCGCTCAGAGCAACCACTTGCGCCTCCGCGGATATGTCGTCCCATCCGTATGATTTAAGCACCAGACGGTCCACATCTTCGTGTGCCTCCCAAAGCAAACGGAGTACCTCATGTTTCGGCATCCGTTCTGACCCCAGGAGCAGGGTATAAGCGTCTCTCAGATCACAACCCAGAATATTCATCGCGTTAGTCTGTGCGCTTTCCAAGGCCCGCCCAGCGGGATGCAGGCCGTCCAGCAATACTGTCGGGGCAGGAAAAGTCTCAAATGCTCGCGGGAGATACTTGAGTGAGCCGATCAGGCCGTGAGAGTCCGTTGCTGCCCAGAGTCGGTGTGGCGCCGACGACAAGAGCGCAAACTCAGCATAGGACCCAAGGGCAATTGCCGTGATTTTGGTGTCAATCACGATGTCTTCCGCGCACGACAAACGCACGGGCATCAGTGTCTTCCCATCCTGCGGGATAGCCAAGCAATGATTCAGCCCAGAAATAGCTTGGTAGAGCTGATCCGCATTCGCCTTGAATTGCCACCAGAAATCGCGTAGACGAGACTGATTCTTCGTCATCCGATCAGGCTTCACAAGTGCATCTACACGCGCAAAGGGCTCTCGAAAGCCGGATGCTTCCTCAAGTGTCCGGCTGCCAAACTTGATGATGAACTCAGCAGCGCGCGGCGGCCGAGCCAGATAGAGGTCACTCGCGGCGGTGTACGGTCTAATCACGTCGGCATTGGCGGGAGCGACTCGGATCATTGCATCCGCCTCCGCCGCGTTAAGTCGGAATCCGATGCCATTCGGATAGGTTCCGACGAACGCCTTGCCTTTGTTCTCCGGTAGAGCTCGGCGCTCGTGCATAGGCGACCAGGCCGAGTCGGACACGGGCGTTAGATTCGCACCAATTCCTTCGACTTTCTCGCCATTCCAACTTGCGCGGACCGTGACGGCCGACCAGGTCGCCCAGAAAATCACATACCGAAGATGAGCGCTGAAAGTGGGCCACTCCCGCGGTCCGACGGTGGCAATCACACGCATTCCGCTGTCAAGGAGAGGCGTGAGTGCGACCTTACGATTCTCCTTGGCCATAATCGAGTCCTTGCACAGGAGTCCGAGACTGCCGCTAGTGCCATTGAGCAGGACCGAACTTCGTCTCACGAAGTACGCGAAGTAATCGCCCAAGCCCTGAACCCTCGTGGCAACAACATTTGTCAACCACTCGCGAAGGTTCTTCCCGAACAGCCCACTTAGAAAGCGACTCCCAACGAACGGTGGGTTTCCAATGATCGCATCAAACCCGCCGTGACTGACCATCACGTCGGGTGCTTCGATCACCCAGTGCAGCGGCTTCCAGAGCGCCTCTCCGGTAACGACCGTCGGGGTAAGGCCCGCAACAAGGATCGCATCGAGATGATTCCGGTCACCGTCGACCCCGTTTGGACTGTAGGCCGCGAACAGGGCATCGGCAAGATCGTCATACCGCGCGTCGAGCGCTTTGCCAGGCTTGCCCCCTTCGAGCAAGCCTGCCGCAATTATGCCGTCGGCGACGTCACGGAGTTTCGCCGTCACGTCGCGCGACTCTGCCAGGAGCTTCCGTTTGGCGCGCGTGGAGCGCATCCGGTCGGCATCGTCCACTTGGCCGCTGGCGAGTTCGCGGCGGAGCTTCGCCGCTTTTTCTAGGTCGCTGTCGACATCGATCTGTAACAGTCTCGAAGGACGGAGATGGCTACGCCCGGGGTCGATATGTTGCGCGCGCAGCTGCCGTTCGCTTGTGACCCCGAGCAGCGAGTTCCCGTGAAAGACACGGTCGTCGACGAAAGAGAACGGTTTTCCTGGATCCATCGAAATGAGCCAGAGCGAGAGCTTGCACATCTCGACGGCCATGCCGTTGATGTCGGCACCGTAGAGGCAGCGGCCGACGACCTCACGGATCGCCCACCGTTTGACGTCTTCGTTTTCGCCAGCTGTCAGTCCTTCCTTCGATCTGGCCTCGATGAGCCGCCCTGCTAAGTAACGCGCGGCCGCGACGAGGAAGGCACCTGACCCGGCGGCGATGTCAGCCACCTTTAGGTTGAGAATTTCGGTGGAACTCCTTAACACCCATTCGTTCTGATTCTCCGTGTTGAGAGGACCTGGCGAGTACACGAGCGGTTCGAGCGTCTGCAGCACCACCTCTTCCGCGAGGGAGCGCGGGGTGTAGTGAGTGCCCGTATTGGCGCGCTGAGGGGATTCCGTCATCACCAGGCCGCCTTCCGGCACGACGTAGGGGAAGTCGCGCAGGTCGTTGCGGATCAGCGCATACAGCGGGGCAAGCTTGTCGACGATCTCCGTGTGGCCGAGCAGCACGTAGCCGAGGCGAATGCGGGCATCCGCTGCGGCCGTCTCGTCGTCGACCTCGAATGCCTTGGCGATCTGTCGTGCCGTCGCCGGTTTAGCGCTGGGCTGAGCCTTGTCGAGGTATGCGATCAGTTTCTTCGCGAAATCCGCACCACTGCTCGCGCCATCGGCGACCTCAGTCAATTCGGTGAGGGCCATCTCCGGTTCGTAGCCGCTCTTGCCGTTCAGGCCAACGACGACGTCGGTGGCGTACTCGGCGGAGTAGCCGAGCAGCCCCTCGTAGACGTACCCGATCTGCTCGACGTCGAGGTCGCGAAACGACAGTTGGCGAGCCTCGCCACCGACGTGGGCGATCTGCACAGCCTGGAGCACTTTGAGCATGACCCGGTCGGAGACCCGCACGGTGAGCAGCCCTTGGGCGTTCGTCGAGCGCAGCCAGGGGAACCGGGTGGGGTCGAACATCGAACCACCGTAGGCCGGCATCCGGGTGTCTTCGAAGGTCGCGCCCGAGAAGATGGCCGTGCTCGTCGCGAGAAGTCGATGCCAAGTTTCCCAGGTGTGGTCGAGGGCTTCTTCGGAGTCGTTCTGCGCTTGACGTTCCAGATCAGTTCGAACACCGGCTATGGCGTAGGAGTCGCGATACATCTGGTGCTGCGGCAGGAGGCCGCGTTCTTCGGCGAACAGCAGGAAGATGACCCGCATGAGTACCGAGACAGAAGCTTCGTAAACTTGTTTGGCGTCAGCCGGCAGAGGAGAATCCTCGCCGTTCGCCAGGGCACGCAGGTGCGACTCCGACATCGCCTGCAGCACGAGCTCGACCGCGCGGCGCACCTGGTCGCCCAGCGCCTCGGTGATCGCCTCCGCGCTGGCGACGCTCGCCTCGAAGAGTTTCGGGAGGCGCTTCTCGGGAGCGCCCCCGGCTAGTGAGACGAGGCCAGCGAGGGCGAGGAAGGCGTCGCGGCTGTCCCGCTCCTCACGCCAGATGAGGGCATCGAACACGCCGCTGGCGGTGGTCACGCCGCTGACCGATGAGACGATACCCCACCAGCGGCCGTCGGTGACGAGCCCGACGGTGACGCCGGTCTCCCGGAGCAACGCTGCCGTTCGGTCGATCGAGTCCGCGGCCCAGCCGTCGGTACCGAACCGTCGGAGATCCTCGGTCGGATCGACGACCACGACGAGGGCCACAAGACCGTTTCCGATGTCGAGCGCTGCCCAGGGGCGCACGGTCACGTCACCGTCAGGTGAGCTCGCTACAAGTGTGGAATCGGGATTCACGACAAGGTATTCGTCCCACTGCAAGAGCTCCCGCAGAACGGCTGTGACCCAGCGGTCACGCCAGGCGAAGTCGCCCGATGCATCCGTTTTGCCGTGGAGATTCGTCCAGGCCTTTGCCCAGATCGTGTGTTCGTAGACGAAAGTGCTGTTGACGTCATCGATCGCGTTGAATGGGCGGTCGAGCCCTGTAGGGAACGTCGATTTCAAAGCAGCTTTCGACAGGAACGGCCCGTCGATGTCGACGAGCGACAGCCACTCCCAAGGATCCTTAATTGCCACGGGTCTCCCCCATTTTCTCGGCGTCGGCCGGGCTGAGTGCGAAAACGACCGCGGCTACGAACGTGTGCGGTTGCAGGTTGGCATATCGCCGGGACACGGCGTCGCGTTCGTCGCGTTGCTCCTCGGTGAGGGCATCCAATCGGCGGCGGATATTTCCCAGGTCTTTCTCGCGCTGCTGCTGTTCTTCATGGAAGAGCATCTGCTCGAGCTCACGCTTGCGCGTTTCGGCATTGTCCAGTGTGCTGGAGAGCGTCTGCCGGAATCGGGCGAACACTTCATCGACTCGAGCGAGATCCGCGACCTTTCGTTTGTCGAGGTCTTGCTCGATCGCGCCTTGCAGTTTGTCTGCGCGGGAGGCGACGGCGTCGGCGACACGTTGGCGGATACCACCGACAGCATCGCCGTCTTGATTCCAGAGGTCGGCGAGTCCCGCCAAAACTGCCGGGGAGGGAACGGCGAGTCGTTCGGCGTCGAGCGCTGTCACGAGCAGATCCTCGGCGCTTTCGACCCCAATCTCCTGGCGCCGCCTGAGTCTGGTGCCGGCGAGGAAGACTTCCTCGTGCAGGCGGGTACCACCATCACCGACGACGACCAGGCGCGCGACGCCGGCGACGAAGGACTGCTCCAGACCGTCTACGACGACGGCGCTCACACCGTGGATGTGGTTCGACCTGGTCCAGATCTGTCCGCGAAGTTCGCGGGCAGCGCGCTGGATGAGGGGGTGCCCGAGGTGCGCGTAGACGATGTCGGATCGACCCTCGGCATCGTTGCCTTCGAAGGTGATCGGGCGTGCCACCTCGGGGTTCAAACGCGTGCGCAGTCCGTCAAGCCCGGGCGTCCATGATCGGTCGAGGCCGGAGGGCAGGGCGTACAGTTCTGCCTCTTCCTCGTCGTCGACAACCGCGATCAGGGCGGGTTGTCCGGAAACGCGAAGCCCTGTCTCCAGTACACGTCGTAGATTGCGATCATGCAGGTGCAAGCGATCGCGGGACCCTTCGAGCCGGTCGGCCAGCGCCGTCAGCTCCCGACCGAGGTTCTGCTCGCCTTGCAGCACTTTGTTGATGATCTGCTCTCCGGAGCCCTTGACGGGCTTGGCCCGGGTCGGCAGTTCGCCATACCCGAGGACACGCTGGATATCGGGGTCGATGATGTCGCCGGCAGAACCAAGGTCTTCCTGCACCCTCGAGATCTTGCGGGCGACGCGGGCTAGGTAGTCGGTATCGCGAGCGTAGTTCGACGCCGCATCGGATTTGTCTTCCGGGTCAGGATGGTAGATCTGCGGGCGCTCGGTCTGTCCGTATCGATCGATACGGCCGATACGCTGCTCGAGCCGGTTCGGGTTGAAGGGGATGTCGAAGCTCACGAGTCGGTGGCAGTGAGTCTGCAGGTCGATGCCCTCGCCGGCGGCATCGGTGGCGAGGAGGATGCGCACCGGGTCCTTGGACGGGTTCTCGGTGAAACGGATGCGGATGAGCTCGCGCTCGTCGGCATCCGTTGCCCCCTCGATCACGGCGAGCCGGTCGTCTCCGAGGTCGAAGGCGTTGAGCACGTCGCGGATCCAGTGCAGAGTGGCGACATACTCGGTGAAGATAACGAGACGCACGTTCAGCCACGTGCCGTCGGGCGTGAGGAGCTGAGCACGGATCTGGTCGATGAGCGCCTTCAGCTTCGTGTCGGGAAGCGACGCGTACCGCCACCCCCAGTCGATGAGCCATTCAAGGTCGGTGACATCTTCATCGGTCAACGGCACCTGCGCCCGCTTGGCGCTTCGCAGTGCTTCGAGCTCCGGTTGTTCGGCGCGACCTTCTTCTTCATCGGATGCTTCGTCGCCGAGGACTTCGTCGTAGTCGGGCAGATCCACATCATCATCACCCCGCAACCGCGTGGCGAGATACGTTTCTGCAGTCGCTACGAAGGCAGCAGGTGAGGAGAAGAATCGCTTCTTTAGGATCAATGTCGCCAGGTCGGCGGCGCGTTTGCCAGTGTCTGCCTTCACTGCCTTATTGCGTCGCGTCGTGAACGCGATCAGGCGGTCATAGGCCTCGGACTCATCCGCGCTGGGCTGGAACAGCATCGCGTGCACTTCTCGGAGCTGGAAGCCTTCGTCAGGAAGATCCTTCTTGAGCCGGCGCACTGTCACCTGCTGCAGTGCCTGGGGGTCGAGGTCTGCTCCGCGCGCGAAGCGTTGTGGGTCGACCATCTCCAGAAGCGCAGTGAACGACTCGGTATAGCCATTGTGTGGGGTGGCACTCAAGAAGAGACGGTGTTCACACCGCCGGGCGAGCTCGCGAACAGCGACCGTTCGCTGGCTGTCGACCGCGTAGCGGTTCGTGTCGCTTCCACCGCGGGACGGAGTCGCGGGGGCGACGTGGTGTGCCTCGTCGATGATGACGACGTCGAAAGCGTATCGGTCGGCGACGCGCTTGTCGTCAGCACGCACATAGACGTCGCGCAGCAGACGCTCTGCACGGGGGGACGGCAACCACGACATCGACACGATGACGCGGGGAAACACCACGAAAGGATTGGCGTGCACGCCGAAACGACGACGGAAGTCGCGCATGGTGTTCGAGTTGATGATCTCGAAGGTCAGCCCGAATTTGTCGGACATCTCCTCTTTCCACTTGATGACCAAGCCTGCCGGGCAAACGACGATCACGGAGCGCGCACGGTGGCGGAGGAGAAGCTCTTGAACCACGAGGCCGGCCTCGACGGTCTTGCCGAGGCCGACATCGTCGGCGAGCAAGAGATTCGCACGTGGCGATTCGAGTGCGCGTCGGAGAGGTTCGAGCTGGTAGGCCTCGATAGTGGCGCTGCTGCGGAACGGAGCTTGCAGAGTGCGGGCATCCGCGGACGTGAGCGCACCCCAGCGCAGGGCGTCGACGTACGCGGCGAAAGTGGTCGGGTCGTCTATCCGTGCAGGGTCGATCATGACGGGTAGCCCCTGCTCGAGGATCACGCCCCTGCCGGGTTCGAGCTCCCAGACGACCGTGAGCTCACGGCCGTAGTGCTCTTCCTCGATGGACTGTAGAGATACAGCATGCTGAAGTTCAGGAGCGCCGTCATCTGCGCTTGATCGTCGGAGGGCCTGCTGGGCCACATTCGTGACGATCCATTTCGCACCCCGCACGCTCGCGAGCTGGCCGACTTCGGGCACCTCTGCCGTGGCAATAGTGCCGCGTTCTTCGAGCTCAGTCGTCACAAGTTCCCCCATATTGTTTGCATCCCCTCAAAAACGATCTGGCTAGTTATGTCAACACCCGCCTACCGACAGTCAAAGTCCTGAATACGACTCAAGGTCTGTCATAAAGCCGGGATCGCGGGTCAAGTTACTTCTTCTCAGGCGAGTCGTGAAGCCTCTCGCTGCCTTTTGTGAAAGAGGACGCGATCCTCTCTCCTGCAACAGTCGGGCTAGGGACGTGCGCCTCCGCAATGGCCCAGCCGAAAGCTGGTCGGGAAGCTTCCCGTTCAAGCGACGGCCGTCAATCAAGGCGCCAGACCAGCCCCACCCTTCACCGACGGACATGTCCGCGGTCAGATCTACGGGGTCAAGGTCGTCATAGGCTTTGAGGCCTTCGGCGAGCCACTGGACTACCGGCACAGCAACGGCGTTGCCGACGAGCTTCCAACGGTCGCGTACGGGGGCGGCTTTGGTCCACCCTGCGGTGAAGCCCTGCAATATTTCAAGGGCCTCAATTGATGGAGTCTGAAACCGGTGTTCGGCCTCGGCGCCCGGGAGCCAAACAGCCGGCGAGGTCGGAATGCCGGCAGTGGTCGAGCCCTTGATCGTTGGGACTACTCCAACGCCCCACCCAACCCCTCGGTTGCCTTCGGACCAATAGAAGCCGTTTGCGTCGGCAATGTGACTGGGCGGCACATGATGCACAGCACGTCCTTCGTTCAAGTCACGAAACAGCACTCGGGTCGGATCGTGATAACGGCTTGCCAAGACGAAGACACGTTTGCGTCGCTGTGCCACACCGAAATGCTGGGCATCGAGGATGCGGTATGTCCAGGAGTATCCGGCCTCCTCAAGCGTGTCGGTGATCACCCGAATTGCGTTGCCCTTGTTCAGCCGCAGCATGTTCGGAACATTCTCGAGCAGTACCCACTCGGGCTTCGCAAGGCGGACGTGTTCAAGAACGCCGAGGATCAAGCCCGACGCACTGCCGTCAAGCCCCGCTTGCTTCCCGGCTTGCGATAGGTCAGTGCACGGGAAACCGGCCACAACGACGTGCGCGTCATGCATGTCGTTCGGAAGTTCACGAACATCGGCATGGAGGACGGCACGAGGAAATCGCTTGGCAAGAACGCTGCGTGCGGGATCCCAATTCTCATATGTATGAACGGGGCCTGTGAAACCGGCCTTGCCTAGACCACGCTCGAAACCACCGATTCCCCCGAACAGGCTCAGGATGGGGGCGTCAGGGTGCATCTCTCAAGTATTCCAGACAAGCTGGCAGTGTAGGCACGAACCTCCGGGAGTGCCTGCGGGCATCTATGCCAGCGGGAGCCAAACAAGAATTGACGCTGGCCCTCGTGCTGAGTGTTCTGCCGCCTTCTTTCAAGGACGACAGAGTCCAAAATCAGCTAGGTTTCAACTCTCGGCGGTACCCATTCTGCGTTATTTCGACGGTAGATCCCACCGTACAATAACTGCGCGGCCGGCCTATCGGGTGAATGGATCGCGGCCTCGGGAAGATTCTGCTCTTCCTATCGTCCGCGACAACCTCAATCACGCACCGGAAGAATTTTCCTTTCGGCAGCAATTTGAAATCCATCGGGCATGGGCTTGAACGGCCCATCCGCGGAACGGTGACTCGATTGGAATTGCCTCAATGATTCAACATTGATATCCCCAGTCACGATGTAATCACGAACCCCGCCCTTAATCTTGACGATGTCGCGTTTCCACGCGTCACGATACGGCGCGCGAATCCGACTATCACCATACTGTCGGTCATTGCACTGGATGATGAATGCATGTATGTCCAGTGCTGCGGACTCTACAAGAGCTTCGAAGGTCGTTGTGTCGCGGTTCCACTCCGGCACAAAGAGAGCGTCGATTTGCCCCCGTAACCGAGCCCTGTGGTTGATGTTGGTGAGTTCGCTGCAAACCAAAATTGCAAAGCTAAAGCCACCATGATGAATTACAGTCAAGGGCTGCTCGGCAGACGACGAATGGAGCTTCAGCCCCCCAAGCCGATGGAGTTCCTGTTCCTCGTGAAGCGCGAGTTGCTGCTTGTCTTGTCGATATATCATCATCGACGGAAATCCCAAACCGTCGTGTGCGAGAGCCGCCCAAACCTGATTACGAATGCCATGCTCACCCGCATGAAGATACTCAATCCCCGCTATTAAGGAGATGCGGCGTGCCTGCAACTTGTGCGCAATGCGCATGAACCACTTGGCCGGAAGCGCAAGTTCGGGTAATATCAGGTAGTCGATTCCGCCTGATTGCGATATCGCCTCATTGATCAGGGTGTTGAGTCGCCGGTATCGATCTGCATCCGGGTCAACGCATTTGACCACCGATGCCGTCCAGCTTTCGTCTGCGGTTTTCCAGCTCCCCAAGGCAATGCGCTTAGTCTTCGCCGGGAGGGCGGACTGGACTCTCAAACTTGGATTTGTGCAACTCTCAAGGTAGGGAAGTTTGCTGATCAATGAGAATCCTCGAAGTGACAGCATTGCATCGCTGAGTGCCTTCCGGGATTCGGGCGCGAACGGATCCCGGACGACAACGAACAGTTCGGCAAGACTGAAGGGCCTGGTTGGAAAGGCTAATCCAATCGGAATAGCCTCTGGCAGTAGATCGATCCACCGCATTACCGCCTGCAGCCCGCGCCACACTGGTTCAGTCAGTAGCGCTACGGGGTCTCCAATTGTCTCGGTCTGGCCTCGCACCAGCCCTCGTTGCGACACGAGTTCCTTCGGCAGAAATGCAAACCGGAGTGGCGAGTAGGCGAGGTCATGCATAAAAAAACGGGCATGTTGCGTTTGCAGGGCCGTCTCGCCGATTCCTTGGAGGCTCAGTGCCCTCATCTCTGGCAGCGCAATGATCGCTTCCCAGCGGATCTTCTCCGACGGAGAGAGAGCCGACGGAAATGCCGAGCCCAGGCTCTCATAGAGAGAAAGCGTCAGATGATATTTCCAGGAGTTGACAACGTCCGACCCTGGAATATCGTCGACATTCTTTGATTTCACGCATACGTTACAGTCGTCGCTGACGCGATCGACCAAACTGTTGATTGCTACGATCATCTCCGCCAGTTGGACGAAGTCCTTGCAGGCTGTGGCCAACCTGATAACTCGAGTGATATATGTCGCCAATTCGAAAAAGTTAGGTAGAACGAGGACATGCTCTACGAAGGCACCATAGAAGGCCAGTCGATGATCGCGCCAGACCTCAGGTTCGAGGTCTCTCTCGTAGGCTTCGAGGTCACGAAGCTGAAGAGCAAATCCCGCCCGTCGCATTGTCAGGGAATCAGTTTTTCGAAGGTTGTCTGCGATCTCTCCGTCTGACTGAGTCGCAGCTACCATCTCCGTGGCAACGTCCGATGCCTGTTGCGGGAGGCTAGGAAGGGAACGCCACTCGCTGGCTCGCTCCTGAACCTGACGCTCTATCGAGTCGACTAAGACTCTCCCAGAAACACCTTCCAAAAGAAATATCTTGTTCTTTGCGTTCGCAAAGAGAATGCAACTGTTCTCAAGGTATGGAGCGCTGTATTGAACCCCCGGCGATTCGCCGGCGGCCCGCGACAGCCTCGTGCCAGAACGACTAAAGAGCCAGTCCCACAGTTCAGCGGGTGTAGTGAACCCTGCCCCGTTTTCCATAACAAGCATAATGTCGTCAACGTAGCGACCGTAATAAAGCGGTACGACTTCCCGCTCCATCATCCGGTCGAGCTCGATTAGAGCCATGTTTGCTATTAGTGCTGAAGCCGGCAACCCGACAGGCAATCCCTGTTCTAAAGGCGTGGACGCCGCCCATGCTGTGATGGCATTAATGAAAAGAAAGTTGAGCTTCTCCTCATTGGCGGAAAGTTCTAAGCCCAATACACCAGATACGAAGGCGGTATCTAGCATGAAGTCGGGATTCAACTCATGGTAAAAAGAGCTCACGTCAGCGGTGATTGCAATGACTTTCTTTTCGTCCGAAAGAGCCTCAGTCATCGCTGCCAGGCCCTTATCGCGCCAAGCTCTAAAGGGCGCCATGTATGGAGAGAAAGAACCGAGGGAGAGTTCGTTCACTTCGCCATCCGATTGCCGGCGTAGACGATTCCCGTAGGCAGACGGTTTGAGGCATCGGTCGAATTTATGGCCGACTTTCATCATCCATAGGGTCGAAAGCACGTGGAGGTCGAGGCTGCATTTCGCGGTAAGTCGAAATTCGGCGGTAGGACGACGGGGCGGTTTTTGAGCCGACATTCTGTCCAAAGTTTGCCCCCACACCGCCCTCGGCGCTGATAGTTTCAGTTCTTCTTCACCCTCGGCTTGGATGATGTCTTTTACAGACGTAGGTAGGTAGGTATATCCACCGAAAAAATCAACCTCTTCAACCCAGTCGGTCGCAGTACCGTTGATCTTGTCCAGGAGGCGTCGCAAGTTGGATTCGAGGGCCACCTCGTAGTCAGCGATGGCCAGCATAGACGGACTCGTCGTGTAATAAAGGTCAACCTTCGCTTTACGATAGGCCTTTCCCATGTCGGCAAGTGTCCAGCTCATTTCATTCGCTCCTTGAAAATTCTCAAACGCGGGCTGCCGTGTCAAGCCTCGGTACAGATGTGTTGGGCGACGGCACTGGCGGTTTCCCTTCAGACTAGCCAGCAAAGGGCAGTCGCTACGACCCCGTCCCCCTCAGGCCCAACTGCTCCCGAGCGATATCAGCCCGGGCCAGACGCTGTCCACTTCCGCTACCTCTACCGTGCTGGGTCTCGTACAAGATCGGTGAACTATCGCGTCGAACGATGCTGATGATTATTACTGTGCCGCATCTCAAGTGCAACACAGCCTAGAATTTACAGCGGATTATGGAGATCCGATGAGTCCTTCTGGATCGCCTGAAGTCGCTCTTCTGTCTCTTCATCGATAGTGTCCGGGCGACCAGGTTCCACCATCGTAGGCACGCGGCATTTCTGCCGCGCGCTCACTGAATTGCAGTGCTTACGCCCTGTGCTCCTCGAGGATCTTGTCCAGGGTGGAGTCCAGGTACACGGCCGATTTCTCGTACTTCTCCGTGAGCCGCAGGCGCGCCTCGTTTGACAGCCCGGCCTGCCGCACCGGATCCGCGTTGTGCGATATGTCTGCCCTCTTCACAATCAGCGCGAGCGGGTTGGCCGCCACCCGAGCCATCGACTCGGCGAGCGGCTCCCCCGTGCGCTTGGTAATGGCATCCACGGCCTCGACGACGTGTTCCTCGAAGCCGAGCGTACGCAGGTAGTCGAGTGTGACTGCCGTGTCCTCGACAACGTCGTGCAGGGCAGCCACGATCTTTTCGTCGTCGGTGCTCACTCGGCGCATCACCGCGAGCGGGTGGCAGACATACGAAACGCCCAGCTTGTCACGCTGTCCGGCGTGCGCTGAACGGGCCAGGTTCACCGCGACGTCCAGCACTGACGGCTGCGAACGCGACAGCAGGTACTCAGTGACGGATGCCCAGTTCGGGAACCGAGCATCCGGCCCGAACTGCAGCCACTCCCCTTCGAACTCACCGGCACCGTTGGCCGAACGGTCATCGACCAGAAAGTCACCCCGGTTGAGGTTCTTGTGGTGCGAGAGGATCAGGCGCTTGTAGGCGACGGTCTCGCTCGTGAGACCCAGGTGCTTCTGCACCCACAGCACCTTGTCGTGCCAAGCAGAGGCGTTGTGCCACGGCGCCGTGGAGAGGATGTAGGTGTCGAAGTGTTGGGCCAGCTCGCGGTACGCCGCCAAGGCATCCGGCAGAGGGTCCATCAGGGCGAAGATTCCGGGGGCGTCGTCGTAGTGGTCCGCGAATTTGATCTTGTCTTCCTGGCTCAGCCGTCGAATTCCGCTCGGGAAGTCGACGAGCGTGTTGTCGAGGTCGATGTAGAGGATCTTCTTCGGTGCAGGCAGTTCGTGGTTCGTCACAGTGGTGCTCCTTGGTTCGAATGTCATCATGACAGGTAGGGGCCCAGGACCTGGGCCGTGGTGATCGTGAGGTTGCGGTGAATGTTTTCGTAGGCCGGCATCAGCTCGGTAGCCCCCATCACCGTGTGGATCACGCCGGCCGAATCGAAGATTGCGATCGGCTCGAGGTTTCGTAACAGCGCCCAGAACGGCTGGAAGAAGTGGATGCCGCGGCCGGTCGACGCGATCTGGGCATCCGCTGCGTCTGCGTAGTCGTCGCGGGCCTTGAGAGCGGTGGGAAACGGCAGAAAGTAGGGGCAGTCGGGGTCGTCGTAGGGGTTCATCGGTGCCGGCACGGCATACCACTCGTGCCGGTCGTCGACCGCGCTGGCGAGCGCGCTGGCGATCACCCGGTAGGTGAGCGAGTGCGGCGTGGTGACCGGGGTGGCTTTGGGGATACCGAGACCGGTGGCCACCTCGATGCGCTTGATGGTCTCGTGCGGGCTGACCGCCGCCATCATCTCGATCCAGCTGATGTTGTTGACGACGCCGTTCACCAGATATTTGCAGCCGCCCACGAGATCCCACTGGATGCTCATGCTGTCCTGCTCGTCGTGCACGATCACGAGGCGGCCGTCTCCGGGGACCTCGTGGCCAGAAATGCGCAGGTGCGGGTGACGCCGCACGAGTTCGCTCGCGATCCACCAGATCTGCGCGGTGAGAAAGCGATCGGCGGGCGGGTTGTACTCCTCGTACCCGTCGCCTCCCCCGTCACCGTTCTCATTAATCACGAAGTTGTTGCCGGAATCGTTCGATGCCTCGCTGCTCATGCTCTCGTCTCCTTATTGGTCACGTCACGCCCGGCGGCCACGCGCTTGATGGCGGCCTGCAGAAACTGCTTCGGAGTCGTACGCGGCAGCACCTCCAAGACTTCCGTGAGCGCCCGGTCGATCGCTACCCCCCTTATAGAGGACTGCGTACAGAGCCGCGACCGACGGCGTACGGCTTTGTGCCTGCGCGCAGTGCAGCAGCACAGTGTGTCCCTCCGCTCGCAGCGCTGCGACGGCATGGACTGTGTCGAGGAGCACGAAGTCGAGATTCGGGTTCTCAGCGGGGGCGTCCTTGTCGATCAGGCGCACCTCCACGTGGTGACGGATGCGGGTGGGCACCTGCGCGGTGCCCACCCGGCAGAGAGAAACCACGGCGTCGATCTCGGTGGGCAGCCTATCGAGGGCTCCGGCCGCGCCGAGCCAGACGCCGTCGTCGTGCGGGTGTTGCACCAAAGTCGAAACATCACCGAGGTAGGCATAGTCGTGGCGTTCGGTCTCGGTGTCTCCGGTAGCTCGTTCACCGAGCCGCACCAGGTCCGCGGCGGTCAGGCGGGGCCAGCCGTGCACGATCCGGCGCCACTCGGTGGGAACAGCGGATGCGCCCCAGCGCGCACCGAGAAGCCCGCCGGCGATGGCCGCCACGGTATCGGTGTCGCGGCCACCGCGCACCGCGGCTTCGAGTGCGAGGCGCAGGTGCGTCGCATCCGTCGCTTTGGTGGTGCTGATCGCCGACCACGCGCCCTGCAGCGCCTCGACCACCCAGCCGTTGTGAGCGAAGTCTGACGGCTGGCTAATTTCGGCCACCGCGATACGGGTTTCCCAGAGGTCCCGCCGGTCGTCGGGCAGAAACTGAAGGCCTACGCGCACGTCAAGTTCGCCCTCGAGCACCGCGTGCCGAATGGCGAGGCACCAGAGCACGCAGGCATCGCCGGCATCCGCCTCATAGTGGGTGAGGCTGCTGATGGAGCGGGCCGCCTCGGCGAGCGCCACCGAGTCGTCGAGGTACGCGAGGGCCACCGGAGCGGTGCGCATGAGCGAACCGTTGCCGCCGCTGCGCCCGTGTCGTTCGTGGTGCGCCTTCGCAACCGCACGCACAGCTGATGCCGTGGGCTCGGTCTTCGACAGCACCGCCCGCAGCTGAATCCCCACGTCGGGCGCCGTCTTCGCCCAGTCGACCCATTGGGCGACGATGCCGTCGAGAACGTTCTCGTCGCGGAGGTCCAGACCGTCCGCGGCAGCCTGGGCGATGGGGACAGCCATGGAGGTGTCGTCGGTCCACTCCCCCGGTTTCCAGGCGAAGCCCCCTCCGCCCTTCATGCGCACTGGGGTGCCGTCGGGCAGGGGCGGCCCGAATTCGTAGCCAGCGCCGAGCGCGTCGCCGCAGGCCATTCCGAGGAGCACACCGGCGGCGCGGTCGCGTTGCGCGGTGCTGAGGCGTTGAGGTGTGTGATTCATCTGGTCTCCCCTATTTTTTAGATCGGTTTCGATCTATCTCCAATGTAGCTCACATTTGGAAGAATTAGCTCAGATCTGCGATAATTAGCCAGTGGCCACGTATCGAGACAGTTCAGACAAGCTCTTGACCGATTACCCGCGCCCGTCTGTGGCCGTGGATACGGCCGTGCTCGCAGTAAGAGAGGGAGTGCTTTGTGTGGCCCTCGTGCAGAACGAAAAGAGGCGGCGGTTGCCGGGAACCTTCGTGCACGAGCGCGAAACTCTGGCCGACGCCGTACTCCGCTCCCTGCACGACAAGGCCCATATTATGGGTCTGCGCCCGCGCCAGTTGCAGGTGTTCGACGCCCCCAATCGGGATACGCGGGGCTGGGTCATCTCGGTGGCGCACTTGGTGGCGGCGCCGCAGGCATCCATCTCGAAGGCCGAACTGACACCGATGTCAGAGGTTCGCGGCCTGGCCTTCGACCACGACTTGATTCTCGAGCTGGCGGTCAGCACACTGCGGGCTTCGTACCGGGCCTCGGCCGATCCCGAGCGGCTGCTCGGCCCGGAGTTCACACTGCTCGAGCTGTTGCGGCTGCACTCGGCGATCGCGGGTGAACCGCTCGGCAAGGACACCTTCCGTCGGCGCGTGCTCGGTGAGCTGGTGGAAACGGATGCTTATCAGCCTGGCTTGGTCGGCAAGCCCGCGAAGCTGTTTCGGCACGTGGAACTCTGAGCTGCCCGGCTGCCGGTCACGGTATCTCTCGAAATTGTCCGCCTCTTATGCTTCGTCGCTAACCAAGCCAAGTTGTGACGCAAACTTTGGGCCGCGCATCAAATCATCGTGGCTGACGTATCGCTGTGAGAGTGTCCAACCCCACGGCTTGCCGTTTGCAGTCTTCATATCGCTGCGCACCGCGCGGGGCATCACGAATGTCTCTTCGCTCTCGCGGGACGACAGAAATACCACCTTGTATGCCTCCCCCGAATTTCGGGTTGCCCTAGCGACCTCTTCGTGAATTAGTCCCCCGACCCGGCGCACCTCAGCGTGTATCGAGTTCAAGCGTGCGTAAGCCTCGGCCAAGTTGAACACGATGGACTCCTTTATGTAGAGGATCTCTGCAATCTCGGGTTTGATCTCCTGGTCGGCATAAAATTCTGTAAGCGTCACACTGTCCCGGAAGCATCGGTCCGGCTGGCAGATATAAGCAGCACTCTCGAGATACTCGCCGGGTGCGCACAAGACCAACCCTTGTAGCTCCGCGTTCGACTGCGAGGTTGTCTATGAGTTGCAGGAACCGTCGGAACGCCGAGGCATGACCGGAGCGGGCGATCGCCGCACTAGGTTGTTGGGCGTCGGTGCTGCCTCCTAGAGGCTACGGGTGGATGCGGGTTTGACGCTGGCTCGGCTCGCAAGGCGTCATTGCCGCTTTGGGCAGCGGGGAATTTGTGGGGGAACTAAATAGGGCCGGGGGCCGAGCTGCGTCGCGAGATATGGTTCGCACGCCCCACAAAACCTTCGGACACCAAGGCGGGTGCGTGGCAATACACTCAGGCTGAGTGCCCGCGCGCGCTCATATTTAGGAGCAACGGACGCCAGTGTCGGAGGGCACCAGTAAGCTGCGAATCATTCCAACCTCCAAGTCAAGTGCCGAACACCGAAACGAGAAATGCCGAATTGATGCAAACCCGCGATCAGGACATGGCCGCCCGCTATTCAAACGGTGAAACCCTCGATTCCATCGGCGAGGAGTATGGAATCACCAGAGAACGGGTGCGGCAGATCGTCAAGAAGTTGGGCGGCGCAGGCGCTGGCGAAGCCCGCGCAAAGCGCCTGGAGTCGGGGCTTTTGGCGCAGGGCGCAACGCGTTTGGCCTTTCTCGAACGTTTCGGGAGTATTGCTGCCGATCTTGCCGCTCGCGGCTACTCGCGACCATCCGTTATCACTCGTCTCAAGGCTGTCTTCCCCGATATCAACGTCGCCGTCGCCGACGATGCGCTGGCGGGCTCGGGGATCATCTTCGATAAGAAGTCCATGGAGAACCGGTTTTCAGATGCGACCATCATCGCCGGCCTCTGGTATCTGCTCGGTTCCGAGCTATCGTTGGCTCCGGACGGTGAATGGGCGGCCGCGAACTTGGGCGATGAGGCCTTCGATGAGCTTCCGCACGCCCTCGGGGACGCAACGATAAGCGATGACGACCTGGCCACCATTCTGGGACTGATAGGCGCTGCTCAGCGTCACGCTATTGACCATCCGGAAATAACGATCACCGGAGCTCGCTATCAGGAATTGAGGGAACAGCTAGTCGCCGCATTTGGACTGGTCTCCGACAAGGGAGTTTCGCCCTGGCCGCCCACGCGCCAGACCGTGATGAAACGATTCGGCGGCTGGAACGAAGCACTGGTCGAAATGGGCATCAGCACGGCCGCGAAAGGACGCCCGAAAGGACTTGTGCAGTTCACACAGGAAGACTATGACGATGCCGTACTTGCCTTCAAGAGTCACGTCCATGCGAATGGCATCAGCCCTGCGGTTGCCAACTACGGGCCGTGGGCCCAAGCCCAGACCGCCGCGGGCTTTCGGCGGCCGTCAGTCTCTTCAATGCGCAATCTGTACGGATCTTGGGGAGAGATGATGAGGTCGGCTCCCAAGACGAACCCGGTAATTGCTCCAAACTGATGCACCGTGAGTAATAGGCTCGTGCAGAATCCACGCCGCGAATCGGCGAACAGACGTACGGTGGGGTGGTCTCGGCAACAGTGGCACTCTCAATCCACCCGATGCAACTTATCCATACTTCGAACCGCTTGTCGGTCACCTTCGACGACATGAATCTCGTATGGGCCGCGGGGCTGATCCCCGCGCTAGATTTGGCGGTGAAAACGGGTCTCGGTGAGCTGGCCGTGGGGCTAATACACTCTGGTTGAAAGCTCGCGCGTATAACTGGTCAGACCGACCGGTTCAACGCCATCAGGGCACCGCACGCCAGCAATTGGCACCATTCGATGGGGATCCTTACTTGAACAACCGAAAACTGCAAATTCTTGACGAACTTGGGCGTCTTTCAGAGGACGCGGCTTTAGTTACCGCTGACATCACGGCGGCCGCGACACCGGATGAGCAAGTCGGTATTATCGAGACGCGCAGCCGCCCGATCCAAGCCCAGATGGAAGCCCTCTTTGCGGAGATTCGACGGCTCGATGTGCAAGGGATGCGAGAGACGATCGAGCAGACCCGGGCAGCCACCGGGCGTGGATCAAAAATTCTCAAAGCCGCGGCCCGAGAAGCTACTGATCTGCTAGAAACGGGTCTCACTGATGCCTCTGAGTTGCTCGAAACCGCAGAAGAAGAAGCCGCCGAATTGCTCGAAACGGCCGAGCAGGAAGCCACGGAACTGATCCAAACGGCTCGGCAAGAGGCTGTCGAGCTGCGAGACGATGCTCAACGGAACGCCGATGACCTGATTGACAGCGCGATCAGTGAGGCCACAGATGTCTTGGATGAGGCGCAAGAGGAATTTGACGACCACAACAGTTGACAGCTGGCCCCCGTGGGCACCATAGAGCAGTGATCCTGCGCGGGCAATAAGCTCGATGACAATGCGCACCGGGGGCCGTCGAGCGGTCGGCATGCGATGACACGATGGTCACTGCACGAGTGGCACTTAGAACAAGGGGAATCTGTGAGCGAGATCGATTACCACGCAACGGTCGGCGATGCACTGGGGCTGCTCATCGAGGGGCTACAGCCGTTCGTAGAGCGCGTGTTCGCCGCCAAGCTACCGGCGGAAGTGTCGTGGACGAGCCTTCTCGAGCGCAAAGACCAGCTCGCCGGGCGACGCGGCGGTTTTTACTCTCCACGCGACCTGTCACTGCTGCTTCGCTCCATGACCGAACGGGTGGGCGAACTCGGGTTTCCCTTCGACCAGGACTTGCCGCGCCAAGGCCAGACCTATGCCAGCGAACTGCGCGAGGTGCGAAACCAGTGGGCCCACACCCAGGAGTTCACAGCTCAGACGGCGTATCGCGCCGTTGACTCGGCGGAACTGTTGCTGCAGTGCATCGGAGCCGATGTGCAGGCGCACGCGGTCGGCATAATCAAGGCGAGCGTTCTGCCAGTGACGACGGCGCCCCCAGCCGAGAAACTCGCCGGCGACGATGCGGGCACCCCCAGCAACGTCAGCGACCCTGCGGAGTCAGTCCCCGATGCTGCCACGGGTGCCGCCCGGATCACCATCAAATCCGTGCCATTTCTGAGCTACGCCATGGCGCATTGCCGCATACCCATCGTCGATGAGATCGTCATCGAGAACCTCGGCACTGAAACTCGGGGGGCCTCACTGGAGGTCGACGTGGTCACCGCCAACGGCTCGCTAGGCGGACCGAAGGTGCTGCTCGCCGACCTCGGAGAGAAGCAGTCCACGACTCTGCGTGCGATCGACCTCATTCTCGACCCGGCGCGCATGCTGGCCGTTGAGGAGCAACGCCCCGGTCTGATCCGTGCCACCCTGCGCGACCACGCGGGAACCGTGCTCGCCGAGGCATCCGTTGACGTGCAGATACTCGCCCAAAACCAGTGGGTCGCCACGCCCGTGAACCTGGGCCTAGAGCTGCTCGCGGCCTACGTGCAGCCGAACGCGGCGATGATTGCGCCGCTGTTGCGCGAGGCCTCCGACCTGCTGCAGGAACGCACGGGAGATTCAGCGCTGTCGGGCTACCAGCTCGAAACCGCCGAGCGCATCGACGAAACCGTCGCCGCCATCTGGGATGCGATGCGGGCCCGCGACATTCGCTATGCCGAGCCGCCAGCCAGTTGGGGGAACAGCGGGCAGAAGGTGCGCACGCCCGAGGAGGTTCTCGTGGGAAGACTCGGCACCTGCCTCGACACCACAGTGACCCTCGCTGCCGCGCTCGAGCAAGTCGGGCTTAACTCCACGCTTTGGCTACTGCAGGGCCATATATTTATCGGCTACTGGCGCATCGACTCCTCGCTCGGCGCCATCGCAGTTACCGATGTGGCGGACGTCGTGAACCTCGTCGACCTCGGCGCCATTGGACTTCTCGAAACGACCGCGCTTACCGGCGGTACCGACTCCAAGACGTTTGCAGAGGCCCGCCGCATTCCCCACACCGTGCACCTCGCGGCCGGACTCGACAAGTTTCTCGGTGTCACCGACATTCGTCAGGCCCGCGAAAGCTACATCTTTCCGCTGCCCAGCCGCGGGTCGACCGCTGATGGCGAGGTCACCGTCACCGTGTACCAGCCGGCCCCCGGCCGCGCAATCGACCCGTACTACGGAAAGAACTCGACAGATGCCGCGCCCGGCTCGACCGCGGTACCCGCCCGAGTGAGCCAGTGGAAGAATGCGCTGCTCGACCTGAGCCTGCGCAACAAGCTCATCAACTACACCGATCGGTCCGGCTATTCGCTGGCGGTGCCCGCTCCGGCCGTGGCACGACTCGAAGACGCGATCAGCGCCGGCACCCCGATCACGCTCCTGCCTTCCGACGCGGTGCCGAAGATCGACGAGGTGCGCGGCATCCGCTTTGGGCGCGATCTGCCCGAAGAAGCACGCGAGATGATGCTCGCCGATAAGAAGAGCGCCTTCGTCGACATCACGGGGGCCGCCTATACGACCAAGCTGCGCTACCTGGCCAACAAGGCCCGCACCGTTGTGGAAGAGACCGGAGCCAATAACCTCTATCTCGCATTCGGCATGCTGCACTGGACCTTCAATGACCGCGACCTGCGCTCACCCCTGGTGCTCATTCCCGTTAACATGACGAGCGCCAGCCGGGGCACCTCCTACAAACTCACCATCGACGATGCCGGCGCTTCGACCCCCAACTATTGCCTGCTCGAGAAGCTGCGATTGAGTTTCGGTCTCGAGATTCCGGGTCTGTCCAACCCTACGGAAGACGCGTCCGGCATTGATCTGCATGCCGCCTTCACGGCCGTACGTGAGGCCATCGCAACGGCCGGGCTGCCGTTTCGCGTCGAGGAGAGTGCCGACCTGTCGATTCTGCAGTTCGCCAAGTTTCGCCTCTGGAAAGACCTCGATGAGAACTGGGAGACGCTATCGCAGAACAGCCTCGTCGCGCACCTGATCAACTCGCCGACCTCCGCGTACGCTGACCCGGTCGCGGCGGCATCCACTGTTGATCTGGACGACCTCGGCGGAACCGTGCCAGTACCCGCAGACTCGTCACAGCTGGAAGCCGTCGCCGAAGCGGTGCAGGGGCGTACCTTCGTGCTGGAGGGCCCGCCCGGAACCGGCAAATCGCAGACCATCACGAACCTGCTCGCTCGTTCGCTCGCGGCGGGCAAGCGCGTGTTGTTCGTGGCCGAGAAGCGCGCGGCGCTCGATGTCGTGAAGAAGCGTCTCGAAAACGTGGGCCTCGGCGACTTTTCGCTCGACCTCCACGACAAGAACGCCCGCCCGGCAGCGGTGCGTGCCCAGGTTCGGGCTGCACTCGACCTGCATATCCAGCCCGACACTTCGGCGCTGCAAACCAATGTTGAAGCCGCAGCCTCCAGCCGCGGAGCCCTCGCCCGCTACGCTGATCGCCTGCACGAGGTGAACCCGGCCGGCCTCTCGCTCTACGGTGCACGCTCCTACGAGCTGGCAGCTGATGCTGACGTGACCGCCCTCGAGATTCCCGCCTCCCTCGTCGCCGATAGCACCCCCGCAGTCTTCGCGGAGCTGCGACAGGTTTTGCGAAGCCTGCCGGAGGTGAGTGATCTGGCCCGGCCCAGCCCGACGCATCCGTGGGGTTTCGTGGACGAACGGGCAACCCACGTACTCGACGCTGCCGCAATTCACACGGCAGCCCGCGCGTTCGACACCGCCCTCGATGCGGCTCAAACAGCAGGATTCAGTCTCGAGGCACTCAACCGGCGCAATTCGCCGGAGCTGATCGGCGAATGGAGCGACCTCGCTGCAGCACCGAGATACCCGTTGTCGATCGTCGACTCCTTGCACCGTGACGATTGGAAGGTCTACCTCGCGGCGCTGGAGCAGCAACTCGCGCTTGTGACGGCAACAGCGCCGGAATGGCGCGCATTTGCAAAACCGACGGTACTCGCTTTCGATGTGCCGGCCGTTCACGCCGCGGCCTTGGTCGCCGACCAGTCGGGGTTTTTCGGCCGCAAGAAAAAGCGCCGCGCGGTTCTGGCAATTCTCTCAGGTGAGCTCACCGTCGACCCGCGCACTGTGCCGCTGAAAACTCTGTCGGTGCTGACCGGCGCCCTAGCGGCTTCGCACGCGGCGGCCGCCAGCCTGCGCGATGCGGCGCTCAAATTGCCGATTGCGCTCGTGGATGTCGGGTGGAACCCGTTCATCACCGAGTCCGCGGCAAAGCTCGCGACGGATATCGCGTGGCTGGAATGGATCGGCGATGCTCTCAACCTGACGGGCAACGCGGGCACGGCTGATCTTCGCCAGTATTACGCGGCGAGCACAGTGGGCGCCGGTCAGGGCGAATTGGACCGGCTCGAAGACGCGTGGGCCCAGCTCTGCACAGCGACCGATCTTCGCCCGGAGACGCTCGCTCTCTGGGCGGGGGATCTCGGTTTCACCGCGCGCTGGACAGCGACCCGCGCTGCTCGCCACGTCGAAGCGGCCCAGCCGGTGACTCTCAATCGTTGGCTCGGCTTGGTACGGCACCTCGAACCGTTGGTGCGCAACGGGCTGACCGAGGCCCGCGCAGCCCTGCTCGCCGGCCTTATCCCAGCGGATGATGCGGCGCTCGCCTTCGACAAGGGCGTCGCCATCACGTCTATCTCCGAGCGCGAAGAGGCCACCGCCCTCGGCGACTTCAACGTCGCCGCACACAACAAAACCATCGGCCGGTTTACGACGAGCACGGGTCTGGTACGTGCCGAATTACCGCGTTCCATACCGGCCGACGTGCTAGCTCTTCGCCGATTCGATACAACAGTGCTCTCGGGTCAGGTAGGAGGTTTGCGACGCCAGCTCGACCGGCAGCGCGGCGGGATGAGCGTGCGCGCCCTGCTTCAGAACTATGGCGAACTCATCACCCAGGTCATGCCTTGTACCCTCATGAGCCCCGAATCGGTGGCGCGTTTCTTTCCGGCCCAGGCCGGCCTCTTCGACATAGTCGTCTTCGACGAGGCATCGCAGATTCGGGTAGCCGATGCAATCGGTGCCATGGGGCGCGCGGCATCCGTCGTCGTGGTCGGTGACAGCAAGCAGATGCCGCCAACCAGTTTCGCTGAAGCGAGCGCGAGTATTGATGACGAAGTGGACACTGCTTTGGAAGTGGTCGTCGATGAGGAGTCGATTCTCACGGAGTGCGTGCACGCCAGAGTCGCCAGCAAGTGGCTGTCGTGGCACTACCGCAGTCAGGACGAGTCGCTGATCGCCTTCAGCAACCACTACTACTACGAGAGTCGATTGTCATCGTTCCCAGCGCCGTTGGGATCGGGCGCCGCTATTGCCGGCCACGGCGTCTCACTGGTGCGGGTGAACGGGTATTTCGAGCGGGGCGGCAAGGGCAAAACATTGCGCACCAACCTCGTCGAGGCCACCACGATCGTGGACGACATTCAGAAGCGCTTTCGTTTGTCGCCGACAGAGTCACCCTCGGTGGGCGTGATTACTTTTAACGCGCAACAGCGCAACCTGATCGAGAATATGCTGCGTGACAGCCCGGACGAGCGCATTGAACACGCGCTGGACGAACCCGACGGCCTGTTCGTGAAGAACCTCGAGAACGTGCAGGGTGACGAACGCGACAGCATTCTGTTCTCGATCGCGTTCAGCGCCAACGACAAGGGTGTGGTGCCGCTCAACTTCGGGCCACTTTCACGGGCGGGCGGTGAGCGACGCCTGAACGTAGCAATCACGCGCGCCCGGCGCGAGGTGGTCTTGTTCGCGAGCTTCGATCCCGGCGTCTTGCGGGCACAAGACACCAGCTCCGTTGGTATCAAGCATCTCAAGGCATACCTCGAAATGGCCGACCGAGGCACCGATGTCATGCACGATGATGTTCGGCGCCAGTCAGTGGTCGATCGTCATCGCGACGACATCGCCGCCGAGCTTCGCGCGCGCGGCTTTGCCGTGCAGACCGATGTGGGTTTGTCGGAGTTTCGCGTGGATATAAGCATCGCGGATGCTGCGGCCCCCGACCGCCCACTGGTAGCTGTGCTGCTCGATGGACCGAACTGGCGGGCGCGGCGAACCGTCTCCGATCGTGACGGCCTGCCCGTCGATGTACTGCATGGCCTGATGCGCTGGCCCGGTGTGGAACGCGTGTGGATGCCGGAGTGGCTGCACCAGCGTGAGTCGACGCTGGACCGGCTCGCCGAGGCCGTAGCGTCTGCCGCCCATGGGCCTGCTGTTCTCGCACCTGACGTCGTAACGGTCTCGTCCGTTCATGTCTCGCCGAGGCATCCCTCAGCAGTAGCGATCTCATCCGTAGTTCGAGGCATGCCGGTCGCCACGCCCAGCAATCCGCTGATCGTGCCCTATGTCGACTGGAAGCCGAGCTACCGCGGGTCGGTAAGTGTTCTCGACGAGTTGCCCCGATCATCCGCCCGGGTGCAGGCGATCATTCGTGCCGTGGTAGCGGCCGAAGGACCGGTTCACAGTGTGCGCCTTGCAAAGCTCGTGGCGAGCGAATTCGGGCTGGATCGAGTGGCTCAGGCACGCGCTGCGGCCATCTTGCGGTGCGTCCCCGAAGACCTTCAGCATAAAGGCGACGAACCTTTTCATTGGCCGACCGAGATCGACCCGGCCACGTGGCTCGTGGCACGGCGCACCCGGATTGGCGGTTTGCGGCTGATTAACCACGTCTCACTGGTGGAGATTGCGAATGCGATGCTCCACACCACGGCATCCGCTGCCGGCATGGATGAAACCGAACTGAAACGGGAGGCTCTGGCGCTGTTCGGTGGAAACAGAGTGACCGAGGCGATTGGTCTGCGGCTCAACGAGGCCCTCATTTACGGGCTGGGATCCGGGCGATTGGAACGGGCTGGTTCCGGAGTCATCGTGAGTGGACCATTGGGTTGACCGTCGCTCTGTCATGCGCATTCGTTGGGCCTCGGCTGGGATACGGAATCCGCGCTCGGTGGCAATGTGGCCCTCGGGTCTGCCCGACCCGGTCCATCTTGTGACGCAAGCCGGGGAATCCGCCGCATGCGAACCCCGACGCGCACCCGCGCTACGCTAACGTGTGCAACTTTCCCTCTGGCTGGCCCTCGCGGGCGCCGGCGTGCTGATTAGCTTTACCCCGGGCGCGGGCGCGATCAACACCATGAACAACTCGCTGACCAGCGGGTTTCGTCGCTCGATCTGGGGAATTTTCGGGCAGCAGGCTGCGCTCATCGTGCACATCATCGTGGTGGCGCTCGGCGTCGGGGTGCTGGTCGCCGGTTCCCCCGTGCTGTTCAATGTCATTCGTTATGCCGGGGCCGCCTACCTGGTGTTCCTCGGCATCCGACTTTTTGTACAGAAGCCCGACCCAAAGCGGGACCCGACCGCGCCGCTGACCAGGGAGCCGGCCTGGTCGATGTTTCGCCGCGGCTTCTGGGTGAACCTGCTCAACCCCAAGGCGCTCGTCTTCTTTCTCGCGTTCATGCCGCAGTTCATTCGGCCGGAGCAGCCGCTGCTCCCCCAATACCTGGTGCTGAGCATCACCGTCGTGCTGATCGACATCGTGGTGATGTGGTTTTTCTTCGCGGTGGCTGCGAAATCGTTCCAGCGCTTTACGAACACTGCCCGCGGGCAGCTCATCCTCAACCGCACATTCGGCGCGCTGTTCGTGACCGTGGCGCTGCTGTTGGTGCTGGTGCACTGAGGCACCGGCATCCGCTTCTCTGAACGGATGCTCGGTACGCTTGCCTGATGAGTAACACCGAGATACGACCACCGCGACGCGCAGTCAGGGCGGCGGCCGTGGGCTTTGCGGTCGTTATGGTGTACACGATTGCCGGGGCGCTGCAGATTCTGGTGTGGAATCCGCTGGCCGCAGTGCCCGGCGCGACGCTCGGGCAGATTCGCGCGGATATGGCCCGTGCCGATGAAAGCCTCAGCGCAAACGGAGTCGTCACCTGGGCTGGCATCGGGCTGCTGCTGGCCGGAGTGATCCTGCTGGTCGCGACCATGCGCCGCACCAGTCGGGTGGGACCAGTCGTGGCGGCTTATCTCGTGCTGCTGGTGTTCGCTGCTCCCGGGCATTTCTTCGTCTCGTTCGGCCCCGGCATGTCGCTTGCCGACACGTTCATGATTTCGGGCGCCGATCACTCCCCGTGGGGCATGGCTTTGTACCTGGTGAGTGCGGCTTCCCTGCTTGCCCTGATCGTGCTGATCATTCGGGCTGCGCGCGCCGCCTCGGCCGGCACAGAATAGACGAATGGCCGATAGCTGGGCGCGGTCGACGGCGGGCCTCCTTGTGGCTTCGCGGTGTGAGTCACGTCGTCGTTGCTGGCGCGCCCTGCGTTACAACCGGGGGCGAGAGGCCCAGCGCTCGGCTTTGAGGGCGAGGTGCAGCTCGAGTCGAGCCTGCCCGCCGAGCGGGTCCACACCGATGAGTGAGCGGATGCGCCTCAGCCGGTTATAGATACTGGTGCGGTGCAGATGCAGCTGCTCGGCAACCTCGGCCACGGAACCGTTCTTGTCGTAGAGCAGCTCGAGCACGGGCAACAGTTCCTTGTTGTGGTCGAGTTCGCGCAGGTCCAGAAAAAGGGCCGACTCGGTCGGCACAACGTCTCGACCCTCGACGGCTAACAATTGGTAGACCCCGATAGCGCGAAACGATACGAGCGGTCCCAGTTGGGCGTCTACCCAGGCTGCCTGCACGGCGCTCCGCGCCTCGGCGTAGGCGCCGGGCAAGCGTCGAAGGTCGGAAAAGGGCTCACTCAGCCCGAGCAGAACGGGCGTGGCCGGCTGCCCGCCGCGGCGTGAGACCTCAAGGCCAAAACGTCGAAGAACCTCGGAACCGTCGACGCCGTCAATCACGTCGTGCAGCAACAACACCGCCTGCGTTTCGGTGCCAGCGGAGAACAGCACCGTGTCGATGCCGAGCGTGGCCTGAACCGCGGACAGCCGATGCAACAGAATGCTCTCGGCAGGATTGCGCTCGGCGTTCATGCCGCGTTCCACAAGCATGGCCAGCCGCCACGGTCCACGACCATGCACACCGGGCCAATCTTTAACCGATACGAGGGCATCGCGATCGCCCGAACAGGCAGCGAGAAACTGAGACTCGTTCGCCGGGTGGCCATCGGAATCCGCGCTCGTGCGATCGAGCAGTAGCTCCGCGAGGCTGTCCAGCTCAGAGCGGATGCCCCGTAGCTCCTGCAAGATGGCATCGGGCTCGAGCTCGTCATCGAGCTGCAGCACCCAGAGATATCCCACTCGGAATCCACGGGCGAGCAGCGGCACGCATACCCGGCCCAACATTTCGAGCTCGGCGTTGGCCGGAACCGGAACCGGTCGTACCGCCGTGGCGATACCGTGGCTGAGTTGCCACTCGCTGACGTCGGGCGGGACCACCTTGCTCAGCACGAAATTCGTGCGCACACGGTCCGCCGTCGCGTGGTGCGCACTGTACGCGAGCAATCCGCCCTCGAGGTCTGCCAGAGACAGGGCACGGTCGAGGTGCCCCGCAATGATGGCCACCGCCTGATCGATATCGGCCCCCCTCATAAGATCCATCCTACGCAAGCCGTGTGCACATCCGGCGACAATCGACGCCTCTTGGCGCTACAAATGTCGAGCCAGGGGTAGCGACTGTCGCCTTCTCGTGCCGGTCTCGGACAAGAAAAAACCCCGGCAGAGAGGTAATTCCACGCCCAGAAGCCGGCGAAAGTCAGACGACGCGACCCGCGGCATTCGACATCTGTTCCCCAGAAACGCGATGCCGCCCCAAACCCGGGCATATCGTTTTTAGGCTGGCCGAGACCCCCTTCATCTCGCACAATCGCCCTGGACTACAAGGAAGTATCCCCAATGTCGCAAGTGAAACGCAGCACTCAACCCGTCGTGGGCGCACAGCCACACCTGGCCCGATCGCTGTCAAACCGACATATCCAGCTCATCGCCATTGGCGGCGCGATCGGAACAGGCCTGTTCATGGGCTCTGGGAAGACCATCTCACTTGCGGGGCCATCCGTGATCTTCGTGTACATGATCATCGGTTTCATGCTGTTCTTTGTGATGCGGGCCATGGGCGAACTGTTGCTGTCCAACCTCGAATACAAGTCGTTCAGCGACTTCGCCGGTGACTTGCTCGGGCCGTGGGCCGGATTCTTCACGAGCTGGACGTACTGGCTCTGCTGGATCGTCACGGCTACCGCTGAGCTGATCGCGATCGCGCTATACACGAGCTTTTGGTGGCCAGAGCTGCCGCTATGGATTCCGGCGCTCGTGGCCGTGCTGATTCTGCTGGGCCTCAACCTCGCCAGCGTCAAGGCGTTCGGTGAGACCGAATTCTGGTTCGCGCTGATCAAGATCATCGCCATTGTCACGCTTATTGTCGTGGGTCTCGTGATGGTGTTCACAAAGTTTCAGTCCCCCGGCGGCACCCCGGCGAGTTTCAGCAACCTGTGGAACGACGGCGGAATGTTTCCCACCGGTCCGATGGGGTTCATTGCCGGTTTCCAGATCGCCGTGTTCGCGTTCGTCGGGCTGGAGCTTGTGGGCACCACGGCCGCCGAAGCGCGGCACCCGGAGAAAAACCTGCCCAAGGCGATCAACTCCATCCCCATTCGCATCATGCTGTTCTACGTACTCGCACTGATCATGATCATGACGGTCACTCCGTGGCGTGAGGTCACCGTCGACACGAGCCCCTTCGTGGCGATGTTTGCCCTCGCGGGCCTCGGTGCGGCCGCGGCCGTGATCAACTTCGTCGTGCTCACCAGCGCGACGTCCTCGGCGAACTCGGGGCTGTATTCCACATCGAGAATGCTCTTCGGGCTGGCGGTCGAGGGCACGGCACCCGCACGCTTCGAACACCTGACCCGGCACAAGGTACCAGCCAGCGCGCTGGTGTTCTCGTGCAGCTTTCTGCTCATTTCTGCCGTGCTGTTGTATGCAAACCCATCAATCATCGCCGTCTTCACCGTCGTGACCACCATGTCGGCGGTGCTCTTCATCTTCGTGTGGACCATCATCCTGGTCAGCTACATCGTCTATCGCAAGCGCCGCCCGGCGCTGCACGCGGCCTCAAAGTTCAAGATGCCCGGCGGCGTGTACATGTGTTTCGTGGTGCTGTCGTTCTTCGGGTTTTTGATCTGGGCGCTCACCCAGAAGACCGACACCCTGCAGGCACTGCTCGTGACGCCACTGTGGTTCCTCGGCCTCACTGCGGCGTGGTTTATTATTCGGCGCCGCCCGGAACTGGCCGCGCATCAGGAACTGCACCGGGCGAACGTGCAGGCCGACAGGGTTGCCGCGCTCGCCTTTCGCCGCTGACGGCCAAGATAAACGTCGGTCGCACCGCTCAAGCCACCCGGCGGCGCGGCTGGCCGAGGCAGAATAGACGGATGAGCGATGCCGGCGATTTCGTGGACCGCACGTTGCAGTACGAAGCAACCTGGGAGCGGGCGGCTGAGGCGCAGGCCCGGTTTGGGAACGAGCTCGAGTTCTATGGCGCCTCGGTGGGCGCCGTGCGGGGAACCATCCGCGATTTGGCTCGCCGGTATACGAACATGAGCCACGACGAGGTGACCGCACTGAGCTCCGAGCTCTGGAATGTGCCGGTGTTCGAGCGGCGCCTCGCCGCAATCGTGCTGCTGCAATCGAACGTGAGCCGGCTCGACAACACCGACCTCACCCGCATCGAGGGGTTCCTGCGCGGCGCTGGGCTGCCAGAGCTCGTAGATCCACTCACGGTCGACGTTGTGCTGCCCCTGATGCAGGGACTGACCGGCGCGAATCGTGCCCGAGCGGATGCGTCCCTGCTTCGGTGGTCCGGCGACGACGACCCATGGCTGCGCCGCGCGGCCCATGCCGTCAACGCGAAAATCACTTGCGCGTAACTGCCAACATCACGGGGAACTCATCATCGGGAATGAGGTTTGCCGGGATCCGTGAGAAATTCTTGGAACAACAATGTCTGCATGATGCCAGGGGTTTTACTGAGGCGGGCGAATCGCGCTTAGCTGACGGGCACAGCGGGCGGCGTCTTTCGGGCGAGCACGAACGCGATATACCCGGCTACGATCTGCACCGCGCCGACGATGATCCACAACGTCGTCTGCGGTAGGGCCGCGTAGAGCAGGCCGAAGGCGAGCGGGCCGGCGCCGCTGCCGACATAGGTACCGATCTGCACGACGCCGGTCGCGCTCGGGGTGGCCGGACCCGCCACCCGGGACACCACGAAGTGCGTGAGCCCCGGCCAGCCCCAGCCGACACCGAGGGCCAGCAGCATGCCCGCCACGAACGTCCACTGGGTGTCCACCGCCATTAGCAATACTCCCGCACCGCCGATAAACATCATGGCGGCCACGGTGGCGAGCGCGAACGTGCTGTTGGCCCGGTCGGCGATTCGGCCGACGACAACGCGCACGACGACGCTGAGCAGCCCGGCGACGCTCAACAGAATCCCTGCCCCGGCCACCGGCAGCCCGCGCTCAATGCCCGTGATCACCGCATACGCAGTCACGGCACCGGTGGCAGCCGCCGAGAGCGTCGTGACGCTGGCCATCAGCAGCAGGTATTTCATCAGCGTCGGGGTCAGCGGAACATGGGATCCGCCGAGCCGGGGACGCGCGAGCTCCCCCCGTGGCACAGACCACCAGAACAGGCCCCCTACGGCGAGCGCGAACAGGCCGGCGAGGCCGAACCCCCAGTGCCAGCCCAAGGTGAGCGCGAGCGCCGGCACTGCCAGCCCGGCCAGGAACGCGGCAAACGGAATCGCCGACTGCTTGATGCCGAACGCGGTCGCGAGCATTCCCCGCCGCACCCGCAGGTTGATCAGCTGATTCGCGGCGGGATGGCTGATGCCGTTGCACACCCCGCCGACTGCGGCCCACACCAGCAGCCACGCCCACGACGGCACCAGAAAAGCTCCCCCGATCAGGCTCAGCGCGCCGACCGCCACCCCGAACAAGGTTGTGGAACGAATTCCCAACCAGGACACTACGCGCCCGGCGAGCACTGACATCATCGCGGCGGCGGCCCAGTAACTGGCCACGGCCGCGCCCAGCACCCACTGCGATGCGGGGACATCACCTTGAATCTGCACGAACAAAGCTCCGAGCAAGAACACCGGCAGGCCGCCCGTGATGGTTGAACCCATTGCGAGAACCACCGCGCGAGTGCCCGACTGGCGCCGGAGCATCACTTGCGCACGAGCGCCCGCATATTGGCGCTGCGAGAACGGATGCTCGTCCCCACTCGACTGTGCAGCGGGGTGCCATTCGCTGAATCGACCGCGTCGACGGGCACCACATCTAGCCACATGCTTCCATCGTAGGCCGGAGGACAGCATCGTCCGGGCCACATGACCGGCGAGGTCGGGGCATCCGATGAATGATCCATGCGCAGCCCTGGCACGGTGCGCGGGGCAGAATAAACGGATGAGCGACGCCGGCGACTTCGTGGATCGCACGCTGCCGTACGAGGCCACCTGGTCAAGAAGCATTAACGATTAGGGGGTCCGCACGAGCGCAGTGGCGCACTCGGCGGTCGGTATGCCCAGTTCCTGAGTTGCTCGCGCGTAGGCTGCGGGTATGCGCGCAATCATCGTGAACTCACCCGGCGGGCCAGAGGCCCTCACCCTGGCGACCCTGCCCGACCTGGAGGCCGGGGCCCACGACATTCGAGTGAAGGTCGCTGCGGCGGGGGTGAACCGGGCGGACGTTATGCAGCGACGGGGCCTATACCCGTCGCCCGCCGACGCACCACACTGGCCAGGGCTGGAGGTGTCTGGCGTAGTCACCGAGGTGGGCGACGACGTGACTCGTTTCGGCATCGGCGATCGCGTATGCGCCCTCCTCGCCGGCGGCGGCTACGCCACCGAAGCCGTGGTGCACGAAGACCTGGCGCTGCTCGTGCCACTATCGATGGACCTCATCGACGCCGCGGCTCTGCCGGAGGCCCTGGCTACCGTGTGGTCGAATGTGTTCATGGGCGCTGAGCTTCAGCCCGGAGAAACACTGCTTGTGCATGGCGGCGGAAGTGGAATCGGCACGACCGCTATTCAGCTCGCGCGACTGGCCGATGCCCGAGTGGCCGTGACGGCCGGATCAGCCGAGAAACTCGCCGTGTGTGAGGGCCTTGGGGCAGAAATTCTGATCAACTATCGCGAGCAGGACTTCGTCGCCGAAATCACCGCCGCCACCGACGGGCGGGGCGCCGACGTGATCCTTGACATCATGGGCGGCTCCTATGCGGCGCGCAACATCGAGGCGGTCGCGGTGAACGGGCGCATCATGGTGCTCGCGAACCAGAGTGGTGAACCGGCCACGTTCGACCCCTTTCGCCTCATGCAAAAGCGCGCCCGCTACTGGGGCACCACCCTGCGCGCCCGGTCGCACGCCGAAAAGGTCGCCATCATGCGTTCGCTCGAGTCGGCAGTCTGGCCGTGGATCGCTTCGGTCGAGTTTCGACCGGTGATCGACGAACGATTCTCGTTTGAGAGGGCAGCGGATGCGCACCGCCGGCTGGAAGCATCCACTCACGTCGGCAAGATCGTGCTGGTGCCCTGATCTGACCGTGTTTTTCACTCTACAGATGAGATTTCCTTCGTGAGACGCAGCGTGCCGCGAACGTAGTCTTAAGGCGAGGCTCATACCCGTGTCGCTTACGCGCCGACGTATGTCGGCTGCTCCAGGCACATGCGCGGAGCCTCATGCACTCCCGACCACAGCAGATTGGGGGGCAGGTTGTCCAATGGAGGAAAATCGTATGCGTAAAAGAAGACTGTCTCTTATCGCGGGCGCTGCGCTCGCCGGCCTCGCTTTGGCGGGCTGCTCACCGGCAGGCGGAAGCACCGACGACGGCAACGCCAATCAGGTCGAGGTCTTCACGTGGTGGGCCTCAGGATCGGAAAAGGTCGGGCTCGATGCCCTCGTCTCCGTTTTCGACGAACAGAACCCCGACGTGGACTTCACCAATGCTGCGGTGGCCGGCGGCGCTGGCTCGAACGCCAAGGCTGCCCTCGCGTCCCGACTCGAGGCGAACAACCCGCCCGACACGTTCCAAGCCCACGCAGGCGCTGAACTCACCGACTACATTGAGGCCGGCCAACTGCAGGATCTGAGCAGCTTCTACGAAGAGAATGGCCTCAACGAGGCCTTGCCGCCCACACTGCTCGACCAGCTCACCTCTGACGGCAAGATCTACTCGGTGCCGAGCAACATCCACCGCGCGAATGTCACCTGGGTGAACGTCGAGGTGCTTGAGAGCGCGGGCATCGACCCGAATGTCGCGCCAGCCGACATGGACGCCTGGATTGACGACCTCACCGAACTCAAGGACTCGGGCGTTGAAACGCCCCTGTCTCTGGGCACCGAGTGGACCCAGATGCAGCTGTTTGAAAACGTGCTCATCGCCGATCTCGGCGCCGAGGGGTACACCGGCCTGTGGGACGGCACCACTGCGTGGGATGGACCCGGCGTTGCAACAGCCGTCGACCACTACGATCAGTTGCTCGACTTCGTCAACAGTGACTATGCCGGACTCGATTGGGATGCCGCCACGCAGCTCGTGCTTGACGGTAACGCCGGCTACAACGTGATGGGCGACTGGGCCGAGGCTGCCTTCGTGCAGGCAGGTCAGACCTACGGCACCGAGTACACCACTTGGGCGACCCCGGGCACCGAGGGTGTCTTCGACTTCCTCGCCGACTCCTTCACCCTGCCAGTGGGCGCGCCACACGAGGCCGCCGCCATCGACTGGCTGACCACCGTCAGCTCCGCTGAGGGCCAGAAGGCGTTCAATATTGCCAAGGGTTCCATTCCGGCGAGAACGGATGCCGTCGTCTCCGATTACCCCGCCTACCAGCAGACCGCGCTGAAGTCCTTCGGCGAAGACACCGTCGTCAGCTCCCTCGCGCACGGTGCTGCAGCGGCGAGCTCCTGGTCGGCTGACCTCTCCTCAGCCATCGGCAAGTTCGGCGTCGACCGTGACGACGACGCTTTGATTGCTGCATTGGTCTCGGCTGCTTCGAGCGCACTGGGCTAATCTGCTCCACCTGCACGGGGAGGCGTCGCCCAGGCCTCACCTCCCCGTGCTCTAACGTTTTAACGCACGGAAAGGCGCATTGTGCGCAAGGGAGTACGCAACTGGGGACCCCCGCTTCTGCTGGTGTCCCCCACCATCCTCATCCTCGGCATCTTCGTGTACGGCCTCATCGCCGCCAACATTCAGGTGTCCACGACCAATCGACACAGCCTCTCGCCCCAATCCGAGTTCGTGGGACTCGAGAATTACCTCGCTCTTCTCAGCGAAGATCGTTTTCTGCACTCTTTGTTCAACCTCGTCGTGTTCACCGTCGTCTTCATCGCGGGCACGATGCTCTTCGGGTTCATCTGGGCCTGGATGCTCGACAAGGGCGTGAATGCCGAAGGCATGTTCCGCTCCGTCTTCCTCTTTCCGATGGCAATCTCGTTCGTCGCCTCCGGCGTCGTGTGGCGCTGGCTGCTCAACAGCGCGGAGGGCGATCGGGCGTCTGGTCTCAACCGCATTTTCGAGACCCTCGGGCTCGGCTTTCTGCAGAACGCCTGGTGGAACGAACCCATCTGGGGCATGGCGGCCATCGCCATGCCCGCCATCTGGCAGCTGTCCGGCTATGTCATGGCGCTATTCCTGGCTGGCTTCCGCGGTATCCCCCAGGAGTTGCGCGAGGCCGCGCGAATGGATGGCGCCTCTGAGTGGAAGCTCTACCGCTTCGTGGTGTTCCCGCAGCTGAGCCCGATCGCGCTGTCGGCGCTCATCATTGTGAGCCACATGTCACTCAAGGTCTTCGACCTGATCATGTCGGTCACCGGCTCGATCTACCAAACCGAGGTGCCCGCCACATACATGTGGGTCACGCTCACCTCGAACGACTACGCCAAGTCGGCCACGATCGCCACGATTTTGCTGCTGCTGGCGTCACTCTTCATCATTCCCTACCTCATTCAAACGTGGCGTTCAGAGAAGGCTGACCGATGACTATCACCGAAGAAGCGCCCCCGATCGCACCGCCCCGCGCTGAAACGGCCCCGCGCACGCCCAAGCCGGTGCATCGCGCCAGGATGGGTCGCACTCTCAAGTACGTGCTCCTGGTCATTTTCGTCTTCGTGGTACTCATCCCCGTCTACGTGCTCATCGTGACCAGTTTTAAACCACCCGCTGACGTCACGGCGTCCACGTCCTGGGGGCTGCCGGTGCGGTGGCCCTGGCAGAGCGCCACCCCGGGCGGACCGACCGGCTTCGACAATTGGACCGGGGCCTGGTCGGCCCTCGCCCCGTCGATCGGCCGCACGTTCCTCCTGGCCATTCCGGCAGCGCTAATATCATCGTTCGTCGGCGCAATGAACGGCTTCGTGCTGTCGCGCTGGCGGTTCCCGCACGCCGACATCGTCTTCACGTTCATCCTCTTCGGCATGTTCATTCCGTACCAGGCCATCATGACGCCGCTCGTGCAGATGAAGACGACCCTCGGCCTGCCGAGCGATATTTCGACTCTGCTCATGGTGCACGTCATCTACGGGCTGCCGATTTGCACGCTGATCTTTCGCAACTATTACGTGAGTATCCCCATGGAACTCATGGAGGCTTCGCGCATGGACGGCGCCGGAATGTTGCGCACCTTCGCCTCCATTGTGCTGCCCCTGTCGCTGCCGGGTTTCGTCGTCACGATCATTTGGCAGTTCACGAACGCGTGGAACGATTTCTTGTTCGCCATGTTCCTCTCGGACACCGGCGGCGGCCCGGTCTCCCTCGCGTTAAACAACCTCGCCCAGGGCGCACAACTGGCCAACTACGGCACGGCCATGGCCGGGGCGCTCATCGCATCATTGCCCACCCTGCTCGTGTACATCATCCTCGGCAAGTACTTCATTGGCGGGCTCATGAGCGGATCGGTCAAGTAAGCGCGCTCAGTCCCTCCTTTTTGGTGAGGCGTCAACCCTTGAGCGAGCGTTGTCGCCTGGCGACAACGCTCGCGGTGGCGAGCTAGGGAATCGCCACCGCAAGAGGTTGGGCCACCTGAACGCGGTCCCGCTCGCTGTGCTTGGCCTCGTAGTCGACGCCGTGCGTGCCGTTGCCGTCTGCGTCGTGACTCACACTGGTTCGGCAGGAACCAAAGGACAGGCGAAGCGGATGTCCCCCTCCGAGCGTTGCAATGACGGCCGCCGGGTAGCCGGAGTGCTCTGCGGGCCACACCCGCGTTCCATCGATGTCAACGGTGTACGGCAAACTCGAGTTGGGTTGTAGGCCATTAACCTGCACGAGGGCGTAATGGTGTGCATGCACGGCAAAGCTGCGCGCCGCCCACGACCGACCAGCGGCCGTCACCACAACCCGAGCGGCATCCCGAGTCTCGCACCAGATGCTCGCCGAGACATCGTCGACGTACCGCATCATCGGGCCGAGAATCAAGGGCGAACTCGTCATGAGTCAGTTGTACCGCTCCAAGCGCGGGTCGGCTATACCCTGGCGAGATACCGGCCCGTTTAGACTCGGCGACTGCCCCGCCTCGTTCTCGTTGAGCCGCTACGCCGCACGGTGCTCGCGACGCTCGACCTGCTCCCCGCCGACTGCGGTGACTGCGCCGAATGCACGCACCGTGCAGTGCCGACGGTGAACTTTCGGGCTGTCTCGGCGCCACTCCGGCGGCGAGTACGCTTAAACGGTGTTGTCTCGCGATCTAATTCGTCTATACCCCGAGCTCTACCATGTGGCCGCCGATGGAAGCTGGCCCGGTATCCAGAGGCACGGGCTGCTCAGCCCGGCCGGGCTCGTGACCCGGTGGGGCGTCAAACAGGGCGCCCCACAAGTTGCCATTCTCGGCAAGCGACGCGGCGAGTCGCGCGTGCTGGAACATGCCCAGTTCGGTACCGCGGTCATCCGTCATCAAAAGGCTATTCATGAGCCGTCGCTCGAAGACGCCCTCGAAGATATGACACTCACCGAGTGGTACGCGGCGCTGAACGACCGCGTGTTCTTTCACCTGCAGCCACGGCTGCTGAACGACCTGCTAAATGCCCGGTCATATCGCGACGATGCCCACACGGTGATCACCGTGAACACCAAGAGCCTGGTGGCCGCCCACGAAGACGAAATCGAGCTGAGCGCGATCAACTCCGGCTTCGCGCAGCGGCACAGCAAGGAGCCGCGCGGGCGGAACACCTTCGAATCGATCGAGGACTACCGGCACCCCACCCGTTCGCACGCGGTCACCAAGGGACAGGACATCGCCGAACTCGCCATCCCGCGCGGGGTGCGCGACCTGCGCGACCACGTCGTACGCGTCGAGCGGATGCGCGAGGGCACGGTACTCGAGCGCCTCGCCTGACCCGTTGGCTCAGCGCGCGGTGAGGTACTCAACGGCAGCGACGATGAGGGGCGAGGTCAGGGCGGCAAGTACAGTCGTGCCCGCGACGGCAGCGAGTACCGTGAACGTCGTACGCCGGATTCGGGCGGCCGCGACCTGCTGTTCGAGCGCCGTGAACCGCGCGTGCAGATGCGCCGGCGCGAGCGGGGCGGTAGCTGCGCGCCAGGTTGCCGGGGCGTCGATGAGCGCGGTGACCGCAGCCTGCTGCTCGGGGCTGAACGTTCGCGGGCGCGCCACGAGCCACCGGCGCAGTCGAGGTGAATCAATGACCGTGACGGCATTGGGTTTGCGGTTTAGCAGAATTTTGTGCGGGTTGACCAGCACAATCAGGGGTTCAACCACGGCTGCTGCTGGCATCACCGCCGCCAGCAACGCGGTGATCTGGGCCGATTCAAACCGAGCATCCCGCAGATACGGCATGGCGTGGTCGCCGATCGGAATCGAGCGCGGCGACCCGAGCAGGTCGCGGTCCCAGTGGGTTTTCGCGTTGATCGAGAAGATCCCTCCGGGACCCACAACGAGGTGGTCAACCCAGAACGCCGTATTGCGAATGGGCAGGGAATGATAGACGCTGTAGCCATCGGGCAGGCGGGTGAGAATGTCGCCGACAATCATCTCGGCCTGCGCAGCGCGCAGCCAGCTCAGCTCATTCGCGCCGAGCGGCGCGGCACCCAGGGTGCGTGCGAGCCGGGAACGCAACGGCCGGTTTTCGTGCTGGCGCAGCAGTTCCTCGACGACGGATTGACCGGCAAACCGACCGGGGGCGATGGATATCGGGGGCATGCCGGTCACCACGGAGGCGACAGGCTCGTGATCACGGGCCTGTATTCCAGCACCAAGAGTTGTCCTAGCCACGTTCACTTGCCTCACCACGGGTTCGTACCCCGCATTATCCCGTCGCCGACGCCTGCCGATTCCGTGTTAACAATCGACCGCGCTGCAGCTTTAGTTAGCAAATCGTAAGTAATACTCATTCACGCTCCGAGGACGCACGAGACTGGCGCGGAGCATCCGCTGCCAATCTAGAGCGGCGACCCTGCCGGGGCCTCCCCCACTAAGTAGGGCAACGTCAGCTAGCCTGAAACCACCCCACCGATTGGATTCACTCGTGAAGCACCTGACTTTCAACGTTTGCGCGATCGCGGGACTCGCCTTCAGCGGCCTGGCCGTGCTTCTGCTGCTGGCCAACCTGCTCTCGGGTAACCAGTTCGTCGACGTGATCCTGCCGGCTGCCGTGGTCTCGCTCGTCGTCGGTGGCGCGTTTTCGGTGCGCGCCCGACTGCTTTCAGGCAAGGGTCACGGCCCGGCCAAGCGTTAACAGGTCACGCCGCCAGCTGCGCCCGCAACGCTTCGACGACGAGGGCATGATCGTCGAGCTGCGGCAGTCCGGAGACGCCGACGACGCCCACCATCGATCCGCGTACGAACAACGGAAACGCTCCGCCGTGCGCCGCGAAACGCGTGGGGTCGAGGCGGGCATCAACATCGAAGTCGACGCCGCGGCTGCGACATTCCGTGCCGACGGCGAGCGAGGAATGCCCGTAGCGGCGCACGACGGCGAACTTGCGCTCCAGCCACCCGTCATTATCAGCGGATGCTCCCGCCAGGCCGGTATGGAACACCCGCTGGTCACCCAGCACGATCGAGATCGCTACCGGCAACGCCCGGGCGGCGGCGATTGTGCGGAGCCTGGTGCCGAGGGCCCAGGCATCGTCGTGGCTGAACGCGTCGAATTGCAGGGTACGTTCCTGTTCAAGCAGAGTCTGCAGCTGGGCGAGGGCGTCGGTGTGCATCGAGGGTCCAATCCTGGGGCGTCGTTGCCGTGCCACCGAAGTCGCTTGGGTGGCTAGTCCCCTACGCTACCGGGCCGGGGCAGGATTGTCGGACGACTACCCCAAGTGAGCGGGTTGTCGATCACGGCGGCGAGTTCCATGCGTTCGATCGGGCGCAACACCTGCGGGCGCGCTACCAGCCAGTCGCCGAGCGCGGCCGCGCCGACTACCGGCACGAGCGTTGTTTTGCCCGACACCCCACCCGAGCGGCCGGTGACCCCCAGCAATCGAGCACCCAGAAGCACGAGCGCCGGCTGCACCGCGGTGCGCAGCGGCAGCCGCCCGCGAATCAGCATGGTGAGCTGATTCGCGCCGGCCGCGGCGACCGCGAGATTCGGCGAGCGCTGCCCGGCGACGAACACGCGTTGGCGATGCACCCAGGCGATCTGGCCGTCGCAGAGCTGCGCGTGCAGGGCGAGAACCCCGCCAGGGCCGACCAGCAGACGCATCGCGCTCGGCCCAGCACCGCCGAGTGTGGGCAATGTGAATGCGGCCCAGTGTTGCGGCAACGTCGCGAGCAGCGTGTCGACGGCGCATTCACTGCGCGCGCGGGCCAGCGCCAGGTCGGTCGGCGTAGCCGCAGTGCGGTGCGCACGGCCGAGTAGCCAGGTCGGGCCGGTTGAGGGTCGAGGCGCTCCGGTGCGATTCGATTCGGGTAGTTCCGGAGGCGTCGTCAGACACCGCCGCGTGGAGAGTATATGAGTCATCGTGCTCCTCGCCGGGTTTTATATCTTGCCAGTGCCGACCCGGTCGCAGGACCCCCAGAATGGGTGACTTTTTACCAAGCGTGTGCCGCCACGTTTCACGGCAACCGGGTAGCACCACGTATATTCGAGGGGTCGTGCCGTGCGGCCAGAAGGAGCGCCATGACCGTCCGACGCAAGACCCGATCGTTTCTGTTGATTGGGCTGATCGTAGGCGTGCTCGGGGCGATCCTGATAGGAACGTCGGTGGCGCAGTCATCCGTTTCGTCGAATCTGGCCGAACCGACGAGCGGCGCAACGCCGACGACGACCGTCGAACCCACGCCAGCGCCAGCGCCGACGGCAACAACCACGCCGACGATCGATACGGCGGCCCTCGCCGTGCTGGCGACTCTGCCAGTGAAGGGACGCGCGCCCCAGACCGGCTACGACCGGGAGGGAAGCTTCGGATCGGCCTGGCTAGACGTTGACGAAAACGGATGCGACACCCGCAACGATATCCTCGCCCGCGACCTGACCATGCTCGTGGTAGACCCTGCCTGTGAGGTGCAGAGCGGCACCCTCCTCGGCCCGTACACCGGCCTAGCGATCGACTTCGTGCGCGGCCAGACGACATCGTCGCTCGTGCAGATCGACCACATCGTCGCTCTCTCGAACGCTTGGCAGACCGGCGCGCAGCAGCTGTCGGAGCAGCAGCGGGTGGCGCTGGCCAACGATCCGCTGAACCTGCTCGCCGTCGACGGCGTCACTAATTCGCGCAAGGGGGATGGCGATTCGGCAACCTGGTTACCGCCGCTGAAAAGCTATCGATGTGCCTATGTGGCCAGGCAGATTTCAGTGAAGGCGACGTACGCGCTGTGGGTAACGACGGCCGAGCACGAGGCCATGACACGCATCCTGTCGGACTGCCCCGACGAGCTCGCGACTGCCACCGACCCTGTCATCGCGCCGGCGCCGGAGTCGGCGCTGGTCGCCGACACCCCGAGCGACGTCTACTTTCAGAATTGCACCGCGGCCAGGGATGCCGGCGCGTCCCCGGTGCGTGCCGGCGAACCCGGGTACGGGCGCCACCTGGACCGCGACGGCGACGGTACCGGCTGCGAATAGACCCGAGCAGAAGCCGCTCGGCGCCACACAGCCGCACAGCCACACAGCCGCGTAGCCACACAGCCACGTAGCCACACAGCCACACAGTGCCGCGCGACTTCTGCAGGGCTCGGCAATGTGGTTTGGTCCGGTATGGCTACAGTCCGCTCACGATCTGCGGAAGCAGCAGCAGCAGTACGTGCAGGGCACCGAGTGTGCTGAGAACTATTCCGAGCATCATCCATCGAAAACGGGTCTGCCTGGCACGGGTCACTTCTGACTCCAGCTCGTCGAAGCGCTGCAGAATCTTGGCCGGCTCCAATGCTAGGAGTGCCTGCCAGAGTGCGGGGTTCTCGACGAATCGGGTAATTTCCAACCGGTCGAGGGCAGTCAGCGCAGGGGGAAGCCCCTGCAACCAGGCACACAGGTCGGCGGCTTCGACGATTTTTACCCGCGACGGCTGCGTCTTTACGGTCACACGCTTGGTATCGACGAGTACGACGACGCCCCGTACCGTCGCTGCGCGCGGCATCCGCTCGGAAAGCAGAGTGGTCAGGCTGACCGCTTCATACTCGGCCTCCCTTATATAGGGAATCTTTCGGGCGCCGACGAGCACACTGCGTCCGGCGACCAAAACAGATTTGCGCGCCTGGCGGTCGGAATGAAGGGCAAATACGCCGCCAGGTCCGATCACGAGGTGGTCGACGTCGGCGCCACTGTCGCCCACCGGCAGGGAGTGAAAGACGATCCATTCCCGAGGCAGCTCGGCCAGCGCAAGCCCCACGGCGATTTCTGCGCGGGCAGCGTCGAAGCAGCGCACGCTGTCGGCGCCGAGCGGCGATCGACCGAACAGGCGCTCCAGCAGCCCGCGGGGGGCGATCAGGCGTTGCTCCAGCAGGAGCACTTCTATGATCGACTGCGCGGGGCACCGCAGTCGCATTATGGGCGCATCGATTGTCACGGTTCTCCTGTTCGGGTGCTTGAATCTAGCCCCCTGCAGCCAGCCGGAGCAGCCCCCAATGGGGAGGTTGCGCGAGGGTCAGGTGCCTGATTCATCGTATTCAGCGGGCTTCGTCCACCCCAATACGGGGGAAGCATCGGCCCGGTTGGCATATCACCCCACGGATTGTGCAACGATAAAATGGCCCGGTTGTTCGACAGCAACCCCACGGCACGACCAGCAAGGTATGTTGCCGTTGGTCGTAAAAATGTCCGGGGGAAGTCCATGATCGATAATGATCTGTCGCGCGCTGTCACAAACACTCAGGCTGCAGCCACGGCCGCAGTGGCGGCATTCAATGCGAGCACGTCACGGGAATTTTCGGAGGGCCAGCAATCCTCGTTCACGACGAACGCCCGAGCGACCGCTGCTGCTTCGGCGACGTCTTACGCCACCCAGCAAGGAGTCAGCGAGCAGCGTCACATCAACTATCGGCTCTGGGTACAGTCGTTCGATGGTCAGAAGTACTGCGATTGGGCCCCGCGAGCCTCCCTGCTGAGCCAAGCCATCGCCGCTCGCAATGAAGCAATCGTCGCCGCCTGGCGGTTCGATGCCAGCCAAATCATCTCGTCGGCACATCGCGAAGCCTTCACCACTAGTCAGTTGGGCACGACTGCGTCTCGATCACAGCGTTCACGATCCATTCGTCGAGGCGGTATCGCTCTCATTTTGCTGTCCCCGGTAGTCTGGGTCTTCGCTTACTTTTTTGTGCTGGTCACCGGCGGTGAAGTCAGCATGCAGGCGATCCTTCCCATCGCCTGGCTGCTGCTCGGCACCGGAGTGGTCTTCGCCGGGGTGCGCATGGCTCGCCCGCTGCCCGATGACGGCTCAGACGCAACAACAGCATCCGTCACGCGCATAGCCCTGCTCGGGTTCGATCCGCTCAGCGAGCCGGCCCGACTTCCGCGGACGTGGACCGAGGATTCCAAGCTGGGCGAGCGCCTCGACCAATTCATGCGCGACGCGTACACGAATTTTCCGACGCCGAGCGAGCTTCCGGTCCTGCGCATCCCGAACGTGCGTTCTGGGCGCACCGAGGCATCCATTCAGGTGCGGGCCGTGCTCGAACAGTTTGCTGCAACGGATGCGTTGAATCGCGTCTGAGCGCGGGTTGCCAGTGTTGTGATGATCTACCCGGGAATTTACTGAGGCTTGTACCGGCACATTAGGGGCGTACATTTCTTCGCTTATGCTGAACCCAGCAACTTGGGCACGGCCGTTCGGTCTCTGGCTTCTGGGGGCACCGACGTAAGGCACTGCACCATGAACAAGAAGAATATCCTCATCGCTACCGCCGCAGGCGTAGTTCTCGCTCTCGCTGGCGCTGGCATTGCCCTCGCCGTGAGTGACAACGACAATGACGGCCCACTCACCGGCGAAACCCTCGACCGTGCGAGCAACGCAGCCGTGGCCGAGGTCGGCCCCGGTACCGTGACCAAGGCCGAACGCAATGACGACGGCGGAAGCGCCTATGACCTTGAGGTGCGTCTCGACGACGGCACGACCGTCGACGTTGAGCTCAACGATGCATTCGACGTGGTGTGGGTTAGCGAATTCGACACTGACGACTCCAACAATTCCAGCAACAGCGGCAATTCATCCGCGCCGAGCGTCACCCCCAGCGCCCAAGCCGACTCGAGTGCCGTCGACCAGGCCGCCAGCGAGCGTGCCAGCGCGGAGGCCGCAGCCCTCGCTGCGATCGGCAGCGGTCGGGTGACCGACTTCGACCGGGACACCGACTGGGACCACCTCTACGAGGTTGAGATCACCCTCGATGACGGCAGCGACCGCGACGTCGACCTCGACGCCAACTTCGTCGTCGTCAGCATCGACGACGTGCAGCAGTAAGTCCCGTTTTCGCGTGAGGCGTTGAGCGAATTCGCTCAACGCCTCACGCGTTTAACGTTGTTAGCGCTCGACCAGAATGCCGTCTTCGTCGCAGTAGACGGTGCGCCCGGGAGTGAAGACGACGCCAGCGATCTCAACGACGGTATCCGCTGTGCCGGCCCCGGTCTTGGAACTCTTGCGCGGGTTGCTGCCGAGGGCTTTCACCCCAAGGTCAAGGGCGCCGATCGCGATGCGGTCACGCACAGCACCGTTGATGATCGCGCCGGACCAGCCGTTCGCTATGGCGAGGTCGGCGATCATGTCGCCCATCAGTGCCGAGTTGAGTGAGCCGCCGCCGTCGATGACGAGCACTGCCCCATGACCCGGCGTGGACAGGATCGACTTGAGCAGCGCGTTATCTTCAAAGCAGGTGACGGTGCGGATCGGGCCGCTGAACTGGGCTCGTCCGCCGATCGTCTGAAACTGCAGGGGTACGGATTGCAGCTCGTCGCCACGCTCGTCGTACAGCTCAGCGGTCAATACGGTCATTGTTCCTCCAGGATTTCGTTGCCTCCAGAGTAGGCCCCGCCACGCTGCACTGGATCGGACTGCCGCCGACCTTCCAAAAAGTGCCTCTCGTTGCTCGAATGCGTCTTCGCATGAAAATCCCAATACATCGGAGAATATTTCGACTTTTATCTTTGATATTGGTACACTTATTCTATGAGCCAAAGCGGCGACACTCCCCAGCAGCACGGTGTGAGTGATCGTTTTCTGGCGATGCTGACCGATAGCGAGTTCGAACGGTGGGCGTTCTCCGACGAAGACCACGTGTGGATTGATGCCTTCCGGGAGGAATGTCGCACGGCCTGGGAGGCTGAAGAAGCAGCCGACGCAGAAGAAGCTAACGCACGAACGGCCGCTGGTCAGGGTCAGCTGTTCGTTGACGGCCCGACCATCCCGGCCGGCCTCGATCTTTCCGAGGTATTCGCCGCGGTACCGCCCGAGCACCTGTTCGACGAGGACTTCCGCGAGGAGTTCCTCTATACCGACTACCTCGCGGCCAATTTCCTCCCGGCCGATTACCTCGCGGCCGATTATCTCCAGACCGACGGCAGCCCCGCCGCCGAGGACCCGGCTGCGGGCTTGAGCCCGTTTCAGCGGCGCCAGGCGCAGTTCGTCGACCGCGTCCTCTACTTCGAAAAGATCATTGCCTGGGCGCAGGCCAGCAAAGCCGAAGCCCTCACCGAGGCCTGGGATTACACCACCAACACCGCCGAGACCGGCCGCCCGCAGGCCGGACCCAACCACGAGCACGACTGGGACGCCACCTTCGCCGCCCAACAAGGGCTGGTCGCGGAGATGGCGTGTGCGCTGCGCATCCCCGCCGGAACCGCCTCCGGCCTCCTGCACGAGAGTCGAGTGCTGGTCGAATCCCGCCCCCGCACCCTCGACGCTCTTCGCACCGGGCAGATCTCCCTCCGGCACGCCCGCCAACTACTCGACCAACTCGACTCCGTCCCCCAGCCCGCGCAGACCGACCTGGAAGCAGTGCTGCTGCCGCACGCTCGCCAGCTCACTGCGGCGCAGTTCGACGGCAAAGCCCGCAAACTGCGGGAACGGTTCCACCCCGACAGCATCACCGTTCGCCGGACGAAATGCCTAGCCGACCGCAACGTCATGTTCTACCCGGATAAAGACGGCATGGCCACGCTCTGGTTGCGTGCCGCCGGCGAGGACCTGCAGGGTATCTACACCCGCGTCACCGACACCGCCCTCAGCCTGCAAGGCCCCGATGAACCCCGCACCCTCAGCCAGTTGCGAGCGGATGTCGCCGTCGACCTCCTCCAGCAGGGCGTCACCGGCAGCGGACTTGGTGCCGGACTCACCGCGAACGTCAACGTGACCGTGCCGGTGCTCACCCTGATGGGTCACAGTGACGAACCCGGCGAGCTGGAAGGGTACGGGCCGATCGACCCGGAGACCGCCCGCAAGCTGGCCGGCACCGCGACCAGTTTTCTGCGCATCCTCACCCACCCGCACACCGGCATCGTCCTCGACGTCAGCAGCACACCGTTCCGGGTACCGACGGCCTTGAAGAAATACCTCCGGCTACGGGATGGAACCTGCCGGTTCCCCGGCTGCAACCGCTCCGCCGGCCACAGCGACCTCGACCACACCGTCGATAAACAATTCGGTGGACCGACCACCGCGACCAACCTGCATTTTCTCTGCCCGGCCAACCACAACCTGAAGCACTTCAGCGACTGGAAAGCAATCCCCGATCCCGACGGCACCCTCCACTGGATTAGCCCCGCCGGCAAACACTACGCCACCGACCCCGTCACGCGCATCAGCCCCCACCTGCAACAAACCGAAACGCCACCGCGGGCGCCAGTCCCGCCCACCCCACCAGACGAACCCCTGAACAACCCGTGTAACACCGCCTGGAACACCGCCTGGAACACCGACGACCCCAACCCGCAACCGTTCTAACCTGCTACTCCTTGCGGTCGAGCATCAGCGTCGGCGTCGGTCGGCGTCGGTCGGCGAAAGTCGGCGAAAGTCGCGCGTGAGCACGATCAGCGTGAGCACGATCAGAGAGACGAATCCGGCCGCGAGCCAGCTCAGGCTGACCACGAGGGCCCGCGGCGACAAGCTCGTCCACGGTTAGAACGTGAGCACGACGCCCAACTCGAGACTCGCGCTGCGGCACCACTCGGCGCACAATGGTGGAGTGATTCGCAAACGAGTGCTCGCCCGCGGTGAGGTGCAGGGCGTGGGATTTCGGTTTCACGCTCGAGCCGAGGCCCAGCAGCTTGGGCTCGGCGGTTACGCTCGCAATCGGCCGGACGGGTCGGTGGAACTCGAAATCGAGGGGCGGGAGGCATCCGTTTCGCGCATGTTGCACTGGCTTGAATGTGGACCGCGCTACGCCGTCGTGACCGCGCTTGAGGTGAGTGACGTTGCCGCGATCGGCGAAAATGACTTTCAGATCACCGACTAAGGTCGGGGGCCGTCCGGGGCTGGCGTAGCGTTGCATCATGACCGCGCGCGACAGCCCCGCCTGGGGACGGGAATGACGACGCGCACTGCGTTTGCTGTGGCGCGCCTCGGCCTGGCGGCGGCCGGATTATGCGGTCTCATCGGGTATTTCTATTACACTCTCGGCGTGGCATCGTTTGCGATGGCGAATTTCTTCAGCTACTTCACCGTGCAGAGCGCCATCGCCTCCGTCGCGGTGATCCTGACGGCAGCTATCGTCGCCCTGCGGCGACCGATCGACCCGGCCTGGCTCGACATGTTGCGTGCCATGGTGACGACCTACATTCTGGTGTCGGGCGTGGTCTACGGCATTATCGTCTGGCAGTCCTCGAGCGCCAATTACTCAATCGAGGTGCCATGGTCGAGCCAGCTACTGCACTTCATCATCCCGGCCTGCGCTCTGATCGATTGGATGATCGACCCGTTCAAGGCACACCTGCCGTGGAAATACCTGGGCTGGGCCATCGTTTTTCCAGTGTTCTGGCTGGTCTTCACGCTCATTCGGGGACCGATCGTCGGCTGGTACCCGTACTTTTTTCTCGACGCCCGGCAGGTCAGCGGCCCCGGAGAGACGGTGTTCTATTGCCTGATCATCGTTGCCATAATTACCGGCATCGCGGCGCTGCTCACCGGAATCACCCGCCTCAAGCGGATGCCCAAACACCTGCTGCCGCCGTGGCAACCGCGCTCTGAACCCTAGCCGGCGTCTGCAACAGCGAGGAACGGCTCGAGCGCGGCCAATGCCGCGGACAGGAATTCGTCATCCTGGAGCTCGGACAGCCGGGCCGCGTTTTCGGCAGCGATCATGCCCATGAGAATGGGTTCCCCGGTGAGTGGCATCATGTTTACCCACACTGGAAAGTCGGCGTCTTCGCCGACGATGGTCCACAGTCGGGCGGCAGTGTCCCAGAACGGCTCGTCGAACTGCAACCAGATTTTGTCGACCACCCCCATGCCGAGGGCAGCAATCGCCCCGCGATGCGTAAACGGCAGTGCCGGCGAAAATTCGATCGCCGCATTCTTGAGCACACCGAGTGGCACCGTGACGATGACGCGATCCGCCGAGAGCGACTCCCCGGTGCCGAGACGCAAACTCACACCCCGGTCGTCGTGGGCCACACGGTTGACCACACTGGAGAGCAACACCTCGAGGCCTTCAGCGTCGCTGGTGAGCAGGGTCGAGTACCCGCCGATCACGATGTGATCGTCGTCAGTACTCGCGATGTCGGTCGTATACCAGGCCGATTGCTGGCTCGGGGTAGCCCCGGATTCGATCTTGAGTTTCGTGGCGATTTCGTACTCGAGCCAATCAGCATCCGAGAGGCCTTCGGCGTTCGGGGTCTTCGACAGGCTGGCTTCGCCCGAATCAATCAGGGCGCGTTCGACCGAGACATCCTGCTGCTGATTTGCCGCCCAGCCGAGGGCACCGGCGACGGCCTGGGGCCCGAGCGGCGATACCTCGACGACAGCCCCGGCCCGGGTGCGGACCTCCGGCGTGCGCGGGAACGGCAAGAGCCGCACCCCGAGGGCGGTCAGTTCGTCGTCCAGAAAATTCTCCGCAGTGCCGTGTACGAACGAGGGGCCCCGTTCGATCGGGAACGGCCAGTCGCCGCTGACGGTGTCGATACGACCGCCGATACGGTCGCGCGCCTCGATGACGACCACGTTGAAGCCGTCGTCGACGAGTTGGCGAGCCGCCGTGATACCGGCGATTCCAGCACCAACGATGGTGATGCGTTCCCCCGGAGCCGCGACGTCCTGCACCTGGCTGGCCGCCAGCAGGCCGGAGGCGCGCGCGCCCTGCACGGTTCCGGGCTCGTCGGCCGCGGTGGCTTCACCGGCGAAGAACACGCGGGCATCGACGGCCTGAGCGAGAGCCGCCCGATGCTCGGGAGTGGCTCCCACGGCGGCATAGCTGAAGGATCCGCGGGAGAAAGGGTCGGTCGACCAGTTGGTGCGGGAGACCGCGAGCGGCTGGGGCACCAGCGACGGTGTCAGCGTGGATGGTGCAACGGATGGCGACGGCACCGGCTGCGGCGTCACGCACGCTGCGAGCGCCAAGACTGAAAAACCCGACGCCGTGCCGAGCAGAAAAGTGCGCCGCTTCATAATCTGCCCCGCCCAGAACGGCTAATCAGTCGGGCACCAGTCATGACACCAAACTACCGCAGACCGCCACCGCGACGAAGTTATTGACATTTGCGACTCAAGGTAGTTAGTTAGTTACATGACCAACTAACCAGTGAACCGGCTGGTGGTCAGGGGGGCAGCATCCACTCAATGAAAGCAGGCAGTCCTTGATCGAAGCGGGCAAGCCGATCTTCGTGCAGATCGCCGAGCAGATCGAGAACGACATCATCGATGGAATCATCGAAGAAGAAACACCTGTGCCATCGACCAACGAATTCGCGGCTTTCCACCGTATTAACCCGGCCACCGCCGGCAAAGGCGTCAACCGCCTGGTGGAAGACGGCATTCTCTACAAGAGGCGAGGAATAGGAATGTTTGTAGCAACGGGAGCCCGGCAGCGACTCGTCGGAGTTCGCACCGAGCAGTTTCGGGCCAACTTCGTCGGTCCGCTGCTGAGCGAGGCCGCCAAGCTCGGCATCACCCCCGAGCAGGTAGCCGGAATGATCAGCGAATCCGAGAGAAAGGGCAGCAATTCATGACTGACACCGCCGTACGCGTCTCCGGCCTCACCAAGAAGTTTGGCGCCTTCACCGCCATCGACGATGTGAGTTTCACGGTCGAACGCAACAAGATCTACGGCCTGCTCGGCCGCAACGGCGCCGGCAAAACCACCCTGATGCAGCTTCTCACCGGGCAGCAGTTCGCCACGAGCGGCACCCTCGAAGTATTCGGTGCCTCCCCCGTCGAAAATGCGCGGGTGTTGCAGTCCCTGTGCTTCATCAAAGAGAGCCAGAAGTATCCGGACAGCTTCCGGCCGGAACACGTGTTGACGAGCGCGCCGTGGTTCTTCGCCAACTGGGACGCCGCCTTGGCGGCCCGCCTGGTCGACGACTTTCGCTTGCCGCTGATGCGCCCGATCAAGAAGCTCTCCCGCGGGCAGCTCTCAGCCATCGGCGTGATCGTGGGGCTCGCTTCGCGCGCCCCACTCACCTTCTTTGATGAGCCCTACCTCGGGCTCGATGCGGTCGCACGGCAGATCTTTTACGATCGCCTGCTCGAGGACTACGTCGAGCATCCGCGCACCATTATTCTGTCGACGCACCTCATCGATGAGGTCAGCAACCTGCTCGAGCATGTTCTCGTCATCGACGAAGGCCGCATTCTCATGGACCAGGACGCCGAGCTGCTGCGCGGCTCCGCGAGTACCGTCGTGGGCAAGAGAACGGATGTCGATGCTTTCGTCGCCGGCCGCGACATCATTTCTCGAGATGGTATCGGCGGGCTGGCTTCGGTGACCGTCACGGGCCTCAGCCAGGCCGAACGCGCCGCCGCCCGCGCCGCCGGGCTCGAACTCTCCCCCGTATCGCTGCAACAGCTGATAGTGCAGCGCACAACGAGTATCACCCAAGAAGCCGAGACCAAAACCGACGCCTGGAGTGCACGCGCATGACTGCCACCCATTTCTTGACCGGCACCGCGCCATCCGTGCACCCTCGAAGCGCCCCGGAGCGCATCTGGAATGTGGTGCGGCTACACCTGGTCGACCGCCGCACCTACATCGGCATTCCCTGGCTGATCGTCGGTATGGCCTTCGTGGTCACCATTTTCATCGCGCAGATCGTCGGTTTTACGACCGGCGGCCTCGGCACCCCCGACGCGATCGAGGGCCAGCGGTACAGCTGGGCCGCACTGTCGCCGCAGTGGTATCTGGTGATCGTGGGCGTGCAGGCGATCTCGTTCGGGTTTCCGCTCGCCCTTGGATTCGGCGTGACCCGCCGGGACTTCTACCTCGGCACCGCGCTACTGTTCGTGCTGATCTCGGCCGGCAACGCACTGGCCTTCGCCGTGCTGACGCAGCTCGAACAGGTGACGGAAGGCTGGTGGATTGACACCTACATGTTTAACGCGCTCTGGCTCGGGCTCGATGGGTTCTGGGTCGACCTGTTCTCATTCTTCGTCATGCAACTGCTCGTGTTCTTCATCGGCGCGTCGATTGCGACCATCTACATGCGCTGGCGCATGCCCGGCATGCTCGTGTTCTGGAGCGCGCTGGCCGTCGGCCTGGTCGGCACCGTCACGATCATCACATTCACGAGCAACTGGCCGGCGGTCGGCCAGTGGTATGGCGCGCAAGGCATCGCGGGGATCTTCGCCTGGCTGCTGGTCCCGGCCGCTGTCGCCGGCTTCGGCGGTTTCCTGGCCCTGCGCCGGGCCACCCCCAAGAACTAGCGGTCACGACGTTCCTCGGCCACGGAGTTTCCGCCATCGACGACGAGCACCTGCCCGGTGACATAGGCCGCTCCGGGCGAGGCGAGAAACGCGATGACGGATGCGACCTCTCCCGGCGTACCGCTACGACCAGCCGGTACGAGCGCACCTTCCAGGGCCTCGCTCGTAAGTTGGGATCCCGTCGCGATCCAGCCGGGGGCAACGGCGTTGGAGGTGATGCCCAACTCAGCCTCATCGACGGCGAGGGCCCGGGTCAGCCCGACCAAGCCGGCCTTGGCCGCGGCGTAGGCAACGTCACCGCGGCTCGCCATAATCGTTCCGCTCACGCTCGATACCGTCACGATGCGGCCCCAACCGGCCGCGCGCATGAAACCGATCACGACGCGCGTGGCGTGAAAGGCCGTGGACAGGTTGACGGCCAGGCCCCGATCCCATTCGGCAGGGCTGGTGAGAATGTCGCCGTGACCCATCTCGGCGTCGCCGACGGCGACCATGCCGGCGTTGTTCACGAGAATTGTCGGCTCGTGCCCGCCCTCGGCGAGCGCTGCGTCCAGCCCCGCAGCGCCCACGGCCGAGTCGAGGATGCAGATGATTCCGACGGCGTCGAGGCCGTCGGCGGTGAGTTCCCGCGCGCGGTCGAATACCCGCGCCGTCGTTCCGGTGAGAATCACCCGGGCGCCGAGTTCACCGAGCATCCGTGCTGCAGCGAAGCCGATGCCGGTGGCGCTGCCCGCCCCGGTGACGAGTGCGGTGCGCCCGCCAAGGTCGAAGGCGGCCGGGAGCGGGCGTGCAGGAGTCATGCCGTCAGGTTAGCGCCCCGCGCCCCGCGCATAACTCCTGCAATTTGTGGCCGGTGCCAAGCGGATGCGCAAAATTGCGGCCGACTTTTCTTCCGCGCCCGCAGATTGCAGGAGTTATGACCGGTGGCCGGTCGCGACGGGTGGCTGATTCAGGAAATCCGACCGGTCGACGTCGGGATTATCCGTGTTTTCGGGGTCGCGGGCGACCGATCGACCCTGATTTTTGATTTCGCCACTGCGGCCGGCCGCGCTGGTGGCTCGGCGGGCAGCTACACGAGCTCCGGCACGGTCAGAAAGCCATCGACGAGGAGGTCGCGCACCTTCGGCAGCAGTTCGGCGACCAGCGCCTGCTCGTCAGCGCCCAGCAGCTGGGCGAGAGCGCCGATGATGGCGCCGACGGCGAGGTCGCCATCGCAGGCGCCGACCAGCCCGGCCAGGGCCGTGTCGAGCGGCACCGAACGGCCGAATCCGCTGCCCTGGTGCAGGGTCATGAGCGTCGGATCCTGCTGACCGGGCCAGTAGTGGCGTTCCTCGGTGACGTCGGAGGCCACGGTGAGCTGCGTGCGCAACAGGCGCGCGTCATCCGCGTGCACCTGCCAGTCGTGGGCGGCGAGGCACTCGGCGAGGTGCGCGCCGAGGCCAGCCGGGTTGTGGCCGAGGGCGTCGGGCATCCGTTCGAGGCGACGCAGCACGGGGGCGGCAGGTTTCGCGTGCGGCAGCCGCAGCAGCAGGTAGCCGAAGCCGACCCGGCGCACGCCGCGCGCGTCGAAGTCATTCAGCCAGGCGTCGTACAGCCGGTCGAAGTTGGAGCCGGGCCGGGTGCCGCCGTCGCGAATCCAGGTTTCGGCATATTCGCCCGGCGACTGTACTTCGCGTTCGATGATCCACGCGTCGAGCAAAGACTCGCCAGCCGCCGGCGTGAGCCAGTGCTCGAGCCGCTCGAACGCATCCGTGTCGCCGTGGTACTCCCAGTTGCCGAGCAACTGCGCAACGCCGCCGGGCGTGAGATGGTTGGCGGCCCCGCGCACGACGGCCTCGACCAGAGCGTCGCCGACCATTCCACCGTCGCGATAATCGTAGCTCGGCACGCCCTCGGCCCGAGGCGTGATCACAAACGGCGGATTCGAGATGATGTGATCAAACCGCTCCCCCGCCACCGGCTCGAACAGGCTGCCAAACCGAAACTCGATATTCTCGATCTCGTTGAGCTTCGCGTTCAGCGCCGCGAGTTCGAGCGCCCGCACCGAGATATCGGTCGCGACGACATGCTCGGCGTGCCGGGAGGCGTGCATGGCCTGGATTCCGCAGCCGGTGCCGATATCGAGCACGCGCTCCACCTCGCGCGGCATCATGAGTCCGCTCAGGGTGAGGGACGCCCCGCCGATGCCGAGAACATGGGTTTCGCCGAGCGCATGCCCAAGCGCCAGCTCCCCCAGATCGCTCACGATCCACCAGCTGTCGGCGCCATGGGCGTCGATGAAGCTGTACGGGCGCAGGTCGACGAGCGGGCGCATACCCGAGTCGTCGTCGGCCACAAGACCGAGCTCGAGAGCGCCGGCCGCCCCGAGCGCCGGCAGCGCGGCGTCTAGCTCAGCGCGCGACACCGGGTCACCGAGCAGAAACAGCCGGGCCATGGTCGCTGCGGGCTCGTTTCGGCCGAGTTTGACAGCGAGAGCGGCGAGCGCCCGCCGAGCAGGAACCCGCTGGTTGCGGTGCAGCGCGGCATCCGCTTCGATCCCCCACAAACCGGTCAGGCCGGGAACCGAGAAGTGGGCGGCAGCGAGGTCGGTGCGCAGGCGGGGAATGAGAGTTGCAGAAGTCACCCGTCTATTCAACTCGATGCGCGGCCGGTGCCCGCACCAGTCATAGCCACCGCATGGTGAACGCCCGGGCGACGATCTGGTTGGCCGGCGGCAGTGTGAGCGAGCGCACGAGGGCGTTGCGGGCCCGGAGCCGCACACCGTGGGCGGGGCGGCCCATACTCATGTTGAATCCGGCCTGCAGGGCAGCGCGACGCCCGGCACTGCGACGGCTGCGGTCGTAATGCGCCAGAACGGATGCCGCTGCCGCCGGCTCGAGCAACGCCCGCTGCAGCGCCGGCCCGAGAGCAACGGCGTCGAGCCAACCGAGATTCATGCCCTGCCCGCCGATCGGACTGATCTCGTGCGCCGCGTCGCCAACCAGCACAATGCGGCCCACAGCGGGCGGGCCGGATATCGGCCCGCCCGGAACGTGCACCGGCTGCGATTGCATGCGCCGCGCCAGTCTTTGCTGCACGGCAAACGCGCTGGCCGCCCCGAGCGGTTCGGGCAGTCTCACCCCCGTTCGATGACGGATGAGCGCGGCCAGGTCGGCGCTGTCGGCATCCGTTGCGAGAAAATCGGTCATTGCCACCCATCGCCGACGACCACCGGGCAGCGGAAACGACTCGACCACGCCGCCACGCTCGAAATAGAGCACCGCGCCGGCATTGGCCAGGGCAGTACCGATCGAGGCAGTACCGATTGATGCCGTACCGATGGATGCCGTACCGATGGATGCCGTACCCATTGATGCAGGGTCGAGCGATGCCGGGTCGAGCGATGCCGGGTCAAGCGATGCCGGGTCAAGCGCTGCCGGGTCGACAAAGTCGCCCATGAGATAGGTTTCGCTCTGTCCGAGCTGCCGCCAGTCGATGCCCGCCGCCTCCCTCACCCGGCTCCGGGCGCCGTCCGCCCCGATCACAAAGCGGGCCTCGATCGTGCCGGAATCGGTCGACACCACGACCGCGTCACCGCGGTCGCGCACCCCCGTCATCGTCACGCCGCTGCGATACCGTCCGGGTCGGAGCGTCTCGAACCGCGCGCGCAAGAGGGACTCCGTCTCGTACTGCGGCAGGGCGACCACGAACGGATATCCCGGTGCTGCCCGCTCAAATGACAGTTGCCCGAGCCGATGGCCGTCGGAGCGCACCTCCCCCTCGCGAATGCGCACGGCTCGATCGAGGAGGGCGTCGGCAACGCCGATTGCTGCGAGTGCCCGCAGCGACGGCGGGTGAATGCCAATCGCCCGCGAGCGGAGCGACGGCTGTGAACGCTGCTCGAGCACCTCGACGTCGAGCCCGCCGACGGCGAGCACGCAGGCGAGCATCGTGCCCACCGGCCCTCCGCCGACGATGACAATGTCACGCATCCGGCGCAGGAGCTGCCAGCTGCCTCGGAGCCTCCCAGCGCAGCTCCAACCGCGAGGGGAGGCCGCGCAATACGGTCCAGTTGGCCGGCACAACCGCCCGCAGTTCTTCGGCGGTGTAGCTACGTTGAATCGAGGTGAGCCCGTCGGGGCGGATATAGGAGTGCCGAAAGAATGGCGAGGTCGCCGCCGCAAACCCGAGATAGGCGAAATTCGACCGCTTGAGGTCGGCGTGCAGTACCCGGCGACGGGCGAGCGCCTCCGAGTCCACGAGCAACCCTTTCAGCTCGTCGACGCTCAAGTGGTGCAGCACGTGATTGGAGACCACGAAGTCGAAGCGTTCGCCTTTCGCCACGAGGTCAGAGCTGAGCGCCTGCTGAAATGACAGCCCGACGATTTTAGGCTGGCTGGTCGCGAACACGTGCGCGCGGGCATCCGGATCGATGCCGGTCACCGTGAGTCGCAGACCGTCGCGCACGGCCCAGCGAGCCAGCGCCCGCGAGACGTCGCCGCCCCCGGAGCCGACGTCGAGCAGGGTCATCTCGGTCGTCGTCGACAAAGCGGGGCGGATACTGCGGCGATAGATCCCCCACCAGCCAGACACGACCGCGTTAACCACGCGAAAATCCTGATAGGTGCGGGTGAGCATGGCCGGGTCGCACAGCGGAGAGTCCATGAGTTCCACGGCCCTGTGCGCTCGCACGCGGAGCGAGGGAAGTGCCATTCAGCCCTCGATCACAGTCATCAGTCCGGACTCGACGGTAAGGCCGGGGCCGAACGCCATGGAACAGACCCGTTCGCCATCGGCGGTGGCAGCGTCGTCGAGAATGTACTTCATCACGAACAAAATGGTCGCGCTGCTCATATTGCCGTTGGTGCGCAGAGTTTCCCGCGATGGATTTAGCTGGTCGGTGCGCAGTCCGAGCTTGGCTTCGGTCTTGTCGAGAATGCTTCGACCGCCGGGGTGGATCGCCCAGTGCTCGATCACCGAGCTGAGCGACGCCGGCGGCGCGAGGGTGAGAACCCGGGCGCCCACACTGCCTCCGACAGCGCTCGTGTCCTCGGAGAGCGGGGCGGCAAGTTGCGCGGTGATCGACGCATCGCGGGCGAACAGCGGGGCAAGGGCCCCCTCGATGTGCTCGTCGATGATGTGCGGCACATAGGTGCTCAAAATCATCTCGAAGCCCTCATCGCCGATCTTCCACGCCATGTCGCCTTCGCCGACCGGGGTGATCACCGTTTCAAACAGGTCGAGGCCGAGGGCCTTCTCGCCGGGCAGCGGGGCCCTGGCGCTGACGATTCCGGCGGCGGCGCCATCAGAGAACAGCGACGAGGCAACGATGGTGTCCGGGTCGCTCGAGGTGCGCAGGTGCAGCGAGCACAGTTCCGCGCTGACCACGAGCACGACCGCGTTCGGGTCGGCCTCGACGAACTGCTTCGCGGTGCGCAGGGCCGGCATCGCCGCGTAACATCCCATGAATCCAAGGTGGTAACGCTGGGTACTGGCTTTCAGCCCGAGCTCCCGCACCAGCATGTAGTCGGGGCCGGGCGCGTAAAACCCGGTGCAGGAGACGGTGACGACGTGGGTCACATCTTCGGGACGGATATCGGGGCAGGCGGCAAGCGCCCGGCTGCCAGCCTCAACGAAGAGTTTGGTGGCCTCGGTGATGTAGAGCTCATTGCGCACTTTGGTGCTCGGCACCAATAGCAGCTGCTGCCGCGCATCGAAGAACTGTGCTTCGGTTGCGTCGTTGTCGAGGGTGAGTTCGGCGATGACGGTATGTCGGGTCTCGATGCCCGACACGTTGAAACTCGTGCTGACCAGCCGTTGGGCTAGTCGGCTCAGCCCCGGCTGGGCGGCGAAGATGTCGCGCACCTGTTCTTGAATCAGAATCGTCGGGGGAACTACGGTCTGGAGCGCTCTTAGCGTGACGGCCATGAGTCAGTGTCGCACGTGGCTTTGATTGAGTACACCCCTCTGCGCCGAATCTAGGGCAGGCGGGCGAACAGCCGGGTTCCGCTAAGAGCGAGCAGCAGACCGGCGGTCACGATGGCCGCAACTCCGCCGAGGTAGGCGATGACCGTTCCGAGCGTGCCGACGCGCTCGAACAGGCTGCTATCCAGGACGAGAGTTGCGATGAGGGCCACGGCAGAGAGCGCACCACAACCGATCGACACCCACCGAACAACGCGAATCGTCGAGTGGCGCAGTCCGGTGAATGCCCGGCGCCGGTCCGTCGCGGCCGGGGTCGGGGTATCCGCTCGGCTCACGATGCCCGGGCGCGGCCAGGCCAGCACCGCCCCGGCGAGGCACCCCCACACGGCGACCCAGAGCAGGGCTGCGATGACGTCACTCGGCCGATGCCACTGGTTGGCGAGCGTTGCCACACCGGCCAGCACGGCGAAAGCTGTACCCCAGCCGGCGACCATCGGGCGCAGGCGCGGGCTCGCGACCAGAAATACCACGAGAGCGGATGCCGCCGCCACCGTCGTATGCCCTGACGGGAATGAGTTTCCGGCATACCCCTCGACCGCGAGGTCGGGGCGGGCCAGAATGCCGTATTTCAGCAGTTGGGCCGAGGCCGTCGCCGCCGCGGCTGCGCCAAGCGCAACGATGAGGGTGCGCCAGTTGCGGCGCACCCCCGCGATGACCGCGGTCAAAACCACCCCGAATACCACGGCGATATCCGGCACGGAGTCGAGCACTCGGCCGGTGAACGGCGTAATGCTGTGACGACCGAATTCGGCGCCGTCATAGGCGAGCTGGTCGGCCTCCTGGCCGGCGTGGCTGCGCACGAAGAAAAGATAGAGGCCAAGGAAAGCCAGCGCGGTCACCGACGCCCCGACAAGGTACACCAGAGGCCCCTGTCTGAGGGAGCTTCGAGGAGACCGATTGCGCACATTCAAGCATGCCACGTGTTTCGGCAAGCACGGTGTCTGCGCGTACCTGCTACGTGGCGGCGAGTACGACCTTACCGCGCAGGTGCCCTGCCATGAGGTACCGGTAGGCGTCCTGCACCTGCTCGAGCGGAAAGATCCGGTCGATGGGCAGCACGATCTCTCCGGCCGCAATCAGCCCGGCCAGCGAGTCGAGATCGTCGATGCTTGCGGCTTGACCGCCCACCTCGGAGATTCCGAGATCCGCACGATGGCCGCGCGCGGCGATCGTGTTGATGCGGGTGCCGGGAACGCCGAGTTCGAGGGCCGCGTCGATCGTGGGGGCGCCGTTGTAGTCGAGGGCAGCCGTCACCGTCAGGCCGGCCGCCAGTACCCGGTCGACCAGGCCGTCGCCGTAGGCGATGGGAATGACACCGAGCCCGCGCAGAAATTCGTGATTGACCGGGCTCGCAGTGCCCACAACGGTCGCCCCGGTGCGGACGGCAAGCTGGCAGGCGAGGATGCCGACACCACCGGCGGCAGCACCGATCAGCACGGTGTCATCGACGGTCAGGCCGAGGGACGCAACGCTAGCCCAGGCGGCCCGTCCCGCAATGTCGAGACCCCCGGCCTGTTCAAAGGTGAGGGCGTCCGGCTTCTTGAGAATTCGCGTCGCGTCAACGACGACGAAGTCTGCCTGGGCGTGCATCCGCTTGCCGCCGAACACGGCGTCACCGATGTGAAAACCCGAGACACCATCGCCCACCTCGTCGATGACACCGGAGAAATCGTTGCCGTTGCCGCAGGGCGGAACCGCCTCGTACCGTAATGCAGCCGGGCCGCCGTGAAAGATCTTGTAGTCGACGGGATTCAGGCCGGCGACGTGCACGCGCACCCGCACCTCACCACGCCCAGCCTGTGGTTGCTCATCGCGCACGATGCTCAACACTTCAGGTCCACCAAATTCGTCAATGCGTACGTAGCGCGCCATACCGCCAGCCTAGGGCCACCCGCCGATGCCCGATTGATGCGTGGCGTACACCCGTTGTTCAAGAACTTCTGATCGAATAGGAAGAAGAATCGTGACGGTGTGCCAGCGAGAGTACGCCCGCGACAAACGAATGGACGCTCTGTGAGCATTCGAACGGCTGAATACCCCCGGCCGGACCACTTCCTGTTGCACCTGAGTGACACCCACCTGCTGGCGGGGGGCTCGAAGCTCTACGGCAGCGTCAACGCTGAAAATCATCTGGCCGATCTCTTCGCCGAGGTCGAGGCCTCCGGCGTCCGGCCCCAGGCCATCGTCTTCACCGGCGATCTCGCCGACAAGGGCGAACCGGGAGCCTACGAACTGCTGCGCGAGATCGTCGAGCCGGCCGCGGCACGCCTCGGCGCCCGCGTGATCTGGGTGATGGGCAACCACGACAACCGCTCGGCGTTTCGCGCTGAGCTGCTCGACCAGGTTCCCAGCGAGGCGCCGGTTGACCGATCGTATGACCTCAACGGTTTACGGGTGATCACCCTCGACACCTCTGTGCCCGGCCACCACTACGGCGCGGTATCCGATGAGCAGCTGCTCTGGCTAGCTGAGGAACTGCGCGTACCAGCTCCCGACGGTACGATTCTCGCCATGCATCACCCGCCGATCCCGACCGTGCTCGACCTCGCGGCCGTTGTCGAGTTGCGCGACCAGGATCGCCTGGCCACCGTGCTTCGCGGCTCGGACGTGCGCAGCATCATCGCGGGACACCTGCACTATTCCTCGATGGCGACGTTTGCCGGCATCCCCGTATCCGTGTCGTCAGCGACCTGTTACACGCAGGACCTCAACGTTCCCGTCGGTGGCACCCTCGGTCGCGACGGCGCCCGAGCCTTTAATCTCGTGCACGTCTACCCGGGTACTGTGCTGCACTCGGTCGTGCCGCTCGGTCAGTTTCGCACGCTTGAACACGTGGATGCCGCCGAAAGCGCCAGGCGACTGCGCGCTTCCGGCGTCGAGATCACGCCGTCGGAGACTCTGCCTGCATTGCGCGAGCCACCAATGACCCGGCCGATCCCGGTTCTGCACTAGAGGCCACACTGGCCCGTTCCCACGGTGCCACAATCGGAAAGTACAGCTCGAGAAATTCGGTGACCGCGGCGCGACGCACCTCGGTAGAGATTTCCGGGTGACTGCCGTCGTTCAGGCAGAACATGTCCTGGTCGCGATGCTTGCGCAGATGATTCATTTGTCGCAGGGCGATGCGCAGTGTCGTCTCGATATAGAGCGAGCGCACCTGCGTCTGCGCAACCGCGCGACCGGTCATCAAGGCGTAGTAGTGATACAACGAGTTGGTGACCGAGATGTCGGTCGCCGAACGGAACCGGCTGGCGGCTGTGCGACTGAAGTCCTCGGGAAACTCCTGTTCCAGTTCAATCAGCACGCTCTTGCGCATGGGCGCCGGCGTGTGTTCCAGGTGCCGCGTGGTCACCTTGCCGAAGCGCCCGCGCAACAGCGCCCGATTCACCCGAGCGGCATTCTCGAACCCGCTGCGGGTCGGATCGTTCTCGCCCAGCCCGATACGAGTGGCCGCCTCCACGAACTTGGTCACCCCGCCCGGCGAGAAGAACAGCTCCGGGCCGACCGGGCGACCGAAGAACATGTCGTCGTTCGAATACAGAAAGTGCTCGGCCAGGCCCGGAATGTGATGAAGTTGGCTTTCCACGGCGTGCGAATTATGAATGGGCAGCACGCTCGTGTCAACGAAGAAGTCTTCACTGCGCATGATCGTGACGCGTGGGTGCTCGGCCAGCCACTCGGGCGCGGGTGAATCGGTCGCGATGAAGATACGTCGAATCCACGGGGCGAACATATAGACGCTCCGCAGCGCATACTTGAGCTCATCGATCTGACGAAAACGGGCGTCGGAATCGTCACCTTCGCCGACTACGTAAGCCTTCATCCGCTTGGCACGTTCCCGCTGAAATTCATCGCTCGATCCGTCGACCCAGCTGAACACAAGGTCAATGTCAAAGGAAACGTCGCTCGCCAGGTCGTCGAACATGTTCTGCAGGGTCAGCCAGGTGCGCCCATACATGTCGATGGTCGTTTCACGTGCTTCAGAGCGCGGAAGCCGGGTGCGCATGAGGGCGTTTTCGACGGGGGCGATGATTTCGTCTTCGCCGAAGCGCCACATTTCCAGCTGGAATGCCGTCTGGGCGCCATAGCGCAGTCGGCCGATCGGTTCGATGCGGGGCCGGTAGACGCGAAACACGGAGGACTTGCGCAGCGTCGTGAGAGCGCCGTCGGCGAGCAGAAATTGCTGGCTGACAGCGCCATCGAGCGGCTTGGCGTAGAAGGGTTCGTTGGCGAACGCCCGGCTCAAGACCCTGGTGATTTCCTTGCGCCGCTTGCGGTCGACGGCGATGACCGGCCGCTTGTGGTCGCCGCGCACGAGCAGAAAGTCGATGCCGGCAGCGGTGAGGGCGTCATAGACGGCTACGAGGTCCTTCACCATGGACTCGTGCGGCGTGTAGTGGCCGTTGATGAGGGCGATCTCGCCCTTGCGCACGACGAGATCGTCACGGTCGAAGCGACGGGTGCGGGCATCCGGTGTGATCAACACCAACTCGGGCTCGCTGCTGAGGGACAGGGTCGGGATCAGCCCGGTGTTGGTGGGGGGTTCCGGGTCGCTCGAGTCGAAGCCGACGGTGTCCGGGCGAAACGCGTCGGTGTCAAAGATGTCACCGACGAGAGTATCGGCGTGGCCGTGGTTGGAAGTCTCCGGTCGTGCCTCCGGAATGTCGCGTGTCGCCATGGTCCTCCTTGAGAAAAGTGGTGCACTCGATCGTGGTCCAGCCAGGGCTGACACCGCGGAGTGCGTCGAAATTACCGGCGTGAATGATTCAGAGTGTTTCGCAGCGACGACCTGCTCGAGAAGCGACGAGGTTCTCGATGAGCGACTGGCGTTTGGTGAAACGCGGTGGCATTTGTCTTAAGTGTACGTCTCGAAGTCGTTAATTTGCTGCGGCGACCGGGCGACCGGGTCGCGCCATCAACGGATGCTGCGGCATCCGTTTAACCGGTCTAACCGTGTCAGAGTGCGGATTTCGGGAACCACGAGGGATCCTTTCGGCAGGCCCCGGGGTGTGGGGCGAAGGTGATATCCCGATGTTAGTGCTTGTGCGGTCGAACGGTTTGTCGCTCCTCAGCGCCAATTTGGCCAAGGAGTACGGCGGTGGCGTCGAACGGCGGCAGTTTTGCTGGGTCGGTGACCGGCAGTTGGCAGACGAAGTCGCGGCAGAGGTACGCGGTGGGCTGGCCGCTCGGCGCCGTACGGGCCGCGAAAAGGTCGAATCCGGCGGCGCTGAATGCCCGCGCCTGAGATTCTGAAACGGATGCGACCACTCCCGCCAGGTGGCGACGAGCGAGGTCCTGCAGGGTGACGGGGTACGGGGAAGCGGGCGCGCGGTCGTTCCTGCCCGGCTGGTCCGGCGAGACAATGACGAGTTGCTCAATCGGAGCGTTGACTTCGTCGAACAGCCGCAGCACGGCGCCATAGGCGAGCGGTCTGGCGGGAGCCAGGTCGGCGACGAGGCCGAGGCTGGCCTGCGCGGCCCGTCGGTAGCGGTCGTCGCCGGTGAGGCGGTGCACAAGCAGTGCGGCGTCAGCACTGGCGGAAAGTCCAGAGGGGTAGGCACCCTCGGAGGGATCTATAGTGCTGACCAGACCCTGCCGACTGAGCACCGGATCTGCGCCGTGCGGCGGGCGGAAAATTGGAGTGTCGGTGGCTGCCGGTAGCGTGCTGTCGAGCAGGTGACGAGCCCGAGTGGCGTAGGTCACGTCACCGGTGACCAGTGCGAGTTCGAGGAGTCCACGCGAGTACATGCCATAGTCCTCCAGGGTGGCTTTCGCGGTCGAGGTGCGCCCATCAACCGAGGCTCGTACGAGGGTGCCGTCGGCCCGCTCGTGGTGCGCGTGCAGGTAGTCGGCTGCCCGGCGGGCCGCGGCTACGAGGTCGGGCTGGTCGAAGGCGAAGCCGGCTCGGGCCAGCGCTTGGATGGCCAGACTGTTCCAGCCCGTCAGCACCTTCTCATCGAGGGCCGGCGGGGTCTGCTTCGAGCGCTCGCTCTGTTCGAGGGCGTAGTAGCCACCCTCGACTCGTCGGCCATCGACGGTGCTCTCTGAGTCCTGCGCACTCGCAAACCCGCCTCCCGGAAGCTGCATCACATCGCAGAGAAAACGTGCGATTTTCTCGGCGACCTGACGGGCCCAAGGCTGGCCGCTGAGCATCCACGCACGGGTGTACAGGCTGAGCAGCTGAGCGTTGTCGTAGAGCATCCGTTCGTAGTGCGGGTCGCTCCAATCTCGATTGACCGCGTAGCGAAAGAAACCGCCCTCGATCGGGTCGCGCAGCGGTGACGCGCCCATAATTTTGAGGGTGCGCAGGGCGAGCGAGGGGCCGTCGCCGTCGAGCGCGTTGCCGTGCCCGAGCAGAAACGAGAGCGCAGGGGCAACCGGAAACTTCGGCGCACCGCCGAAGCCACCGAACCGGGGGTCTTCGTATCCGACCAGTTCGGCGACGGCCCGGTCGAGCGCTTCGCTGCCCGGCTGCCCGCCTGCTGCGGAGCGAGCGGCGCCGGAGGCGAGCTCCCGCGCCGAGTCGGCGAGCAGCTCGGCCACCCTGCCGGCGCCGGCCGTCACTTCGGCGCGGCGGGTCTGCCAGGCCTCCGCCACCGCCGTCAGTACCGCGCGAAAGGACGGATGCGCCGCGATAGCCACCGGCGGAAAGTACGTTCCAGCGTGAAAGGCCTGGCCATCGGGGGTGACGAACACGTTCAGCGGCCAGCCGAGCCCCTCGACGAACGCGCTTGCCGCGGCCAGGTAGCTCGCGTCGACGTCGGGGTGCTCCTCCCGGTCAACCTTGATGCTCACGAAGTGGGCGTTGAGGTACTCGGCGATCGCCGGATCGCTGAAGCTCTCCCTCGCCATGACGTGGCACCAGTGGCAGGTGGAATAGCCAATCGAGACCAGCACCGGCACGTCCCGCTCCCGCGCTTCAATAAACGCGTCTTCACCCCAGCCAAACCAGTCCACTGGGTTGTCGGCGTGGCTGCGCAGGTAGGGGCTGATGGCATCGGCGAGGCGGTTGGGCATGCTCCATTCTGCTCCCGGTTGCAGTTTCGGGCGAGCGAAACGAAAAGCTAGGCGGCCCCGAGCAGGGCGTTCCGCCGACGCTGCACCCGCACCCACACCACGAAGCCCACGAGGGTGAAGGCACCATAGAACAGGTAGAGAACGGCGGAGGCGTAGTAGCCGGCGCTGATTAGCAGCGGCACGCCTACGATGTCGACCGCCACCCAGATGAGCCAGAATTCGGTCCAGCCTTTGGCCATGCCGTAGGTCGCGAGCAACGAGCCGGTGAAGATCCAGGCATCCGCCCAGACCGGTTCGAACGAGCCCAGGGCACGAAAAATGGGGGTGAGCACGAGGGTGCCGGCAACCAGGCCCAGGCCCAGCAGGATGCGGGTACGGTTGGCCGCCCAGCGCGGGGCCACGGCAACATGCACGGCCGAGTTGCGGCTGCGCTGCCACTGTACCCACCCGAAGATCGACACGACGATGAACATGATCTGACGACCTGCCTGACCGAGCAGGTTGACCGGGTTGGGCGTGCCGAACACGGCCCCGAGGAACACCGTGAACAGCAACGCATTGCCGATGATCCCCACTGGCCACGCCCAGATTTTGCGGCGCATGCCGCCGACCGCACTGGCAATACCGAAGGCATTGCCGACGATCTCGCGCCAGAGAATGGTCTGGCTACCGATCTGCAACTGGGCGTCGAACAGCCATTCAATCGGATTCATGGAGATCTTTCTGCAGGACAACGTGCTCGGTGACGCACAACGCATCCCAATCTACGCCGCTGAGTGGGGAGGTGACGCGTGATGACACCCATGGCCCCACTCATCAGGGAATGCTGCGGACTAGTTCACCTCGTTGGGGTGCGCGGATACACGGCCGGCACGCTCGAGCGCGGAGATCATGGTGACCTCGGTGCGAGTCAGTTCGAAGTCGAAGACGTCGAAGTTCTCGGTCATGCGTGCGAGACGGTTCGACTTGGGGAACAGGATGTTGCCCATCTGCAGGTGCCAGCGGATGACGATCTGCGCGGGCGACTTTTCGTGCGCCTCGGCGGCATCCGCTATCACCTGCTCGTCGAACAGGGGGTATTTACCCTGGCCGAGCGGGCCCCAGGCCTCGATGTTGATACCGTTTTCGCGAGCGAAAGCGGTGACTTCAAGCTGCTGGTGCGCCGGGTGCAGCTCGATCTGGTTGATGGCCGGCACGATAGCCGTCTCGTGCAGCAGGCGGTCAAGGTGGGGTACCAGAAAATTGGAGACGCCGATGGAGCGGGCCCGGCCGGACTCCTGAATCTTCTCGAGAGCTCTCCAGCTCTCGACGAATTTGTCGTTGGCCGGAGCCGGCCAGTGGATCAGGTAGAGGTCCACGTAGTCGAGGCCCAGCTTCTCGAGACTTTCCTCGAACGCGTCGAAAGCCGACTGGGTGCCCTGACGGTCGTTCCAGAGCTTGGTGGTGATGTACAGCTCGGAGCGGGCGATGCCGGAGGAAGCGAGGGCCTTGCCCACGCCCTCCTCGTTGCCGTAGATGGCGGCGGTGTCGATGTGGCGGTAACCGACCGACAGCGCGTCCGCCACGATGCGGGTGGTTTCGTCGGGTTCGACCTTGAACACTCCGAAACCGAGCTGCGGAATCGTGTGGCCGTCGTTGAGGGTGATGGTGGGAACAGATTTCGTCATCCCATCAGCCTATTGGCTGCTGTTCAGCATCCACCCCGCTGAACACCCAATGTTCACTGACCGCGAAAGCGTTGATATGACCGACGTAATATTAAGTCTTCATGGAAACGCTGAATATCACCTTCCCGCCCGAACTGCCCGTCAGCCAGCGTCGGGACGACATTGCCCGCGCGATTGCCGACAACCAGGTCGTGATCGTCGCCGGGTCGACCGGGTCGGGTAAGACCACCCAGTTGCCCAAGATCTGCCTCGAACTCGGCCGCAAAAACATCGGCCACACCCAGCCGCGCCGACTCGCCGCGCGCACCATCGCCGAACGCATCGCCGAGGAGCTCGGGCAGGAAGTCGGTCAGCTGGTCGGCTACCAGGTGCGATTCACCGACAAGGTCGGCGCGGACACCCGCATCAAGTTGATGACCGACGGCATCCTCTTGAATGAGATTCACCGTGATCGTATGCTGCGCAAGTACGACACGATCATCATCGATGAGGCGCACGAGCGCAGCCTCAATATTGACTTCCTGCTCGGCTACCTGCGGCAGTTGCTGCCCCAGCGCCCCGATCTCAAGCTCATCATCACCTCGGCCACCATCGACCCGGCCAGTTTCGCAAAGCATTTCGCGGCTGCGGACGGCACCCCGGCGCCGGTCGTCGAGGTGTCCGGCCGCACCTTTCCGGTGGAGATTCGCTACCGGCCGCTCGTCGCGGAGCCTGGAATCGACGATGACGACGATGACGACGATACAACGGATGCCGCTCCCCCGGTCGACCGCGACTATATCGAGGGCATCACCGCCGCCCTCGATGAGCTCGAACGGGAGTCCAACGGCGACGTGCTCGTCTTTCTCTCCGGCGAGACCGAGATTCGCGATGCCGCCGACGCGCTGCAGGGCAAGTACGCCTCCTCGGCCAGCCGCAACCCCACCGAGGTGCTGCCGCTCTACGGCCGACTGTCGTCGGCCGACCAGCACCGGGTGTTCCAGCCGTCGACCGTGGCCGGGGTGAAACGGCGCATCGTGCTCGCGACCAACGTGGCCGAGACCAGCCTGACCGTGCCGGGCATCCGCTATGTCATCGACGCCGGAACCGCGCGCATCAGCCGGTACAGCGTGCGCTCCAAGGTGCAACGACTGCCGATCGAAGCGATCTCGCAGGCCTCCGGCAACCAGCGCAGCGGTCGCAGCGGCCGCACGAGCGATGGCATCGCGATTCGGTTGTATTCCGAAGAAGACTATATGCGCCGTCCGGAATATACTGAACCGGAGATTCTGCGCACCAATCTCGCCGCCGTCATTCTGCAGATGATCTCGCTCGGCCTCGGCGACATCGCCTCGTTCCCCTTCTTGACCCCGCCGGATTCCCGCAACATCAAGGACGGCCTCGACCTGCTCGCCGAGCTCGGCGCCATCGAGGCCGAGGGGGCCGGGCGCACCAAGAGCGGTCGCGGCGCCGCCCGGGCCACCAGCAGCGAAGCGGATGCCTCCGCCCCGGCCACCGCACCGGCGACCCCCGCGTCCCCGGCGACCCCGCGCCTCACTCGCATCGGCCAGCAGCTCGCGCAGCTGCCGATCGACCCGCGCTTTGGCCGCATGGTGATCGAGTCGAAGACGCAGGGCACCAGCCGGGAAGTCATGGCGATCGTGGCCGGACTGACCATTCAGGACCCGCGGGAGCGCCCGCTCGAGCGTCGCGCCCAGGCCGACCAGTTTCATGCCCGGTTTGCCGACCCGACGAGCGACTTCCTCAGCCTGCTCAACCTCTGGAACTACCTCGAGAAGCAGCAGTCCGAGCTGGGTTCGAGTGCCTTTCGACGCCTGTGCAAGAACGAATACCTCAACTACCTGCGAGTGCGCGAGTGGCAGGACGTGCTGCGGCAGTTGCGCCAGCTGGCCAAGCCGCTCGGCCTGCATCTCGGTGAGCCGAGCACGAACCCCGACGGCGTGCACCGATCGTTGCTGGCCGGGCTCCTCTCCCATATCGGCCTGAAAGACGTCGCCAAGAAGGACTACGTCGGTGCTCGTCAGCAACGCTTCGTACTCTTTCCCGGGTCGACGCTGGCGAAGAAGCAGCCGAGCGCGGTCATGAGCGCCGAACTGGTCGAGACCAGCCGGCTGTTTGCCCGCATGAACGCGGTCGTCGACCCGGCCTGGGCCGAACCCCTCGCCGGCAACCTGTGCAAGCGCAGCTATTCTGAACCGCACTGGGAGATGAAGCAGGGCGCCGCCGTGGTCTACGAACGTGTGACGCTGTACGGCGTGCCTATCGTGGCCCGCCGCCGGGTGCAGTTCTCCCGGATCGACCCGGCCTACGCCCGGGAGCTGTTCATTCGCCACGCACTGGTGGAGGGCGAGTGGGACCGTGCGTCGGGGCCGCAAACGTCGGCAGCAGAGAAGGAAGCCGATCGCGGCGGGCGGGGACCGTCCCGCAACGAACGTGTCAACATCTCGGTCGACGGCGGCACGGCTTCGGGCGGGCGCGGTTCCGGCCGCGGCGCACCGATGGTTGGCAGCAGCGCGAGCCGCGGCGGCCGGCCCGGCCAGACCGGCGACCCCGGAATGTGGGCATTTGAGCGGGCCAACGCCAGGCTGCGGGAGGAACTGGCCGAGCTGGAGGAGCGCACCCGGCGCCGGGACATCCTCTTCGATGACGAGGCCGTCTTCGACTTCTACCAGCGCCGCATTCCGGCCGACGTGTCGTCGACCAAGAGCTTCGAGGGTTGGTGGCGCACCGCCAGGTTCGACACCCCCGACCTGCTCACCATGACCGCCGACGCGCTCGTGGCCGAGGACTCCCCCGAGATCGATGAGGGGCTCTTTCCGCCAAGCTGGCAGCAGGGCGACCAACGTTTGACCCTCGGTTACCGGTTCGAACCCGGCGAAGAAGATGACGGCGTGACCGTACGCATCCCGCTCGCGCTGCTTGCCCGTCTCTCGCCGAACGGTTTCGACTGGCAGGTGCCCGGCCTCCGGGCCGAATTGGTGACCGCCATGATCAAGTCGCTGCCGAAGAGCATCCGCCGCAATGTCGTTCCCGCCGCCGACTGGGCCACTCGACTACTGAGCGAACTGCCCGGCGAGCCCGGCATCGTCATGGCGTTGCCGACGCCCATTCCCGACGCGTCGTTCGCCGAGACGCTCGCGGCGTTGATCCAGAAGCTGACCTACGTGCCGGTGAGCGCGCGCGACTTCGAGCTCGGCCGGATTCCCGCACACCTGCGCATGACGTTTGTCGTCACCGACGAGCGCGGACGCACCGTCGCCGCCGACAAGAACCTCAGCGACCTTCAGCGCCGGCTCGGCACCCGGGTGCGCGAGAGCGTTGCGAAGGCAACGAGCGCTGCGGCGCCGAGCAACGCGATCGAACGCGGCGGCCTCACCACCTGGGACCTCGGCGAGCTCCCCCGCTTCCTCGACACCAAACAGTGCGACAACACGATTCGCGGGTATCCGACGCTGGTCGATGATGGGGCATCCGTTTCTATTCGCATGATGAGCACCGAGCTGGAGCAGGCCCGCGCGCTGCCCCGCGGGGTGCGCCGGCTGCTGCTGCTCGCGACGCCGTCACCGGCCGCGTATGTGCAGCAGCATTTGACCGCCGCCGAAAAGCTGAGCCTTGCGACCAGCCCGTACAAGACCACGCAGGCCCTGTTCGAGGATTGTCTTGCCGCAGCGGTCGACGACGTGCTTTTTAGGGTGCGTCCGGGTGGCCAGGTGTTCATGAAGGCGGAGTTCGACACCATTCGCGATCGAGTATCGGGGGTGGTGATGGACTCCATGTTCGAAACGGTGGGTCTGGTCGCCCGTATTCTCACCGCTCAACGCCTGGCTGATAGGGCACTCAAGGCTGCAACCAGCATGGCGCTGCTGCCGGGAATCAGCGACGCGCGCCAACAGCTCACCGCATTGGTCTATCCCGGTTTCGTCAGCGAAACCGGTCTCGCCCAGTTGCGCCATCTGCCGCGCTATCTCGGTGGTATCAGTGCCCGGGTGCCCAAACTCGTCGACAACCCGAGCCGCGACCGGGTCTGGATGAACGAGACCCAGGCCGCGACCACTCGGTTCGAGAACGCCGGCGGTACCATGCCGCTTAAGGCGGATGCTGACGTCTCCGTTCTGCGCGCCCGCTGGATGATCGAGGAACTGCGGATCAGTCTGTTCGCGCAGGAACTCAAAGCGGCGGAGTCTGTCTCACTGCAACGCATCCAAAAGGTGCTCGCCGGATAACGGGCCTCTGCTGCCACGGGTTGCCGCCGGGCCCACCTTACGGAACCGGGCCACGATAGATCATGGGCCCCCTTTCCGGGCCCGGGCCCGGAAAGGGGTGAGTGGGGCTAGAGCACCTTGGAGAGGAAGGCCTGGGTGCGGTGGTGCTGGGGGTTGGCGAGCACCTCGGTGGGTACACCGCTCTCGACGACGACACCGCCGTCCATGAAGACCAGCGAATCGGCGACTTCCCGGGCGAAACCCATCTCATGGGTGACCACGATCATGGTCATGCCGTCGCGGGCCAGGACCTGCATGACGTCGAGCACCTCGCCGACCAGCTCGGGGTCGAGCGCGCTGGTGGGTTCGTCGAACAGCATGAGCTTGGGCTCCATGGCGAGGGCACGGGCGATCGCGACCCGCTGCTGCTGTCCGCCGGAGAGGTGCGCGGGGTAGTAGTCGGCTCGTTCGGCGAGACCGACCCGGGCCAGGAGGGCGCGGGCGTTGGCCTCGACCCCGGCCTTCGACAGGCCCTTGACCCGGATGGGCGCTTCCATCACGTTCTGCAAAGCGGTCATGTGTGGAAACAGGTTGAAGCGCTGAAACACCATGCCGATGTCGCGGCGCTGCCGCGCCGCCTCCTTGGGGCGCATCTCGTAGAGCTTGTGGTTGGCCTCGCGGTAGCCGATGAGTTCGCCATCCACGCTCAGGCGTCCGGACGAGACGACCTCGAGATGGTTGATGCAGCGCAGAAAGGTGGACTTGCCCGAGCCGCTTGGCCCGACCAGGCACATGACCTCGCCGCGCTTGACCTCGAGCGAGATGCTCTTGAGCACCTCATTGGAGCCGAAACTCTTGGAGACGCGGTCGGCGACCACCATGGGGGTGTCTAGCATCAGCGGTCTTCCTTGTGCGGGTCGGTGGAGGGCAGCACAACGGTGGGTTGACCACTGCCGACGACCGGGGTGACCCCGGTCATGGTGCCCGTGATCGACGCGGTCGCGTCATCCGCTTTCTTGTCTGGACGGCGGTCGCCAATGCCGCGGGCGAACCGCTTCTCGAGAAAGTACTGGCCGACCATGAGGATGGAAGTGAAGAACAGGTACCAGATCGACGCGACGATGAGCATCGGCACTGTTTCGAAAGTCACGGCGGCGATGTCGCGGGAGCGCGTGTACAGCTCGAGGGTGAAGGGAATGGCCGTCACGAGCGAGGTCGTCTTGAGCATCGAGATGACCTCGTTGCCGGCCGGCGGAATGATCACCCGCATCGACTGGGGAACGATCACGCGCACCATGGTCTGGAACCAGCTCATACCGAGCGCGGTCGCCGCTTCTTCCTGCCCGCTGTCGACCGAGAGCAGGCCGGCGCGCACGATCTCGGCCATGTAGGCGGCCTCGTTGAGGGCCAGTCCCACGATCGCGAGAATGAACGCGCTCAGCGCGACCCTGGTCGGAAAAGACACCCACGGTTCGGTGAAGGGCAACCCGATGTCGATGGTCTGGTAGATCGTGCCGATCAGGCCCCAGAATGCGAGTTGAACGTACACCGGGGTACCACGGAAGATCCACAGGTAGACCCAGGCGATACTGCTGACGACCGTGTTGGGTGAGAGCCGCATGATGGCGAGGGTCACCCCGAGAATGATCGCGATGACCATGGAGTAGACCGTGAGCTGCAGGGTGATGAACGCCGCCTGCGAGATGCGCTGGTCGAACAGGTACTTGCCGACCGCCGGCCAGTTGTAGGCCGGGCGCATCGCCGCATCGGCGATGAACAGCGCCACGATGAGCAGCAACACGACCGCGAAGGTATTGCGCCACGGGTGGCGCAGGCGAATGGCCTTGATACCGGGCTCTGTCTTGACGCCGGTCGCCGTCGTGTTCGTCATGATGTGGGTCGCTTACTCTTTCTAGCCGTTGGCGGCGACGTTGATGGTGATGGTGTCGATGCCACCATCGGTGACACCCCACGCGTCGAGGATCTTGCCGTAGGAACCGTCATCGACCATGGACTGCAGGGCGGCCTGCACGGCCGCCGTCAGCTCGGATCCCTTGTCGACGGTGATGCCGTACGGCGCCGTGTCGAAGCTCTCTCCGGCGGGCTGCAGCTCGCCGTCGGCCTTGGAGATGGCGTAGAGGGTGACGGGCGAGTCGGCGCTGAGCGCATCGGCCTTGCCGAGCACGACCGCGTTGGTCGCTTCGTCCTGCGAACCGTAGGGCAGCACGTCGATGGGCTCCTTGCCGGCCGCGACGCAGGCCGCGTTCTTGGCGGGCAACTCATCGGTCTCTTCAACCGTGTTGTCCTGCACGGCGACGGTCAGGCCGCAGGCATTGTCGGGGTCGACGGTGCTGCCAACGGGCGCGGCCCAGAGGATTCCGGCGTTGTAGTAGTTGACGAAGTCAACCTGCTTCTCGCGCTCGAGGTTATCGGTGAAGGAGGATTCACCGATATCGACGGTGCCACCGGTGATGCTTGGAATGATGGTGTCGAACGATGCGATCTTGTACTTCGTGGTGAGGCCGAGCTTGGCGGCGATACCGTTGGCGAGCTCGATACCCCAGCCGATCGGTGCCCCCGACTCGTCCTTGAACTCGTTCGGCGGGTAGGCCGCGTCGGTTCCGACGACGAGCACACCCGCGCTTGCAATGTCCGCGGGGAGCAGCGCGACCGCCGCGGGATCCGCTTCGATGGTGCTCGCGGCATCCGGCGATGTCGTTGCGGTCGGAGTGGAGTTGTCGACACAGCCGGTCAGCAGCAAGACGGCGGCGGCAGCGAATGCCGGAATAACATAGCGTGCGCGCATGGCACTTCCTTCTCTAGATGGTCGAAAATGCGCGGGTTCGACGATGAGCCCACACGCGGGTAAGACCTAACGAGCCTAGTGCAAGCGCGGGGCGGCAAATTCGAGCGCTAACCCCACAGGGAAATTTTGACGAGCGGATGCCGCGGATCTATCGTCGAGAGGTGTCTACCGAAACCCCGAATATTTTGTACACGTCACCGACCGACCCGCTCGCGGCCCCGATGGTGGCTGAACTCTCGCGGGAGTACGACGAGCGTTACGGCCTCAACGACGGAATTCCGTCCTCGATCGAGCTCAGCCGGTATCCGGCCCGGCGCTTTCAACCGATCGACGGTGGCACGTTTCTCCTGCTGGTGGAGAACGGCAGCGCTGTTGCCGGCGGAGCGTTCATGCGGGCCGAGAATGCTGGTGCCGTCGAGATCAAGCGAGTTTGGACCCACTCGGCGCACCGAAGGCGCGGCCTCGCCCGCCAAGTGATGGCCGAGCTGGAGGCCGAAGCTGCCCGGCGGGGCATCCGTTCTATTGTGCTGACCACGGGGGCGCGCCAGCCGGAGGCGGTGGCGCTGTATCTCACGCTCGGTTATGAGCCGCAGTTCGACCTTGACGCCGACCGGGAGTCGATCGGATATCTGGAGTTTCGCAAGCGGCTCGATGCTGGCGTCGCCAAACGCGGTTCTGTCGAGCCGTAGACCGGTCGGCTAAACAGGGCGCTGATCGGTGAAGAGACACCGGGATGCCGCAGCGAGTTGGCGCTGCGGCATCCGCTTTTTAAAAGGGCCTTACTTGACCGCGGCCGCGATCAGCGCAACGTAGTCCTCGAGGCCCCAGGACAGTGAGAGTCCGGTGGGCGGGGAGACCGAGCTGATGAAGGCCGCGCCGACCGGGGACGCGACCGTGCCGGCCTGTACCTGCGGCATGGCCTGGGCGTAGCTCGCGGTAAGGAATGCGTCGGACTCTTCCTGGGTGGAACCGAAGTTCACCAGCAGGTCGCTGTCGAGCTGGTCGAGTTGCTCGTAGCTGAGCGTGTAGTAGAAACTCGCCTCGTCGGTCGCGAGTTCGTCAACGGCGGGCGCGCTGACGAAGCCGAGGTCGAGGGTGAAGTCGACGCGCGGGTCGTCTTTCTTGTAGACGTAAAAGCTGCCGGCGCTGTCGCTCGTCAGGGCGATGGTTTTACCGGCGAATTCGGGGTGCGCGGCGGCCTGGTCGGCGATTTCGGTGTCGATCGAGGTAAGCAGCGCGCTCGCCTCGTCGGTCTTGCCGAGTGCGGTTCCGGTGATCTCGATCAGATCGCGCCACGGGGTGGCCCAGGCGTCGCCCGGGTAGGCGACGACGGGAGCAATCTTGCTCAGCAGGTCGTACTCCGGTTCGGTGATACCGGAGTAGGCGGCCAGAATCACGTCGGGGGCGGCCGCAGCGATGTCTTCGTAGGGCGGCTCCTGGGTGTCTGGCAATATGACCGGCATCTCTTCGCCTTCCAGTGCCTCGCTGATCCACGGCAGCACGCCGTTCTGGTCGCCGCCGTAGCTATGGAAGGGGATGGCCACTGGAATCACGCCGAGCGCGATCGCGTCGTCGGCGCTGCCCCAGCCCCAGGCCACGACGCGGGTCGGCTGCTGGTCGATTGTGGTTTCGCCGAAGGCATGCTCGATGGTGACGGGAAAGCTGCCGGATGCCGCGGCATCGGCAGCCGGAGCAGTCGCGTCATCGGCGGCGGCCGTGCAACCGCTGAGGCCGAGGGCGAGGATGCTCGCGGCAGCAGCGAGCGCGAGGGTAAGGCGTCGGGACACGTGGTTCTCCAGTCGTCGGTCGCAGGCGACCTGACAGCCCTGCGTTATAAGGGTAGCCTACCCTAATTCAGGATCATTTCGTCTTCGATTCACGGCCTCGGTGTGCACCGTCGGCACCCGCCCGTGGAACCGGCCGATCGGCACCACCATCGGGGCGCCGCAGACCGGGTCGGGAACGATGCGCGCCTCGAGGTCGAAGGCGTGCTGCACGATCTCGGTCGTGAGCGTCTCGGCCGGCGTGCCGTTGGCGACGATGCGCCCGGCGCACATGACGATGAGGTGGTCGGCGTAGCGGGCCGCGAGGTTGAGATCGTGCAGCACCATCACGACGGTGGTGCCGCGCACACGGTTGCGCTCGAGCAGCAGGTCGAGCACCTCGATCTGGTGGGTCACGTCGAGAAAAGTGGTCGGTTCGTCGAGCAGCAGAATTTCGGGATCCTGGGCGAGCGCCATGGCAATCCAGACGCGCTGGCGCTGCCCGCCGGAGAGGTCTTCGAGGCGGCGCCGAGCGAGCTCGTGGGTGTTGGTGGCGGTCATCGCTGCGGCGACGATCTCGTCGTCGGTGCTCGACCACTGCCGAAACCAGCCCTGGTGCGGGTAGCGGCCACGCCCGATGAGGTCAGCCACTGTGATGCCATCCGGGGCTACGGGCTGCTGCGGCAGGAGCCCGACGATGGTCGCGACCGTCTTGCCGGGCAGGGCGGCGATGTTGCGGCCGCCGAGGGTGACCTGGCCGGCATCCGGTTTAATCAGACGCGAGAGCCCCTTGAGCAGGGTGGACTTGCCCGAAGCGTTGGCACCGACGATGACGGTGATGGCCCCGGGAATGACCTCGAGGTCGAGGTTCTCAATGATGGTTGTCTGGTCGTAGCCGAGGCTGATTCCCTCGGCGCGCAGCAGGTGGGGCATCAGGCGCCCTTTCCGGTTTTGTTGCTGGTGGCGAGCAGCCAGAGCAGGTAGGGGGCGCCGATCGCGCCCGTGATGATTCCGGCGGGCAGTTCGAGTTGCCCGGGGAGCAGGTGTTGGGCGGTGAAGTCGGCCACGGTCGTGATGAGCGCACCGACGAGGGCCGCGGGAAGGAGGGCGAGTCCGCCGGTGCCGACAATTCGCCGGGCGATCGGCGCCGCCACGAAGGCCACGAAGGCGAGCGGACCGACGGCAGCGGTCGCCGTCGCGGCGAGCGCAACAGCGATCACGAGCAGTATGAGCCGGGTGCGTTCAGCGCCGACACCGAGGCTCGTCGCGAGATCATCGCCGAGTTGCAGGGCGCGTAGGCGGCTGCTCAGCGCGCGAATGACGGGCAGCAGCACCAGCAGCACGACCGCGACGACCGCAATATCCTGCCAGCGGGCGCCGCTCACGCTGCCGACCAGCCACAGCAGGGCGCCCTGCGCGTCGTTGAGATTGGCGCGGGAGAGCAGGTAGCCGAGCAGGCCCTGCACCATGAACGCGATCCCCACGCCGATCAGTACGAAGCGATAACCGACCACGCCGCCGCGGCGTGCCAGCAGGTAGATGGCGCAGGCGACGATGATGGCCCCGGCGAACGCGGCGAGGGAGGTGGCGACGGCACCGAATCCGAGGATGAGCATACCGAAGACGGCGGCGGCGCTCGCTCCCCCGGTCACCCCGATGATGTCGGGGCTCGCGAGCGGATTGCGCAGCACGGTCTGGAACAGCGCTCCCGACAGCGCGAACGCCACTCCCACGAGCAGGGCGAGGGTCAGCCGCGGCAGCCGCAGCGAGAGCACGATGAAGTTCTCGCTCTGCGTGCCCTGCCCGGTGAGGGTGCCAAGCAGGTCGGGCACGCTGAGCGAGTACGCGCCGACGGCAAGGTTGAACGCGGCGACGATCACGAGGGCGCCGACCAGCACGAGCATGACGCTCCGGTTGCGCCTACTGCGGCCGGCGCGCGCGGCGGCCAATGAGGGGACGGTGCGAGGGGCGGCATCCGCTTTCTGCGCGCTGAGCTTCACAGGCCGGCCAGTTTCACGCGGCGCACGAGGGCGATGAGCACCGGAGCTCCGAGGAACGCCACGACGAGGCCCGCCTCGATCTCGCCGGGCTGCGCAATGAGGCGACCGAGCACATCAGCCGCGATGAGCAGGGTGGGGCCAAAGAGGGCGGAGAAGGCGATGATGAGGCGATAGTCGGGACCGGTGATCCAGCGGGCCACGTGCGGTACGGCCAGGCCGACGAACACGATCGGGCCGGCCATCGCCGTCGCCGAGCCACAGAGCAGCACGATTGCAACAGCGCAGACGATGCGGGCGACCACGAGGTTCTGACCGAGCCCCCTGGCGAGGTCGTCGCCGAGGGCGAGGGCATTGAGCATGCGGGCCGCCATGATGGCGAGAACCGCGCCGACCAGGATGAAGGGGGCGAGTGGCAGGGCGGCGTCGAGGCCGCGAGCCACCAAGGATCCGGCCGCCCAGAACCGGTAGCGGTCGAAGGTTTCGGTGTCGGCGAGCAGCACGATGGTGATGAGCGAGGTGAACGCGGCGGTGAGCGCGGTTCCGGCGAGCGCGAGCTTGACCGGGGTGGCGCCTTCCCGACCGAGCGAACCGATCAGGTATACGATCGTCGCGGCGACGGCAGCTCCGATAAAGGCAAACCAGACGTAGCCGAGCGAGGATGTCACACCGAACCAGGCGATTCCGGCGACGACGAACAGTGAGGCCCCGGCATTGACGCCGAGCAGACCGGGGTCGGCGAGCGGGTTGCGGGTGACGCCCTGCATCAGGGCGCCGGCCAGGCCGAGGGCGAGGCCGGCGAGGAGGCCGACGACGGTGCGCGGCACTCGCAGGTCGAGGATGACGGTGTGGTCCGTCACGGTGTCGTCGGGGCTGAGCAATGCCTCGACAACGGTGCCGAGGGCGATCTCCCGGGTGCCGACCAGCAGCGAGGCGGCGATGCTCAGGCCGAGCAGCACCAACGCGAGAGCGAAGCCGATGACGACGCGACGCGGACGGGTGCGGGTGGGCGTGGGGCGTTCGTGGATCAGGGTCATTGAGCTTCGGACCGGCCGAGCCGCCAGTAGCCCATGAAGGCCACCCTGGAACGGTCGATGCCGGTCTCGCTCACCAGAAAACGTCGAAGCAGTTTGATCATGCAGGATTCGCCCGCGAGCCAGGCGTAGAAGCCGGTGCCGGCTTCGTCGTTCGGCGATTCCCAGAGCAGATCGCAGTCCACGTCGACCTCGGCGAACGGCTCCGGGTGTGCGGCGACCGCCAGATGGACGAGCGCGCCGTTGTCGGCGACCCAGTCCCGCACGGCTTCGTCCAGGCGTTCTCCGTGCGGCGCTGCGTCGCGGGCCAGCCACGTGATCTCGCAACCGTTCGGCAGCACGAGGGCCAGAGCATCCGCTTCGGTGGGCACTTCGATGAAGGCGCGGGCACGGCGGCCAGCGGGCAGGCTCTCGAGGATGCTGCCGATAGCGGGGGCGGCGGTTTCATCACCGGCCAGCAGCAGGTCGGTCGCGTGGGCGGGGTGCCAGTCGAGGCCGATCGCACGACCAGGGCTGCGTTGGTCGGGGCCGACGATGACAACGTCACTGCCGATGGACACCGCCTGCAGCCAGCGCGCGGCCGGACCGAGGGTGTCGTGGCCGGTGTGGGTCACGAAATCCACATCGATCTCGCGTTGATCGGGGCGCACTGCTCGAATTGTGTAGGTGCGAAACGGGTTGCGGTCGGCGTCGGGCAGCGCGCGCCAGCGGTCGTACCATGTGCCGCCGATACCGGGGCGGTCGTCATCAGCGCCGATATCGGAAAGCCCGCAGCCGGGCAGTGGCAGCACGATCTTGACGCGCTGATCGAGCCCGGCAGTGCCGAAAATATCGAATTGCTCACCGAAGAACGTCAGCCGGGTGAAATGATCACTCAGCGACCGAATGCCGACCACGGTGGCCCGATAAGGACGGTAGGCCGGGCGGTCAGTGACCGCAGCAGCACCCAGGCTGGTCCGAATCGGTAAGGTAAGCATAACCTTAGTATGGCATGCCTGTCCTCACAACGGGCGGTGCGGTCGAGATCGTCAGGCCCACACGGGTCACGTCGGGTGCCCCAGATTTCAACGCGCGCGACCTTAGACTGAAATCATTGTGAAAAGTTACTGGACCCTCCTGCGTACACCCGGCGTGTCCCGCCTGATTGGCGCGCAGCTGACGGCCCGTTTTCCGTTCGGCATGCTCTCGCTCGCCTTTCTCATTCACATCGAACAGATCTTTGATTCCTATGGCGCTGCCGGGCTCGTTCTCGGCGCAATGAGCATCGGCCAGGCCATCGCGGGTCCCCTCACCAGTCGCCTGATGGGACGGCTCGGCATGCGCCCGGTGATCATCGCGACCATGTTCATCTGCGCGGTGTCGATCATCGTCATGGCGCTGGTTCCGCTGTCGGTACCGAGCCTCATGCTCATCGGATTCGTGGCCGGCCTGTCGACGCCGCCGATCCAGCCAGCCGTGCGCACCATCTATCCCAAGATCGTCAACTCCCGCCAACTCACCCCGCTGTTTTCGCTCGACGCTTCGGCGCAGGAGATCATCTGGGTACTCGGCCCCGTCATCGCGACCTTCGTGGCGCTGCAGGTGTCGACGACGGCAGGCATCCTGCTCGCCGCATTTTTTCTGGTCGCCGGGGGAATCTGGTTCGTCTCCCTGCCGGAGGTGGGGCGGGTGCGCATCCCGCGCAGCCGCCGCAAGCTCGGTGTGGTGCTGAAGAAGCCTGAAGTGCTGCTCAGCACCGTCGTCGGGTTCACCCTCGTAGCCGCCTGCGCCGCCGTCGAGGCCGGAGTGGTCGCCGTGTTCGGGCACGGCAGCGCCGACGCCGGCTGGGTGCTGGGCATCTTCGCCATCGGCTCCCTGATCGGCGGGCTCGCACTCGGCCACGCCCCGATCGGACCGTGGGCACTCGCCGCCCGCATGCTGATCGTCACGATCGGACTCGCCCTGGCAAGCCTCTGGCTCACCTTCTGGTGGCTGTCCCTGGCCTTGCTCGTGGCGGGGGTCGGCATCGCTCCCGCCTTCGCAGTCTTGTTCGGCATCGTCTCGGCGAGCGTGAAGTTCAGCGACACCGCCGAGGCCTATGGCTGGGTCGGTACCGGCCAGCTGATCGGGGCCGCCCTGGGCTCTGCCATTGCCGGGTTCTCGATCGACCAGTCCGGGCCGGTCTCGGCGATCTATGTCGCCGCGGGCTTCGCCGCCCTCGGCTGCATCATTCCCGCGCTCGGTCGTCGCTGGCACCCCGACCTCCGTGGCCGGGACATCAGCCCCATTCCCGACACCGAGCCCATCCAGGTGCAGGTCTCCTAGCTGCCCACTTTTCTCCTCCCCTTGAGCCGTGAGTTTCGTTGACTCCAGTTCGCCGAACCGTGAGTTTCGGACCGATTTGAACGATTCAGCGGCCCTACACTCACGGGTCGACGTGCGAAACTCACGGTTCGGCGACGCGGAGGGTGATACTCACCTGACCGGTCAGAGTTAGATGGAGGAATGATCTCCCTCACGCTCAACGATGGCCACGTAATTCCCCAGCTCGGTCTCGGGGTGTACAAGGTAGCGGATGACCTCGCTGCCGAGACCGTGCAGGTCGCGCTCGACGCCGGGTACCGTCACGTCGACACCGCCGCGCTTTACGAGAACGAGGTCGGCGTCGGGCAGGGACTCACGCGTTCCGGCGTGCCCCGGGAAGACGTGTTTGTGACGACCAAGGTCTGGAATGACCGCCACGGCTACGCCGAAACGTTGAAAGCCTTCGATGAGAGCCTCGCCAAGCTGGGCCTGGACTACGTCGACCTGTACCTGATCCATTGGCCGGCCCCGAAGCAGAACCGCTATGTCGACACCTATCGCGCCCTCGAAGCGATCCGCGCCACGGGCCGGGCTCGCTCGATCGGCGTTTCCAATTTTCACCCGCACCACCTCGACCGGCTCCTGGCCGAGACCGAGGTCGTGCCCGTGCTCAACCAGGTGGAGTTGCACCCGTGGTTGCCGCAAAGCGAGGTGCGCGGGTATGACGCGGCCCACGGCATCCGTACCGAAGCGTGGTCACCCCTGGCCCGCGGGCGCGCAATCGGCAACCCGACCCTCGACGCGATCGGCGCCCGGCACGGCAAATCGGCGGCGCAGATCGTGATCGCCTGGCACCTGTCGCTCGGCAACATTGTCATTCCCAAGTCGGTCACACCGGCGCGTATTCGAGCCAATATCGACGTGTTCGACATTGTGCTCGACCCGCAGGATCTTGCGGCGATTGCGGCACTCGACAGCGGCGAGCGCACCGGCAAAGACCCCGACGACCTCGACTGAACCCTACAGCGGCACGAGCGCGTCTGGCCCGAGGGGGTCTGGCACATCCTCCGGGTTGGGCAGCGAACTGACAAAGCGGTAGAACACGATGCCGAGCCCGGTCGCGACCACGCCGCCCATGGTGAAGGGCAACGCGAGATCGATGCGGCCGACCAACCCACCGAGCACACTACCCACCGGCATCGCACCCCAGAGCAGGGTACGCCAGGTGCCGTGCACCCGCCCGAGCAAATGGCCAGGAATGATGCTCTGCCGCAGCGACATCACCAGGATATTCCAGACCGTGACGGCGCCGCTGCTCACCGCGAAGAACACGACGGTGACCCAGAGGTTCGGCCACAGTCCGACCGCGAGAAATGACAGGCCACTCAATACGATCATGAGCGCCATGGTTGGCCCCGCGTTCAACCGGTTCTTCAGAGGTGCAGTGAAAACGGATGCGACGATACCGCCGACCGCCCCGCTCAGCATGAACAGGCCGAACCAGAGCTCTGGAACCCCAAGCGGTCCCAGCACGAACAACACAAAGCTCGCCGTCGCGAACGAGAACGCGAGGCCGACCACGGTGCTGAGCAGCCAGAGCGTCACGAGCATGCGGCTCTTCACGATGAACCGGTAGCCATCGACGAACTGGCGGTACCAGGCCGATTCGGGCTTGGCCCCGATCAGTACGTGCTGGCGCCCCGACGCGATTTTCGGCAGTAGCAAGGCCAGCACGACGGCCACGAGAAAAGCGAGCGCGTTCACCCCGAGCGGGATGATGACCGACACCGCGAATAACAAGGACGTGAACGGTCCGGCCAGAAAATTCTGCACGACCAGCTCGCCAGCCTCGATGCGGGAGTTGGCGCGCGGCAGGTCGCTGCGTCCGACGATGCTCGGCACCACCGCTCTGGTGGCCCCGTCGTAGACCGTCTCGAAGGCGCCATAAATGAAGATCACGACATAAAGCCAGACGATGCTGAGGGTGCCGGTAATCGAAAGCAGACACAGGGTGACGGCCAGCAGCATCCGTACCGTATTGGCCATCCCGAGCGCGATGCGGCGGTCGATGCGGTCGACCAGGATTCCGGCAGAAATGGCGCAGAGGAGCCAGGGCAGCATCGCCATGGCAGCGATTCCGCTGATCAGCAAGGGATCGTTGGTCAGCCGGGCGGCTAACAGTGGCAGCGCCGTGCGGGCGATTCCGTCGCCGAGGTTGCTCGCCAGGCTCGCGGTGAACAGGTTGGTGAAAGCCGGTCCCAGGCTGCCCGACGACCGCCGACGCATCACCAGCGCGGGTGGATCTGCTCGCGCAGGAGCCGGTCGTAGATGTCCTGCACGCCCTCGTTGAAGGTGATGCCGAGCGGCTCAGCCAGGCCGGCCGCGGCATTGCCCTGCGCTTGTGCGACCGAGCGGGCTCCCGGGATGACGGCGCTCACGCCGTCGATCTGGGCGACCCAGGCCAGTGCGGCCTGGGCCGGCGTGAGGCCGGCCGGAGCCAGGGCTGCGAATTCGGTGGCCGCCTGCAAGCCGACCTCGAAGTCCACGCCGGAGAAGGTCTCACCGACGTCAAAATGGCTGCCATCACGGTTGAAGTTGCGGTGGTCGCTTTCGGCGAAGACGGTCTCGTGAGAATATTTGCCGGTAAGCAGCCCGCTGGCCAGCGGAACCCTGGCGATGATACCGACTCCGGCGGCGCGCGCAGCCGGCAGCACCTGATCGAGCGGCTTGAGCCGAAAGGCGTTCAAAATAATTTGCACCGTGGCGACACCAGGGTGGCTGATCGCGGCGAGGGCCTGGTCGCAGGTCTCCACGCTCACACCGTAGTTCTTCATGACGCCCTCGCCGACGAGGGTGTCGAGCGCGTCGTACACCTCGCCGGAGTCGAACACCGCGCTCGGCGGGCAGTGCAGCTGCACGAGGTCGAGGGTGTCCATGCCGAGGTTTGCCCGGGACCGGTCGGTCCATTCCCGAAAATTGGCGAGCACGAAGTTCTCGGGAACTTGTTCGACGCGGCGGCCCATCTTGGTGGCGACGGTGACGTCGGCACCAAGCGCGTCATGGGCCAGAAACTGCCCGATCAGCCGCTCGCTGCGGCCGTCACCGTAGACATCCGCCGTGTCGAAAAAGGTGACACCGGCATCAGCGGATGCCGCCAGCACTGCGGTCGCGTCGGCGTCGGACACGGCGCCCCAGTCGCCCCCGAGCTGCCAGGTGCCCAGGCCGATCACGGAAACAGTGCGGTCAGTTCGTCCGAGGGTGCGTTTTTGCATGTCCCCAGCTTAGGCACCCGACGGGCCTTGTTTTGTGACGGCGGCGAAGCTACGGGCGCCACCCTCGCGAACGCAGTGCCGCATCAACGGCATCACGCACCCATTCCTTCGACGACCCCTTCCGCACAGTGATCACCAGCCAGCCCGCCTCACGCAGATCGTGCAGGCGTTCGGCGTCGCGGTTGTACTGCACGTCGTCGGTACGGTGCTGCTCCCCGTCGTATTCCACCAGAACCTTATAGCGAAAGTAGACGAGGTCGCCGCGCACGCGTCGCTTGCCGCGCGGCAGTGGAATGTCCATGTTTGTTTCCGGTTCGGGAAACCCGCACATCAGTAGAAACAGGCGTAGGAACGTTTCCCGCCGGGATTCAACGCGAGGCCGAATCAGTGCCTCAGCCGCGCGCAATCGCAGGGCGCCCCGATGCCCCGCATACTGCACAACCCGCGCGGCAATCTCCACGGCCGTCGCGAGTCCAAGCTCAGGCCGCAGTAGATGATCTCCAGCGGCCACCAGATCGTCTAATTCGAGAACGGATGCCAGCTGACACCATGCCGAAATCGGCGCGAGCACCGGCATCCCGGCAACGCGGCTCACTCCAGAAGGATTCGCCACATGATGTCCAATGACCCCCGCTGCTCGCGGAGCCCGATCCGGGTCCACCACCGTCACGTGGATAAGCGGGTCAGCCTCGAGGTTTTCCGGCAGAGGTACCCCGTACAGGCGGGCAGCAGTGGCGTGGCTGAAGAAGGCGCCTGCAGGCATCCGTTGTTGAAATGCCCGGCAACGGTCTTGCAGGTTCTGAACGCTGCCAGCCGCAACGCAGATCCCCCAGAACGGATGCTCGATATCGCGCGACCGCAGGCGCTTAGCCGAGATGCCCGCTGCCAGCGCCTCGACACAGGTGAACGCTCCGGTCCCGAAGCCGGGAGGGAGCGAAGTTTGGATATGCATGGCCTGAGAGTGCCACGGTCGGCGACCGGCCCGGCAGTTATCCACAGGGTTGCCGGCGGTCGTATGCAATCTCACTCCGCGACCTCGCCCGAGCCAAGTGAGGTGCCACCTTTCGCCCCACGAGCACGGCCCGACTCAGGCGAGATGCCACCTTTCGCCCCATAAAAGCTCACCAAGGGGCCAAAAGCGGCACCTCACCCAGATCAAGGGGCCAGAGATGGCGCCTCACGCTATCACTGGTGCGCGAGAGGGCGCCGGGCACGCGGGTGACGTCGCTAGCGGCTCCCGATGCGCTCCGCGATCAGCGGCCCGCCATACTGCACGGGCTCGCCGGGGTCGCCGATGCGCCAGGCACCAGCGACGGCCTCGAGCGCCCGGGCGAACCGCGCCGGCTCGTCGGCACTGAGTGTGAAGAGCGGCTGGCCGGCCACGACGGTGTCACCGGGCTTGGCGTGCAGGTCGATTCCGGCGGCGTGCTGCACCGGATCCTGCTTGCGCGCCCGGCCAGCCCCAAGCCGCCAGGCACCGATCCCAAACGGCAGCGCCTGCTGTTCGACCAATACGCCGCTCCGCTCAGCGTGCACGACGTGGGTTTCGCGGGCGACCGGCAGCGTGGCATCCGGGTCGCCGCCCTGTGCCCGAATCACGGCACGCCACTTGTCCATGGCCCGGCCGTCGGTGAGGGCCGCGGCTACGTCGACGCCGGTGATTCCGGCGAGCGAGAGCATTTCCTCGGCGAGGGCCACCGTGAGTTCGACCACATCGGCGGGCCCACCGCCAGCGAGCACCTCCACCGATTCGCGCACTTCGTTGGCGTTGCCGATGGCAAAACCGAGCGGCACGTTCATGTTGGTCAGCAGAGCGGATGTTGCCACCCCGGCGTCCTCACCGAGCTCGACCATCGTGCGGGCCAGCTCCCGCGACCGCTCGATGTCTTTCAGAAAGGCGCCAGAGCCGAACTTCACGTCGAGTACGAGCGCACTGGTGCCCTCGGCGATTTTCTTCGACATGATGGACGACGCGATCAGTGGAATCGACTCGACCGTGCCGGTGATGTCGCGCAGGGCATAGAGCTTGCCGTCGGCGGGGGCAAGTCCGCTGCCGGCCGCACAGACCACCCCACCGATCTCCTGCAACTGCTTGAGCATCTCGGCGTTGGTGAGGTTGGCCCGCCAGCCCGGGATGGACTCGAGCTTGTCGAGGGTGCCGCCGGTGTGGCCGAGCCCGCGGCCGGAGAGTTGCGGAACGGCAGCCCCGAACACCGCCACGAGCGGCATCAGCGGCAGGGTGATCTTGTCGCCGACACCGCCGGTGGAGTGCTTGTCGGTGGTCGGCTTGCCGAGGCCGGTAAAACTCATCCGCTCGCCGCTCGCAAGCATGGCCATGGTGAGGGCGCGAATCTCGATCCGGCTCATGCCGTTCAGAAAGATGGCCATGGTCATGGCAGCCATCTGCTCGTCACCGACAAAACCACGCGTATACGCGTCGATCAGCCAGTTGATTTGCGATTCGCTGAGTTCGCCGCGGTCGCGCTTGGTGTGGATCAGGTCGACGGCGTCGAACGCTTCGATGGTGGTCATGGTGTGGGTCCCACAGCAGCGCGGTAGTCGGCGAGTTGGCGGGGCCCGAAGGCATCCGGCAGTACCTCGTCGATGGTTTTCACGCCGGACACCGTTTCAAGCAGCATGCCCGGCGCGGAGTGTTCGTAGAGCAGCTGTCGGCAGCGACCGCACGGCATGAGGATGTTGCCAGTGCCGTCGACGCAGGTGAATGCCACGAGCTGGCCGCCGCCGCTACGGTGCAGGGCGGAAACCAGACCGCACTCGGCGCAGAGGGTGAGGCCGTAGGAGGCGTTCTCCACGTTGCATCCGCTGATCACTCGCCCGTCCGTGACGAGCGCGGCAACGCCCACCGGAAACTTCGAGTACGGCACGTAGGCGGTCTTCATGGCAGCGAGGGCCTGCGAGCGCAACGCCACCCAGTCGATGGTCACTGTGCTCACTTGATGTACGGCTTTCCGTCGGCGGCGGGTGCCCGCGAGCGGCCGACGAACCCGGCGACGGCGAAGATCGTCACGACGTAGGGCAGCATGAGCATGAACTCGCTCGGTACCGGCGAGCCGATGATGCCCAGCACGTTCTGCAGGTTGGTCGCGAAGCCGAACAGCAGCGCCGCGAGGGTGGCCTTGATCGGATGCCACTGGCCGAAGATCACCGCGGCGAGGGCGATGAAGCCCATACCGTTGGTCATCTCCTTGTTGAACGCACCGACCGCGCCGAGAGTGAAGTACGCCCCGCCGAATCCGGAGACGACGCCGCCCAGGGTGACGGCAATGAATCGGGTGCGGTTGACGTTGATGCCGACCGTGTCGGCGGCTTGCGGATGCTCACCCACGGCCCGCACGCGTAGGCCCCACTTGGTGCGAAACAGGCCGAAGAACACCAGGGCGACAGCGACATACATGACGTAGACGATGATGGTCTGGCGAAACAGAACCGGGCCGATGATCGGGATTTCACTGAGCAGCGGAATGTTCAGCCGCGGAAAGACATCCGGTGAGTTGAGGTTGGCACTCGGGGCGAGCACCTGCGAGTAGAGAAAGCTCGTGAGCCCGATCACGAGCACGTTCAGCACGACACCGACGATGACCTGGTCGACGAGGTACTTGAGTGCGAAGGCAGCCAATACCATCGACACGAGCGCCCCGGCCACCATGGCGGCGAGCAGGCCGAGGTAGGGGTTGCCCGTGGCAGAGGCGACAACGGCGGAGCTGAAAGCCCCGGCGAGCAGCTGCGCCTCGATGGCTACGTTCACGACGCCGGCGCGTTCCGACAGCACGCCGCCGAGAGCGCCGAAGATGAGCGGGGCGCTGAGGGTGACGGTGCCGATCAACAGTCCGGGAACGGGAATGGTCGAGCCGGACGCCGCCCAGGCCAGAAAGCCGATCAGGAACAGCAGCGCGAACACGATGGTCAGCACGATCGGGATCTTGCGGTGGCGATAAACCAGCCAGGCCGACGCCACCGCCATGAGCACGAGCACAACGGCGACGACCACCCCGGTCACGAAGGTCGGTAGGGCAACCTCGGGGAGTTGGATGAAGTCACGCGCCTCCGACAGTCGGAAGGTGCTGAGCTCACCCCGCTGACCGCGTCCGAGCCCGACAAACAGGAGCACCGAGGCGATGGCAAAGGCGCCGAACGTGATCGGAATCTTCCAGCTGCGAACCTGCGCCGTCAGCTTGACGATCGGGGCCGACGACGGCAGCGGCGCGGAATCTTGCGTGATCGTACTCATTTCGCCACCACCTCATTGGTCTTGCGCGTCTTGACGTCGCGAATTTCGGGTCCTTTGGTGGTGCCCGGAGTCGGCAGGTGGAATATGGCCCGCACCAGCGGCGGGGCTGCGATGAACAGCACGATAAGCGCCTGCACGACCACGACGATATCGATTGGCACCCCTTCAGCAGCCTGCATCGCGAACCCGCCGGCCTTGAAAGCACCGAAGAGGATACCGGCGGCAAAGATGCCCCAGGGTTTTGAACGACCGAGCAGCGCGACGGTGATGGCGTCGAAGCCGATGCCGGCGTCGATGCCGGCACCGAACCCGGTGGTCACCGTGCCCAGGACTTGGTTGATGCCAGCCAGGCCCACAAGCGCGCCCGAGATGGCCATGGCGTACAGGTAGACGTTCTTCACGTTGATGCCGGCTACCCGGGCCGCGCTGGGGTTTTGTCCGACGGCGCGAAACTGAAAGCCCAGGTTGGACCGGCTGAGCAGCCACCAGACGAAGATTGTGGCCGCGATGACCGTGAGAAAGCCGGCATGGAGGTTGTAGCGCGGGCCGAACAGTTCAGGGAACACCGCCGTCGCTGCCATGGGCGGCGTCTTCGGGTTGTTGCTGCCTGGAGCCTGCAGCGCACCGGGGGTGCGCAGCAGGAACTGAATCAAGTACAGCGCCACGAAGTTCAGCATGATCGTGACGATCACCTCGTGGGCTCCGGTGCGGGCTTTGAGCAGGCCGACAATTCCACCCCAGAGCGCACCGCCGAGCAGACCGGCAACAATCGCGACGATCAAGTGGATGCCGGCGGGCAGTTCCACTGCAAAGGCCACCCAGCCGGCCGCGCCGGCAGCGATGAGCATCTGCCCGCGGCCACCGATATTGAACATGCCGACCCGGAAGGCGAGGCCGACGCCGAGACCCGCCGCGATCAGCGGCGTGGCAAAGGTGAGGGTCTCGGTCAGGGGGCGAATAGCGTTGAAGAAGTTTGGGGCGCGAAAGTTATAGATGGACCCTTGAAACAACGCCGAGTATGCACCCGCAACGGCCTCCCAGACGGCCCCGACCAGGTCGGTCGGTCGGGAAAAAAAGTAGCCGGCCGTTTCCTGCACGCGATCGTTCGTGAACGCGATCAGTACCGCGCCGACAACGAGGGCGAGCACCACTGCGAGCACGGAGATCATTGCGCTGCCGCCGGTGATATCGCGCAGGGCCTGGGTCCACCGTTCGGAGCCGTCCTTCTTCACAACGCCGGGTACCGGATCGGGACCTGGCGCCGGCGCGGCGGCTGTCGTGTCACTCACCGCGCGGCCTCTGCTGCCGGGGCGGGCTCGCCAGCCATCATGAGGCCGAGCGTGGCCCGGGGGGTGTTGCCGGGAACGATGCCCACTATTTCTCCTCGATACATCACCGCGATGCGGTCGGCAAGAGCCACGACCTCGTCGAGCTCGGTGGAAACGACAATGACCGGAATGCCGGAGTCCCGGGTTTCAATGATGCGGGTGTGCACGAATTCGATCGACCCGACATCGAGCCCGCGGGTCGGCTGCGCCGCGACGAATAAGCGCAGGTTGCGGCTTAGCTCGCGCGCGAGCACGACCTTCTGCTGGTTGCCACCGGAAAGCCGACCGGCTTCCATCTCGCTGCCCTGCGACCGAATGTCGAACTCCGCAATTTTCTCGGCGGCGAACTTGGCCCGAAATCCCAGCTGCAGGTTACCGGCCTTCACAAACGGTGCCCCCGAGCTGCGGTCGAGCATGAGGTTCTCGGCGATGCTGAAGTCGGCGACGAGACCGTCTTCGGTGCGGTCTTCGGGTACGAATCCGACGCCGGAGTCGAGAATGTGCCGCACGCTGTAGCCGCGCAGTGGTTTGCCGTCGAGCTCGATCGACCCGGTGACGTGGTGCTGCAGGCCCAGTAGCGCTTCGGTAAGTTCCGTCTGGCCGTTGCCCTGCACTCCGGCAATGGCGAGCACCTCGCCGGCCTGCACGTCGAAGCTGACGTTGTTTACGACGATCTGGTTGCGCGAATCGACCACCGAGAGGTTCTGCACCGATAGCGCGGTGCCTCGCAATTCGGGTGAATTCTTGTGCACCGTCAGTTCGACGGCACGGCCGACCATCAGGGAGGCAAGCTCCGCGTTGGTCGCGGTCGGCGAAGCTTCACCAACCACGGTTCCCAAGCGGATGACCGTGATGCGGTCAGCGACGGCGCGCACCTCCCGCAGTTTGTGCGTGATGAACACGATCGAGGTGCCGGACTCGGCGAGCTGACGCATGATGATCATGAGCTCGTCAGTTTCCTGCGGGGTGAGCACGGCGGTGGGTTCGTCGAACACCAGCACCTTGGCGTCCTGGGATAGCGCCTTAATGATTTCCACTCGCTGCTGCACACCGACCGGAAGGTCTTCGATGAGCGCGTCGGGGTCGATGTCAAAGCCGAAACGGTCAGAGACCTCCCGCACCTTGGCCCTGGCTGCGCTCAGATCAAGTCGACCACCGAAGGTGGTTTGCTCGTGGCCGAGAACGACGTTCTCGGCCACGGTGAATACCGGAACGAGCATGAAGTGCTGGTGCACCATGCCGATCCCGGCCTTCATGGCGTCGCCCGGACCGGCAAACTTCTGGACCTTGTCGTCGAGCAAAATTTCGCCCTCTTCGGCGACATACAGTCCGTACAGCACGTTCATCAGGGTGGACTTGCCAGCGCCATTCTCGCCCAGCAGGGCGTGAATTTCACCCGACTCGACGGTGAGGGAGATGTTGTTGTTGGCGACCAGCGCACCAAAGCGCTTGGTGATGCCGCGAAGTTCGAGCTTCATTCATCCTGAATTCTTGGGGTAGCGCCGGCGGGATCACTGCGCGGGGGGAACGAAATGGGGAGGCCGACAATTCGGCCTCCCCAGGTCACTACAGCGTATTACTGCTTGGGCGAAGCGGGCGATTCGACCGTGATCGAACCGTCGATGATGCCGGCCTTGATCGCGTCGAGCTCGTCAACCATGGTCGCGGCAACCTTGGATTCGAAGTTGTGGAACGGAGCAACGCCCACGCCGTCGTTGTCCAGGGTCCCGACGAACGGGGTGGCGTCGAAATCGTCGGCGCCAGCCTTTGCCACCACCTCGGCCACGCCGACCTTCATGCCCTTGAGGATGCTGGTCAAAAACAGGTCAGCACCGTCTGGGTAGGTCTCGTAGAGGTCGGCGTCCACGCCGATCATGGCGATGTCCTTACCCGAGCTCTTGACGGCCTCGATCGCGCTCAGGAAGATCGGTCCACCAACGGGCAGAAGCACGTCGGCGTTCTGGTCGATCAGGGCCTGAGCCTTGGCGAGCGAGTCGACTCCGGCGGCGAAGCCACCGGTGAACGAACCCGTCTGGGATGCGACGTCCCAGCCGACGGTCTGAACGGTGGTGTCGTTCTGCTCGTTGTAATATGCGACGCCGTCAGCGAAGCCATCCATGAAGATGGTGACCGGCGGGATCTGCAGTCCACCGTAGGTTCCAACGACGCCGGTCTTGCTGTAGCCAGCGGCCGCATAGCCGGCCAGGAAGGCGGCCGGAGCGGTGTCGAAGACAATGGGCTTGATGTTCGGCGCGTCGATCTCACCGTTGAAGTCGAGGTCGGCCGTGTCATCGATGATCGCGTAGTTGACCTCGGGGTTGGCCAGGGCCGACTCCACGGTCGCGGCAGCGAGGTTGAAGCCGACGGTGACGATCAGGTTGCAGCCCTGGTCGACAAGGTTCTGAACGTTGGACTGGTAATCGGTCTCGGCGGCGGATTCGACCGTGATCGGTTCAACCCCAAGGGTCTCGGAGGCCTCGGTAAGCCCCTCAAAACCGAGCTGGTTGAACGATTTGTCGTCGAAACCACCCTCGTCAGACACCATGCAGGGCAGAAAATCGCTCGCCGCGGCGGAGTTGTTGTCGGTGGTGGCGGGAGCCTGAGCACAGGCGGCGAGCATCGCCACGGTACCGAACATTGCAAGACCGGTAAGTACGGTCTTCCGGGTCGAAATTGTCAAGAGGACCTCCAGGGTGCTGCCCAGCGAGATTTCACGGGCGTGGTGGGGTCCACGTTACCCAATGTGAAGCTGCGCGGATGAGCATTGTGGGTGCGCGACCGAGTCGTTACCAAGCCGCGACATTAACTAGGCGATTCTTCTCTTATTGGGGCGAACTGGGGCCCTCGACGACGATGATCCCCGCTATGATCGCGGACCGTATCTGCTCGATTTCGTCGACCAATTCCACCGAGACCAGGGCGGACTGATCATGGAAGTCAGCAATTTCGACGCCGCCGTTCTTGAGCGTGCCGACGAACGGCTCATTGTCGAAGTTGCCGTCCAGGTCGGCTCCGATCGCTTCCACGACCGCAGCGGATGTATTTTTTAATACGCTGGTGAGTACGACCGACTGAAACTGGGTCGGCAGGGTGACGTATCCGTCGTTGTCGACCCAAATAATGGAGACGCCCGGTGTCTCGATCGCAGCAGCGGCTGCGCCCTGCCCCACCTGGCCCGCTACCGGCAGGATGATGTCTGCGCCCAGGTCGATGAGCGACTGGGCGAGAGCCTTCCCCTTGTTGACATCTTCGAAGTCGCCGGTGAAGCTGCCGTCCTGGGTGTCCTTGTTCCAGCCAAGAACTTGCACGTCAGCCTGGTGCTTGTCGTTGTACATGGCGACGCCGTCGACGAAGCCATCCATGAACAGGGTGACGGGCGGCTGGTTGCCGCCACCGAAGGTGGCCACTATGCCGGTCTTGCTCACGCCGGCGGCGAGATAGCCGGCCAGAAACGAGGCCTGAGCGGTGTCGAACACGATCGGTTTCACGTTGGGGGCTTCGACGACCTCGTCGACGATCGCGAAGTGTACGTCGGGGTTGGCGGTCGCCTCGGCGAGGGTGGCATCGGCGAGTTCAAAGCCGACGGTGAGAACGAACTGGCATCCGGTCGCGACGGCCTGACTCACATTGGGTGCCAGGTCGGTCTCCGATGTCGACACGATCGCATCGGTGTCAATGCTGTACTTCGTCGCCGCCTCCTGCAGCCCCTCCCAACTGGACTGGTTGAAGGACCGGTCGTCGAGACCGCCCGAGTTCGTGACCATGCGAGCGCAGTAGTCGGGCTCCGTCGCATCCGTTGTCGCGGTGGGTGTCGGCGCCTGCGCGCAACCGACCAGCAGCAGAGCAGACGCCGCGAGGGCAGAAACAGCAATCAAGTGACGCATAGAGACACTCCCTTAAGCATGAACTGGAATTCTAGTCAGTGCGAACCCAACACCGGTACGGGTCTAGAGCACATCGCTCGACCCGGACAGCTTCAGCGCGTCGACGACCGCCTTGACCTTCTGGGCGTTCGCGCTCGTGGTGACCAGCAACGCGTCGGGCGTGTCGATCACGACAATGTCTTCGACGCCGATCAACGCGATCATGCGGCCGGTGTGGCTGACCACGATGCCGCTCGACGAGTCGGCGAGCACCCGTGCTCCTTCGCCGAGGATGGCAAGGTTAGCTTTGCGTCCACCCGAGTGCAGCTTGGCGATCGAGGCGAAGTCACCCACGTCGTCCCAGTCGAATTGGCCGGGAATCACGACAAGCTTGCCGGCGGCGGCGGCCGGTTCGGCTACCGAGTAGTCGATGGCGATTTTCTTCAGGCGCGGCCAGACTTGATCGACGACGGCGCCACGGGCCGGGGTATCCCAGGCTGCGGCCAGTTCGAGCAGCCCGGCGTGCAGCTCGGGCTCGGCCGCCTCAATCTCGGCCAACAGGCGATCGGCACGGGCAATGAAAATGCCGGCGTTCCACAAGTAACAGCCATCAGCGAGGTAGCGCTCAGCGACGTCGGGGCTGGGCTTTTCGACAAAGGAGTCAACGGCCAGGGCACTCGGTGCCCCGTCGATAGCCAAAGAAGCGGCGCTTTTGATGTACCCGAAGCCGATCGCGGGCTCGGTCGGCCGAATGCCGATCGTGACGATATAGCCGGCATCCGCTGCGACAACCGCCTCCGTCACCGCCGAGCGAAACAGCGCATCGCCCTTGATGACATGGTCGGCAGGGAACGACCCGATGATCACGCCGGGTTCACGCAGCTCTAAGATGGCCGCGGCGAGGCCAATCGCGGCGGTCGAGTCGCGCGGTTCGCTCTCGAGTACGACGTTCGGGTCGGTCAGTTCGGGCAACTGCTGTTCAACGGCCGCACGGTGCGCCCGCCCGGTGACGACCATGATGCGCTGTTCGTTCGAAAGCGGAACGAGGCGGTCCCACGTGTCGCGCAGCAGGGTGTGCCCTGACCCGGTGAGGTCGTGCAGAAATTTAGGGGCATCCGCTCGCGACAGCGGCCACAGCCTTGAGCCGATGCCGCCGGCGGGGATGACGCTATACAGGCGGTCGATGGGCTCAGTGGACGTAATCATGGGCCCAGACTATCCGGCGCCTGCACTCCGACGGCCCGCGACCACTGTTCATGCGCCCGTTACTCGGCGGCAATGCTCGTTGCTTACTCTCAAACCATGCGGATCGCAGTAATCAGCGAAAGTTTTCTCCCCACCGTGAGCGGTGTGACCACGAGCGTCTGCAGGGTGCTCGAGCACCTGGCCGCCACCGGTCACGAGGCCATGGTCATCGCCCCCCACGGCGCCCCCGCCGAGTACGCCGGTTTTCCGGTGCACACCGTCTCCGCGGTCCACTACCGTGAGTTTCCGGTCGGCATGCCGAGCCCGCAGGTGCAGAAACTGCTCGCCGACTTTCGCCCCGATGTGCTGCACGCAGCCTCGCCGTTCCTGCTCGGCGCCCAGGGCATCAGCGCCGCCAACCGGCTCGATATTCCCTCGGTCGCGATCTTTCAAACGGATGTCGCCGGCTACGCACACCGAAACCACCTCGGTCCCGCCACGGCCCTGGCCTGGCGGTTTGTGAAGTGGGTGCACGAGGGCGCCACCCGCACTCTCGTTCCATCGTCGTCGTCGATGGCTGCCCTGGTCCGCCTCGGCGTTCCCCGGCTGGCGATGTGGACTCGCGGAGTCGACCTCGCCGCGTTCCACCCAAATCTGAAGAATGACCCGGCGGTCGCCGCCCTGCGGGAACGAATTGCGCCGCAACACGAAGCCCCCACGGGCTCCGGCGCGAAGCGTGACGTGATTGTCGGGTATGTCGGCCGTATGGCCCCGGAAAAGCAGGTGGAGCGACTGCGTGCGCTGCGCGGGGTGCCGGGCATCCGCTTGGCCCTCGTCGGAGACGGGCCGAGCGTTCCTTCTATTCGGCGCGCTCTCTCGGGCATGCCGGTCACCTGGCTGGGACGCCTGTCGGGCCGCGAACTGGCCGTTGCCTATGCGAGCTTTGACGTGTTCGTGCACGCGGGCACCGAGGAAACCTTTGGACAAACGCTGCAGGAAGCGCACTCCGCCGGCCTGCCCGTGATCGCCCCGCACGCTGGCGGACCGATCGACCTCGTGACGCACGGCGTAAACGGCTACCTGTTTCGGCCGGACGACGACGGTGACCTGCGGCACTGGGTGTGCCAGCTCGTGCGTGACCCCATGCTGCGCGCACGCATGGGCGAAGCTGGTCGTCGCGCTGTGCTCGGGCGCTCCTGGCCGACGGTCTGCGCCGAACTCGTCGAGTACTACGAGCAGGCCATCGACGAGCGTCTGGCCGTGCGCGCCGACACGCACGTGCCACCCTCGATGCAGCGTTAGGTCACCCTAACCGGCACAAGCGGGCGGAGCGCTTGTAGAATAATGTCAGGTGCGGATAGCGCATTCTCGGTCTCACTAAAGAGCCATTATTCAGCCAGGGAGGGTTGTTCATGCCACAGACGGCAGGAACCCTAGATTCTCAGCAGAAGACGACGTCACGTCGCCCCGCCGGCACCCTTTATCGGGGTAACACAGGCATGTGGTCGTGGGTATTGCACCGCATCACCGGCGTCGCAATTTTCTTCTTTCTGCTCGTTCACATTCTCGATACGGCACTCGTACGAGTCAGCCCCGAAGCATACAACGCGGTCATCTCGCAGTACCAGACGCCGATTATGGGACTCGGTGAAGTCGCACTCGTTGGCGCCATCGTGTTCCACGCGTTCAACGGACTGCGCATCATTCTGATCGACTTCTGGAACGCCAAGTACCAGCGGGTGCTGTTCTACGTCGTCATCGGCCTCTGGGTCGTCACCATGCTGGGCTTCGTGCCACGCCACCTCATCAACGTGTTCAGCCACTAGGGGGCGACAAAATGACTTCAACAATCGAAGCTCCCCGCAGCCCGTACACCCGCTCTACCAGGAAGAGCGGTGTCAACTGGGAAAAGTGGGGCTGGATCTACATGCGTGTCTCCGGCGTCGTGCTGGTCGTGCTCATCTTCGGCCACCTGTTCGTCAATCTCATGATCGGCGAGGGCGTCAGTGCCCTGAACTTCGCGTTCGTCGCCGGCAAGCTGGCGAGCCCGTTCTGGCAGACCTGGGACGTACTCATGCTTTGGCTCGCCCTTATTCACGGCGGCAACGGAATGCGCACCCTCGTCAATGACTATGCGACCTCGCGAATCAGCCGCGGCATCCTGAAGGTCGCGATTCTGGTCAGCGTCGTCTCACTGATCGTTCTCGGAACCCTTGTGGTTTACACGTTCGATGCCTGCCCGGCCGGTTCGCCCGCCGACCTTCTTCCCGCTGTCTGCTCAACCCTTTAGGAGCTGCACAAACTCATCATGACGACACCTGCACCCGCGCCCACCTCCACCCTTGTGGACGGCGTTCACTACCACCAGTTCGACATCGTGATCGTGGGAGCGGGTGGGGCTGGTATGCGTGCCGCCATCGAAGCCGGCCCCCACGCCAGCACAGCAGTCATCTCCAAGCTCTACCCGACGCGTTCACACACCGGTGCAGCGCAGGGCGGTATGGCTGCGGCCCTGGCCAACGTCGAGGAAGACAACTGGGAGTGGCACACCTTCGACACGATCAAGGGTGGCGACTACCTGGTCGATCAGGACGCTGCCGAGATTCTGGCCAAGGAAGCCATCGACGCGGTCATCGACCTCGAGAACATGGGCCTGCCATTCAACCGCACCCCAGAGGGCAAGATCGACCAGCGTCGTTTCGGCGGCCACACCCGCGATCACGGCAAGAGCCCGGTTCGCCGCTCCTGCTACGCCGCCGACCGCACCGGCCATATGATTCTGCAGACGCTGTACCAGAACTGTGTCAAGCGCGGCATTAACTTCTTCAACGAGTACTACGTGCTCGACCTCGTCATGACCAACGTCGACGGCGTCGACCAGCCGTCGGCCGTGGTCGCCCTCGACCTGTCGAGCGGCGAGCTGCACGTGTTCCAGGGCAAGGCGTTCATCTTTGCCACCGGCGGTTTCGGCAAGATCTACAAGACCACCTCCAACGCGCACACCCTCACCGGTGACGGTGTCGGTATCGTCTGGCGCAAGGGACTTCCGCTCGAGGACATGGAGTTCTTCCAGTTCCACCCGACCGGCCTGGCCGGGCTGGGCATCCTCTTGACCGAGGGAGCCCGCGGTGAGGGAGCCATTCTGCGGAACGCCAGCGGTGAGCGCTTCATGGAACGCTACGCGCCGACCATCAAAGACCTCGCCCCGCGGGACATCGTCTCGCGCTGCATGCTCAAGGAGGTCGCTGAGGGTCGTGGCGCCGGGCCGGAGAAGGACTACCTCTACCTCGACTGCACGCACCTCGGCAAGGAACTGCTCGAGACCAAGCTGCCCGACATCACCGAGTTCGCCCGAACCTACCTCGGCGTTGACCCGGTTACCGAACCGGTGCCGGTCATGCCGACCGCGCACTACGCGATGGGTGGAATCCCCACCAACGTGAAGGCCGAAGTCTGGCGCAACAACGAGCAGGTCGTTCCCGGCCTGTACGCCGCCGGCGAATGCGCCTGCGTCTCGGTGCACGGCTCCAACCGCCTCGGCACCAACTCGCTGCTCGACATCAACGTGTTTGGCAAGCGCGCCGGCAACAACGCGGTCGAATACGTCAAGACGGCCTCGTTCACTCCCCTGCCGGAAGACCCGGCCAAGGAGGTGCGCGAACTGCTGGAAGGCATCCGCTCGTCGACCGGAACCGAACGCATTTCCGTGCTGCGCAAGATTCTGCAGGAAGAAATGGACAAGAAGGCCCAGGTGTTCCGCACCGACGAGTCTCTCGCCGAGGTCACCGAGACCATTCACCTGCTGCGTGAGCGTTACAAGAACATCGGCGTGCAGGACAAGGGCCGACGGTTCAACACCGACCTGCTCGAGGCGGTCGAACTGGGCTTCCTGCTCGACCTCGCTGAGGTTGTCGTCTACTCCGCCCGCAACCGCAAGGAAAGCCGCGGCGGACACCAGCGTGAGGATTACCTCGTGCGCGACGACGAGAACTACCTCAAGCACACCATGGCGTACCTGAAGGGTGACGCCCTGAGCGCGGATGCCGCCGACCACATCAAACTCGACTGGAAACCGGTTGTCATCACCCGCTACCAGCCGATGGAGAGGAAGTACTAGTGAGTTCCGCCACGATTGATCAAAAGCCCGTCGTTCCCGAGGAGATCAAGTCCTTCACGGTCACGCTCATTATTCGTCGGTTCAACCCGGAGGTCGACAGCGAGCCGCACTGGCAGGACTTCGACGTGCAGATGTACCCGACCGACCGTGTGCTCGACGCGCTGCACAAGATCAAGTGGGACCAGGACGGTTCGCTGACCTTCCGTCGCTCCTGCGCCCACGGCGTCTGCGGCTCGGATGCCATGCGCATCAACGGCCGAAACCGCCTGGCCTGCAAAACGCTCATGAAAGACCTCGACATCACGAAGCCCATCTACGTGGAGGCCATCAAAGGCCTGCCGCTGGAGAAGGACCTCATCGTGGACATGGAGCCGTTCTTCGACTCGTTCAAGGCGGTGCAGCCGTTCCTCATGAACAGCGTCACCCCGGAGAAGGGTAAGGAACGCATTCAGACGGTTGCCCAGCGCGCCCGTTTCGACGACACCACCAAGTGCATCCTGTGCGCCGCGTGCACGTCGAGCTGCCCGGTGTTCTGGACCGACGGCCAGTACTTCGGGCCGGCCGCGATCGTCAACGCGCACCGCTTCATCTTCGACTCCCGCGATGAGAATGCGGCCGTGCGCCTCGACATCCTCAACGACAAGGAAGGCGTGTGGCGTTGCCGCACGACCTTCAACTGCACCGAAGCCTGCCCTCGCGGGATTCAAGTGACCCAGGCCATCGCCGAGGTCAAGCAAGCCATCATGCGCGGCAAGGCGTAACTGCTCGATCTGTTGTGAAGATACCCCCGTCGATTCGACGGGGGTATTTTGGTCGGTCGAATAAGCTGACACGGTGAAAGAGCTTGTAGAGCGCGTTTTTGCTTGGCGCCCCGTGCGGGTCGTGACCCATTTCAACACCGTGGGTGGTGGCATCCTGGCCGCCGGAATGTCCTACCAGGCGATCTTCGCCATCTTCGCGGCCGTCTGGGTGGGCTTCTCTATTGCCGGTTTGTACCTGACCGCGAACCAGGGACTGCTGAATGCCCTGTACGCGATCATCAACCAGTCGGTTCCCGGCCTTATCGGTACCAACGGCATCATCGACCCTGAGCTGCTCGCTACCGCTGGCATTCTTACCTGGACCGGTGCCATCGCACTAATCGGACTGCTCGTGACCGCACTGGGGTGGCTCTCCGCGACGGCGCAGGCCGTGCGCACCGTGTTCGACATGCCCCAACAGACCACATTTTTTCTCTGGGTCAAGTTGCGCGAGCTCGGCCTCGGGCTGGTGTTTGGCCTCGCCCTCATTCTGTCGGCGTTGGTCTCACTCGCGAGCACCGCGCTGCTCGGTGCGTTGTTCGGGATCTTTCAGATACCCCAGGACTCGTTTTTCTACGAGGCTTCGGCCAGGGTGACCGGCCTCATCGTCGTACTTGTCATCGACACCCTCACGCTGGTCGGTCTATTCCGGGTGCTGTCCCGGGTGCGCATTCCCTGGCGGCGGCTGTTCACTGGCGCTCTGCTTGGCGGAATCGCACTCGGCGTGCTCAAGTATCTTGGCGGCGCCCTACTCGGCGGAGCCAGCCGCAATCCATTGCTCGCGACCTTCGCCGTGATCATCGGGCTGCTGATCTGGTTTAATCTGGTGAGCACGGTGACGTTGGTCGCCGCGTCCTGGATTGCGGTCGGCATGAACGACGCGGGAATTCCGCCCCACACGCTCCGTGCTGATGAAGCCGCCGAAAATCAGGAGCGGCGCATGCACGATGCCCTGCGGCTGACCGCGCACTCCGAACTGACCGCAGCGAGGGCCGACCTCGATGCATCGCCCTGGTATGCCCGCTGGAGCGCACGTCGACGGCTCCGCGCGGCTGAAAACGTCGTTGACGGGTATGCCAGGGCGGATGCGGCCGACGCCCGTAAGTAGACTTGACCCATGCCTCAAGCCAAACCGCTCCGCATTGCCAGCATCAACACAAACGGGGTGCGAGCCGCCTACCGCAAGGGTATGGGCGAGTGGCTGAACGAGCGTGACGTGGATATCCTTGCCATTCAAGAGGTGCGCGCCTCCACCGAAGACCTTGAAGGGTTGCTCGGGCCGGACTGGAACATTCTGCACGACGCCGCTACGGCCAAGGGCCGGGCCGGGGTCGCGCTCGCCAGCCGTTCTGGCGCATCCATTCACCGGATAACTCTGGGGGCAGAGGAATTCGACAGTGCCGGCCGCTGGCTCGAGGCCGACTACGAGGTCAATGGCCAGATCATTACCGTCGTGAGCACCTATGTGCACTCGGGCGAGACCGACACCCCCAAGCAGATCGAGAAGTATAAATTTCTCGACGCCATGATCGCCCGGCTGCCCGAACTGACCGCGCACAGCCCGCTCGCGCTCGTGCTCGGCGACCTCAACGTGGGCCATCGCACGCTTGACATCAAGAACTGGCGCGGTAACAAGAAACACGCGGGTTTTTTGCCGGAAGAGCGTGAGTATTTCGACCGTATCCTCGGGGCAGAAGGTGACGAGCGCTACAACGCGGGTGCCGGACTGGGCTGGGTCGATGTCGGGCGCAAATGGGCCGGTGAGGTCGAAGGACCATACACGTGGTGGTCCCAGCGCGGGCAGGCCTTCGACAACGACACCGGGTGGCGCCTGGACTACCATCTGGCCAGCCCAGAGCTGGCGGCATCCGTTCTGAATTATGCGGTCGACCGGGCCGCGGCGTACGACCAGCGCTGGAGCGACCACTCCCCCGTCGTTGTCGACTATGACCTTTCTGGAGACAAGTCATGACCAAACCACGCTTGTATTCGGGCATGCAGCCCTCCGCCGAGTCTCTGCAGATTGGCAACTATATTGGAGCGCTCCTGAACTGGAAGTCGCTGCAGCAGACGCACGATGCGTTCTTCTCCATCGTCGACCTGCACGCCATCACCGTCGCTCAGGAGCCGGCCAAGCTACGCGAAAACACGCGTGGCACGGCGGCGCAGTACATTGCGGCCGGGATCGACCCGTCGGCGTCGACTCTGTATGTGCAGTCGCACGTCGCCGCGCACGCCCAGCTGGCCTGGGTGCTCAACACGATCACCGGGTTCGGTGAGGCGAGTCGCATGACGCAGTTTAAGGACAAGTCCGTGCGGCACGGCGCCGACGCGACATCCGTTGGACTGTTCGCCTACCCGACGCTGATGGCGGCGGATATTCTGCTGTACCAAACCACGGTCGTGCCGGTTGGGGAAGACCAGCGTCAGCACGTGGAGCTCACCCGCGACCTCGCCCTGCGCTTCAACTCACGGTTCGGCGACACCTTCACGATTCCCGAAGTGGCCATCGTGAAGGAGACCGCGAAGATCTACGACCTGCAAAATCCCACGTCAAAAATGAGCAAGTCGGCCGAATCGCATGCCGGTATCATCTGGCTGCTTGATGAGCCCGGCGTCACCAGGAAGAAGATCATGCGAGCCGTGACGGATGCCGACGGCGGCGTGGTCTTCGACCGCGAGAACAAACCGGGCGTGGCCAACCTGCTCACGATCTACTCCGTACTGGCGTCGCAATCAATCGAGTCGCTGGAAAACGAGTACGCCGGGCGTGGCTACGGCGACCTGAAGAAGGGACTCGTCGAGGTAGTTCTGGGTACGTTCGATCCAATCCGCCAGCGTGTGGCTGAGCTGCTGGGTGATCCGGCCGAGCTCGACCGGGTTCTCGCATCCAACGCGGCCCGGGCTGCTACTGTCGCAAATGAAACCCTGGCAACCGTCTACGACCGCGTCGGTTTTCTGCCCCCTCGCTGATGCAGCCGTTCTCGCTTTCCTCACCGCTGGTGCTGCTTGGTGCACCCGTGGCCAAAGACACCGACCGGGTCTTCGAGTATTGCCAGGACCCGCTCTTTGAGCGCTACCTGACCGTTCCGTGGCCCTACCGCTTGGAGCACGCCGAAGGATTCCTCGGTGAGTATGTTCCCGCCGGATGGATGTCGGATCGGGAATATACCTGGGCGTTGCGGGACCCCGCCGGGCCAGAACTGCTGGGCGTGATCGCTCTGCGCTTGACGGGCGAATCCGTCGCTGCGGACGCCTCCGTTCACCGAGTGGGATCAATCGGATTCTGGCTGGGCGCCCCGCACCGTGGCCGCGGGCTCATGCCCGAGGCGCAGCGGCTCGTCGCCGATTGGGCGTTCGCGGCGCAAATCATCAATGTGATGCACTGGGAATGCCTGCTCGGAAACGTCGCGTCAGCCCGAGCGGCGTGGAAGTCGGGCTTTCGATATTCCGGCATGGGGCCATCCATCGCAGCCTACCGGGACGGAAGCCACCCCGACTCCTGGCAGGGCCACCTTTGCGCGGAAGATGACCGCAGTCCGCAGCCCGGTTGGCCCGCAGAGGCCCTCGCCCGATGAAGCCGCCGAGGGTTGTATTGTTCGACCTCGACGACACCCTGTTCGCGCACCGCGCCGCGGTCGCTGACGGCATTCTGCTGCACCTCGACCGGGTCGGTGGCGCCTTCGCATCCAGCGACCGCACAGCGGCGGCGGTGCTCTGGCGTGCCCTCGAAGAGGAGCACTATCACTCGTACCTCGCTGGCGCCCTCACCTTTGCCGGCCAGCGCCGTGCCCGCGCCCAGGACTTCGCCGCCTCGTTCGAGATCGTGCTGACCCACACCGAAGCAGATCAGTGGTTCGACGAGTATTTCCAGAGCTACCGGTCTAGTTGGCGGCTGCACGACGATGCGCTCCCCTGCTTCGAGGAGCTGTCCGAGGTGATTCCCGCGGTGCGCTTTGGCCTCATCACGAACGGCGACCCTGTTTTTCAGGGCGATAAAATTCGTCGTGTCGGCTTGGCCGACAAGTTCGAGCAGGTCGTCACCTCGGGTGCGCTCGGCTTTGCCAAGCCCGACGCCCGCATCTTCGAGCATGCCTGCGCGCTCTTTGGCGTGCCGGTCGAGGAGGCGGTTTACGTGGGAGATCGACTACGCACGGATGCGGTGGGCGCGGCCGCCGCGGGGCTGACAGGGGTCTGGCTCGACCGAGCCGGAGCATCCGCTGCCGCCGTCGCCGGCGTGGCCGCTGCCGCCGTGGCCGACACAAACGATGCCGCCCGCCTCGGAGTTCTTCGCATCGACACTCTCGCCAGCCTGCCGGGCCTGTTTGCCGCCCGTCCCGGGGCATAACTCCTGCAAATTACCAGCTCTGCTCGTCGAGGGCCCGAATTGCGGGCTTCTGTGTCGGCTCGCGCAAAATCTGCAGGAGTTACGCGCCACGGATGCCCGCTGCCTGGGCGATGCTGAAGACTCGGGGGCTCCCATGCCGGCAAATGTCGACGAGCTTCTGAAGGGCCCGAAGTACGCCTTCCGGATCGAACATGATGTCCTGATAGAGCACGCGGAGTGTCACATAGCCGAGGGCTGCCAACAAACGATCCCGGGTGCGATCGCGAATGTGCTCCTCCCAGGTTTTGTGGTGACTCTGACTGTCCGCCTCAACGACTACACAGCCCTCAACCAGTATGTCGACCCGGCCGACCCTGTCGATGTACACCTGGATGTCGCAGCGGTACCCGGCGGAGCGGAACAAGTCGCGAACGACGGACTCTTGGCCTGCATCCACTCGTGCGTCGATGCGGGAACGAAGACCGCCGTGCTTATCGGGGATATGGGCGAAGATCTCATCGAGGTCGGCTGCCCGAATCTTGTGCTCGTGTAGGGCTGTGTCGAGCGCCGCCAAAGCGAAGCGAGGTTCCTGACACTGGATAATCTGGGCGAGGGCGTCACGGGGCCCGACGCAGTATTCGGTGCCATCCGCGCTGTCGATGAGCGGCCACCAGTGCAGCTCGACGCCGTCCCGCGGCGCGGCAGCCAGCGGAACGTGTCGACTTTGGGGGCTACGCAGACGGGAGGCCTCCCGCGGAATGTGCACGTGCGTAAATTGCGAATCGAAGGCAAAAAAACCGATCTCCCGGGCCGCCGATACGCACGCTTCGCGCCCACCGACGCGAACCGCCTCCAGGGTGTGGCGGTCAGTTTCCGGCAACGCATAATGATCGCGACGCACTCGGATGAGCGTGTTGCTACGCACTGCTGCCGTGATGTGTTTGGGTCGCATGCCGCTGTTCAATAAGTCCTGTCGGCTGACGATGCGGCACTGGCCAGCCTGGGAGGTGAGAAATGGGTTCATGCAGACGATCGTCGTCATTCTCCAGTCACTGTGACCTCCCCGCAACCAATCTGGGGACAGCGCTTTGAGCCGCCTGTGCATAACTCTTCCGTGGTTACTCTTCCATTCCGCACCTCACAAGTGGGGCGCATAACTCCTGCAATCTCTGCCCCCGTTCGCAATCTGGCCCCGAAACACGCGGGTCGACCGGACCACGACATCAATTTGCAGGAGTTACGCGTTCGGGTCATCGCCGAGTAACGCCGGTCACCCAAAGGGCCCTCGAGCCGGATTCACGGATCGCCGGGCGCACACCGGGGCATAACTCCTGCAAATTGCAGGCGTTGTAGTTGAGAACCGCGAAAACACGGGCCTACAAAAATTCCACGCGGCAAATTGCAGGAGTTATGCGGCCAGGCAGAGAAGAAGCGCCCGGCGTTCAGAGGGGTGAGGTCTACCGCACGTCGTCGTCTACCCAGTCGAGGGTCTTCGTTACGGCTTTCTTCCAGTTGCGCAAGAGACGAGCGGCTTCCTCTGGATCCAGGGCAGGCTCCCAGCGGGAGTCCTCCTGCCAGTTGGCGCGGAGGTCGTCGAGCCCGCTCCAGAAGCCGACCGCCAGGCCGGCCGCGTAGGCGGCGCCGAGCGCGGTGGTCTCCGCGACGACCGGACGAACGACGGGTACGCCGATGATGTCGGCCTGGAACTGCATGAGCAGGTCGTTGGCCGTGGCACCACCGTCGACCTTCAACTCGGTCAGCGGCACCCCGGAGTCTGCGTTGACCGCATCGAGCACCTCGCGGGTCTGATACGCGATGGCCTCAAGCGCAGCACGGGCGATGTGGCCCTTGTTCACATAGCGGGTGAGACCCACGAGCGCTCCGCGGGCGTCCGACCTCCAGTACGGAGCGAACAGGCCGGAGAAGGCCGGCACGAAGTAGGCTCCACCGTTGTCGGTGACCGTCTTGGCCAGGTCTTCGATCTCGGAGGCATTCTTGATGATGCCGAGCTGGTCCCGCATCCACTGCACGAGCGAGCCGGTGACGGCGATCGAACCCTCGAGCGCGTAGTGCACCGGGGCGTCGCCGAGCTTGTAGCCCACGGTGGTCAGCAGCCCGTTCTTCGAGTGGATGATGTCGGTTCCGGTGTTGAAGATCAAAAAGTTACCGGTGCCGTAGGTGTTCTTCGCCTCGCCTTGGTCGAAGGCAGCCTGGCCGAAGGTCGCGGCCTGCTGGTCGCCGAGGATTCCGGCGATCGGCACCTCGCGCAGCAGGCTGTGTCCGCTTGCAGTGCCGTACACTTCTGAGGACGATTTGATCTCGGGCAGCATCGACTTCGGCACATTGAAGATGGCTAGGATCTCATCGTCCCACTGCAGGGTTTTCAGGTCCATGAACATGGTGCGGCTGGCGTTGGTGACGTCGGTCGCGTGCACGCCGCCCTCGATGCCGCCGGTCAGGTTCCAGAGCACCCAGGAGTCGGTGGTGCCAAACAGAAGGTCGCCGGCATCCGCTTTGGCGCGGGCGCCCTCGACGTTTTCCAGGATCCAGACGATCTTGGTGCCGGAGAAATAGGTGGCCAGCGGTAGGCCGACCGTCGCCTTGAACCGGTCGACGCCGCCATCCGCTGCGAGTCGATCGACGATCGGCTGGGTGCGGGTGTCCTGCCAGACGATGGCGTTGTAGACGGGCACACCGGTGTTTTTGTCCCAGACGACAGCGGTTTCGCGCTGGTTGGTGATGCCGACGGCCTCGATGTCGTGGCGGGTGATGTTTGCCTTCGACAGCGCCTGGCCGATGGCCTCACGGGTGTTGTCCCAGATCTCTTTCGGGTCATGTTCGACCCAGCCGGCCTGCGGCAGAATCTGTTCGTGCTCAAGCTGACCGGTCGAGATGATCGACCCGGCCTTGTCAAAGATGATCGCGCGGGAGCTCGTGGTTCCCTGGTCGATGGCGAGAACGTACTTGGCCATGTGTAACTCCTTTGTTGTTCCAGGTGAGAAATACGATGTTGAAACGATAAAGACTACGTCGGCAGTCCTAGCCCAGGACGGGCAGCAGCACACCCGATGAGGCGCCGGCGAGCACACCGCCGATGATAGGGCCGAGAACCGGAACCCAGGAGTAAGACCAGTCGCTGCCGCCCTTGCCCTTGATCGGCAGCAGGAAGTGCGCGATGCGGGGACCGAGGTCACGTGCGGGGTTGATGGCATACCCGGTGGGCCCACCGAGTGAGGCACCGATGGCGATCACGAGCAGCGCCACCGGCAGTGCGCCGAGTGCGGCCAGCCCGCCAGCCTCGCCGTTGCGGCCGAAGCCGATGACGACGAAGACGAGTACGAAGGTGCCGATGATCTCGGTGACGAGGTTCCACCCATATGAGCGGATGGCCGGCCCGGTCGAGAAGACCCCGAGCTTGTTGGCGGCATCCGGCTCTTGGTCGAAGTGGGGCTTGTAGGCGAGCCAGACGACAACGGCCCCGAGAATGCCACCGATCATCTGCGCCCCGATGTAGGTCAACGTTGATACCACGTTGACGGGCACGCCGGAGCCGAAGGTGTCTTCCCCGCTCGCGATGAGACCAAGGGTGACAGCCGGGTTCAGGTGGGCGCCGGAGTTGTAGGCGGCGATAACGCCGGCGTAGACCGCGAGGCCCCAACCGATCGTGACCATGAGAAAGCCACCGCCGACGCCCTTGTTCTTGGCGAGTGCGACGTTGGCCACCACACCACAGCCGAGTAATACGAGGATGGCCGTTCCCACGACCTCTGACATAAAGACGACACCGAGATTGTCCACATTGACCTTTCAGATGGGGTGCTGTTCACCGCACGGAACAGTGTTGTCGAGCGCGGCTGTCGAGCGTGCTGTCTATCAACGTATCGGCGCACGGGCCAAAGTGAGCAGGTTTCTCTTGCACGTTCGTGCAGATTGTCACTACTCGTCAGCCCCCAGGCGGGCTTGGTCGACCAGGACGGCTTGGTCGACCAGGACGGCTTCGGCGACCGGGGCGAGGTCGACCCCGTGCACGTCGATCAAGGTACCGCGAGCCAGCTCGATCTCGGCAGCGCAGCGTGCGGCATTCCAGCCAAGAACGGGAGCGACAACGAGCGCGATCTCCTCGATCAGAGGAGTGGTCACCGCGCCGACGAAGGCCAGGCTGGTGCGGCGCAACAGCACGTCACTCAGCCGCACGACGCCTTCGGAACCGGCTAAAAACTCGATTTCGCGGCGCGTATAGTCGGTGTTGTGCCGGAGGGGGGCATCCGCTGGGCCGACCGGATCGATGAGAAAGTCAATAACCTCGTTCGCTCTGGTGCCGTAGCGAGCGAGCAGGGCCGCGGCGCGATCGGTGCCGACCGCGTCGCCGTGGGCTTGGACCCAAACCAGTTGGGCTTCCTCCGACGCTGGCCAGTCGCGGCCGCCACCGATAGCGAGACCCTCGGTAGAGACGGTGCGAGGCAGTCCGAGCAGTTTCAGGATGTCGGTGCCCAGGTTCTCGGCGAGAGCGCGGAAGGTGGTCCACTTGCCGCCGACCAGGCTGAGAAGGGTGCCGTCGGCCGCGTCGGTGCGGGGCAGCGGACGGGACTCGATGCGGTAGTCGCGGGAGACGAAACCCGGTGTTTCATCGTCGTGTCGCGGCAATGGACGCACACCGGCGAAGCGAAACACGATGTGCGAACGATCGACCCGCACCGTTGGAAAAACGTGCGCGATCAGATCGAAGAAGTAATCGATCTCGTCTTCGGTGCAGCGAATGGGCTGGGTCATGTCGTGCTCGAGGTCGGTGGTGCCGACCAAAACGCGGCCCTTGAGCGGGTAGATCAACACGATGCGGCCGTCTTCGTGCTCGAAGAAGATCTCCCGACCTCCGGTCGCTGCGAGCAGTTCCGGGTTGTCCAGCACGACGTGGGACCCCTTGGTGCCGCCCATAAATGTGCTCGGCTGGCCGAGAGCATCATTGGTCAGGTCGGTCCATGGCCCGCTCGTGTTGACGACGACATCCGCTTGAAATCGAAATTCCTCGCCGGTGATCACGTTGCGCAGGAGCACGCCGCTTTCATCCATGCCGGCCGCCTCGACATAGTTGGCGGCACGAGCGTGCGGGCCGGCATCGAGGCCGTCGCGCAGGACGTCGAGGGCGAGGCGTTCGGGATCGTGCATGGCGGCGTCGTAGTAGGTGGCCGTGTACTTCAGGCCGGGGTTCAGCAGCGGCAGGGCGGCGAGTGCCTTGGTGCGGCCCCTGAATTCGTGGCGGGGTACCGATCCGCCGTCACGCGAGAAGGCGTCGTAGATCATCATGCCGATTTTGATAAGCATCGCGCCGCGCTCGACGTGCTTGGCGCCTTGCTTGTGGGTGAGAAAGCGCAGCGGCGCGGCCATCACGCCCGAAAAGGTCGAAAAGATGGGGATGGTCGTCTGCAAGGGCTTGACGTAGTGCGGCGCGATCTTGAGCAGGCCGTTGCGTTCCTCGACCGACTCCTTGACCAGTCGGAACTCGCCATTTTCGAGGTAGCGCACGCCGCCGTGGATCATGTGCGAGCTGGCCGAGGAGGCGCCGGAAACGTAATCGTTCTTCTCCACGATGACCACGTCGACGCCCTGTAGGGCTAGATCACGAAAGGTCGCGATGCCGTTGATACCAGCACCGATGATGAGCACCTGGGCGCTCGGGCGATCGGCGATTGCGGTCGAAGTCTGTGAGTTGAGGAACGACATTGTTGTCACCTTTGTCTCGGGGATTGCCCGATAATCTGCACGGGACAAGCCGTATGAATAGATGTAGTCTGACACTTCGACACAATTTCTCAATCGTATTGAACATACGTGCAAGGAGCCCCGTGACCTTCGATACCGATCCCGCGCAGTCCGATCGCAGCCGCGACGCCCTGACCGCCGCGCACCTGTACTACATGCAGGACCTTACGATGGATGCCATCGCTCAGGAGCTGCACACCTCCCGTTCCTCGGTCTCCCGCCTGCTCAGCCACGCGCGCGAGACCGGTCTGGTCGATATTCAGATCAAGTCTCCGCTGGATGCCCCGAGTCGCCTCGAGCAGCAGATCGAGGCTCGATTTCAGATCACCGCTCACGTCGTTCCGGTTCCGGACAGCGCGAGTGACGTCGATCGGCTCGAGCGTGTCGCCCTGTCGGTTGCACGGATTCTCGGACAGTATTTCGACTCAAACATGACCATGGGCATCGCCTGGGGGTCCACCATGAACGCCATCAGCCGGCACATCACCCCCAAACAGACCCACAACTCCCAAATCGTGCAGCTGAACGGTGCCGGAAACATGCGCACCACCGGCCTGGGTTACGCGAGCGAAATTCTCGGTCGTTTCGGCACGGCGTTCGGCGCGCACGTGCAGCAGTTTCCCGTGCCCGCCTTCTTCGACGACCCGGCGACCAAGCATGCACTGTGGCGGGAGCGCAGCGTCAGCCGCCTGCTTGAGATGCAGGCCATCATGGACATCGCCTTATTCGGTCTCGGTTCTCCCTTCTCCGGCGTGGTCAGCCGCGTCTACGCGGGCGGCTACCTCGAACAGGCCGAATTCGATGCGCTCGGCGCAGCCGGCGTGGTCGGCGACGTGGCGACAGTGTTCTACCGCGCCGACGGTTCGGCCGACGGTATCGCCTTGAACGAGCGATCCACCGGCCCGGACTTCACCGTGCTGCGCCGCACACCGCGCCGCATCTGCGTCGTGGCTGGCCGCTCCAAGCTCGCTAGTCTGCGCGGCGCCCTCGCCGCATCGCTCATCACCGACCTCTTCGTCGATGAGAGCACCGCCCGCGCGTTGGTCGAGGCCCCCTGACGTCATTATCACGACAGCGCTTGTCGCCGGGAATAACACGTCACGCAGGCTGTTGCACTATAACTAGAAGAAGAACTTGCAATACACGTGCTCCGGGGTCGGCGTAATTCCGAACCGGCGGTTAGAGTCCGCGACCCGCTAGTTTCTCGGCACCATCGAGGGACCAGCGGTTGAGCTGGTGAAACTCCAGCACCGACGGTCAAAGTCCGGACGGGAGGCGCACGAGTTGGTTGGCCCCTACGGTTGACCGACGGGTTTGTGCATGCTGTACACCCACACCCCCCGGAGCTCGTCCGATACGGATGAGGGCGGGATGACCAACAACGCGGCAGTCGGCCCTGACCGCCCTATCTTGGCCAGCGCAATGCGCCGTGCCCTCGAACTCGCCGCCCGCGGTCCGGCCACCGGCTTGAACCCACGGGTGGGCTGCGTCATCCTGAACGCCAACGGCGAGACGCTCGCCGAAGGCTGGCATCGCGGCGCCGGCAGCCGGCACGCCGAAGTCGATGCGCTCTCCCAGCTCGCCCCAGGCCTGTCCCGCGGCAGCACCGTCGTCGTCACCCTCGAACCGTGCAATCATTTCGGCCGGACCAGTCCGTGCGCCCTCGCCCTCATCGACGCCGGCGTCGAACGCGTCGTCTACTCCGTGACCGACCCCGGCGAGCACGCCTGCGGCGGTGCCAAGCGGCTGCGCACGGCCGGCATCGCGGTGGAGGGTGGCCTGCTCGCGGATGACGGCGAGGCCCTTCTCGGCGACTGGCTTGTCGCCGCCCGCCTTGGCCGCCCCTTCATCACACTGAAGTGGGCCTCAAGCCTCGACGGTCGCGCGGCCGCTTTCGATGGCTCCAGCCGTTGGATCACGGGCGCGGCGGCACGCGTTGACGTGCACCGGCGTCGTGCCGCCAACGACACGATCCTGGTCGGCACCGGCACCGTGCTCGCCGACGACCCGGCGCTGACCGCCCGCGACTCCGCTGGCGACCTCCTCGCCCGGCAGCCCATTCCCGTGGTCGTCGGCCGACGAGCACTGCCGGCATCCGCTGCGGTGCACGCACACCCGCACTCACCACTGTTTTTCGACGGCTTTGACCTGCCCGGCGTGTTGGCCGACCTGCACAGCCGGGGCCTGCGCAGCGTGTTCATCGAGGGCGGGCCTACCGTGGCGAGCGCCTTCGTCGCCGCTGGCCTGGTCGACGAGTACCTCATCTACCTCGCACCAACTCTCCTCGGTGGCCCCCGGCTGGCTCTCGGCGATTTCGGCGTGACTACCATCGGCGACCAGCGCCGTCTCTCCATCCATTCCCTCGATCGGCTTGGCGACGATATTCTCATCGTCGCCAGACCCCTCACTACCTAAGGAACCCCATGTTCACCGGAATAATCGAGGAGCTCGGCCAGATCGAGCGCATCGAGCACACAGCGGATGCCGCCCGCTTCACCATCTGTGGCCCGCTCGTAGTCGATGGCGCCGGCCACGGCGACTCGATCGCCGTCTCGGGGGTCTGCCTCACCGTGGTCGAGCGCACCGCAGAGACTTTCACCGCCGACGTGATGGCGCAGACCCTGCACATGTCGACACTGTCCGACGCCCACGTCGGCTCCCCGGTCAACCTCGAACGTGCAGCGCTCGTCGGCGGGCGCCTCGGCGGTCACATCGTGCAGGGCCACATCGACGGCACCAGCACCGTACTTGCTGTTACTCCGGGCAACGCCTGGCGGGTGCTGCGATTCAGCGTCTCTGCCCAGCTTGCCAAGCTCGTCGTCGACAAGGGCTCGATCGCAATCGACGGTGTCTCGCTTACGGTGAGCAACATCAGCCCGGCCACCGACGAGGCCCAGTGGTTCGAGGTGTCACTCATACCCGAAACCCTCGCCGCCACGACCCTCGGCGAGCGCCGGGTCGGCGATCTCGTCAACATCGAGACCGACATTCTGGCCCGCCACGTTGAACGAATGCTGGCCCTCAGCGCCGCCACAAAGACCAAAGAACCCCAGAACGCAACCGCACCAAGGAGCGCATCATGAGCCTCGCCGATATTCCCGCCGCACTGGACGCCCTGCGCCTCGGCCGACCGGTCATCGTCGCCGACGACGAGGGCCGCGAAAACGAGGGTGACGTCATCATCTCGGCCCAGCTTGCTACCCAGGAATGGATCGCCTGGACCGTGCGCTACTCCTCCGGTTTCATCTGCGCGCCGATGACCAACGAGCTTGCCGACCGGCTTGATCTGCCGGTGATGGTCGTGAACAACGAAGATCCGCTCGGCACCAACTACACGGTGAGCGTCGACGCCGCCGACCGACTGTCGACCGGGATCAGCGCTGCTGACCGCGCCCACACCCTGCGGGTGCTCGCCGACCCCGCGTCGGCACCGGCGAGCCTGCACCGCCCCGGCCACATCCTGCCACTGCGTGCCAAAGACGGCGGTGTGCGCGAGCGCGGCGGCCATACCGAAGCCGGTGTCGACCTGATGAAACTGGCCGGTCTGGCTCCCGTCGCGGCGATCGCCGAAATCGTCGGCGAAGACGGTGAGATGATGCGCCTCCCCGGCTTACTCGAACTCGGCGAGCGCGAGGGTCTGCTCGTCATCACGATCAAAGACCTGATCAGCTACCTCAATGAGCTGCACCCGAATGAAGCCCTACCGACGACCATGCCGCTCACCGAGGCGCCACGGGTCGACTTCGAGGTAGAGACCACGGTGCCCACCCGGCACGGCGCTTTCCGGGTACGCGCATACCGGGACCGCTCGACCGGCGCCGACCATGTCGCTCTCGTGGCGGGCACCCCCGTCGACGGTTCCATCGTGCGGGTGCACTCCGAGTGCCTCACCGGCGAAGCCTTCGGCTCGCTCAAGTGTGAGTGCGGACCGCAGCTGACCGCTTCGCTCGACATCATCCAGGCGGAGGGCGGCGTGGTCGTCTACCTGCGCGGCCAGGAGGGGCGCGGCATCGGCCTCATCAACAAGCTGCGGGCCTATGCACTGCAGGAAGACGGCATGGACACCCTGGACGCCAACCTGGCGCTGGGTCTGCCCGGTGACAGCCGCGACTATGGCGCGGCCACAAGCATTTTGCACGAGCTGGGATTGCGCAAGGTACGACTGCTGACCAACAATCCCGAAAAAGTGCGCCAGCTCGAGCTGCACGGCATCACCGTGACCGAGCGTGTACCGCTTGTCGTGGGCATCGGGGAGTTCAACGAGGACTACGTTGCTACCAAACGTGACCGGATGGGGCACCATATCTCCAACATCGAAATCATGAATGGAATCGCCTAATGGCTGGAACAGGACCAACAATCTCGGTCGACGCCGCGGGCCTGCGGGTCGTCATCGTGGCAGGTCTTTGGCACGACGTGATCACCGACGGTCTCATCGCCGGTGCCACCCGAGTACTTGAAGAAAGCAACGCCGAGTTCTCGCTCGTACGGGTACCGGGCAGCTTCGAACTGCCCGTCACCTGCAAGGTCGCCCTGGACAGCGGGGCCGATGCTGTCGTCGCCCTCGGCGTAATCATCCGCGGCGGCACCCCCCACTTCGATTTCGTGTCGAATGCGGCAACGGATGGCCTCACCCGGGTCGCCCTCGACACCGGCAAGCCGGTTGGCTTTGGCGTGCTGACGCTGGACGATGAGCAACAGGGTCTCGACCGGGCCGGACTGCCCGGTTCGAAGGAAGACAAGGGCGCGGAGGCAGCATCCGCTGCTCTGGCCACCGCACTCGTGCTGCGGGAGCTACGCGGACACATCGGGTAACTGCGGCTGCGTTTGAGTCCCTAGGCTGAACGCATGGACCTTCTACGCAACATTCTGCTCATTCTGCACTTTGTCGGCTTGGCCTCGCTGCTCGGTGGCTTCCTCGTGCAGATCAAGCCGATCATTGCCGGCAAGGGCACGATTGTCACCGCGATGTTCCACGGCGCGCTCACCCAACTGGTCACCGGTCTGCTGCTCGTCGGCATCATCGAGATGGGCTCGCTCGGCCACATCGACAACGCGAAAATCGGCATCAAGCTGCTCGTTCTCATCGTTATCACCGTGCTCGTAATCGTCAATCGCAAGAAGCCGACCGTGTCGTCCCTCGTGCTGTGGGCCATCGGCGCCCTGACCTTCGCCAACGTCGTGATTGCGGTGCTCTGGAAATAACCGGTCTCGAAGGCGATAGCACCGGGGTAAAGTCAGATGGTGTCCCCTACACGCGGCCACACCACTATTCGTGCGTAAACGCTTCCGCGGGAAGTCAGATCGACTTGCGGGTTTCGTTGGCGCCCAGCCACCTTTGCGGAGCGTTCCACCCTCATGACTACAACCACAGCGTCAGTTTCGACGCCGACCACGCCTCTCAATCCGAAGAGCCGCGTCATTATGGCGAGCCTCATCGGCACGACCATCGAGTTCTACGACTTCTACGTCTACGCGACCGCCGCCGTGCTCGTTTTCCCACACCTGTTCTTTCCGACGGGCAACGAGACCACTGCGCTGCTCGCTTCCTTCGCCGTCTTCGGCGCCGCCATGGTCGCCCGCCCGATCGGCGCGCTGTTCTTCGGCCACTTCGGTGACCGCAAGGGACGAAAGGCCACCCTGGTCGGCGCGCTGCTCACGATGGGCATCGCGACGTTCTTGATCGGCCTGCTGCCGACCTACGACATGATCGGCTGGTGGGCGCCGTTCATGCTCGTCCTCCTGCGTCTCGCGCAGGGTTTCGCCCTCGGCGGGGAGTGGAGTGGCGCGGCCCTGGTCGCAACCGAGAACGCACCCGTCGGCAAGCGTGCCTGGTACGGTACCTTCCCGCAGGTCGGCGCCCCGCTCGGCTTCATCATCGCCAACGGCCTGTTTCTCGCCCTTGCCCTCGCCCTTCCGTCGACCGACCCGACCCGTCCCTCAGAGGCGTTCCTCGACTGGGCCTGGCGCATCCCGTTCCTGTTCTCGGCCGTCATGGTCATCATCGGACTCTGGGTGCGTCTGCGCCTGGTGGAGAGCGAAGTCTTCACCAAGGTCGTCAAAGCCGACCGGGTCGAGAAGCTGCCGCTCGCGGCCGTGTTCAAGTCGAACTGGCGCGAACTCATCCTCGGCACGTTCATCATGCTCGCGACCTACGTGCTGTTTTACCTGATGACCACGTTCACGCTCGGCTACGGCCGCGCCGCGACGGATGCCCTGGTTCCGGGACTCGGCTTCAGCTACAACAACTTCATTCTCATGATGATTCTCGGCGTCGTGTTCTTTGGAATCTTCACCCTCGCCTCTGGACCCTGGGCGGACAAGCACGGCCGGCGTAAGACACTCATCATCGTGACCCTGGCCATCATCGTGTTCGGTGCGCTGTTCGTGCCGCTGCTCGGCGCCGGCTTCCCCGGCGTGATGCTGTTTCTCATCGTCGGCTTCTCCCTGATGGGGATGACCTTCGGCCCGATGGGCGCGCTGCTGCCCGAGCTGTTCCCGACCAGCGTGCGCTACACCGGCTCAGCTTTCGCCTACAACATGAGTTCAATCCTCGGCGCAGCCGTCGCCCCGTTCATCGCCATCTGGCTGTGGACCCTCGGTGAGGGAAGCCCGTTCTGGGTCGGCATTTATCTCTCGGTCATGGCTATCATCACCTTGATCGCGCTTCTGTTGAGCCGAGAAACCAAGGATCTCGACCTGCAACGCTAACGGATTGGTTTTAAGAGCGGGAAAATTGTTGCTTCGAGATACTTCCGGCAACGATTTTCCCGCTTTCGCGCGTTAGTCGAGGAATAGTGCGCGCAAGCGGCGCGTGGTCAGGACCAGACCGATGATGATCATCACGACGTAGTAGAGCACGTGCCAGAGCAGACCCGGGTCGATCTGCCCGGTGGTCAAAGCACGCACCAGCTCGACGCCGTGCCAGAGCGGCAATGCCTGGATCACGTACTGGATACCCTGCGGGTAGACGCTGAGCGGATAAAACGTAGCCGAGAACAGAAACATCGGCAGCAACACGAAGTTGATCCAGTCCATCTGCTGGAATGTCTTCATGTAGCTCGTGACCGCCATGCCCACGCTCGCGAAACCAAACGCGATGAGGAGCACCGCGGGCAGTGCGACCAGCGCCCACCACGACAGATTGAGTCCAAGCGCCTGCATGACGAGCAGGAATCCGGTCGCGTAGAGCAGCCCGCGCAGCAGGGCGAGCGAGATCTCGCCCAGCGCTACGTCGAGCGGGCCGAGCGACGTGGACAGCATGCCCTCGTAGAGCTTGGCGAACTGCATTTTAAAGAACACGTTCCAGGTTGAATCGTAGATCGCACCGTTCATCGCGGCGACGGCGAGCAGGGCCGGAGCAATGAACGCCGCGTAGGTCACCTGAGTGCCGTCAGCGGTCTGCACCTGGCCGATCAGGGCTCCGAGGCCGAGGCCCATTGACAACAGGTAAAAGATGGGCTCGACGAATCCGCTGACCACCACGAGCGAATTAGTGCTGCGTGTGGCCCGCCAGCCGCGCGCCATCACACTGCGCGCGTTGCCGGCATACAGAGTGCCAAATGGTCGGGGCGAGCGAGCGGATGCCGCGATCGTCGACGGGGAGAGCTGCGGCCCGGTCATTTGTTCAACCGGCGCACGGTAATACGGCGCGCCCAGATCCAGCCGATGGTCAACAGGGCGGCGAGGTAGAGCACGTGCACCAGGCTCAGCCAGATCGGCTCCGGCAGGCCGTAGGCGAAGACGCGAGAGAGCTCCGTGCCGTGCCAGAGCGGCGAGATCCAACCGATCCACTGCAGGTACGGTGGCAGCACGTCGAGCGGAAAGAACGTGCCCGAAAACAGGGTCATCGGTAAAATCACGAAGCGTTGCACCATGGCGAGTTGACCGGTGTCGTCCTTGAGGGTGGCCGTGTAGGCCATGACGAGCGCACCGAAGGCGAGGCCGGTGAGCAGCGCCACCAGCACGGCCACAAACCCGAGCGCACCGGGCACTGCCCCGAAGACCAGCATAAAGATGTAGAAAATTGTGCAGGTGAGCAGCATGCGCGCGGCGACCGAGATGACGATGCCGTTGATGATCTGGCCGGGTTGGATGGAGCTCGCGTTCATACCGAAAAAGGTCGGGTTCCACTTGAAACCGAGCATGATCGGGTAGGTGAACTCCTCAGCGGCCACGGCGATCGCACTGCTCGCCAGCAGCGCCGGCGCTAAAAAGGCGAGATAACTCACCCCGGCGACGGCGCCATTGCCGAGATTGCCGTCTACCAGGCTGGCCAGGCCGACGCCCATCGCATAAAGGTAGACGAGCGGGCTGCCGACCGCGGTGAAGAGCACGGTCTGGGTATACGACCGCATCACCCGGAACCGGTGCTCGGCCACGTACCAGGAGCCGTAACGCCGGGTGCGCGCCGCCGCCGCGACGGCCGCGGCCAGAGTCTGTGAGCGGATGCTGTCGCTCACGCCGTGCTGAAAGTTGCTCATTCGATCAAATTCCGGCCGGTGAGACGCAGGAACACGTCTTCAAGGCTTGCGCGGCGTACGAGGCTGGTGATCGGGTGAAGGCCGGCCGCGGACATCCGCTCTAATTCGTATTCACCGCTGTCGCTGTAGACCAGGATGCGGTCGGGCAGCACGTCGACCCGCTCACCGTAGCCCTGGATGCGACCGGCGACCTCGGCATTCTGGGTAGAACCGAAGCGCACTTCGAGTACTTCACGGGAGGAATAGCGGCGAATGAGGTCGGCCGGCGAACCCTCGGCCATGATGCGACCCTTATCGACGACGACGAGGCGGTCGCAGAGTTGTTCGGCTTCGTCCATGTAGTGGGTGGTGAGAAGCAGAGTCGTGCCCTGTTCCTTGAGGCGGAATAAGCGGTCCCACAGAATGTGGCGCGCTTGCGGGTCGAGGCCGGTCGTCGGTTCGTCGAGCAGCAGGATGCGCGGGTCGTTGATAAGGGCCCTGGCGATAGTGAGGCGGCGTTTCATACCGCCAGAGAGGTCGTCAACCTTGGCGCCGGCTTTGTCGGCAAGTTGGGCGAATTCGAGCAGTTCGTCGGCGCGGCGGGCGACGCGGGCGCGTGGCAGCCCGAAGTAGCGGCCGTAAACCAGTAGGTTCTCGCGCACCTTCAGTTCCAGATCGAGGTTGTTTTCCTGCGGCACGACGCCGAGCTGCGAGCGAATCTCGGGACCGTAGCGATTGGGGTCAAGACCGAGCACGTCGAGGTCACCGCTGGTGCGGGTGGAGACCGCGCCGATCATGCGCATCGTCGTGGACTTGCCTGCGCCATTGGGCCCGAGCAGCCCGAAGGACTCCCCCGGCGCGACCTCAAAACTGATGCCGTCGACAGCGACGAAATCCTTCGAATTTTTGACGGGATAACTCTTGACGAGATTCTGGGTGGCGATGACAGGCGCTGGCACAGTTCTAACCTAGACCGCCCCCGCTCCAGTGGGCATGGTTCGCATCTGCGGCGGTTAAGATTTACGAGTGACTTCCGCTACCCGTGCGCCCGAAACCTCCGCTGCCTCCGCTTCTCCCACCGCAGTCAAGCCGCCGCGCGGCCGACGCGGTCACCCAGCCCCCACCGGGCCGAGGGCGACGTTCAGCCAGTTGCTGCCCTACCTGTTCGAGCACAAAAAGGTGCTCAGCGTCGTCATCGTGCTGAGCGTGCTCGGCGCTGCCGCGAGCCTGGCCCAGCCTCTGCTCGTCAGCCGAGTCATTACGATCGTGCAGGTTGGCGATCCGCTCGGATCCCTCGTCGGCCTGCTGATCGCCCTCGTAGTCATTTCGGGTTTGATCAGCGGCTACCAGCATTATCTGTTGCAGCGCACCGGCGAGGGGGTTGTGCTCTCGAGCCGCCGCAAACTGGTCGGGCGCCTGCTGCGCCTGCCGATCAGCGAGTTCGACGCACGTCGCACCGGAGACCTCGTCTCTCGCGTCGGCAGCGACACCACCCTGTTGCGTGCGGTGCTCACGCAGGGCCTGGTCGAAGCCATCGGCGGATCGCTCACCTTTATCGGTGCGCTCGTGGCAATGCTCGTCATCGACCCGGTATTGCTCGGCCTGACCGTGCTCGTCATCGCGGTGTCGGTGGTCACCGTTATCCTGCTCTCGCGTCGCATTCGCACCGCGAGCACAGCCGCGCAGGTCAAGGTCGGCGACCTCGCGGCCAGCGTCGAACGCGCGATCAGCGCCATCCGCACCGTCCGTGCGGCCAATGCAACCGAACGTGAAGTTGCCGTGATCGACGAGGATGCCCGCGGAGCCTGGCGCATGGGGATCAAGGTCGCCAAGATCAGCGCCCTCGTCGTGCCGATCGCCGGCATTGCATTGCAGGTCTCCTTTCTCGTGGTGCTCGGCGTCGGCGGTTTTCGGGTCGCGAGCGACGCCATCACCATTGCCGATCTGGTCGCGTTCATTCTCTTTCTCTTCATGATGATCATGCCGCTCGGCCAGTTCTTCGGCGCGATCACCTCGGTCAACTCCGCGCTCGGCGCGCTCGGCCGCATCCAGGAAATCATCGATCTGCCCGCCGAGGACCAGTTCGACCGCGATATCGCCCCACTCGCCATGACGGTTGGCGCCGCGAACGAAAAGGTTCGCCCCGAGGCGGCCGCAATCAGCTTCGAGGATGTGCACTTTGGGTATGCTGCGGCGCCGGTCGAGGTTGACGCCGAAGCAGATCCTGACAGCCCAGCGACAACGGATGCTGCCGGCTCGGTCACTTCCGCCGCCCCCGCAGGCGCCGCGGAAGCCCGTTCGGTACTCAAAGGAGTCTCCTTCAATGCCCCGCGCGGGCTGCGCACGGCGCTCGTCGGGCCCAGCGGTGCCGGTAAGAGCACGATCCTCGCCCTGATCGAACGGTTCTACGACGTCACCGATGGCACTGTGCGGCTCGGCGGGCTGGACATCCGCTCGCTGGATCGCACGGCGCTCCGCTCACAGATCGGTTACGTCGAGCAGGATGCCCCGGTACTGGCGGGATCGTTGCGCGACAACCTCACCCTGGCAACTCCCGACGCCACCGATGACGAGTGCATCAAGGTGCTGCACGCAGTCAACCTGGGCGAGGTACTCGAACGCGACCCGGCAGGGCTCGGAGCTGCCGTCGGCGAAGCGGGCGTGAAACTCTCCGGTGGCGAACGCCAGCGGCTTGCAATCGCCCGGGCGCTGCTCGCGGCTCCGCCGATTCTGCTGCTCGACGAATCCACGTCGAGCCTCGACGGCAAGAACGAGCAGATGATGCGGGAGGCCATCGACGCCGTCGCGGCCGATCGCACGCTCATCGTGATCGCGCACCGTCTGTCGACCGTGGTCGACAGCGACCAGATCGTGGTGCTCGACCACGGCGAGGTGGTCGGCGTCGGCACCCACTCCGAGCTCGTCGTCTCCACCCCGCTCTACCGGGATCTCGCCAAGCACCAGCTGCTCGTCTAGCGCGGCCTGCCGGTACTATTGCCGGTCAATGTGCGACACGCCGGGCAAACGGCGCTGAGGTGACGGCGTGTCGCGAAATCTACCGGCGTTACGTACGCCGATAGCGCAGAGTCAGCAGCTGGCATAACGCGAATGGCTCCGCCACGGGAGGTGACGGGGCCATTTGCGCGGTACGAGACTAGTCCTTCAGGTGGTAGCGCACGCTCGCGAGTTCGGCGCGCAGTGCTGGCGGCACCTTATCGCCGAACTTGTCGAAGTACTCCTCGGTGAGGTCGCACTCGGCGAGCCAGCTGGTCTGGTCGATCGCGAACAGCGAGTCAACGGCTTCCTTCGACAGGTCGAGACCGTCGAGGTTCAGGCCGTCCTCGGCCGGCAGCAGCCCGATCGGGGTGTCGATGGCGTCGGCTGTGCCCTGGATGCGGCGAATCATCCATTCGAGGACCCGCGAGTTCTCGCCGAATCCGGGCCAGATGAAGCCGCCATCCGCGCCCTTACGGAACCAGTTGACCTGGAAGATCGCCGGGGCGTTGGTGCCGAGTTCCTTGCCAACCTTGAGCCAGTGACCCCAGTAGTCGGCCATGTTGTAGCCACAGAACGGGAGCATCGCGAACGGGTCGCGACGCAGCTCGCCGACGATGCCGTCAGCGGCTGCGGTCTTCTCGGATGAGATCGTGGCACCCATGAAAACGCCGTGCTTCCAGCTGCGGGCCTGCGCCACCAGCGGAACGTTGGTGGCCCGACGACCACCGAAGACGATGGCATCGATCGGCACGCCGCCAGCGGCTTCCCAGTCGTCGGCGATCGACGGGCACTGAGCGGCCGCAACGGTGAAGCGCGAGTTGGGGTGGGCTGCGGTACGACCGGAGTCGGGCGTCCAGTCTTTGCCCTGCCAGTCGATCAGGTGGTCGGGAGCCTTGTCGGTGAGGCCTTCCCACCAGACGTCTCCGTCGTCGCGCAGGGCGACATTGGTGAAGATGGTGTTGCCCCACATGGTGGAGACGGCGGTGGGGTTGGTGGTTTCACCGGTTCCGGGGGCGACTCCAAAGAAGCCGGCCTCAGGGTTGATCGCCCAGAGACGACCGTCTTCGCCCTGGCGCAGCCAGGCGATGTCGTCGCCGATGGTTTCGACCTTCCAACCGGGGATGGTCGGGCGCAGCATCGACAGGTTCGTCTTTCCGCAGGCCGATGGGAACGCGGCCGCCATGTGGAACACGCCGCCCTCGGGCGAGATCAGCTTGATGAGCAGCATGTGCTCGGCCAGCCAGCCCTCGTCACGGCCCATGACCGACGCAATGCGCAGAGCAAACGACTTCTTCGACAGCAGGGCGTTTCCGCCGTAGCCGGAACCGTAGGACCAGACCTCGCGGGTGTCGGGGAACTGCACGATGTACTTGTCGTCGTTGCAGGGCCACTCCACCTCGGGGCGAGTGATGCCCGACTGGTCGACGAGCGGGTAGCCGACGCTGTGCACGGTGTGCACCCACGGTTCGCCCGCTTCGATCATGGTCAGCACGGTCTCGCCCATGCGCGTCATGATGCCCATGTTGAGTACGACATAGGGAGAGTCGGTGATCTCAACGCCGAGCTGCGAGATGGGGCCGCCAAGCGGGCCCATCGAGAACGGCACGATGTACATGGTGCGTCCGCGCATGCAGCCGGCGAAGACACCGCGCAGTTCGGCGCGCATGGCGGACGGTTCGGCCCAGTTGTTGGTGGGGCCGGCATCCGCTTCATCGTTAGAGCAGATGAAGGTGCGGTTCTCGACGCGGGCGACGTCCTTCGGATTGGTGCGAGCGAGAAAGCTGTTCGGGCGCCATTCCGGGTTCAGCCGGATGAGCTGGCCGGAGGCGACGAGCAGTTTGGACAGCTCGTTGGCCTCGCGCTTGGAGCCGTCGCACCAGACGATCGCGTCGGGTTCGGTCAGGCGCGCGATCTCATCGACCCAGGCCTGCAGGTTGGGGTCGGTGCTACCCGTGCGGGCCGAGTTGGCGTCCCCGGTGGTCTGGCGGGAGGAGTTGGTGAGGGTCATCGTCTGGCCTTTCTGTTCTGCTCGGGTAGGTGCAAAGTTGTGGAACGCCGGGCTGCGTTGCTCACGTGGCGTTGCGTACGGCCATAATTTTGGCCACAAACCAAGGATGGCCCCCTCTGCAGGAGAGAAACCGTGATATTGCGAGTTAAAAACCACTGTTCTTTAGATATCGTTAAGGAATGGCGCCTCAAGCTTCCGATCTGATCACCCTCGGCCATCGCATCCGTCATTTTCGAAGCGAACGCGGCCTCACCCTCGACCAACTCGGTGAGCGCGTCAGCCTCGCCGGCAGCCAGCTGTCACTGATCGAGAACGGCCGTCGCGAACCAAAACTCTCCACCCTGCAGGAGCTTGCGACGGCCCTGACCGTCGACCTGGCCGAACTGCTCCGCCGGGAAGCACCGAATAACCGGGCGGCCCTTGAGATCGAACTGGATCGGGCGCAGAAAAATCCGCTGTACAAAGCGCTGGGACTGCCCATTGTGAAAGTCACGAAGGGGATGCCGCTGCCGGCCATCGAGTCGCTCCTCGGCCTGCACCGCGAACTGTCGCGCCGGGCCAGCGAAGCCATCGCGACGCCGGAGGAGGCGCGGCGCGCCAATACCGAATTGCGTGAGCGGATGCGCGAACAGGGCAACTACATGCCCGAGATCGAGGAGCTCGTCGAGGAGCGGGTGCGCGCCAGCGGGCACGTGTCGGGCGCCCTCACCCACCGCGAGGTCAGTGTCATGGCCGATCAGCTCGGCTTCAGCCTGATCTATGTAAATGATCTGCCGGCCTCCACCCGGTCGGTCACCGACCTCGCCAACGGGCGCATCTACCTGCCACCCGCCTCGATTCCCGGCGGCCACGGGCTGCGTTCGATGGCGTTGCAGGCGATGGGCCATCGGCTGCTCGGGCACGAACGACCCGGCAGCTATGCCGAATTCCTTTGGCAGCGACTCGAGATCAACTACTTCGCGGCGGCCTGTTTGATGCCGCGCGATGCATCCGTTGCTTTTCTTTCACATGCCAAGCAGGAGCGCGAGTTGGCCGTGGAAGACTTTCGTGACGCCTTTGGCGTCACCCACGAGGCGGCGGCTTTGCGGTTGACCAACCTCGCGACGTCGCACCTGGATATGACGCTGCATTTTCTGCGGGTCAACGGAGACGGCGCACTGCAGAAGGGGTACGAAAATGACGACCTGCCGTTTCCGGTGGACGTCACCGGGTCGATCGAGGGACAGTACGTCTGCAAGCAGTGGAGCGCCCGCAGTGCCTTCACCCACACCAACCGCACCACCGAGTACTACCAATACACCGACACCCCGGCCGGCACCTACTGGTCGGCCACCCAGACCGGGTCAACGGACGCCGGTGAGTTCTCGATCAGCGTCGGTGTACCGTTTGCGCAGGCGAAGTGGTTTCGCGGACGAGAGACCACGCAGCGCACGGTGTCGCGGTGCCCAGACGAGTCATGCTGCCGGCGCCCCAACTCGGATGCCGCCGCCCGGTGGGCGGGACGGGCCTGGCCAAGCGCGCGGCTGCACGCGCACGTACTGTCGCCGCTGCCGTCTGGAACCTTTCCCGGCGTTGACGACTCCGAGGTGTACGCGTTTTTGGAGGCGCACGCGGCGGAGTAGCCGGACCATATAGTTTGAAGCAGATCGTTGATCGCCCAGAACCTCAGGAGAACAGCATGCACCTGATTACGGCCCCGACCAGCCCCGCCTCGCCCACGCGGGTACATCAGCCCGACCGCGCTCCCCTGCGCGTCGGCCTCGTGCAGCACCGCTGGCACGCTGACGAGGCGACGCTGCGGGCCGAGCTGGCCGACGGCATCCGTCTGGCCGCCGAGGCCGGTGCCCGCATCGTTTTTCTGCCCGAGCTCACCCTCAGCAAGTACCCCGGGAATGTGCGTGCCACCGGAATTCCCAAAGCGGACGCCGAGCCGCTCCAAGACGGCCCGACCTTCGCCTTCGCGGCCGCCCAGGCGCGACTGCACAGTGTCATCGTGCACGCGTCACTCTTTGAAAAGCCGGCGGAAACCGACGCCCCCGACGACCCGCGCGGGTACAACACAGCCATCCTGGTATCGCCGACCGGTGAGCTGCTCGGCCGCACCCGCAAAATGCACATCCCGGTCACTGCCGGCTACTACGAGGACACCTACTTTCGGCCGGGGCCCGCCGAAGACGCCTACCCGGTCTACAGCGTGGCGGGCGCACGCCTCGGCCTGCCGACCTGCTGGGACGAGTGGTTTCCCGAGGTTTCCCGGCTGTACGCGCTCGGCGGAGCAGAGATTCTGGCCTATCCCACCGCGATCGGATCCGAACCCCTCTTTCCACACTTCGACACCCAGCCGATCTGGCAGCAGGTCATCGTGGCTAACGGCATCACGAGCGGACTTTTCATGGTCGTGCCGAACCGGCACGGCGACGAGGGTGACCTCACGTTCTACGGCTCGTCGTTCATCTCCGACCCGTTCGGACGGGTGCTCGTCGAGGCGCCGCGCGGGAAGTCCGTGGCGCTTGTGGCGGATCTCGACCTGGCCCAGCGCGCGGAGTGGCTGAGCCTGTTCCCGTTTCTGGTCACCCGCCGCCCGGGCAGTTACGCGCGGCTGACGGCGGCCGTTGACCCAGCGCATCCGTTTGGCGGGCCGGGCGAATGACCTGGCGGATGCCGGCCGAAACCGCCCCGCAGGACCGCGTCTGGATGGCGTTTCCAGCCTCCGGCTACACCCTCGGCGACAGCGCAGAGTCGGCGCACGAGGCACGAAGCGCCTGGGCCGCCGTGGCACACGCCGTGGCCGACTTCGAGCCGGTGACGATGGTCGTCGACCCGGCTGCCCGCGCCGACGCCGCCCGCTATCTGGGGAACGGCATCAAAATTGTCGAGGCCGCGCTGAACGACAGTTGGATGCGCGATATAGGCCCGAGCTTTGTGCATGACGATGAAGGCCGCCTCGGCGCCATCGACTGGACCTTCAACGGCTGGGGCGCGCAGGACTGGGCCAGCTGGGACAAGGATGCCTCGATCGGCCGTTTCGTAGCGGATGCCGCCGGTGCGACCGTGGTCTCGTCGAGGCTCGTGAACGAGGGCGGCGGAATCCACGTCGACGGCGAGGGGACCGTGCTCGCGACGGAAAGCGTGCAGCTCGACCCCGGGCGCAACCCCCGGGCCACCCGGGCCTCGGTCGAAACGGAACTGCGGCGCACGATCGGTGCCGAGCACGTGGTCTGGCTGCCGCGCGGCCTCACCCGCGACCAGGCGCGGTTCGGCACCCGCGGCCACATCGACATGGTCGCCGCAATGCCGTCGCCCGGCACGATTCTGCTGCACGCGCAGAACGATCCGGGGCATCCCGACTATCCCCTCACCCGGGAATTTCGGATTCTGCTGGCTGACGCGCACGACGCGTTCGGGCGACCCTTCACGATCATCGACCTGCCGGCGCCCGCCGTGCTGCGCGACGATGAGGGTTTCGTGGACTACAACTATGTCAACCACCTCGTCGTCAACGGCGGCGTCATTGCCTGCAATTTCGGCGAGGAGCGCACCGACGCAGCAGCCCGGGAGGTGCTCGCAGCCGCCTACCCGGGGCGACGGGTGGTGTCGGTCGACGCGCGGCCACTGTTCGCGCGCGGCGGCGGCATCCACTGCATCACGCAGCAGCAGCCGTCTTAGCCGGTCAGGGCGCTGCGGCGTCATGACGTTGCCCCCCAGATCACGAGAGCGACGGCGTCGACGTTCAGTAGAACGGATGCCCGCGGCCAGCTGGGCGGGCTGGTGAACAGCGGCAACGGAACGGCTAAGTTTGCCCAGACGAGGTGGAGAACAGCGAGGATGCCGCAGGCGAACCCGGCGAGAACGAGGTGCCGAAGATGACTGCCATGCGATTTGCTCCCCTGATGACTTGCTACCTCGACGAACTAACCCTACTTCGGCTGCATCCGAATGGCCCCGTCGAGACGGATAGTTTCTCCGTTGAGCATGGGATTTTCAATGATATGCCGCACCAGGAATGCGAATTCGTCGGGGTCGCCAAGTCGGGACGGGTGTGGCACCTGCGCGCCCAGGGAATCCCGCACCGACTGCGGCAGCCCCTGCAGCATGGGGGTGTCAAAGATGCCGGGCGCAATCGATACGACTCGAATCAGGCTCTGCGCAAATTCGCGGGCGAGCGGAAGGGTCATCGCGGCCACGCCACCCTTGGACGCAGCGTAGGCCGCCTGCCCGATCTGCCCGTCAAACGCGGCGACCGATGCCGTGTTGACGATGACGCCGCGTTCGGCGCCGCCTTGGCGGTGTGGGTCACCCACGGGTTCGGTGCGCTGCATCGCCGCGGCGGCCAGTCGCACGACGTTGAACGTACCCACAAGGTTGATGCGAATGGCGCGCTCGAAGTCTTCAAGCGGCAGCGGCCCGTCGCGGCCCACCGTGCGAGCGCCCGGCGCGATGCCGGCGCAATTGACCACGATACGGAGCGGGCTCAACGCCATCGCGGCGTCGACGGCGGTCTGCACGTCGCCGGCGCTCGTCACGTCACCGGCAACGAACCGAGCCCGGTCGCAAAGCGACGCGGCGATCTCCTCGCCGGGAGCGCCAGGCAGATCCAGCAATACCACGGATGCCCCGGCTTCGTGCAGGGTGCGAACGCAGGCCAGGCCGAGGCCGGAGGCGCCTCCGGTGATGAGGGCGGAGCATCCGTTTATATTCACTAAATCCTCTCGATCAGGGTGGCGTTGGCCATGCCGCCGCCCTCGCACATGGCCTGCAGGCCCCACCGGCCACCGGTCATTTCCAGGTGGTTGAGCAGGGTACCGAGCAGGCGGGTGCCCGAGGAACCGAGCGCGTGGCCGAGGGCGATGGCGCCGCCCCGCGGGTTGAGGCAATCGGGGTCGGCGTGAAGCTCGCGCAGCCACGCCAGCGGCACACTCGCGAAGGCTTCGTTGATCTCGTAGGCGTCGATGTCGTCGATATTCAGGCCAGCCCGAGAAAGGATGCGCTGGGTCGCCGGAATCACGCCGGTCAGCATGAGCAGCGGGTCACTTCCCACCACGGTGAAACTGTGAAATCGGGCACGGGCGTTGAGACCGAGCTGGGCCGCCCGCTTGGCGCTCATGATCAGGGTCGCTGAGGCGCCATCGGTCAGCGGCGAGGAGTTGCCGGCTGTGACATGCCAGCCGAGCTTCGGAAACCGGGCGGCGAGGGCATCGGTGCGAAAGGCGGGGCGCAGGCCGCCCAGCGAGGCGTGTGACGTGCCGGCGCGAATGGTCTCGTCCTCGCTGACCACGCGGCCGTCCGGCCGGGTGACGGTCACGATTTCACCGGAGAAATCGCCCCGTTCGGTCGCCGCAGCGGCGAGCCGGTGGGAGCGGGCCGCGTAGTTGTCGAGGGCGTCGCGGCCGAGGTTCCATTTTTGGTTGATGAGCTCGGCGGAGACGCCCTGGTTGACGAGGCCGTCGGGGTAGCGCGCATGCATGAGCGTGCCGAAAGGGTCCTGTCCGCCGGCCGATGACCCGAGCGGAACCCGGCTCATCGACTCGACGCCACAGGCGATGACGATGTCAGCACTGCCGCTCATGACGGCCTGGGCGGCGAAGGCGGTTGCTTGCTGGCTGGATCCGCACTGCCGGTCGATCGTGGTGCCGGGAACGGTGTCGGGAAACCCGGCGCTGAGCAGAGCGGTGCGGGTGACGTTGGTGCTCTGCTCGCCGACCTGGCTGACGCAGCCTCCGATCACGTCGTCAACGAGCGCCGGGTCGAGGTTGTTGCGGCCGACCAGTTCGCGCAGCACGATGGCCAGGAGGTCGGCCGGATGAATGCCATCGAGAGCTCCCCCGGGTTTGCCCCGGCCCGACGGGGTACGCAAAACATCCACGATGACAGCTTCATTGCTCATGACCACAGCCTAGGCCCGGCGGGGCGACCAAAGCGGGCGCTGTGTTCGGTTACCCGGAGAGCGCCCACATGGCCACTGCACTCGCCGCGGCGACGTTGAGCGAGTCGATGCCGTGCTTCATTGGAATCTGCACAACGCTGTCCGACGATGTGAGCGCCTCGGGCGTGAGCCCCTCGCCTTCGGCGCCGAGCAGCAGTGCCAGGCGTTCATGCCCGGTGCCGTCGAAGTCGCGCAGGCTGACCGCGCCCGGGGTCAGGGCGAGAGCGGCGACGTGAAAACCGTGCCGGGTGAGCAGGGCGCGGGTTGTTGTCCAGTCACCGACGCGGGTCCACGGCACCTGCAGCACGGTGCCCATGGACACCCGGATGGCCCGGCGGTAGAACGGGTCTGAGCAGCGGGGCGTGACCAGAATGGCATCCGCTCCGATCGCGCCGGCGGAGCGAAAGATGGCGCCGACGTTGGTGGGGTCTGACACGTTTTCGATAATGACGATGCGGCGCGCACCGGCCAGTAATGTGTCGGCGTTCGGCAGCTCGGGCCGGTGCATCGAGGCAATCAGGCCGCGGTGCAGAATGTACCCGGTGAGTTCGGCGAGCATTTCTCCCGAGCCCACGAACACGGGAACCTCGGCCGCGTAGTGGCCGAGCACCGAGAGTGCCTCGTCGGCCGTATTGCCGAGCGCGAGCACCGACCGCGGAACATGCCCGGCGCGCAAAGCCCGTTCCAGCACGAGCGCCGATTCGGCGATGTAGAGTCCGTGCTCGGTGCCGCGGGCCTTTTTCAGCGCCACATCGGTGAGGTGGGCATAGTCGACCAGTCGCGCATCGCTCAGGTCGTCGATCGCGATCAGGGGCATCCGCAAAGTCTAACCAGCCACCCGGACTCCGCCCCTCGCCCGGGCGCTCGGTCTCCCGGCCCGGACCACTCCGCGCCTAACTCCTGCAATTTTCCGGCCGAGGCCGTTCGACCCCCGAATTTCCGGGGGGCGAACGGCCTCGCGTCGCAGATTGCAGGAGTTATGCGCCACGGTGGCTCGAACTGGCGCAGCGGAGGTAGAACTACTTCTTGGTGGGCACCGTCTGCACGGCCAGGGCGAGCGTGCCGTCGGCGAGGCTGCCCCAGGCGTACACGATGGTGTTCGTGCTCGAGGCGATGTCGACGTCGGCCGGCCCGATCAGCGCCGCCGTGGTACCGGCAGCGGCAACCGCTGCCGAGATGGTGCCGACCGGCAGCACGAGCAGGGATTCGTTGGGGTTGGTCAGGCCGGTGATGGCGGGGGCGCCGTTGGCGAGCACGTCGACGGCCGGGGCGGCAGCAACGTGGCGCACGGTCAGGCGGCCCTGGCCGTCACCGGGTGCGGACGTGTCGTTGGTGAACAGCGCGGCGGTCGGAACTCCGGCCTCGCTCAGGTGGGCAACCGCGGTGTAGTTCAGTCCGGAAGCGACCGCGAGGTCGACCGGGCCGATCACGGGGGCGCTCGCGTCGGCGGCATCCGCTGCGGTGATGGCGAGAGTGTAGGTGCCGGCCGCGATGCGGAACGTCTTCGTGAGGGTTCCGGGCTCGAAGTCGTCGATGACCAGCTTGTCATCGACGTACACATCGACCACGACGCCAGGGATGGCATGCAGCACCGAAACGGATGCCGACGCGGCGGCCCGCGTGCGCACTGTCTGCACGAACAGGGCCAGGTTACCCTCGGCGAGGCTGCCCCAGGCATAGACGATGGTGTTGGTGCGCGGGGCAATCATGACATCGGCCGGGCCGAGCAGCGGCGCGGTCGTTCCGGCCGCAGCGACGACAGCGCTGATCGTGCCGACCGGCAGGTCGAGCACAGCCTCCGACGGGTTGGTCAGGCCGGCGACGGCGACGGCGCCGTTCGCGAGCACGTCCACGGCGGGAGCGGCCGCGACATGGCGCACGGTGAGGCGGCCCTGCCCGGCAGCCAGCGGCGCGGTGTCGTCACTGAACAGCGTTGCGGTGGGTATACCGGCGTCAGTCAGGTGGGCGACGGCCGTGAAGCTGCGATTCGCCGTGACGGTCACGGTGCTCGAACCACTCAGTGCGAGGCCGACCAACGGTGAGCCATTGGCGCTGCCGCCGAGTTCGAGGGGGTTCGACGCGGAGATGTCGACGGTGTGCGTGCCGGCCGCGATCTTCAACGGCCCGAGCAGGGTGCCCGGCTCGAAGTCGTCGACGACCACGCGGCCGTCGACCGAGATGTCGAGGGTGAGGCCGGGGATGGCATGCAGCACCGACACCGATCCGGTGCCCGGCGAGGTGGATGCCGCGGGTACGGCCGCCTGCGCCGGCGCGAGCCCGGCGAAAGCTACGAGGAGGCCGGCGGATATTCCGACGGCGATGGACTTGCGCATTGCTACCTCCATGGGTCGTTACGGAAGGCGGCTTACCTCCCTTGGTAACACCTTCCCCGCCCCCGCGGGATTCGGATGCACCGACAGTGAGTAATTCTCAGTCACCCGCGAGCAGTTCGCCGCGCACGATCGAGTCGCCGGAGTGCGCCGGGTCGCCGTCGGCGGGTTCGGCCGACACATCGACGAGCGGGTACTGGTCCAGGTCGACGCCGGCGGGAACGGTGAAACGGCCGGTGGACCCGTCCAGAAATCCGAGACTGACCAGGCCGGAGGCATCCGCTTTCAGCAGCCAGACTTCGCGCAGGCTTGCGCCGGCCGGCGCGTCGAGGTCGACGACGACCGAGCGCTGACCGTCGACGGATTCTTCGACCCTGGCCAATCCGCTCGCGGTCCAGCCGGGCAGTGCACCGAGGGTGGCTTCGGCCATAACCCGCTCAGCGCCTCCGGTGGTGGTCGCCACGCCGATGGCGATGCCACCGGCCAGCCCGACCAGGCCGACGGCCGCCGCGACCAGCACCCACCGGAGACGAGGAAACTGGCGAACCGGTGCGAAAGCGGCCGGTTCGCCGCGTTTGCCAGCGGAAGCGTGCGGCTCGGCCGCGGCGTCCGTCGGGTAAGAAAGCCGCGGGGGCAGCGGCGGCGTGCGTACGGCGTCGCTCAGTGCGAGTTCGGCGTGGATGCTCACCCAGACCTCCTCGGGCGGCGTGAGCAGACGGTCGGGTCTGGCCGCTCGACCGAGTTGCACGACCTGCCGCAGGGCCAGGTACTCGCCCGCACACTTGGCGCAGGCCGCGAGGTGGATGCGTTCTGCATCGCTCACGTCGAGTTCGGCCAGGGCGTGCAGGTACAGGTCATCGGTGACGATGTGGGTACGGTCGAGGTGGGCGCGGTCAGTAGGAATCATCGGACACCTCCAGCCGGGTGCGCAGCCGGGTCAGGCTGCGGCGCATGTGGCTCTTGACGGTGCCGAGCGGCAGTCCGAGGCTGTCGGCGATTTGCACCTGGGTGAGGTCGTCGAAGAAGGCCAGGCGCATCACCTGGCGCGGGACCGGCTCGAGCCGGTCGATTTCGTCGCCGACCAGTACCCGGTTGACCACGCTGATGCTGTCGTCGACACGGTGCGCGGGTACGGTCGCGGCGAGCGCTTGTTCGATGCGCCGTTGTCGATTGCGCGCCTCGTGGGTGTCGGCGATCACGTGCCGGGTGATGCCGGTCAGCCAGGCCGGCAGCCGGGATCGGGCCGGGTCGAACCCGGCACGGCCGCGCCAGGCCGCGATGAACACCTTCTGGGTGACGTCTTCGGCATCAGCCGCGTTGGCTAGGGAGCGCACGGCGATCGTGAAGACCAGCGACGACCAGCGGGCGTAGGCGGCAGCCAGGGCACGCTCATCGCCATTCTGGAAGGCGCCGGCCAGGGCTGAGTCATCGTCGGTGGGTGTACTCACGTCGGGGTGGGTCCTTCGGGCCAAAACGCGAACCGGGCAGGGGCGCGGCTGCGGCACCGTTTCGGTGTCGACCTCCGCGCCCACCAGCATAGTGAGTTTCCCTCGACTCGGCAGCAGCTTCACCACGCAGCAGGGGCCACAGCAGCAAACCCGACGTCATCGGCTGCGGCCCTCCCCGACGAAAATCACCTAACCTGGCAGATCTCGCCTCGAAGGCATAACGAATGCACCCGGTCGCGATTCTGCGCGCGGGTTGCGGCATCGCTCGTTACGCGTGCCGGCTAGGACACGGGCGTGAGCGTGTATTTCGTCGACAGGTACTCCTGGATGCCCTCGAGGCCGCCCTCGCGACCGAGACCGGACTGCTTGACACCGCCGAACGGCGCGGCCGCGTTGGAGACGACGCCGGTGTTCAGGCCCATCATGCCGGTCTGCAGTTTGTCGATCATGCGCTGGCCGCGAGCGAGATCGGTCGTGAACACGTAGCTGATCAAGCCGAACTCGGTGTCGTTGGCGAGGCGCACGGCATCCTCTTCGTCGGTGAAGGTGCTGATTGCCAGCACCGGGCCGAAGATCTCATCGCGCAGGATGTCGCTGCCGGGTGCGACATCGGTGAGTACGGTGGGTGCGTAGAAGGTGCCCTCACGCTCGATGGCACTGCCGCCGGTGAGCAGGGTCGCGCCGCGGGTGAGCGCGTCCTGCACGAGGGAGTCGGCCTTCGCGACGGCTTTCTGATCGATCAGCGGGCCAATGGTGATGCCGCCCTCGGTACCACGCCCGATCTGAAAGGCTTCGACCTTTTCGGTGACACGACGGGCGAATTCGGCGGCAACGGACTCGTGCACGATGAAGCGGTTGGCCGCGGTGCAGGCCTGGCCGATATTGCGAAACTTGGCGATAAGCGCACCATCCACGGCCTTATCGAGGTCGGCATCGGCGAAGATGACGAACGGGGCGTTGCCGCCGAGCTCCATCGACGTGCGAAGCACGTTCTCGGCGGAGAGCTTGATGAGCGCCTTGCCGACCGGGGTCGACCCGGTGAAGCTGAGCTTGCGGAGGCGTGGGTCGGCGATGATCGGCTCGGTCACCGCGCCGGACTGGGACGTCGTGATGACGTTGACGACACCGGCCGGCAGGCCAGCCTCTTCAAGCAGGGCCACAAAGTGCAGGGTGGTCAGCGGTGTGAGGGCGGCCGGCTTGACCACGACGGTGCAGCCGGCGGCGAGCGCCGGGGCGATCTTGCGGGTCGCCATGGCCAGGGGAAAGTTCCACGGGGTGATCAAAAGGCAGGGTCCAACCGGATGCTGGGTGACGATCGTGCGACCGGTACCCTCGGGGTTGGTGCCGTAGCGACCACTGATGCGTACGGCTTCTTCGCTGAACCAGCGCAAGAATTCACCGCCGTAGCCGACCTCGCCGAGCGCTTCGGGCAGCGGCTTGCCCATTTCGAGGGTCATGAGCAGGGCAAATTCCTGCTTGCGCTCCTGCAACAGGTCGAAGGTGCGGCGCAGAATTTCTCCACGTACGCGGGCCGGGGTCGCTGCCCAGTCAGCCTGCGCGGCGTCGGCGGCGTCGAGGGCGGCAGCGCCGTCGGCCACGCTCGCGTCGGCGATGGTTTTGATGACACAGCCGGTGGCCGGGTCGACGACATCGAGGGTGCGCCCGCCGGTGGCGGCAACCCATTTGCCGTTGATGTAGAGCTGGCTGGGCACGCGAGCGAGCAGTTTGGATTCGTTCGTTGGCGCTTCGGTAACAACCGTCATTGCATCTCCCATGCTTGTGTCTGCCCGTCGATCTGACGGTAATAGCCTAGCTCTGCCCACCGACAAGGTCGCAGGCCGCTCGGTGTGGGATCGAGCCTCTGTTCGACGGGCTTGCGTCGTTCGCACGATCGTATATCATTTCAAATACACACGCAGCGCTGCGAGAGGACCTCACATGCAGAATCCCACACCATTTACCGGCACCCCCGGCAAGGTGATCGCACTGCATTTAAACTATCCCTCCCGCATTGCCCAGCGCGGCCGCGTGCCGGAGCAGCCCTCGTACTTCCTGAAGCCCGGCACCTCGGTGAGCGCCTCGGGTACCCCGATCGAACGCCCAGCCGGCACCGAACTGCTCGCCTTCGAGGGCGAGATCGCCCTCATCATCGGCCGCAGCATCCGTCGAGTGAGCCCGGATCAGGGCTGGGCGGCTGTCTCTGGCGTCACCGCCGCGAATGACTTCGGCGTCTACGATCTGCGCTACGCCGACAAAGGGTCGAATTTGAAGTCCAAGGGCGGAGACGGCTTCACCCCGCTCGGCCCGAACGTGCTCAACGCCAGGGGCGTTGAACCCGATGCCCTGCGGGTGCGCACCTGGGTCAACGGCGAGTTGGTGCAGGACGACAGCACTGCAGAGCTGGTCTTCCCGTTCGGTCGTCTGGTCGCCGATCTCTCCCAGTTGATGACGCTCGAGCCGGGCGACGTGATTCTCACCGGAACCCCCGCTGGGTCTTCAGTAGTGCAGCCCGGCGACGTGGTCGAGGTCGAAGTGGATGCCCCGACCGCGCCGGGAGCGCCAAGCAGCGGACGACTGGTCACACCGGTCGTCGCGGGCGCGGTCGCAATGGCCGAATACGGCGCCAGTCCGAAGATCGACGATCTGCAGCGAGCTGAGGCCTGGGGGTCAGCCGAAGCAGCCGGACTACCGGAGGCCGGTTCCAGCATTCTGACCGACGAGCTCAAAGCGAAGATCAACTCGGTCGGCACCGCCACGCTCAGCTCGCAACTGCGCAAGCGCGGCCTGAACAACGTATCGATCGACGGACTTCAAACCACACGTCCCACCAAACGCCTGGTGGGGCTCGCCCGAACGCTGCGATTCATTCCCAACCGGGAGGACCTCTTTATCGCCCACGGCGGCGGCTACAACGCGCAAAAGCGCGCCTTTGATTCGCTTCGCCCCGGAGATGTACTCGTGATCGAGGCCCGCGGCGAGACCGGCACCGGCACGGTCGGGGACATCCTCGCCCTCCGCGCGCAGGTCAACGGCGCGGCCGGCCTCGTGACGGATGGCGGGGTGCGCGACGTGACCGCCGTGGCCGCCCTCGAGATGCCCACTTACTTCGCCAACGCGCATCCTGCCGTTCTCGGCCGCAGGCACGTGCCGTGGGACACGGACCTCACCATTGCCTGCGGCGGTGCGGCGGTGCAGCCCGGCGATGTGATTGTCGGCGATGCCGACGGCGTCCTCGTGATTCCGCCGCACGTGATCGAGGAGGTCGTCACCGACGCGATCGAGCAGGAGCGTGAGGAGACGTTTATCGCCGCGATGGTTGCCGCGGGCGAAGGTGTCGACGGGCTGTACCCGATGAACGCCAAGTGGAAGGAACGGTACCGAGCATGGCTGCAGTAATAGCGCTGTCGGTGAGCAAGTCCGAACTCGCCTATCAATGGATCAAGGCGCGCATCTCCGACGGAACGTTCACGCCGGGCTACCGTTTAGTTCTGGGCGCGATCGGTAAGGACCTGGGCGTGAGTGTCGTACCGGTGCGCGAGGCTATCCGCCGCCTTGAAGCGGAGGGGCTGGTCACCTTCGAGCGCAACGTCGGGGCGCAGGTCGCCATGCTCGAAGAGACCGAATATCTCTATACGATGCAAACGCTGAGCGTCGTCGAGGGCGTCGCGACCGCACTGTCGGCGCCGTTCATCACCACCGCCGACATCGAACGCGCCCGCACGGTCAACCAGGCCATGACTGCCTCCCTCGAAGACCTCAACCCGCACCGGTTCACCGAACTCAACCTTGAATTTCACTCGATCCTGTTCGAGAACTGCCCGAACCCGCACATCCTCGATCTGGTGCACCGCGGCTGGAACCGCATGAAGGTGCTGCGCGACTCCACCTTCAGCTTCGTGCCCGGCCGCGCCCGCGACTCAGTAGCGGAGCATGACAACCTGCTTCAGCTGATCGAGGCGGGCGCTGACGCGCTCACGCTCGAGCTGGCCGCGCGCGCTCACCGCACCGGCACGCTGGATGCCTTCCTCGCCTACCAGAAGTCGCATCATCTCCACATCGAAGTCGAACCGTCCCCGAGAGAGAAAGCCTGACCATGACGCAGACGTCTGTCCAGACAACGCACTATGTTCCCGATGACCTACCCACCAGCATCCGTCACTTCATCGGTGGAGAATTCGTCGACAGCGTCGATGGTGAGACGTTCGAGGTGCTCGACCCGGTGTCGAACCAGACCTACGCCATCGCAGCCGCCGGCCAGCAGGCCGACATCGACCTGGCCGTCGCCGCCGCGAAGGACGCCTTCTCCAGTGGACCCTGGCCACGCATGCTGCCCCGGGCCCGCGCCCGGGTGCTGCACCGCATCGCCGACGCCGTCGAGGCGCAGGATGCCCGGCTCGCCGAACTGGAAACCTTCGATACCGGGCTGCCGATCACGCAGGCGCTCGGCCAGGCGCAGCGCGCGGCCGAAAACTTTCGGTTCTTCGCCGACCTGATCGTGGCGCAGGCCGACGACACTTACCAAGTTCCAGGCCGACAGATCAACTACGTCAACCGCAAGCCAATCGGTGTCGCCGGGCTGATCACGCCGTGGAACACCCCCTTCATGCTCGAAAGCTGGAAGCTTGCCCCCGCGCTCGCCTCCGGCTGCACCGTCGTGCTGAAACCGGCCGAATTCACGCCGCTGTCGGCAAGCCTGTGGGCGGAGATATTTCGCACCGCCGGGGTGCCAGACGGCGTATTCAACCTGGTCAACGGTCTCGGCGAGGAAGCCGGCGATGCGCTGGTCAAGCATCCCGACGTGCCGCTCATCTCGTTTACCGGTGAGACGACGACCGGCCAGACCATCTACCGCAACTGCGCGGCGAACCTCAAGGGCATGTCGATGGAGCTCGGCGGCAAGTCGCCCGCCGTCGTCTTCGCCGACGCCGACCTCGACGCCGCCATCGACTCGACCCTGTTCGGTGTGTTCTCGCTGAACGGCGAGCGCTGCACGGCGTCGAGCCGCATTCTGGTCGAGCGCTCGATCTACGACGAATTCTGCGCCCGCTATGCGGCCCGCGCTCAACGCATAGTCGTCGGCGACCCGCACGACCCGAAGACTGAGGTCGGCGCGCTCGTGCACCCTGAGCACTACGCCAAGGTTATGAGCTACGTCGAAATCGGCAAGACCGAGGGTCGACTACTCGCCGGCGGCGGCCGCCCCGAGACACTGCCAGAGGGAAACTACGTCTCCCCCACGGTCTTCGCCGACGTCGCCCCGACCGCCCGCATCTTTCAGGAGGAGATCTTCGGCCCGGTCGTGGCCATCACCCCCTTCGAAACGGATGCCGAAGCGCTCGCGCTGGCCAACGGCGTGAAGTACGGGCTGGCGGCCTACATTTGGACCACCGACCTGGTTCGCGCGCACACCTTCGCCCAGTCGGTCGATGCCGGGATGGTCTGGCTCAACTCGCACAACGTGAGGGACCTGCGCACCCCGTTCGGCGGCGTCAAGGCTTCCGGTCTCGGCCACGAGGGCGGTTACCGGTCGATCGATTTCTACACCGACTCGCAGGCCGTGCACATCACGCTCGCCCCGGTGCACACGCCTCGTTTCGGTGGCAACTAGCCGCTTCGAGCATCAGCTGCAAACCGCAGCACACCGCGTCACCCTCAACGAGGAGAACCCCATGACACTCAGCCCGATCCCCACTCCCACCGCTACCCCGCCCGATATCCTCCGCTGCGCCTACATGGACATCGTCGTGACCGACCTCGCCAAGTCGCGCGAATTCTACGTCGACATTCTCGGCCTCGTCGTCACCGAGGAAAGCGACTCCGAGATCTACCTGCGCAGCTTCGAAGAATTCATCCACCACAACCTCGTGCTGCGCCAGGGGCCCATCGCCGCCGTCGCCGCGATGGCGTTTCGGGTGCGCAGCCCCAAAGACGTCGACCTCGCCGAGGCGTATTACCAGGAGCTCGGCTGCCGCACCGAACGTCGCGCCGAGGGCTTCGTGCCGGGCATCGGCGACAGCGTGCGCGTCGCGGACCCGCTCGGCTTTCCGTATGAGTTCTTTTACGCGACCACCCACGTGGAACGCCTCGCCTGGCGCTACGACCTGCAGGGTCCAGGCGCGCTCGTGCGCCTCGACCACTTCAACCAGGTCACCCCCGACGTCGGCCGCGGCCGTAAATACCTTGAAGACCTCGGCTTTCGTGTCACCGAAGACATCCAGGACAAAGACGGCGTCACCTACGCCGCCTGGATGCGCCGCAAGGACACCGTGCACGACACCGCCCTCACCGGCGGCAACGGGCCGCGCATGCACCACATCGCCTTCTCCACCCACGAAAAGCACAACATCATCTACATTTGCGACAAGCTCGGTGCGCTGCGCAAGAGCGACCTGATCGAACGCGGGCCGGGCCGCCACGGCGTCTCGAACGCGTTCTACCTGTACCTGCGCGACCCCGACGGCCACCGCGTTGAGATCTACACGCAGGACTACTACACCGGCGACCCCGACAACCCCGTCGTCACTTGGGACGTGCACGACAACCAGCGCCGGGACTGGTGGGGCAACCCGGTCGTTCCCAGCTGGTACACGGATGCCTCCCTCGTGCTCGACCTCGACGGCAACCCCCAGCCGGTCATCGAACGCACCGAATCCAGTGAAATGGCCGTGACCGTCGGCGCCGACGGCTTCTCGTACACTCGCAAAGACGACGAGCTGGCCGGCTTCAAACTCGGCACCACCCTTTAGGAGTGGCGCCCATGCTTGATCACACAGTCATTGAAAAGATCGTCGACGAACTTGTCGCGGCCGGCCTCACCCGGTCGACGGTTCCCCTTCTGACCACCCGCCACCCCGGGATGACCGTCGACGACGCCTACGCCGTGCAGAGCCTGTGGAAGGAGCGCGGCATCGCGGCTGGCCGCCGGCTCGTCGGCCACAAGATCGGTCTGACCTCCAAGGTCATGCAGGTCGCCACCGGCATCACCGAACCCGATTATGGTGTGATCTTCGCCGACGAGGTCTACGAGAATGGCGCGAGCATCCGGTTCGACAGCTTCTCGAACGTGCGAATCGAAGTCGAGCTGGCGTTCGTGCTGGGCAAACCACTGTCCGGCCCCAACTGCACCTTGTTCGACGTGCTCGATGCCACGGACTACGTCGTTCCGGCGTTGGAGATCCTCAGTTCGCGCATTGAGATGCCCGGCCGCACGATCGTCGACACCATCTCCGACAACGCGGCGATGGGCGGGATGGTGTTGGGCGGCATTCCCGTGAAGGTTGGCGATATCGACCTGCGCTGGGTGTCGGCGCTGCTGTACCGCAACCAGACCATCGAGGAATCAGGAGTGGCCGCGGCCGTACTGAACCACCCCGCTGCCGGAGTCTTCTGGCTGGCGAACAAGCTCGCCCAGCACGGAACCAGCCTTGAGGCCGGCGAGATCATTTTGGCCGGCTCGTTCACCCGTCCGATGTGGGTGCAGCAGGGCGACACCGTGCACGCCGACTACGGACCCTTGGGAGCCATCACATGCCGATTCGAGTAGCAGCAGAGCCGACCTTTCGCGACGTTCTCGGGGGTACTGAACGGGCGCAGATCGGCATGTGGGTGTGTTCCGGCAGCGCGCTGGTCGCGGAAATCTGTGCCGGTAGCGGCCTGGACTGGCTTTTGATCGACACCGAACACAGCCCGAATGGCCTCGAGTCCACGCTCAGCCAGCTGCAGGCCGTACACGGCTATCCGATCGTGCCGCTGGTGCGCGCTCCGATCGGGGATCGGATCATCGTGAAGCAGCTGCTCGACCTCGGCGCGCAGAACCTGCTCATTCCGATGGTCGACACCGCCGAGCAAGCCCGTGACATGGTGGCCGCGGTGCGCTATCCGCCGCTCGGCGTTCGCGGCGTCGGCAGTGCCCTCGCCCGGGCGTCCCGGTGGAACCGCATCGACGACTACATGGCCCGCGCCAACGAGACGATCTCCCTGTTCTTGCAGATCGAGACGATGGATGCCGTGGCCAATATTGCCGAGATCGCCGCCGTCGACGGCGTCGACGGCCTGTTCATCGGCCCCTCCGACCTCGCCGCGTCGATGGGCCTGCTCGGTCAGCAGGACCACCCCAAGGTCGTCGCCTCGGTCGAGCAGTGCATCCGCACCGTCACGGCGCTCGGCAAGCCCGTTGGTGTCAATGCTTTCGCGGCCGCGACCGCCGAGCGTTACCTCGCGGCGGGCGCCCGCTTCGTGCTCGTCGGTGCCGACGTGGCCATCCTCGCCAGAGCCTCGGAGAAGCTCGCCACCACCTTCATCAGGCCAGCGGGTCCGGCCCGGCCCAAGGTTCCGCGGCGGAGTTACTGAGCGACAGAATGACTGAGCGACAGAATGACTGAGCGACAGAGCCGAATGCGAGAATAGGAGCGTGTCGATCCCAGAATTCGCCGAGACCTCCGGCAACCCCGCCTCGGCGCCCGCCGCGCACTCGCAAACGCTGTCGCGCGGCATCCGTGTGCTGGAGATTCTCGCTGACACCGATGAGCCGATGAGCATCGTCGATATCGCCACCGCCCTCGACGTGCACCGTTCGATCGCCTATCGCATCCTCCGCACCCTCGAAGATCACGGCCTCGTCGTGCGCGACCAGGCCGGACTGGTGCGGCTCGGCCCGCGCCTGGCCGCCTTGGCGCGGGGTGTCTCGCGTGACTTACAGGCCGCTGCCCTGCCCGTGCTCACGCGCATCGCCAACGAGCTCGGCATGACCGCGTTCATCGCGGTCCTCGACCAGAGCGAGGTCGTCACGCTTGTGAGTATCGAACCGCGGAAGGCCCAGGCGACGGTCGCACAGCAGCCCGGCACACGGCATCCGCTAAATATGGGCGCACCGGGAATCGCCATCCAGTCAGGCCTGAACGCCGGTCAGTGGGCTGCGCTCGTTCTCGCCGGAGTTCGCCGGAGCGAGGCCGGTGAGGTCGCCACTCTCGGCTATGCCGCCAGCCACGACGAGGTCGTTCCCGGACTGTCGTCGATCGCCGTGCCCCTGGCTGTGCCCGGGCAATCACCCGCCTCGCTCGCCGTCGTGTACATCTCGAGTCTGCACTCCCCCACCGACATCGGTGCAGCGCTCACCGAGGCTGCGCGCACGATCGTCGCTGAGCTTCGCTGATTATTTGGCCACGCACAGGCTTTGCATGCCCACTCGCACGGTCGAACCAATGTGCCGGGCGCGCAGTTGCGACACGACGCTGGGCTCGTCGGCATAGGCGTAGAACTCGCTGTTCTCGGCGGCGCTGGGGTGGCCATCGGTGGCCCATCCCGTCGTGATTCGAAGATACGCGGCGGCCGCGGCGTCGTAGTTGACGTCCCAGTCGTCGGTGTCCGCGCCGGAGAAGGTGAGTTCCATGCCGTAGCCGATTCCCGTACCCAGGCAGTCGAATGCATAGGGCGCGGCCGCCACAGCCAGGTCGAGGGCGGTGCCAGGAATTGCCCCCTGCCGCTCCGGCTCCTGGAAGGCCGGCCCGAATCGTGCGGTTGTCTGGGTGACGAACGCCGCGAACTGTTGCTCGAGTTCGGCGGCCGACAGCGCCGTCGACGGCTCGGTCGGCCGCACGATGGGCGGCCCCTCCTCCGGCCGCACGAGTTCCACTCCAATCGACGAACCCGAAGCGGAGGCAGCGTCCCGGCCACGTAGGTGAAATTCACACCGGAAGCTGCCGGCGCGACCCTCGGCACCGACCAGACACCCGCGATCACCCCGATTATCATGCTCGCCACGCCCAGCACGAGCACGACGGACAGGCCGATAGTCACGCCCTCAGCGGTCGCGCTGGCCCACGCATCGGGCCCGGTAGAACAGAGCATGCGGGGCGGAAAAAATCGTAGCGCCCGCGGTCGCCCGAGCTTTGTACCCGCGCGCACGTCTCGTAGGGGTCCCAGGCGTTGAGCTCGAAGGTGGCCGTGACGATCGGCCAGAGCAGGGTCACGATCAAGCCGGCGATGAGCACACCGAACGCGCGGCGGGCTCGCAGCACGGCGGACTTCTCCGAAGTCATCCCCTTCAAACTAGCGGTCTGCACGCCGAAATCGCTCGTCACCGCCCCCGTGCAGGGTGCAAAATCGCACCCTGGCAGCCGCAACATACCGATCCCACACAATACTGACCAATAGGTAGGTAATCTTTGGTTTAGCTGCCATACTGCCCCAGTGCCGATATTCTCCGCACGATCCACACACTTTGCCGCAGCACCCGACCCAGCACCGCAGTGAGATACGAGGGAGTATTCCATGGCTTTTACGACCGAGCGCACGCAGGCGACCAGCGCTAAACGGAACGAAGAACGGCGGGTTCTCGCCGGCACGATGGTGGGCACCACCATCGAGTGGTACGACTTCTTCATCTACGCCCAGGCCGCCGGCCTCGTGCTGGCCGGCCTGTTCTTCGCACCGCTCGCCGGAGAGAACGAACCGCTCGCCCAGCTGATCGCCTGGGCCTCGCTCGGCATCAGCTTCCTGTTTCGCCCGCTCGGCGCCATCGTCGCCGGACACCTCGGTGACCGCATCGGCCGCAAGGCCATGCTGGTCTTCACCCTCGTCATGATGGGCGCGGCCACCGCGCTCATCGGCCTGCTGCCAACCTTCGACCAGATCGGCGTCTGGGCACCGATCCTGCTGATCGTGCTGCGCATCCTGCAGGGCTTCTCGGCCGGCGGCGAATGGGGCGGCGCCGCGCTCATGAGCGTCGAGCACGCACCGATCAACAAGCGCGGATTCTTCGGTGCCTACCCGCAGATCGGCGTTCCGGTCGGCCTCATCCTCGCCACCGGTGTGATGATTCTGGTCACCACGTCGATGAGTGAAGAAGCGTTCCTCAGCTGGGGTTGGCGCATTCCGTTCCTCGTCTCCGTGCTGCTCATCGTCGTCGGCTGGGTCATCCGCCGCGCGGTCGCCGAGAGCCCGGTCTTCAAGGAGATGCAGACTCGCAAGAAGGAATCTGCTGCCCCGCTCAAGCAGCTCTTCCAGAACCACTCGCGACAGGTCATCCTCACCGCACTGATCTTCATCGCTAACAATGCGGCCGGTTACATGCTCATCGCTTTCTTCAGTTCGTATGCCACCAAGCCCGCCGAAGCTGGCGGACTCGGCATGGAGCGCACCCCGGTGCTCATCGCCAGCACCGTCGCCGCCGTGTTCTGGCTCGCGTCGACCATGCTCGGAGGAATCCTGTCCGACAAAATCGGCCGCGTGCGCACCTTCCAGCTCGGCTACGCCTTTCTGTTCATCTGGGCGATCCCGATGTTCCTGCTCATCGATACCGGCGACATCGTCTGGTTCGCGCTCTCGCTCATCATCCTGGCAAGCGGACTCGGCTTCTCCTACGGCCCACAGGCCGCGCTCTACGCCGAGATGTTCCCCGCCCAGGTGCGCTACTCCGGCGTCTCAATCGGCTACGCGCTCGGCGCGATCCTCGGTGGAGCATTCGCCCCGCTCATCGCGCAACTGTTGCTCGACGAGACCGGCCAGTCCTTCTCCATCGGCATCTACCTCATGGCCCTCGCTACGATCTCCTTCGTCGCGGTGACCCTGGTCAAGGAAACGCGCGGAGTTCCGCTGGGCATCAGCACCCACGAGTAGCTCTCGTAAATCCGAACCGTGCCGCCGAGAGTAAAATCCGGGCGGCACGGGTATTCCGTGCTCTCTTGGACCGAGCCCGGGCTCAGGTCAAGAATTCCAGGGCTGCTTGCTTGAACTCGCGGGCGGTCAACGCGCTGAGGTGGGTGCGGCCGGGCAGTTCGACGTACCCGGCGCCGCGCTCGGCCGCAAGCAGTGCTACCCCGGCCGGAATCTGGTCGGCACCGCCCGCCACGAACAATTGCCGGATGCCCACTGGCACGTCCAGGGTGCTTCCCGCCATCCCCTGCACGCACGCCATCAGCGCCTCCCGGTCGGCTCCGGCGATGATCGCCGGCCCGAATACGGCGGCAATGGTCGGGTCGGAAGGAAGGTCGCCAGAGCGCAGGAACCGGTTGACCTCGCCCTGATCCCAGGTATCGAATAGTTCGAGCGGCCCGGCTCCGCCGAGCACAAGGCTGCGCACGCGTTCGGGCGCAAGCCGGGCCATGGCGGCCACGACCCGCGACCCCAGGGAATAGCCGATGACATCGACCTGCTCGAGCTCCAGCATGTCGAGCACAGCCACGAGGTCGGCGGCCAGCTGCCTCGGTAGGTAGTCGTCGGGGCGGTGCGGTTTGTCGCTGCGCCCATGTCCGCGCAGGTCGGGCGTGATCGCGCCCCGCCCCACTTCCCCGAGCGCCCGCACCCACCCCGAGCCGCTCCAGGTGACCGCTGCGGTCGACGCGAAACCGTGCACGAGCAAAACCGGTCGTTCCCCCGGCGCGGTATCAAAGGCAATACGCACCCCGTCGAGCCGTCTCGCGAACGAGGTCACTCGACGGCGTCGCTCGCGGCAAAGACCGCGCCGGCGTGCGCCATCTCAGCGAGCGCGGTCGCCGTGGCTTCCGCGGCGACACCGGCAACCAGGTCGGTCAGCACACGCACGCGCTGGCCATGTTCGAGCGCGTCGAGAACGGAGGCGCGCACGCAGTGGTCCGTTGCGAGGCCGACGATGTCGACCTCGGTCACGCCGTGCTCGGTCAGCAACTCCGTCACCGTCTGCCCGGCTTCGGTGGTGCCCTCGAAGATGGAGTACGCGGGCTTGCCCTGGCCCTTGCGAATATGGAAGGTCACGGCATCCGTGGTGAGAGCCTTGTGATATTCGGCGCCCGCGGTGCCGGCCACACAGTGCACTGGCCAGGTCGTGAGGTAATCGGGTGCCGTATCGCGCGCGAAGTGGCCACCGTTGTCGTTGCCGATATCGTGCCAGTCGCGCGAAGCGAAGACATATCGATAGGCGAGCGGATGCTGCGCCAGCAGCGCGCTCACGCCCGCCGCTACTGCGCTGCCCCCGTTAACGCCGAGCGCACCGCCCTCGGTGAAGTCATTCTGAACGTCGATGATGAACAGTGCACGGGTCACGCGGTCTCCTTCGAATGGTCAGTTATTGGACAGATTGTCGCCGCAGTGAAAAAACCCGGTGGTCAGCGTGTCGATGGCGATTTTAGCGCTCGAGCTCACGTTGCCGATGGCGTAAATGGCGAAGGTGAGCGGGGTACCATCGGCGGCACGAACGACCCCGGCGAGCGTGTATCCGGTATCGATCCAGCCGGTTTTGGCGAACACTGCGCCGTCGGCGGCGGCATTCGCCCCGGCGAAACGGTCGTTGTACGAGAGGGATCCGCGCGGTCCGCCGGCGATCGGCAATCCGTCAAAGAGTACGCCGAGGTTGCCCTCGCGGGCGTTGACCTTGATAAACAGGGCCGTCAGGTAGGCCGGCGAGACAGCGTTGTGGGGGCTGAGGCCCGAGCCGTCCTTGATGATCATGCCGGTCGTGTCGATGCCGTAGGCGGCGAGGCCATCGACGATGCCCTGCTGCAGCGCGGAGAACGAGTTGCCGGCACCGTTTTCGATGGCCACGAGGCGGGCGAGCATCTCGGCGATGGTGTTGTCACTCACAATCAGGGACTGCTGAATGAGCGTTGACACCGGCGCGGACTGCACGGCACCGAGTTGGGCGGCGCCGGCCGGTGCGGTGGCCGAACTGATGCTGAGGCCACCGCCGAGCGCGTCGGCGAAGGCCTGGCCGGCCCGGGCGATCGGATCTTCGCTGCGCGCCGACGTGCTGCGGGTCGGGTCGTTGCGGTCACCGTCGACCATCAGCGCGGTGATCTCGGGCATGGAGCCGAGTCCGAGCTCGGTGCGGGCCCAGCCCTCGTCCCAGTCGGGACCGGAAAAGTACGATGCGTCGAGTACGAGCGAGGTGATCGGCGGATTGGTCGGGTCGGCGGCCCAGGCGACCCGGGTCTGGGTAGCGAGGTCGTCGAGGTGGGCAGCGCCGGTGTAGAACGGCTCCTGACCGGTGGGCAGCCGCGACAGGGTGAGATCTCCGCCGCCGACGAGCACGACCTGACCGGGTTCGGCGCCCTGCACTACGCGGGTCGTGGCCCGGTAGTCGCTGCCGAGCACGTTGAGGGCGGCGGCGGAGGTGAGCACCTTCATGACGCTCGCGGTGCGCGACGACGTCGTGCCGCCGCGGTTGAACAGCACTTCACCGGTGCTGGCATTGACGACCTGCGCCTGAAAATCGGCCAGGCGGGTGTCGGCGGCGAGCCCGGCGACCGAGCAGGTACGCAGCCGGCTGGCCGTCGTCACTTCGGCGGGCACCGGCCGCGCCGGGTCGATGGTAGGAGTGGGGCTCGGCGCGACCGCGGGCGACGCCACAACGGATGCCGCTGCCGGCTCCGCCGCGCCGGTCTGGGTTCCGGCGAAAACGGCTCCACTGCCCAGCAGCACGAAGACGAGAGCACCGGCGGCGATCAGCCAGGCCCGGCGGTACCGCGTGAAGACTGCACCGATTCCCCTGCGCGGGGCAGAGTCGACCGCGGGGGCTACGGGTGTCAGCACGGGTTCATCCACCTCCGTATGGTAGCCGACGCGCCTCGGGCCAGCTATTCACCCGGGTAGCGCAGGCCGATCCGGGTCCGAATCGCGTCGAGGGTGTGCATGATGGCGACCGATTCTTCGGCCGGCATGATGTCGCTCGAGAACCTGCCGGCCCGAATCAGGGCCTCGGCTTCGACCGCTTCGAAGTGCATCCCGCGGCCGGTGAACCCCGTCGACACAAACGTTTCGAGCACGGTGCCCACGTTGTCCAGTACCCGAAACCCGGTCGGTGCGTACCAGACGGCGTCGATGTCGATGCGCCCCTCGGTGCCGACGATCGACGCTCTGGTGGGGCCGAGGGTGTCGCTCGCCGAGAAGGTCGTGGCGATCTGTCCGCCTTCATAACGAAAAATCGTCGCGACCTGAGCATCCGCTCCGGTGGCCTTGAACGAGGCACTGGCCAGGATCGTTTCGGGCGCCCCGAAGACGGCGTGCGCGAAATTCACCGGATAGACCCCCAGGTCCAGTAGTGCCCCGCCACCCAGGGCCAGGGAATTGATCCGGTGTTCCGGGTCGTCGGGAAGGTCCTGGGTATGGTCGGCGAGCAGGCTGCGCACGTCGCCGAGCGTACCGGCTGACAGAATCTCGCGGATGCGAACCATGTGCGGCAGAAACCGGGTCCACATGGCTTCGAGCACGAGCAAATTTCTGCTCGCGGCCAGGTCCACTATCTGACGGGCTTCCCGGGCGTTGAGCGCGATCGGCTTCTCGATCAGCACGTGTTTGCCGGCATTCAACGCGGCGGCAGCGTGTTCGGCATGAAACGGATGCGGCGTCGACACGTAAATGACGTCGACCCCGGGATCATCGATTAGCGCTTCGTAGCTGGCATGTGCCGTGGGGATGCCAAATTCGGCGGCGAAGGCATCCGCCGATGCTTGGCTGCGCGACCCGACGGCTTGCACCGTATGGCCGTTCTGTACCAGGTCACTCGTGAACAGGTGGGCGATGCCGCCGGTGGCCAGGATTCCCCAGCGAATCAAATCGGTCATGCCTGGAGTTTATCGGCTGGCACCGACACGGGGTTCTGAATGCCGATGCCTGAAATTATTCCGCCTCCGACCAGCAGAATTCCAGTGACGATAACGGCGCGGTGGAACCCGTCTACGTCGAGCACCGGGCCAACGATAATGCTCGCCGCGGCGATGGCCACGAGTCCGGCGACTCGGGAGATCGCGTTATTGACCGCGGAGGCGATGCCCGCCCGGCCAGGTTCTATCGCGCCCAGAATGGCGGAGGTTAGCGGCGCGACCGTGATCGTCAGGCCCAGGCCAAAGATGATGACGCCGGGCAAAACCTGGCTGGAATAGGCGACGCTGGCGTCGATGCGCAGCATGACGAAAAACCCAATACCGGCGATGATCGGCCCGATACACATGAACAGGCGCGGGCCAAATCGGCCAGCCAGACGGCCGATGACAGTGGATAGGGCGATGCTCAAAATGCTTACTGGCAGCAGGGCCAACCCGGCGAGCGTCGCGCTGTACCCGCCGACCTGTTGCAGGAAGACAGCGAGCAGGAACGTGCCGAGCGACAGCGCAGCGTAGATCAGAGTCGTCGCGACGTTTCCCACCCAAAAGTTGCGCACCCGAAACAGGCTGAGCGGCATCATTGGTGCTTTTACGAGGTTCTCATGCCAGATAAACACCGCAAAGCTCAGCAAACCGACGATGAGCGGCACCAGAATGATCGGACTGCCCCAACCGAAGTTGACCTGTTCGATCAGCGCGAAGACCGGCAGCGCCACGCCGAGCACTCCAAGGACCGCTCCGATGACGTCGACGCGGGGCGCGGCATCCCCTGCCCGGTCGCCCGGCAACCGCGCCAACAAAATCAGGGTGAGCACGATCGGCACGATGTTGATGGCGAACACCAGTCGCCACGACACCAGATCGACCAGCAGACCACCGATGAGTGGACCGGCGATGAAGGCTGTGCTGGTCCAGGCAGTCCAGGTCCCGATCGCGCGGGCCTGTCCGGCACCCGAAAACGTGCTGAAGATGAGGGCGAGCGAGCTTGGTACCAGCAGCGCACCGGCAATGCCCTGGAGGGCACGTGCGCCGATAAGGAAGGGAGCGTTCGGAGCCACCGCACAGAGAACGGATGCGGCGGCGAAGCCCACCAGGCCCCACAACAACACCCGCTTGCGCCCGAACGTGTCGGAGAGCGAACCGGCCAGCAGAATAATGCCGCCGAGAGTGATCAGGTAGGCGTCGACGACCCACTGCTGGGTTGAAATACCTCCGCCAAGTTCACGGGTGATTGCGGGGAGGGCCACATTGATGACGGTGCCGTCGAGGAAGGCAATGAACGAGGCCAGCACCGCGACCACGAGAACGAGCCGTTGGGTATCGGTCGAGGAACGAGTCATGACTTGAGTTAACCCCACGTGCCGCAACGGCGTGCAATTAATAGGTCAGACTAGACCAATGATCACCCTGCAGCAGGATGCCGATGGCTTCATCCGCATGAACCGGCACTTTCCCGACAACTCGCTCATCAACATTAGCTTCACCGAAGGGACCTCGGAAGAATTCAGCGGAACCCGGCTGAACGCCATCTTTGACGACGCCCTGGCCGAGTTTCGCGGGCAGAATCGTCTCGAGGGAGCAAAAGGTTTTTCCCGGGCGCCGGCGAAAACCGTGCAGCCCACGAAGAACATCACCGTCGTCAAGGTGCACCCCGGAATGGCCGTTTAACCGCGACTAGGCGCCGTCAGCGCAGTCAGCCGGTCAACGCCGATCGGTTCATCGGCCAATAACGGCACGATCGCGACCCGATCGGCATGGTCGGACACCCTGTCGATCTGGGTGACTTCGTTGGCTGCGCGCGACTGCAAAAACGGCGTCTCCGGGCGCGCTGCGGCAATGGAGTTGTTGACTATCCAGCCCCACGGCTGGATTCCGGCGCGCTGGAGATCGTGTTGAAGCTCCTCAGCTTCGAGCACCGGCGTCGTCTCGGCCAGGGTGACGAGCAGCACCTTCGTCAGCTCCGGATCCTGCAGCCGCATCAGCGGGGTCACGAACGACATGTTCTCCCCCATTTGGCGGGCAATTTCACGATGGTACGACCCGGTGGCATCGAGCAACAGCAGGGTGTGGCCGGTCGGAGCGGTATCAACGACAACGAATTCGTGACGCGATTCGTGCACGGCCCTGGAGAATTGCCGGAACACCGCGACCTCATCGGTGCACGGCGAGAGCAGGTCTTCGGCGAGTGCGGCCCGGCCAGCTGCGTCGAGAGTGGTGCCCTTGGTTGTCATGACGTGATTCCGGTACTCCCGTATCGCCTCCTGGGGGTCGATGCGGGAGACGCGCAGCCCCGGCACGGTTCCGTGCAGGGTATCGACCAGGTGGGCTGCCGGGTCCGTCGTGGTCAGGTGCACAGCATGGCCGCGCTGGGCGAGGGAAACGGCGAGCGCCGCCGCGATCGTGGTTTTGCCGACGCCACCTTTTCCCATGCACAAAATCAAGCCATGCCCGGCCTGTTCCAGTTCGTCGACGAACTGGCCGAGCGGGGCATCGGGTACTTCGGCCACGGCCTGCGATTCTGCCGCGCCGTTGCCACCTGCGCGAAACAGGGAACGCAGCGCGTCGACACCCACCATGTTGCGTGCCTTGAGCTCGAGAGTGTCCAGCGGCAGGGTGGCCAACGACGCTGGCAAACCGTTCAGCGCCGCTCGCTCGCGGCGGCGAACCGCCAGTGCCATCGGCTCTGTTCCCGCCGCTTTGGGGAGCACACCGTTGATCACGACATAGCCGCCGCGAATACCGATCTGTGCCAGCTCACCGTGGGTGCGATCGATCTCGCTCAAAGCGGATGCCTGCGCGCGCGCCACGAGCACCAGCCGCGTGCGCGCGGGGTCGGCCAGCGCTGCGACCGCAGCGGCGTACACCTTCTTGTGCTTCTCCAGCCCGGACAGCGGGCCGAGGCACGATGGATCGCCCTTGCCCGCGTCGAGAAACTCGGTCCAGGAACCGGGCAACTGCAGCAGACGAATGGTGTGGCCGGTCGGCGCCGTGTCAAACACAATGTGGTCGTAGGTCGCCAGCAGGCTGTCATCGGTCAGCAGGTTCGTGAACTCGTCGAATGAAGCAACCTCGGTAGTGCACGAACCGGACAGGCCCTCAGCGATGCCCGCGAGCTCACGCTCCGGCAGGAGCCCCCGAACCGGGGCGATGATGCGTTCGCGATAGGCATCCGCAGCCTGTTCCGGATCAATTTCAAGGGCATTGAGACCGGCAATTGCGTCAATCGGAGTGACCGTGTTGCCAATCGTGAGACCGAAGACCTGTCCGATGTTGGAGGCCGGGTCGGTGCTCACCAGCAACACGCGGCGGCCGCGGGTAGCAAGTTCAATGGCCGAGGCGCAGGCAACGGATGTTTTGCCAACGCCGCCTTTGCCGGTGAAAAACAGAAAGCGAGGCGGGTCCTTGAGAAACTTCATGGTGCTAGCAGCAGCCGGTGGCGCCGCAGCATCCGCTTTCAGATTTCTCGGTCAGGCCGAGCTGGAGTCGCTGGGCTGGCTCGCTCGTGACGGGAGCGAGGCCGGCGAAGGCGAGCAGCTGGGTTTTCGAGGGGTAGGTGCCGGTCGCAACGGTGACGCCGTCGACGACGGTGAGCGGCAGGCCGGTCGAACCGACGACGTGCATGAAGGCGCGCACGGTCTCATCCGTGGTGAAGGCTAGGGGGTCGGTGGCCAGGTTATGGCGCTGGATGTCAGCACCAAGGTCCTGCAGACTGCGCACGGTCGCCGTTACCTCGACCAGGGACTGGTCGACGTCGACGCCGCAGACTCCGGTGTCGCAGCACAGTGCCGGTTCGTAGATTCGGATGGCAGCCATGTCGATCTCCCTCAAAAGTTCAGTCTTCATTCGCTATATCGATAAGTATCAATGTAGCAGTAGGCTGGGGCCGCACCTACCGAAAGGATCAATTCATGACCGAGAAATCTGAGATCACGGAGCTTGTTCGCGAGCGTTATGCGACGGCCGCACTGCAATTGAACGACGCCCCAAGTACATCGTGCTGCGTGCCGACCGATTTGGGCAACGGCGACGTGTTCGGCTCCGCGCTGTATACCGGCAACGAAAATTTAGAGATCCCCGAGGAAGCGTTTCTGGCCAGCCTGGGCTGCGGCAACCCGACGGCCGTCGCCGACCTGCACCCGGGCGAAACGGTGCTCGATCTCGGCTCTGGCGGCGGCATCGACGTGCTGCTCTCCGCCCGCCGGGTGGGTCCGACCGGCTTTGCCTACGGGCTCGACATGACCGATGAAATGCTCGCACTCGCCCGGGCCAATGCGGCTAAGGCCGACGCCACCAACGTCGAGTTCATCAAAGGGCAGATGGAAGCCATCCCCCTGGCCGACGACAGCATCGACGTCATCATCTCTAACTGCGTGATCAACCTGTCCGTTGACAAGAATGCGGTCATCTCCGAGATGTTCCGGGTCTTGAAGCCTGGCGGGCGCCTCGGAATTTCCGACGTGGTGGCCGAAAACCACCTGAGCGCAGAGGACCGCATCGAGCGCGGCAGTTACACCGGTTGTATCGCCGGGGCTCTTTCGAACCAGGAGTACCTCGACGCGCTCGTCGCAGCAGGATTCGTCAATTCGACTGTGGCGTATACCCACGAAGTCGCCCCTGAAATGCACGGAAGCATCGTCAAGGCGGTCAAACCCAGCGTTTAGTCTCGAACGCCGTTTTTCGCGGAGCAGCCGGTCACAATCGCACCCCACAAGAAGCAATCCTGAAGGCATTCAGGATTCGCCGATGGCCGTGCGGTATTCTGCGAGGGAAGACATTTGGCAGCTCGGTCTTGGGCTGCGGGTAAAGAAGTAGGTGAAATGACGCTGGATCGTGCGGTGCGACGATTGGTCGCACCCGTCTCTGTGTCGCCTCTCATCTCCTTGCTCGCTCTGGTCGCACTGCTTTTTGCAGTCTTTGCCATCCATTCCGAGGCCATGGGGCATGCCATGCACACGCTGGTCCCTGCTTCATCGCCCGTTGCTGCTTCAGCGATTATTGTTGAGCACCACACTCCGGTGACGGGCATGGCTGCAGTCATGGCTGCTCCTGTCATCGCGGCAATCTCGTCCGGAAGCCGCGGTGGGATGCTTGATTGTGCTCTGCTGGCCATGACGTGCGTTTTACTCCTCACCCTCGTCGTCATGGTATTCCTGACTCGACCGCCGACCCGGTATCGACGCCTGCTCGATAGCGGCATGGTTTCAAACTCATGGCGCACCACCGCCCAACCGAGTCAGCGGCCCAGCCTCACCCTGCTGTCTATCTGTCGCGTTTAGACCGAGATGCAGTTCCGAGCCAGCACCTGGCGTCGGAACTTTGCCGCGCCCGCGGCCATCCGGTTTCTACTGCTAAACGACGAATGGATATGAACGATGCTCAAATCACGAACTTTCTTGTACGCTGCTGTGACCCTGGCGGCAGCTCTCACCCTCACCTCATGCGCTGGCGGCAGCCCCGCCGCCGATTCAGCGAGCCCCACTGCCAGCCAAAGCACAGTGGCGTTCAATTCTGCCGACGTGACTTTTGCACAGATGATGATCCCCCACCATGAACAGGCTGTTCAAATGAGCGATGACCTACTCGCCAAGGACGGCCTCGATCAAAGCGTGATCGACCTCGCCACCGAGATCAAGGCTGCCCAGGAACCGGAGATCACGCAGCTGAAAGACTGGTTGACGGCGTGGGGCGAAGATGAGAACAGCATGTCGGGCATGGGCGGCATGGGCGGCGGCTCTGACGGCATGATGTCTGACGACGACATGATGGCGCTGCAGGACGCCGCGGGAGCGGAGGCCAGCATCCTGTTCCTGGAACAGATGACTGCGCACCACGAGGGCGCCGTCGCGATGGCGCAGCTCGAAATTGATGATGGTGAGAATGCGGATGCGCAGGCGATGGCTGCCAACATCGTCAAGACGCAGACGGCTGAAATCGCCGTCATGACCGAGCTTCTCACCGTGCTCTAGAGCGGCACATTCGGGGCGGGTTCTCTGGAAGGCCCGCACCGGAACACCACACTTCTTTTTCTGAATCACCTGCAAGGACATCTTCATGTATCGCCATCAATTTATTCACCTGATGCGTATAACCGGGGCGGTGCTCCGTGGATAACACCGGCCACGTCGCCACGGCGCCGCCCATCTCCGGTGCCGTTCCACAAATGTCACGCCGCGATATGCGCGCAATGGAGAGCATGGTGCGTGCGGGCCGATCCGGCTCATCGAAAACTGTGCCACCGGCTAACGTTGCCACCCGGCCCATCCCGCTGCGCCAGCGTGCTGCCGCTGCCAGTGCCATGGCCATGATCGCGCTATTTGCAATCGGCGCATCCCTACCTGCACTCGCGGTCAACCCGGAACCACCGCAGATCGCAGCCGCGAGCGTCGAGAAGACGGACGATCTCCAAAGCGTCACTGCCGCGGGTACAACATCCGTTCCCTTTAAACGCGGCGGTTACACCATCACGGAAGCGCCTGAACCGGCCTCGTACACCGAGGCTGCCAGCAACGGGGAATACGCCAGCCTGAGTCCGGGCCAGCTCAGCGATCAAGGCTGGGCTTTACCGGTTCTGGGCCGAATATCGAGCCCGTTCGGTTCTCGCCCGAACAAGCCAGTTGATGGTGTGGGCGACTTTCACAACGGCACCGATATTGCCGCTCCCTGCGGTCAGCCCGTCTTCGCGGCTTCCGGAGGAAAAGTTGTCGACTCGGGCTATCAGGGCTCCTATGGCAACTGGGTTCTCATTGACCACGGCAACGGCATTGAGACGGGTTATGCCCACAACAGCCAGCTCCTCGTTGACTCCGGGCAGCTTGTTGTAGCCGGTGAAATTATTGCCATAGTGGGGTCAACGGGTGCGTCAAGCGGCTGCCACGTGCACTTTGAAACTCGCGTCGACGGGGAAGGCATCAACGCCGAATCATTCATGAGCGTCAGAGGAGTCACTCTTGGTTAAATGCAAGCGATCAACGCGCCGAATCATTACCTTGGCGGTACCCCTCGTTGGCCTCTTGGTGTTGACGGGGTGTTCCGCCAACGATGTAGATTCGACGGCGGTATCGCCAGGCATCGCCCCGATGGCCAACGCTTTCGAACACGTGCATGGCCTCGGCGCCGACCCCCTTACTGGAGACACCTACGCGGCCACCCATCAGGGGGTCTGGCTCATCCCGACCGGAGTGCTGCCAGAGACCTATCTGGCCGGAGCGCCACGAGCCGACACGAGCCAACCAACGCAGCTCGCCGGCCTGGCACAGGACACGATGGGCTTTACCGTGGCCGCGCCCGGCCAGTTGATGGCATCGGGTCACCCCGATCCGACCGAACCCAGCGATCTGGCACTGCCTAATTTGGGACTCATTTCCAGCACAGACGGTGCGTTGTCGTGGACGACGCTGTCGTTGGCGGGCAAGACCGATTTTCACGATCTGGATGCCGTTCCCCTCGACGACGGCACCCTCCGCGTCTACGGTTACGACGCGGGCGCCGGAGGCATTTCCGTCAGTGACGACTCCGGCCTAACCTGGTCAGCGGGAGCGCAGCTCGCACTCCGCGACCTGAGCGCCGACCCATCCCAAGCCGATCGGCTCTACGCAACGACAGCCTCGGGCGTTCTGGTGAGCACCGATGCGGGGCGCACCTTCACCGCGTTAGCCGGCGCACCGGCGCTGCTCCTGCTGGATTCCGCCGCCGGAGGATTGGTCGGTCTCGATCCCAACGGCGGAGTCTGGCGCCAGGCCGGCCAGACGTGGACGCAAACCGGAACGACCGGTCGCACCCCCGAAGCGTTCACCGTCGTCGGCGGATCCTCACCGTGGATCCTCGTCGCGGACGCCACCGGCATCGCCGCCAGCAGTGACTACGGAACCACCTGGACCGCACTGGTATCGCTGCCCGGTTAGCAGGCACACCACGCCGCAGGCAAGTCGGCGAAGGGGCCAAAGATGGCTTCTCGCATGCAAACGGATACTCGCGCACGGTTCGCCTTCCATCTCAGGTCAAACCGGCACCCTCTCGCCTGAATAGACCCGGCGCACTTCAGCCCCTCGCCGACGGCTACCGAACGGCGTTCTCGTGCCGTCGGGCATCACGTCGGATGCGACCTGCCCGGATCGGTTGGCGCGCCATCGCTGTAAAAACGAGGAGCCATACCACCAGCGCAGCCCACAGCGTGACGGTACCAATCTGGCCAACAAGCGGCAGCGTGTCGGCCTGACCCAGATAGATTCCGGCGACGGCATACATTCCGACGGGAAACGCGATGCTCCACAGTGTCGCTTGATAGCGCAGTGGTACGTGGCGCTTGAAGTGACGCCAAATCCCCACGGCGATGAGTACGGGGATGAGCCAGGTCGCGAAGGCCCAGAACATCACGGATATGCCGCCGACCAGTCCGCGAGTCGCGCTTACCATCGGAGCATCCGCCATTTCGACGATGCGGGCGCCGGCCAGAACTGTGATCGCGCAGGCGCCCATCGATACCCAGTAGGGCGGATCGAGATCTTCCGGCCGCAGTGCGTAGAGCATCAGGCGCAGTGAGACGAACATCCCAGCGGCTCCATAGAGGAAAATGCCGACCGACCACGACAATATGGCCAGCACCGCGAGCAGCGCCCTGGCATCGCCCGCGACCGGTTCGAGCGCCGCTGCCACGACGGCGACCGACTGGCTCGCAACGACCCAGATAAACCAGGTTCCGTTTGCCGACCCCAGTACGGGGCGTGCCGTGCGGCCCAGTACGGCGAGCCAGGGCACCGCGTAACCGAGCACGACCCAGGCCACACCAGACACGCCCAGGAGCACCGTTGCCGCAAGAAACCATCCTTCCACGGCCAAACGCGCAGCCAGCACATTAGTGCCGGCGACGAAGGTGAAGAACTGGAATCCCCGGTTCGGGTCGTGCAGGTCATCGAGAAAGTCTGGACGGAACGCCACGAACCGCCATGCAGTCAGAACCAGGAGCGCCAGATAAGCTCCGGCACAGACCACCAGGAGCGCATAGCTGAGGCCGGCGACCCCGATCAGGTTCATGCCGATCGAGAGGATGCCGGTGGCCATGACCATGGCGAAATATCCAGGGGGCATCGTGCGTACGGCGGCGCGCACTCGCACACTTCGCTCGGACGCCACTATCACAGGCTAGCCCTTCGAGCGGAACTCGCGGCTCTCGCGCTGGCCCGGAGCCGGACTCAATCTCTGTCAAGTGGACCAGCGGAGACGGCCAGGTGGTGGCGAACTCCACGGATCAGCCGGATCGATATCCGTAGCGACCGCCCGTCAGCCAACATTCGGGACCGCGGCTCAGACGTGCGTGCGGTGTATGACCATGCCGTGTTCATTTACAGGCTCGAAGGCGTCCGGGTCCCAAGCCCCGGGATGCGGGACGGGGCAATTGACGACGGTGTTTCGAGAAGAATGATCGATGTATCTCCCCCCGGGGTCTAAGGGAGGTTCTTGATCACCCGGAAAGGTTGAGAATCATGGAAGCCTTGAAGAAGTATCCGCCGGAGTTGGAGGAACGAGCGCTGCACCTCCTGCTTGCCGCTCGCGAGGATGCCTGCTGGCAATCACCACGCACTCCTTGCGACACGTTGCGGCGTCCTGGCTATTTCGTCGGACGGGAGCGTTCTCGTCGATGCAGAGGATGCTCGGACACGCCTCCGCAGCGATGGCTTTGGATGTCAATGGCGACCTGTTCGAAGACGACGTAGACACCGTTGCAATCGCCCTTAGTAACCGCGCACTTAGAACAAATGTAGGCAAATGCGTCCAATCCGGGGAAAAAACCGCTGAGACGGATTTGGAAACTAACTCTGACCGACAGTTTTAGTAGAGCCGCCTGTCAGAATCGAACTGACGACCTTCTCATTACGAGTGACTGATAGGTGCCCGGAAACACGCGGGAGCGCGTCAAAATCGTTGATTTTACGGTCTTTTTGGACTCGACGTGATCACCGAAATCGGCATCATTTCAGTTCGAATGTGGGCAAATTGTGGGCGAGAAAATCCACTCACGCGACGAATTTGAGATGTCCTGACAGATAGCATTGCGACCATACGCTGGCAGAATCCGCGACAATAGGCCGTTGTCGGTGTCGACAGCGATCCCCATGCCGCAGGTGTTGTCACCTCGTCGACCAGGGCGAGGGGCGAGACGATATCACCGCTCAGGACACTCCTCAATATGACCTCGAAATCTGAACCGACGGACCTGCTCATTTCGATGCCGTCGCCGGCTGATGTTAGTAGCAGCGTCGTTACGGATCTGGCGCATCTCACACACGCTCAGGGAGGCGATCGCGAGGCATTCGTCGCGCTGTACAACACCCACGTCCGCGCGGTGTACTGGTTCGCGCTCAAGATGGTCAGGTCAATCGCAGACGCGGAAGACATCACCCAAGACACTTTCGTCATCGCCTGGAGCAAACGGCACGCGATCAGGCCCGTGGATCAGTCCGTCTTGCCGTGGCTTCTGGTGACCGCCCGCAACGTCGGAAATAATCGCATCCGCAGCCGCGCTCGCGACGATCATCACCGCACCGATAGTGATCTCTCGAATTTCCCTGACCCCCAGCACCGTTCGGTCCACGACGAAGTCCAAAACCACATGCTGTTGGACGCGATCGACCACGCCGTCGGCCAACTCACCGAGACGGACCAAACCCTCTATTACCTCTGCATCGACGAAGGCCTGACCTACGAGCAGGCGGCACGCGCGCTGGGCACGTCCCATGGTGCCGTTCGAAACAGGCTCGCTCGAGTCCGCATCACCCTTCGAGACAAACTGTCCGCACAGAAAGAAGCGCTGTCATGAACACGACAATCGGTCCATCGGAAACTCAAGTCGAGCGGATGCGGGAAGGCATCGTCGACAGAATCGGTGAATCGATGCCGACTCTCGAACACGCAGCCGCCCCGCGCCAATTCCTCGGGACACCAGCACCTGAGCAACTCCACACGCCCCGAGCACTGCCACACAATGTGCGGCAGCTGCCTAAACGATCCGTCCGGACCCGCCGCGTCTCAGCCCTATCCCTGGCTGCGGCAACCCTGGTCGCCATCGCGATTCTGGGGAATTCCTTCGGGTGGGGACTAAACGGGGGCGCATCAGCCGAAGCCTCCAGCTTGCTTGAGCAAACGGCCGTCGCGACGATTCAGACCTCGGACCCGGTGGTCGCGCCCGGTCAGTTCCTCCAGATCAGCACGCGTGCGGTCTTCGCCACCTACGCAGTGGGGCCCAACGACGATCCCAAAAATCTAGCGAGCCGTTCAGTCTTCCTGAGCCCCTCGACGAGCATCCTGTATGTACCGGCGGATAGATTCGGCCAGTGGGTCTGGGAGCGCACCGCTCTCAAGCCCGACATCTTCTTCAGCGAGAAGGCCAGGGAGTACGCTCTCAACAGCTGGGCGCAGCTCAGCCCCGCCGAGCGCACAGAGATTGCCCGAGCGGACGGCGGTAATTTCGATGGTTCGCCCTGGACTCCTGAGGACCTTGCAGCCATGCCCAGCGACCCTGCCGCTTTGCTGTCCTACTTCTATGCGACCTCCGCTGGTGGGTCGAACTCCCCCGAGGAAGACGCACTATCCAGGATCTCCGATGTACTTCGATCCGGGCTGGCCCCGGCCGAACTGCGCGCAACGCTTTACCGGGCAATCGCGATGATTCCCGATGTCACAGTCGTCGAACGTTCAGCCACGCTCAACGGACAGGTTGGCGTAGCCATCGGCCGGCGGGACCCAACGCGTGATTTCAGACAGGACCTCATCATCGACCCCACGACCGGACTGCTAATTGGCGAACGCCAGGTGCAGGTCACAGCCGATGCTAACGTCCCGGCAAACACTGTCATTGGCTGGACGTCAGTCACGACCACCGTCGTCGATTCCACGCCGTAGCGCTTCTCCAAGACCCCACCCAATTACTGGTGAGGCAGGCCGTATGCTCTACCTTGAAAAGACATCGCCTCCTCTGAGCTTCGGCTCAGGCCTCCACCCGTGACATACCTCGCCATGGCGTCTGATTCTTACTCCGCGTGCGCGAGCTCCGACAAGTTTTCGGCAAACCGAGACGCTTGGTCGCGCCGCATCCGTGCCCACTCGTTTGTAGAGCGCTGGGAGCGGTCCGTATCTTTTCCAGGATCGCAGTTCTCACTGTTCAAACTCTGAAATTAGTCGAGGAGTTGCAGGCATCGAAAGTTCTGACAGTCGGCGTCGGCGCCTGGACGGACGAGGTGACGGTAGGCACGGCCGAGCTTGTCGACAAGTCACGCGCATAGGTGGCTGATCCGGGGACGCCATTTCCCGACCTACGGAATTCCAGCCTTGAAATGCAGGATTGGAAGCCCTTCACAATAACGGAGCTTCGGCGACAAGATCCGCTTAACCGCGTCCAGGTCGTCCTCGTAGCTGCGAATGGCGATGCGGTTGTTACGTACGAAGCGGCGGTGACTCATCGTGACGACTCGACTTCGCGATGGGCATGGGATGTGCTCGTCGCAGGTAGTGTGCTTTTTCCTTTCGAATTCGTTGTAGAGAACGACACTGTGGTGAATATCGAAATCACGGGGTTGAAAATCTTTGATTCGACCAACGCTCTTCTGCTTGTGTCTTCGAAGTTTATGATCGAAGCATGTACTGCCACTGAAGTGCGCTTCGAGACCGCTGCCGACGTTCTCACAGTGGAACGTCTGACCGGCGAACATCTCGATCCATGCAGCGGCGGCTTCGACGATCTGATGGGGGCTCAGTGGGGTCGACGAGCAGGATTTTCCCTTCTGACGGCCAATAGGCGATCTGGCCCTTAACAGGTACCGAGGCCATTGCGCTGAGGGCTCATGCTCACTGTCGGTAAGGGGAACCGTCAACGCGAACCCGCCAATTACCCTATGGCCCTCTAGAATCGGGGCGTCATGATGTTCACGCGCCGTATTCTCGCTGCACTGCTCGTCGCGGTTCCGAGCGTGGCCGTCGGAATCGTGGTGATGCGATGGATGCCCTTGCCGAACCCTCTGAACGTGCAGTGGTCCGGTACCGAGGTCTCGAACACGCAACCATTGTGGGTATTCTTCCTGCCTATCGCGGCCTTGACGCTCGGTGGCTTCGCCCTGGGTATCGCCGCCGTCGTCGATCGCGACCACGAGGATCCCTTTCGAGGAACGCTCTACATAGCGGCTGTACTGACTTCAGGCAGCGCCGGGGCGTGCTGGGCGCTCCTCGCGATGAACCTTGACTATGCCGCACCGACCGGTCCAGCCTTCCTCGGCGCGCTGGCGCTTGCGCCGGTGTACGCCCTGCTCCCGTTGGCCGTCGTCGGCATCCACGCACGGCACCGATCGAGCATCGACCAAAACATCGCGGAGGACCTCACATAGACCGTCACTCCTAATGCGCGGATCCCGCGACTTCGCCCGTAAGACGGATGACCAGCGGGCGCGGTGAAGCATGTTGCCGCTCGAGTCGAGTCGCAGAGCAAGTTGACCACACGTACAACACCTCACAAATGGGAGTGTTGCAACGACCGGTTGAATCCGCCAACCCTCTGCGGGACGCCGAGTTCTCCTTGCGATGTTGAGCCCCCGCATCACGACCGCGACGCTCGTGGCGCTCGTGGCGGGTCCCATAAGTTTGGTGCCCGGCCGCTCTGACATGGCCTTGGCCTCTGGAGTTATCCACTTGCCCCGAGGCGTGACGAGTTGTCATCTGACGACTCTGTAGTGCTTCATTCTGCGCGCCGTAATGTAACACTCGTGACATGACTTCCAATATTCGCTTGAAAAATTGCCTCGGGTTGGTACTTCCTGCGGTGGCCATTGTGGTCATTACTTGGTTCATATTCTGGATGGCGCAAGGATTACCCACCATGTGCAACCTCGTCGCCCCGTGCCCAGACAGTGACGTCAGGGTGGCACCCGCTCTGCTTTTCGGCGGGATGATGCTCGCACCGTTGGCGGCGGTAATCCTCATGTCCGTCGTCCGCTCACCGGCGGGCTGGCTCGTCTCGCTGTCCTTTGTCGCCCTCGTGCTGCTAGCAGTGGTCGGGTACGTCGTCATCAGCTTCAGCGGCGGGTTCAGCGCTGATGCGGCGTGGCTGATCGGTCTCCTTGTAACCTGCGGGACAGCAGCGCTCGCCTATGTGGGAACCGTTGCGCTCCGCCGCAAGACTCGAGCGGCTACCCTTCCAAACCGGAGGTAGGCGCGTGAGCCCTCGAAGGTTGAAAACTTCAATTGCCGCCGCAGGGTTGGTCTTGGCTGTCGCGATGATCCTATTCGCGCGCGGTATAGATTCGGCTGATACGCGCGTACTGAAGTGCTCAACGCCGAATAATTCACGAACGTTCACTCCTGTGTGTCCCTGACAGCACAGTCGACATCCGAACGGCGCAAACCCGACCATCGCCTTACATCCCGCAAGCGGAACCCTGAACGAGACGATTGAGCGGTAATTTGATCCACGCCTGCTGAGGCCCCCGGAGAGCACGCTATGTGACAGTCTCGATAGATGATTGACACCGTTTTCCTCAACGGAACGGTCGGCGCCGGCAAGTCGACTATCGCGGCCGCTCTCAGCGTCCTGATGACTGAGAGTGGACGACACCATGCCGTAATTGACCTGGACCACATCAGACGCGCCTGGCCAGCGCCCGAGGGCGACAGATTCAATCACGAACTCGAACTGCTGAATTTGCGCGACTTGGTCGTTAACTATCGGAATGCTGGTATCGAGCACTTCATCCTCGCCGGTGTTGTCGAACAAGCCACCGAAGTGCCCCGGTACGAAGCCGCGTTGAAGAGTCGCGGCCTTCTCCTCTGCCGGTTGGATGCCGATGGTGCCACTCTGATCAGAAGACTCAGTTTGCGCCATGCGGACAACCCAACCGAGCTGGATTGGCACCTGCGGCGCGCGGACGAACTCGCAGCGATCCTCCAGAGGGCGGCAATTGATCACGTCGTCGTGGACGTTTCAGGAGACGCACCAATGGTGACGGCAAGAGAAGTGATGCAGAAGGCGGGTTGGTGAGGGCGCGTTCGGTCTGTTCCGCGTGGAACCTCGAGCGACACGGATTTGGGAAACTATGCCTACCCGGGTTCAGTCGACGTGTTACAGGGGAACCCTCTGCGGAACACTGTTCGAGTGCTGGACGGGAGAGGGGACCGGCACGGTGGCGGCTTGGGAACGGGAGAAGACAGTAGGGGGCCGTCAGGCTGTGGTCGGTGCCGCTGCTCGGTGTGATTTAAAGACCATGATCGGCGAGTCGTCGGTAGAGGGTGTTCGGTTCCAGTCGCTCCATACGCCGTCGACGACAAACCCGGCCTCGCCCAGTTGCTGTTCGATGAGATGGCGTTCCCTGAAGGCGAGGGTGAGCTGTTCTAGAATCTGTTCGCCGGTGTCTTCTAACCGGTTGTGCGCGGTCAGTACGATCTGGCCGGGCTCTGTTTCATTGACGTCGTACCATTCCCGAAGCGGCCCGTTGACGGTGTCACGCAGGGTCGGCTCTGCAGCGGCCCACTTCTCCCAGGCGCGGGCTTGCGGATTACGACTTTCGAATGCCAGCACGCCGCCGTCGCGGAGTGCCTCGCGGATGTCCCTGAGGGTCCGTTCCCACTCACTGTCAGGAATGTGTTGCGCGACGTTCCCGGTCATGACGGCGTAGTCAAACGGCTCGGCTGGTATGTCGCGACTGTCCCCGAGCATCCAGCGCACAGATCGGCCGTTTGCGCGGTTGGTGGCATACGCGAGCATGTTCGGAGAAGGATCGATTCCGACCACCATGCGGTCAGCCCGGGCAAAAGTCGCTGTCAGAATGCCCGTGCCACAGCCAAGATCGAGGATAGCTCGCGCGTCGATCTCATCGGCGACCTGCCGGTAGAACTCGTGGTCCGGGCCGTCAGGGTTGTCGACGTCATAGAGCGCAACGAGTCGCTCGTTATAGTCGTCCATGCACCCACCATATTGGCTTAGTCGGGACCGGAGGAGATATGAGCGTCGAGGCGTTCGTCACCGACAGGGAGGTCGTCGCGAAACGGTTGCGGGGCCAAGACCGGGGCATCATCCCAGCCGTCGCCGGTCCCACCTTTCTGAAGCCAACTCAGCCGTAGGTGGCTCCGCCCGGGCGCTCAGCTGCAGCTCAGCCGGTGCTATCGAGAATCAGGCGCGCCGCTTCCGTTGGTTGGTCCCAGTGCGGGAAGTGACCGCAGTTTTCGAACCAGTGCAGCGTTGCATCCGGGAACAGCTCCGTGGCCCGCGCCGCCTCACTGGGAGCGGTGACCTTGTCCTTCCGCCCCCATCCAATGACCATTTTGCCCTTGAGTGAACCGGCCGGTGCGCCTTTCTGACGGGGTCCGTGAATCAGCGCGTTGAGGGACGGGTCCAGGCTGGTCGATGTCTTGAACCCGCGAAGCTCGTGCAGGACCAGATCCTGTGGCAGCTTCCAGGGGTGGGCGGAGAACTGTGCCATCAGGGCCGTGCGACCCACAGGGTTGCCCGTGAGGAAGGGGAGCGCCGGTTGGATGCGGCGCACCAGTGCGACGGATGCCTTGATGCTTGCACCAAAGATCGCTGCCTGGCGGTCATTCCAGAATCCACCAGGGTCCAGTGCCACCGTGGTGCCAGCGTGCCCGCGGCGTGCCATTTCCATTACCATCCGGGCGCCCAGGGAGCTGCCTACCAGATCAAGGTCACCCAGTTCCGCGTCGCGGATAAAGGCTTCGACGGAATCGGTCAGCGTGGCAATGGTGGTTTCGCCGGTCAGCGGCGCGGATTCGCCGCAGCCGGGGAGGTCGACGGCGATGACATCGCGTTCAGCGGCCAGCGCCGGGATTACCGGGTTCCAGTTGCCAATACTGGAACCGAGCCCATGGATCAGCAGGAGTGGCTTACCGGAGCCTTGCCGAGTTGAGTGCAACATGACTTCACTGTAGGGGCAGTGCAACATATCTGGCCAGAGGTTATCTGGCCAGAGGCCCGACGGCACAGCGATGAGCCGTTAGGCAGCGCACCAACATGTCTTGGATCGAACACATCTCAGGTCGAACACGCCTCAGGCAGGGGCGAAGAGTTCCAGCGCCACGTTGTCGGGGTCCCTGAATTCCATGATGTAACCGGCTCTTCACAATTGAGGGTGTAGTTGGAGCCTGAATCCTCCGGTTTCCAGGAGTGAGCGGGCGACATAGTTGGCGAGGTTGCAGAATCTCAGGGCTGATCCGCCGAGGTGTTTGAGGCGGCATTGGATCGCGTCGGTGGGCCCGTTGGAGGTGCCGGGCCGGTCGAAGTGCCATATCCAATGATCACAGTGACGTACTTGTCGCCCCGGCGGGTATGCCGCCAGACGTGCTCGTCCACGCCGATCACCCGCACCCCGTCAAATCGTCCCGGATCATCGATCAGGGCCCGTTTGCCTTCCGCCAGGACCGCGGTGTTCGCGGTGTTCGCGGTGTTCCAGGCCACGCCCAGGCCCTCAGCGACCCGGGCGACAGTCAGATGCTGACACACGATGCCCGTCAGCGCCCACCGCAGGCCCTGCCGGGAGAGTTTCGCCCGCGGTTCAGCGACCTTCGTGGTGTCCTGCCGCCACACATGCCCGCACCCGCCGCAGCGGTAGCGGCGTACCCGGACCAACAGCGTGGTCGGACGCCAGCCCATCGGTTCGTGCGCCAGCCGACGAGCCACCGTGTCTCTCGCTGCACCTCGGCACCCGCACCGCCGCCACCGCTCATCCGTGTCGACCACTCGACACACCAGCACCGCACGAGCCGGCTCAACGAGCTGCCCCACCGCTTTGAGGCCGAGCTCATCAAGGCGGAAAAACGTGGTCAGGTCAGAGGCATCAAAGGTAGCGTCGAACACGTCGAGGTCTTCCGGATGGACAGCGTAGGAACTTCCATCATCGGAAGACCTCGACGTCGACCCCACGACCGACGCGCCACCTTCCTACACCCTCAATTGCGAAGAACCCTCAATCAGAGATCCTAAAAAATGTGACCGTAATCCGAAATGGTGCTCAATCGCAGCTTCGGTAGGCAGTCCCATCGATCCGCAAGAGGGACGTCCACCGCGACGGATCTGGGGCCAAACCACCCGGCGCCCGAGTTCGCCAATGCTGTGTCGCAGGGGGAACCTTCAACGCGATAGATCCGTGGCAACCCACCGTGGGACCAAGGGGGGCCGATACTGTTCTGAGAGGTACCCTCAGCGATGATTCTGACGTGTCGGTTCGCTAGTGGCCGACCGTGCCGTCGATCGATTCGCGCAGAAAGTCGGCGTGGCCGGCGTGACGGGCGGTCTCCTCGATAAGGTGCAACAGCACCCATCGGAGTGAGAAGTTGCGGCCATCGCCCAGCGCCTTGATCGACAGTTGATCCAGATTTTTCGATTTGAACACTACTTCCCGGCTCCGATCACAGGCTGCGCGGTAGCGACTGCGCAACTGCACCGGCTCAAGGAGAGCCGCAGTGCGGAACTCCCAGTCTGGGTCGCCGTCCCAGTCGACGCTGGTCCATGGCTCTCGATCGGGGAGGCCAGCAAAGCGGACCTCCATCCAGTCCTCTTCCACCAGTGCCAAATGGTAGAGCAGGCCCGCGAGGGTGAGTTCAGATGGGGAGTGCTTCTGTGCCAGTTGCTCGCGGGTCAGTCCTTCGGTCTTCGAAAGCACTGTCTCGCGCTGATGATCGAGGTACTGCGAGAGCATGCTGAACTCCGGACCATGGGGGTCGGCAGCGATTCGCATTCGCTCATCCTTCCAGAACGCGAAGACGTTTCGCAAGGGGGACGTCCAGCGCGACGGATCTGGGGCCAAACCACCCGGCGCCCGAGTGCGCCAATGCTGTGTCGCAGGGGAACCCCAACCGAGACACGAGAAAGCGCCGTAACGCCTACTTACGCAGGCGGACTATCCAGCCGACGACCTTTCCGTGATGACCGCGCGACTGGCGAAAGCTCCGCACACTGTGCTGCATAGCGCCCCCTGTTTCTGACACCAGAACACCGCGTTCCTCTGGATCCTTCGACGGGTGGTAGCGAACCGAGATCTGATCAATTCGGGCAACGCGACCGGACAGCTGCGTCCGATCTGACCGGTCGGAAGGGTCGCGGACGGCGTCGGCATAGGTGTCGAGCTGCCAGGGGATCGTGCGGCGGCCAGCGAACAGCCGGGAAACCCAGTTCTGGTCCATGGGCACCAGCGACCAGTCGACGTGTTGGTCAAGTGCAACGTCCAAACCGTCCTCGGCAACCTGCCATTCTGTGAACCACACGTCGGTATCGCCGGATTCCTGGCTCGGGACGATGCCCTCTGGCTCGACCGCCTCCACGTCCACCCGATCGATTGGCTCGTAGGTGCCGACGTAGCGTACCCGAACATCGGTATCGCGCTTGCCCTCTTTATTCGAAACAGGCATTAGCTGGCTTCCAAGATCCTTCATGGCACCAGACTAGGAACCCCCTTGCCACATTGCAATCTGCCGGGCCATCCCCTCATTAACCTCAGAACATGTCAGAAAAAAAGGCCCGCATGGGGAACGGCGGAGGTCGTGTCGTCCTGGCTAATTCGTGGATCGCGTCCAGGGGCTCACGCTTTCCAGCTGGACGTTCACGACGCTGGGGCCAGCGAGGAGAGTTCCAACAGCCGTGAAGTCTTGTTGAGGGAGGATGCTGTCGGTCGGATCGACGCCATTGAACTGTCGAACGTTGACCCGCCCCGATTCTAAGGACGAGAAAACGACCGGTTGCTCAGCGCCCGCATACAAATAGGCGTCGTAGCCGCCGGCCTCCGGTAGCGCGGGAAGCGCCGAAATCGGCGACACAGTAATGGACCAGTCACCTGCACCGGGCCCGACGGTGATCCAGCCTGCCGGGCCAACGGAGGAGTCAAGGCCATAGGCGACGCTGGCGGAAACGCCTTGATAATCTGCCATGCCAGCCTCATGGTACGTGCCGTCTTCACCATAAACCTGCGCGCCGGACTGCTCATTGGCCCAGTGGCCGGGTGCCCACGTGATCGTGTAGAAGCCAGACTTAGCGTCATCGGGAAAGACAATTTCATCCGCACCGTTACCGGTGACCGTGAAAGCCTCGAACGTCCCGAATGTCTCGTCCGCCCACGCCTGAGCAGAATCCTGTGCAGTGGGTTCATCCGTCTGGGCGGGAGTCGATGAGGCTGACGATGATGAATCAGGTGCGACGGGTTGCTCTGCTTGACAGCCTGACAATATGACAGCCGTTACGGTCGCTGCGGCCAATACGAATGTCGCACGTTTCATAGAATCCCCTTGGTATTTCTCGTCTTCTCCGCCTTGAGATGACGTCGTTGGGCTGCGTCTTGGCGACCCACTGTTTCAGATTGAGTTTCGCACTGCCTAAGCTCGTCAGACAATTCGACAGTTGCGGTCGTGCGTGCTAGGTCTAGGCGTGGACCGTTGCCCTGATGCAAGCTCTTCACCTTGCGCCGTGACCGTAGATGCTGTCCGGACGAACAGAGTGGCCCTCAAGGGGAAAACCTCTTGCGGGAACCTGATGAAGGTCTCCACCGCATCGCGAGAAGCGACACCTGGTCGCGGTGCCCTAGCTCTGACAACACAATTCGAATTTATCAAAGGGTGGTGGCGATCAGGCTGATAGAGTCGTAGTCCGGGTCCTGCGGGTCCACGCCATTATTCGGAACCAACTCAACGGAACCCACCGGTAGCTCTCTGGTCTTGCCCTCCAGGTTGGTGAAGTAGTCGAGCATTCCCTGCGGTACGTCGCTCTTGACGACTTCCTCACCAGCCTTGGCCACACCCTGGAATTTTGTGAGGACGTTGGCCGGATTGAACTGCCTGAGGAGCGCCTCCTGCAAGATGCGCTGACGGGCCATGCGGTCATAGTCGCCCGTTCCATGCCTGGAACGGGCGTACCAAGTGGCGTGGTAGCCGTCCCTATGCTGCTTGCCCGGCTCGAACCACTCAACAACGCCGTTCAGCGCCTCATCGCCGCCGAGCGTAACACGGTCGGTGACAGTGACGTCTACGCCGCCGAGGGCGTCGATCAGGTCGGAGAAGCCTTGCATATCGATCAGCACGTAGTCCTGGATGGTGAGGCCGGTGATTCCCCTGGCGGCGGCGCGCATGCCCTCAATGCCGGGTTCACCGCCGGCGGTCAAGGCGTTCGGGTACATCCCCGGGCTCTTCAGAGCGACCTCGGTGTAGATCGAGTTGAGCATGCAAACATCCACGGCGCAGCGGTTGTCGTAGCCGTAGCCGTAACCGTCCGGGTAGACGGCATGCGACGGCGAGTCCGCCGGGAACGGCACGCCCGCGAGGTCTCAGGGGAGGCCCATGATGTCGGCTTTGCCCGTCTCAGCATCGATACTGACGACCGACATGCTGTCGGGCCGCATGCCCATCCGGTCGGCGCCAGCATCGCCGCCGAGGAGCAGGATGTTGTAGCGTCCCGCGGCGCCTGAGGATGACTGGGTTGAAAAGTCGTTGGCTTTGTCGGTGTCGGCGGGCTCTATTTAGGTCTTCATCGAAAATCGCGGAATCTCGCGGATTCCCCCGTTTTGGAAGAGAACCGACCGGTCCGCACACTTCGATCATAGCTAGACATTCTTGGCCTGTCCCGCACGACCGCAGTAGGTTAAACGTGACTGACCATCGCACTGACTCGATGGGCGGGAACGTGGTGAGCGGGTGCCAAGACGGGGCCGATCAGCTTTTGAATCCTAGCGATAACGAAGCTTGCTCGAACCCGAGACCGACGGGCTTGCGCCGGACCTTGAGGATGACGCGGGCGGCACGGGGTGTCTTGGCGCCCTTCGGGATGGTCCAGGCTACTGCAAGACGAAGGCGTGGAAGCCAAGGAGAGCGAGTCGAGATCAGGACCGTCGACGCGGGTCGACGGCGTTCCACCGCAGCGTGGGCTCCGCGGCATCCCACTCGTCCAAGACCTGCTCCACGGACTCCACCGTGAACGTCGTCACCAAACGGCCTTCAACTATATAGACGAGCGCCCACGCCCCGCCGAATGAACGCCGGTCGAGGGCAACGGATGTCGCGACTCCGGTCACCTCCTGCTGCCGCACGGTTGCACGATCACTGAGGGCGTCCGCCGCTTCGGTCACTCGCTCGAGCAGCGTGCGAGGAGAGGTCCCGGGCACGAACGCATCAGCCGACAACCCGTAGGCGGTGGCGAGTGTGCTCGTCAGCCAGCGGTCTCGTTTGAAACCGAACGGCGTCGGTACCGTCGACAGCAGGTAACCGTATACGTGGAGCAGCCCGGCATTTCCGACCGGCCACTGCGCCGCGAGGCCGGCCCGTGAGTGGAGAGCAGCGAAGAGCGACGCGGAGATCACTGGTCCACCGACGTGTTCGTCGATGACGGTCGATGACCCCCAGCGCTCGAAACGACCGGCACGGGCATCCGCGTCGATTGCCGGACCGAGCCACGTGGTCTGGGCGAGAGTCTCGACGGCGTCTATCTCTGCTCGCACTGCTACCTGTTCGATGTCTTCGTCCACGCAGGCCAGCGTAGACCTCTCCGGTGGCTCCACATCCACGGATTGTTCACCGTGCGTTCAACCTTCTGTGGGCGATCCGTTCACCTCTGGCCTACAAGATGGACGTAATGACCTTCACGAGGAACGACGGCACCAGGCCTGGAACGCGAAGGAGAAGGAGTGCAATGAAACCGACCATCGTCTTCGATCTCGACGGGACCCTCGCCCTGGGCGACGGTCCTATCTCGGCGTATGCACGGGCCATAGCAACGCGGATCGGCGACGACAGCTTCGGCGAGCGCGCGACCGTCGCCCTCATCGCCCACGCGGCCGGGGAGACCTCCTACCGGGACGGATACCACGCCGTCGCCACACTGGCTGCCGAAGATCGCGTCTCTGCCGAGATCGTCAGTGCAGCCTACGACGACTCCCGCGCGCTGCTCGGCACGGCCGGCGCCACCGTCTCGCCTCCGGAGGGCCTGAGCGGTTTCTTGCACGGCATCGTCGAGCACGCTTCCCTGGTGCTGGCGACCAATGCGCCCGACGCGGGCGTGACCGCGCTGCTCGAGGAGTGGGCGATCATCGACCTCTTCGACGCTATGCACTTCCAGGTCGGCAAGCCGGCCGGGCTCGTGCCCATCCTCACTGCGGCTCTGGCCCGCGGCCGCGTGCTGTCAGTGGGCGACATCCACGAGTTCGATCTCGCTCCGGCAGCTGAGCTGGGCGCAGACACCGCGCTCGTCGGCCCCGCGGCCGCCCGGCTCGAGGTGCCTGCCACCATGCGCGGACGCACGATCGCCGACATCTACGAGCGGATCTCCGGCTGGGCCACATCCGCCCCCCACACAGCTTCCTGACCGACGCACCCGACACATCCATCCGATTCGAAAGGCACCATTCACATGCGCAAACATCTGATCTTCACCGGCATGGCGGCGATCACCGTCGTGGCTCTCGCCGGCTGCAGCAGCCCCGCCCCTGACACCGACGACGCGGCCTGGCCCGAGTCGATCACGCTCTCTCTCGTGCCGTCGGTTGAGGGTGCAGACCTCGCTGAGGCACTCGACCCGCTGACCACATACCTCTCCGAGAACCTCGGTATCGATGTAGAGGGTGTCGTCGCTTCCGATTACGCCGCTACCGTCGAGGCCCTCGGCACCGACCAGGCGCAGGTCATCATCTCCGACGCCGGCTCGCTGTACAACGCGACCGAGCGGTATGACGCCGACCTCGTCCTGCGCGATGTGCGCTTCGGCGCCACCTCGTACGCCTCGGTCGCCTACACGAACAACCCAGACAAGTACTGCGACGACGAGCCCGTTATGTCGACCTACGCCGCGAGCGGCATCCAGCTCTCGTCCTGCAACGGCATTGAGATCGAGGGCGAGACCTTGACCGGCGAGGGCCCTGCCGGTATTGAGTCCCTCGCGAAGATCGGCGACGGCACCAAGGTCGCTCTCCAGGCGGCGACCTCGCCCGCTGGTTATCAGTACCCGGTCGTCGCGATGCGCGAGGCGGGCATCGACACCGATGCAGACATCACGCAGGTGCCTGTCGAAGGCAACAACAACGCGGTGCTCGCCGTCTTCAACGGCGACGCCGAGGTCAGCTTCGCCTACTGGGATGCCCGCACCACGGTGACTGAGGAAGCGCCAGACGTGGCCGAGGAGGTCGTGGCGTTTGCGTACACCGAGATGATCCCCAACGGCGGCGTCGCTGTCACCTCGTCGCTGCCAGCGGACCTGGTCGAGCAGCTCACCGAACTCCTCGACGGCTATGCGGACTCGTCGGAAGAGGCCGCTACAGTCATGTTCGACCTCGTCGGGCTGTCCGACTGGACGAACGAGACCGCTGACGAGGAGATCACCCGCTACGGCGAGATCCTCGTCGAGTTCTCGAACTGATCGATATCAAGAAAGAACTGTGATGCTCACTGATTCACAGCGCGAGGAGGTCGGGGTCTCCCCGGCCTCCTCGTCGTGGTCGATCCGTCTTGATGACGTCTCGGTCACCTACCCCAACGGTACCAAGGCCCTCAGCGGCGTCTCCCTGCACATCCCCGCGGGAGAGATAGTCTCGATCGTCGGGCTGTCGGGCTCCGGTAAGTCCACGCTCATCCGCACGATCAACGGGCTCGTTCCGGTCACCAGCGGCACCGTCTCCGTGGGTTCACACGTCGTGACCGGCCTGCGCGGCCGCGAGCTGCGCCAACTGCGTGGCCACATCGGCATGATCTTCCAGGGTTTCAATCTCGCCGATCGCTTAAGCGTGTACCGCAATGTGCTCGTGGGCCGCTTCGCACACACCTCCACCCTGCGCACCCTTCTCGGAGTAAGCTCGGCCCACGACCGGGAGCTGGCGCTGAAGGCGCTGGAATCGGTCGGGATGCTCGACAAAGTGTGGAGCCGTGCCGGTCAGCTGTCCGGCGGACAGAAACAGCGCGTCGCGATCGCGCGCGCCCTCACGCAGGAGCCCAGCGTGATGCTCGCTGACGAACCGGTCGCCAGCCTCGACCCGCCCACCGCCCACACCGTTATGGACGACCTTCGCCGCGTGAACACCGATGAAGGCCTCACCGTTCTCGTCAACATCCACCTGATGGACCTGGCGCGCCAGTACACGACCCGCATGATCGGGTTGCGTGGTGGAGAGGTCGTCTACGACGGGACCGCAGCAGAGGCCACGGAGAAGGATTTCGAGCAGATCTACGGCCGCCCCATCCAGCCAGGCGATCGGATCGACCGATGAGCGAACTCACGCTCCCTCCTCGGCCCCGGTCGCGGGTGCGTGTCGTGCTCATCGTCGTCACCTTCGTCGCGTTCACGTTGGTGACCTGCATTCCCGCCATCGGCGGTATCGAACTCGACCTCGGCGCGTTCGCGCGCAACTGGGACAACGGCTCCGGATTGATCGTGCAACTGCTCCAGCCCGACTTCACGTTCTTCCCGCGAACCGTGCAGCCCATGCTTGAGACCCTGCAGATGGCGATAGTGGCTGCTGCCGCGGCCGCTGCCGTATCGGTTCCGCTCACGCTGTGGGCGGCCTCGCCGACTAATCCGAACGCTTTCACCCGCCACCTGCTGCGCACCGTAGTGAACATCATCCGCTCCGTCCCCGACCTCGTCTACGCCACGATCCTCGTCGCCATGGTTGGAGTCGGTGTTCTTCCCGGACTGATCACGCTGTTCCTGTTCGACATCGGCATCATCGTGAAGCTGGTGTCAGAGGCCATCGATTCCACCGACCACGGATACATGGAAGGTGGTCGGGCCGCCGGCGGCAGCCAGACGCAGATCAACCACCACACGGCGCTGCAGCAGACCTGGCCTCTGTTCACCAACCAGTGGCTGTACACCCTCGAACTCAACGTCAGGATCTCGGCGATTCTCGGCATCGTCGGCGCGGGAGGTATCGGACGCCTCATCGACGAGCGTCGCGCGTTCTACGCCTACGACGACGTCGCGCTGGTTGTGCTTGAGATCCTGGTCGTTGTCGTGCTGATCGAAGCGGCATCCAATCTTCTTCGAAAGCGACTCGTATGAGCACCAACGCAGGGCAGCCCACCTCACGGAATCTGCCGCCGCGTCCGTCGCGGGTCGGCCCGACCGTCACCGCGATCGTGGCCGGCGCAGTTGTGCTCGCCGTCACGATGAGCCTCTCGATCGACTGGGACGACCTGGGTGAGATCCCCGGCAAGGTGCTCCACTACATGAGGCTCATGTTCGAGGCCCCGAACTGGGAGAATTTCCCCCGCGCCCTGTTCGAGACCTGGCGTTCAATCTCGATGGCCTGGATCGGAGCGATCCTGTGCGTTCTCGTCTCGATTCCCCTCGGAATGCTGGCAGCCCAGGGCGTCGGCCCGACGTGGCTACGGATCCTGCTCCGAGGAGTTTTCTCGGTCATCCGGGCCGTCCCAGAGGTCATCATTGCGCTCATCCTTCTCACCATCACCGGCCTCACTCCGTTCACCGGTGCCCTAGCGCTCGGCATCGCCGGGATCGGCACCCAGGCTAAGTGGGTGTACGAGACGATCGAGTCGGTTCAGGATGGCTCGCCAGAGGCCGTTCGCGCGGCCGGCGGCAACACGGCGCAGATCACGCGGTGGGCTTTATGGCCGGCAGCAGCACCCGCACTGATGTCGTTTGCTCTTTACCGCTTCGAGATCAACATCCGCACTTCTGCCGTGCTCGGCCTCGTCGGCGCCGGTGGAATCGGAAGCATGCTCGCCAACTACACCAACTTCCGCGAGTGGGATACCGTGGGCATGCTGCTGATCGTTGTGGTGCTCGCAACGATGCTGATCGACGCGATCTCCGGCGCGATCCGCCAACGTATCACCGCCGGTCCGATAGGCACCGGCGCCGCCTTCAAAACGAGGAAACACGATGTGGTCAGGCTCCGCTGAGGCCCCCGCGACAGCCCGAATCGCCCTGCTGGCACCCTCGTTGCAGCCAAGCGAGCGGCGCGTAGCCGAAGCAATCGCTGGCGACGTCGAAGCGGCCATCGAACGCACCGCGCAGCAGACCGCCGACCTCGTCGGCGTGGGGCGGGCGAGCGTCACCCGCACGGCGCAGTCGCTAGGCTACGACGGCTACCCGCAGCTTCGCGTGGCCCTCGCGCGCGAGACCGTCCCGGGCGGTCAGCAGATCGCGGACGCACACACCGACAGGACTATGCTCGGATCCCTGCGATCGGCGGTAGATCGCTTCGCCGGTCGGCTGAGCCGAAGCGTTTCTGCGCTGACCGAAGAAGACCTCCAGGAGTTCGTGCGCGTCATCGCCGACTCCCAGAGGCTGTTAATCGCGGCCAACGGGCTGTCGTCACCGCTTGGTCTCGATTTCGCCATGCGACTGCTCTCCTCCGGACGACCTGCCGAATACATCTCCGACACCATCGGTCAGCAGATCGCTGCGAAACAGCTGGGACCTGGCTCAGCGTGCCTGGTAATCTCGGGGTCCGGCGCCAACCGTGCATCACTCGAAGTGATGACTGCCGCGCGCGCGAGCGGCGCGACGGTGCTGCTCATCACCTCATTTGCTCACTCCCCCGCAGCCCAGCACGCCGATAATGCCCTCGTTGTGGTGCCGATCACCGACTCATTCCGCGACGAGCTCGTGCATACTTCCCGCGCTGCCCTAATGCTTCTGACCGAGTCGATCGTCGGGCTCCTCGTCGAACGACAGGGCGAGAGCGCTCGGGCCGCGCAGTCGGCTACGCTGTCGGTGGTCAGCCGTTCGCTAACGGACTGAGACTCCTCGCCACAACACTTCCGCCTGGGTCTCGAGTTTTGTCGGGCCCAGGATGACGCGGGACAGATGCTGTCCGGACTGGGGCATACGGCGAATAGGTGCGTCCGACGACGCGTGGTGCCCGGCCGCCAAGGACTGCCAACGACATCGACTCAGCGCTTGGATTTCGGTAAAAGGGGATTCTGACGTCGGGGTTGACCCGAATGGTGCGGATTGGATTAAGGACGCATAAAACAGCACGGCTCCGATGAACGCCGCGAACCACCCGAACATGACCATGCTTTCCAGCATACGTATACCGACATTCGGGCTTGCCGGCTGGGGTTACGCCGTCTCGGCTTGGGCCCGAACGGCGAACCCCGAGTGGGCTTGTCCCGCACGACGTGCACGCGGTCGCGGGATACCCCTGAACGGGCGGCGACGTCTGTGCCGGTCTACACAGGATCAGAGGATGCTCAGACCGGACGAGCATGAGTGGACGCCGAACTTTCGAGAATTAGCCTCGGCGTATGAATGCTGTAACCGTCGTCGTCGTCCTGATCGTCCTCGGCGGCGTGCTTCCTCTCCTCGGCCTTGGCCGAGTCGCCCTGCGCGCACATCGCAGTTTGCCCAAGGCAGACCGCGTCTCGGCGGCTGAGCAAATCGAGGAGGGGCAACGAACGGGATATTTCGCCATAGGTCCGTTCCTTCAAGCGGCGCAGATGACGGATACCGCACCCGTCCTCGAATGGAGCAAAGTCCGATGGGATCTCGGCCTCGTTGGCGGTGGGATACCAGCCGGCACAATTGGGAGCGTTTTTGCGGTCTTTCTCTGACCGCCGCGTCGAGCCCATCTCTCGTCCCTCACCGCATCGGAGAACTGAGATGACCGCTAAACTCACCCAGCGCTATATCACCGCGACGACCAAAAACCTCGGCACGGCATCAGAGAGTGACGTTCGGGCCGAGCTCGAAGGCTCCATCGCCGACGCAATCGACGCTCGCGTCGAACAGGGCATAAGACGAGCGGATGCCGAACGTGCGGTGTTGACAGAGCTCGGCGACCCCGCACTCCTAGCCGCTGCCTACGCCGACCGGCCACTGCATCTGATCGGCCCACGGCACTACCTCACCTGGGCGCGGCTTCTCAAGATCCTTCTCGCAACCGTTCCGCTCTTCACTTTCCTTGGCATTGCACTGATGGAATCCTTCTCGAACGATTCCATCGGCGAGATCATCGCCGCCGGTATCACCATGGGCCTCTCTGTCGCAGTGCATGTCACTTTCTGGGTAACCCTCCTCTTCGCCGTCCTGGAGCGCATCGGCACTACCACCAGGGGTCATTGGAATGTGGATCGCCCGCCGGATTATCCACGTAGTCATGACAACCGCGGAGATTCCGTTGCTTCGCTCACTGGCCTTACGATCTTGGCGGCAGCGATGTTCAGGGATGGCTTCGCAGGCCCTGCACTGCTGGACGCCGAACCGGTCGCGATCCTCAACCCCGACCTGTGGCCTTGGGCGATCAGCGGTCTGTTCACTTTGATAGCAGCACGAGCGGCGCTGTCGGTCAGAATCCTTATCGTCGGGCGATGGACCACCAGCATGGCGATCCTGAATACCACGTTGGCTATCTTGTTCATGAGTCTCATCACCACGCTCCTGGGATGGGGCGAGCTAATCAATCCGGAAGTGATTCTGGGCGTCATCGATGCTGGCGCGAGTATGGACATTGTGCGAGTCATTGCTCTGCTCGCCGGACTTGCGACTGTCGGCTTCGCGAGCTGGAGTACAGGCATCGGCTGGCAGGGCACGGCCAACACGACCAACCGCTAACCAGCCACCGATCCGCCGGATCACCCGCTACCTTCGGTGATGCGCCACGATCGAGTAGCGGAAACACGATGCCGGACGAGGGGCGACTACAGGCCGTATGAGGACCCTCTGCGGGGCTCCGAACGGGCACGAAATTTGCGCGGTACCCCAAAAAAGTTCGGGTGGCGGGCACCGATATGATTTCGTTGTGTCGATCGAGCCATCTGGAACCCGAATTGCTGCGGTGGCACTCTTCGCCGCTTGGCTTGTGCACGACGTGGAAGAAGTGTTCACTTTCCCGGCCACGTCCAGGCTGCTCGCCGCACGTTTGGGCACCGACCGGGTGGTAGTTTCTCCGGCGCAATCTGGACTCGCCATCGCGCTAATGGGAGTGCTCGTTGGCGCGGCCTGCGTTCGCGGTGCGCGCACCCAAGGAAAATCACGTCTCTACCGAGCGGTGTTAGCGGGATTGGAAGCTCACGTGGTCACGCACGTCGCGACTTCGATCTCCTTCAAGAGCTACACCGCTGGGCTCATAACGGCACCCCTGGTGATGTTGCCCGGGGCGCGAGTAGCCCGGGCTGAACTTCTTCGAGGCGGCTCGCCGCTCCTGCCGTCTGACACCGTGCATGGCGGGGTGCTTCTGTTCGCCGCGGCAATAGTTTCGCACTTCATTTCACGCCTCTTCCTCGGAGCAGGTTGCCCGCGGGTACGAATCCCGCGTACGTAGCAAAGCCGGCTTCGGCGTCAGCCAAACCTCACTTCGTCATCGTGAACGTCCGCTTACAAATTTTCGACGTACTTGTTGAGGCTGTAGGAGCCGGCGGGACAGGGACGAGCGCACGTATCAATTGGCACTCGGAGCAAGAGCGTTTTGCGGGCGTCAGAGACACCCGCAAGACAGCGGCCGCGCGCGAAACTCCCTGATGAAGAGAAGAACCAACGAGCAGATGGATACGTCGCAATAATCGCTATTTGACCTAAGGGCCGGCAGGAGGATTGGAAGCCCGCAAGGGGGACCCCGACTGCGACGATTATTGACCCGCTCACAGCGAAGCGGAAGCGTTTCGCCATGAATGGATTACTGATTGGCTACGCACGCGTTTCCACAGATGAACAAGATCTCACCGCCCAACAAAATGCGCAGAACGCGCGAAGGAATGCAGGTGGCCAAATCGAAAGGGCGTCTTCGCGGTAAGCAGCTCAACCTGTCGGTGGCGCAGCAGAAACACTTGATCGAAGTACATAACGCCGGCCTGCATTCCAGCGCGGAATTGAGCTTTTCAACGTCGCGCGGTCGACCGTTTATCGCACTATCCAACGTCAGTTCGAATCGGGCCTTTGAGAGGGGCCCTCAATTGAAATCTCGTTGCCGGATTATCTGGTCCGGCAACGGGAACCCTCCACGGGACGGTCCACGGCGCTCGGCACGTCCGGTAGCGTCGGGAGGGACTGGTCGAGACGTTCTGGGGAGTGATTAGTGCCGGGTGAACCCTTGGTGGAACAGATGGGTGATGTCTGGTCCTGCGTGTCCGGATCGTTCTATCGCGCCGTAAACCCTGCGTATCAAGACGCAGCGCTTCTTGGTTCGCGTCTGGCCGGCAGGTACTCGGAACCGAATCAACGGACTCTGTACCTGAGCTCATCTCCGGAGGGAGTCGACGCGGCAATGATTGCCCATGCTCAGCGTCGTGTCGACGAGCTAGTCGTGCTCAAATTTCACGTGGAGGCCCATAACATTGTCGATCTCCGGGACCCGGCCGTCGTCCTTGTGGCCGGTGTCAACCTTGCAGACGCAGTCGCGCCTTGGCAGGACACTGTGAAAAACGGCGGCGAGCCCGCGTCGTGGAAGGTTCGTCGGCGGCTGGAGAGTCTCGGATCGACAGGCCTGATCGATCCTTCTCGGAAGCGCCCTGGCCATTGGCACCTCACGCTATTCAGGTGGAATTCTGCGGATGCGCCACGCGTGGCTCTCGACTGACCTCTTCGAGTTCCACCTCGACACCGACCGGTTGAATCCGCCAACCCTTAATGGGTCAGGATGCGCCCACTACCTCGACTTTGAAGCCGGCTTCGTTTTCAAGGTAAACGGCGTAGTGGTCGGGGCCTCCAGCGCGGGGGTAGCGATCCGCGTACAGCGAATTCCAGCCGTTGTCCACCGCTGCACTCAGGACACGGTCAACGTCGGCCTCGGATCCTCCATGAAGCGCGAGGTGGTTGATTCCTGGCAACCTTCGGTCGTGTGCGCTACCAGAGAGGGCTGGCGGTCGCGTGGTCACGAGGTAGACGTCCCCGCAGCGCCAGGAGGTTCCGTTGTCCCACTCCTGGTCGACGGACCATCCGAGTTCCGCGAGAAGCCAGCCCCAGGACATGCGAGCGCTGTCCAGGTCTGCGACCCAAATCTCAATGTGGTGCACACCAATTGCCATATCGCTATCGTTCCACGAGCCTCGAGGGTCCTTTTCCTACAGCGGGAACCCTTAGTGGGCGGCGAGGCTGACGGACTGCCGCCACTCCTTGGCCAATATCTCGAACTGTACGTAGTGCGATGTTTGCCCCAAGAAGTCTTCTGTGCTCCCGAGTCCAATTTCTCGCATGCCGAGACGGCGAAGCACTGTGACTGAAGCCGTGTTTGCTTCGACCGCCTCGGCCCAAATTCGTCTGAGCCCAAGGCCATCGAAACCGAATGCAACTCCGGCACGCGCAGCAGCTGTCCCCAGACCACGACCCCACGATGTGGAAGGGCCAACCACATAGCCAAGCTCGCGCTCCACGTGACCACTCCCATGCAGGTCTACGTAGCCAACCGGGCGCTGGGCATCGAGCGCGAGCAATCGAATGAGGTGCGGGTCAGGATGAGAAATCTGCTCACGCCACCATCCCACCGCCTGCTGTTGGGACGCCTGTGTTGACCAGCCCGCGTGAGCACAGAAGAGCGCATCGGTTTGCCATCCGGCAAGCGTCTCGGCGTCTGCCTGCGTCAGTGCACGAAGAGTGAGGTCCACTTCGCCATTATCGGCCATGCCCGCAAAGGGGGACGACCAACGGACGCGTTGAAGCGTGATTCCGCTCCAGTCGATTCACTGAGCAAGTCGCCCGCAACGGGAACCACCTACGGGAACTGAGCTAGACCTCGGGTTAGTAATGTTCGCGGGCTTGCAGGATGACGATGTGGTCGTCCGTGACGTAATAGACCAAGCGGTTCGTGTCGTCGATGCGGCGGGACCACGCGCCGGAGAGGATGTGCTTGAGGGCCTCGGGTTTGCCGATGCCAGCGAACGGATCGCGCAGTGCGTCGGTAATCAGCTGGTTGATTCGCTTGAGAGTCTTACGGTCCTGAGTCTGCCAGTAGACGTAGTCCTCCCACCCATTCGGGTCGAAGGCGATCGTTCGACTCAAGCGTCGAAGAGATCGTGCTGCTCGAACTCGCCACGCCGGGCCCGCTCAATCGCCGTGAGCAACCGCTCGGCATTGGCGGGGCTCCGCAGCAGGTACGCCGTCTCGGTCATCGCGTCATAGTCCTCCTTTGAGAGGATGACAGCGTTTCCGTGCCGGGATACGACCTCGACTGCGATGTGGTCGTCGTTGACCTGCTGGATGAGCCCGAACAGGCTCTTGCGTGCTTCCGTCGCGGTGATCGCCGACATGATTGCCTCCCTGAGTAGTACTTGATAGCGTACCACTGAAGGATGCGGTGAGGGAAGTGCTCCGTTCCCGAATGGGGAACCCCCTACGGGACGAGTGTGCGACTGAAGACAACGATTGGCACGTGCAGCCCCCGGCGCCGCGTCAGCGCGATGGATAGGACGCCGGGCACACCTTCTCGACCCGAGAAAAGCACGCAAACTCTGCGAGGGCGAGCCCGACTGATGATCGCCTAGCCGCGCCGTTCGTGTCGGCGGGGCTTGAGGCGCTCTGGAGCGTCGGAAGCTTCAACGAAGTCGCAGGTGAATTCCCCTTCGTAGCCGAACAGGAATCCAAAGACGCGGTTTCGCACGTCCAGTCTGATTCGGTAGACACCGGCTGCGTCGTCGTAGGATTCGTGCAGTTCTGCCCGGCCGCTGAACAGCAGCGGAAACCGGAACGCGACGGGACCCTCGTAGAAGCGTTGAGCGCCCGAGCGCAACCGCAGTGACCCGTTCGGTTGGACCGACAGGTCAAGGTCGACTGCCAGATGCTGGTGCGTACCCAGGTAATCGAGGACTTTGCCGCCGCTGAGGACCATAGTCGCGTCGAACCGGCTGGGCTGGTCGCGGACCTGGTACTCGCGCACGAAGGTGACGGTCTCGCGCCCGTAGGGGTCGAGGTAGGGGTAGTTCCAGATCGTGAACGGCACGTTCGTGCCGAGATCGGGAATGAGGATATTGCGCACCTTCCCGAGGCGCAGAAATGGGATCGTCCACCATGGCCCTCGTCTGATCTGCAGCATCGTGCCGCGGCCGATGCACGCGTAGCCGGCGTCCAGACCGACTCCGAATCGTCGTTGCAACATCGTATGCAACTGCGCGAAGTCAGCGCCAAGGGCTTCCTGAAACATTGACGTCACGGTGCCTCCAGCTTGTGCAGGGATGTGGGAGCCAGGGTCATGGCGTTGCCGCGCCGGGGTGTCCGCCGGCATCGCGCAGCCTTCGGCCGGCCCGGGCGCCAGAACGCAAGGACGGACCCGATCGTCCAACGCTCCGGCAGCGTTCCGGTTTCGGCCCAGATTCGTAGGCGGTCAAAACTCCACGCGGTCATCCATCCGATAATCCGCCGCATGACCAGCCGGTCGATCGGCCGACCCCACCCCGGCTCATAGTCGAACCCGGTTATGAAAGTCGTCCCCTGAGACGTGGGAATGTACCGCCAGTAACCTCGTCCTGCTCGGAGCGGCGAAAGGCGGTCATCCGTAGTAAATCGCAGCGCCGACGTCAGTGTTCCGTCGGGCCGCTGCTTCTCTCCGAGCGCGGTGCCGGTCCCCGATATCGTGTGAAAGAACAGCCGGCGCTGGTAGATGAAGCGGCTGGCACCAGTCGGAAGCGTCGCGATAGGGGTGATGGTGCTGAAACGGAGATCCCACCGTGGATGCTGATCCGGGTCTTGAGTTAGTTGCCAGACACGGTCAACATCGGCTTTGATCTCGATCTCAACATAGATCGCCTCGTCGCCCATGAATCCAGCTTGCCCCATCGTCGACAATTGCCCGAATCGCGTACCGCGATAAAGAATCGGCGGTCCATATAGATCGTCCTTGAACGGCGAAACGTCGCCCAGTGAGTCAGCGCAGGCCATCCCATTGCAGGACCGTCGACCGGTCCTGCAATGGGATGGCCTTGTCCGTCGATCACGGCTCGGTTGCGCTGCTGTCTTTGATGAAGGATTCGAGTACCCAGGTGACGTCAATCGAGTTACCGGGACTCAGAGCAATTGCGTCGGGTCTAGGTTCCGTCATTTGCTGGGGTCATCCCCACGATAGAGGTGAGGGATTATGGTTTCATCCACGGGGATGTTGTCGAGGATGTGGAACGGCTGCTGGCCGATCATCGTGGTGCCATCGGCTGTGTAAACGCTGATGAACCCTTCCTTGTCCATCGCTTGGAGCTCGCTGCTGTAAACGTAACCCCATTCCCCGTTGGAGGCTCTGGCGGGGGTGAGGTCGGGAACGCCGTGGACGTTGGGCACCCCGTAGGTCTGCCCATCGTTGTTCACGCTCCATTCCGTGGTCGTCGACGTCGCGTACTGCGCGGTGGCCTTCCAGGTCGTGTCCGGATCGGCGGTGATCGTGACCGAGGTGGAGCCCGCCTGTGGGAGCAGACCGTCGTCAACGTGGATTGTTCGTCCGCCGCTTCCTGCGCAGTCCACGCCGCGCCCGTCAGGCCCAGCGGAGCCAGCGCTGGGTACGGTGAGCAGGGCCAGTTGACCGATATCGCTAATGCACGCCCAGTCGATGACGACAACGGTGGCATTAGCCGGGACTGGACCAAGATCGATGTTCGCGGTGCCCGTATTGGTGGTAGAGACGCTGCTGCCGAGGAGCGCCACGGATGTTGTCCCGGGGAGGTTGTAGACGACGACGGCAGCGCCGGTTGTGGCGCCGACCAGTGCCAATGCGCCGAGCCCTACGGCAAGACCACGCGCGCGCCGCTGGTGTCGTTGCAGGCCGCTGTCCTTGGTTCCGATCGCGGCGAGTTCTGCTCGTACGCCTTGAGCGAAGTTGGTGTTCATCTCGGTCGTGCTCATCAGTAGGTCCCTTCTACAGCGGGTTGGAGTGTCGGGCGGAGGTCATGGAGGTCGATTCGGATTCGCTCTCGAGCGCGGTGAAGACGCATTCGTGCGGTGGAGGCTTTGAGGCCGACGACCTCGGCGGCTTCGGCCAACGGCACATCCTCGAGCGTGGTGAGGATGAAAAGTGCACCGTCGACCGCGGACAGGCGTTGGAGCGATTCGGTGAGGCGTTCCTTCGTCTCAAGTGCCGCGGCATCCGGCGGTGCCATTGCTTCGGCTCTGGGCAACGCCCGGAGTACGCGTTCGTATCGCGACCTTGCTCGCTGGGAATTGCGCGAGAGGTTGACGGTCGTGACAAGTAACCACGGGAGCACCGATCCGTGAACTAATCGCACCGTTCGCCGCTTGCGCCACAGTTCAAAGAAAGCGGCCGCCGAGACGTCTTCTGCGTCGTGCGTGTTCGCCATCAAAGCGAGCGCACGGCGGTAAATACGAGCCTGGTGGAGGTCGAATAGGAGGCCGAACGCTACGCCATCGTCATGTCGTGCGCGCTCCCATAACGTGGCTTCGGTGTTCTCGGAATTTTGCATCACACTAAGAAGTGTCCGCTAAGACCCGAACTATCCCAGATCTCTAGAAGAATGTTGTCCCAAGCTGGCGAGTCGATGGCGAACCACTGTCCGCCTGGTCGATATGGCCTTGCCCTTGGTTAGTGGACACGAATTTTGATCCCGAAAGGCAACGCACGCTGCGGGCGGTCAGCTCGGCGTCAAAGGAGCTGATGCTCGGCGACACGTCCCGAAGCGAGCGGTGCCCGTGAGCCGAACCCTCTGCGGGACGATTGCCCAGACGATTTCGCATTCAGGCGTTAAGGTGTCTAAAACAAAGTTTGTGTTCAAGTGTCATTTCCGGAACCGTCAATTGGACAGTAGCGGCGTCGCGTTCGAAGATGGCTTCATGAGAGACAATCGGCGAACTTCACGACGCAGCCGCGCAGCCATCGTGACTTTGGTTCTGCTCGCCGCTGCACTTCCTGCCGCCGCGCGCTTCGAAGTCTTCCACGGAACAGTCTGGCTGTTCTGGTTGGCGTCACTGGCGCTTCTCGTTGCCGCTCTTGTGGTTTGCGTCAGACATATCAAACATTCCTAACCAGCAGCGCAAATAGTTAGGAACTTCCCCATGCAAGCAAGATGGCCCACAGGCGCCTCGTTCGGAAAATCTGCTTTAGTCGATGTTCTGCGCGGTCTGCCCGTAAGTCGAACCCCAAACGGGACGTTCTTGAATCTCGGGCGATCGGCACGAGAACGTGATCAGGTGCTCGCGATGCGCATCTCTGAGTCGATGGGACCGACGCTGGAGCCGGTCATCCATGCTTTTCCGGTGCAGGAGCTCAAACCCTCCATGGCCAGAAACGTCGTCGACGATGCACCGGGCGCCGTGACGTTGAAGCCAGAAACCTGGACTATCGGGTCGCACATGCCGTTGCCGATCTGCGATGCGGGTGAGGCGATATAGTCCGCGTACGCGGCCTCGCCCGGGAGGACCGAAACCGACGTGTCAGAGCGTTCAAAGCCGTCCCTCTCGCGCGCTAAATCACCTAGTTGAGCGCCGAACGCATCGATCAGGGCGACAGCGGGGAAACCCTGAAGGACGCACTCGGTATCGGTCGAATTTGTGAACACCAGGTAGTAGCCGCTCGAATCGACCGTATTAATGGAGACTTCCAAATCGTCGGCACAAACGCCGCTTGGTTGCGCCGCATCCGGTTCTGCGGTCGCAGAGGATGAAGCCGAAGGAGCCGGAGAAGTAGTAGTTTTTGGACCTGCGTCGGCGCCCCCCATGGTGCAGCCAGCGAGTCCCAAGGCCAGCAATGGGGCGGTGGCCATCGCGCAAATCGACCGACGAGAAGGTCGGTGGTTCTTAATTCTCGACTTGTTGTCGCATTTTGAAATGACATGAGGGCCCCTGTTGCATCAATTGATAATTCACAGATAGCTCACCGTTCTACCAGAACCGCAGAGAACTACCTGTAGAACACGATCGTTGCAAAACGCCTTAGTGACCATAAGAATTATCCCGGATGCTCAAATTCGCGAATCGCACGCGACTCGGTGTGTTACCTCAAAGTAACAGTTAGACACCTTCGTTTTTTCTCCACTGATATTCTGAACCGATGAAGCAAATAGGCATGGTTGGCAACTCCGACAAATTCGCTTATCGCTGGGCCAGAACTGACCGACGAAATGGCGCCGAGCTGACGCGCTTGATCACGAAGGCCAGTGTTGGCGCTTTCACGGTCCCGGCGTGGCTATGGCAGGGCGGATTCAACCGGTCGTCGCAGCGATGGGCTTTTCTGGCTCTGACAATAGTCGTTGCATGGCTTGAGCGGGTGTGATGCCGCCGACTCTTCAGGGGACAGCGCGATTGAGAGGAGGGCTGCAAAACGGACCGGTGACGGGAAATGCTCCTTGTGGCTCACTTTGATTCTCCATTGATTGCGGACGGGCGTCGCAGGCTGGGCCTGTGATTGTTATGCAGGGCTAGTGGATAAGCGTTTTTGAGAGGATGACTTTTTCGCCTCTCGTTCCCTTTGTGAGGCAGCACGGTCAGATTAGGCGAGCGACCGCCCTCATCGGGTTGGTCATTTTGTCCTTCTCCGAAAACTTAAGCGGCTGGCGGTCACACGCACCCGCCACGAATCGTCATAGAGATGGGAGATGCAATTCGCAGCCCTGCGCAACCAAACGAACGGGAAGCACACTGATGAAAACAATGACATGCCGACAGCTAGGCGGCCCGTGTGACCACGAGCTTCGTGCACAGACAGCCGATCAGGTCATCAAGGACCAAGACCGCCACCTCAAACAGGCGGTAAAGGACGGTGACGCCACACATGAGCAGGCGCGTGAGGACATGAAAAACCGTTGGAAACACCCGAAGCAGTCGATGGACTGGTACTCAAACACAAAAAAGGCGTTCGTCCAGCTCGCTGAGGACTAAATTAAGCCTCGACCGTCCGCGCAGGCTGATAGAGACTAGGACCACTGTGGACCAGACCGCTCAGTTCGAGCAGCAGAGGCCCCGGTTGCTGCGGGTCGCCGGACGCGTGCTCAACGACCCGCATGAAGCTGAGGATGTCGTCCAGAACGCGTGGCTGCGAATGGATGCGGCAGACGGCGACATTGACAATCTTCCGGGCTGGTTAACGACGGTTACGACCCGATTGTGTCTGGACCGGCTGCGGGCTCGCATCCCAGTCCCCGAAGCGGACGTCGACGTAGTTGAGACTTCACCCGACGCGTCTGAGGAAATAGCTCTCGCTGAGACGGTTGGTGTTGCCCTTCACATCTTGCTTGATCGGTTGACCCCGACAGAGCGAGTTGCGTTTGTGCTGCACGACAGCTTCGGATTCGACTTTCACACGATCGCGGAAATCTTGGGGCGGACACCGGTGGCCGCACGCAAGATGGCGTCAAGGGCACGAAGCAAAGTGGCGCAGCCGGCGACACGGCTTACTGTTTTGGAGGGACAAGCTGACTGGCAAGTGGTAGACGCTTTCCTGGCCGCAGCCCGGAACGGTGACTTCACCAGATTGCTGGAGCTCCTCGCTCCGAACGCCATAGTGGAAGGCGACCCCGCCGCCATCACCCTTGGAACGCCGGACCACCTAGAGGGGGCCGAACAGGTGGCGCGGTTCTTCAATGGCGCAGCCAAGGCCGCGTTCCCTGTCTACGTTGCAGAGCGGCCGGGTGCCGCCTGGATTCACCGCGGCGAACCGAAAGTTGTTTTCGACTTCAGAATCAATCGTGGAGTGGTCCAGCGAATCGACTTCCGCGCGGAGTCAAAGATCCTGAAACAAGTCCAGCACCGCCACGGGCAGCAGCGAGTTTGAACGCACCGAATTCCCCCGGGCTCCTACGGCCATGGGCGCGTTCGCGACACCGGTCGAGTTACTCCTGACCTAAACGGGCCACCGCGCGCCGGCGCCCGTAAGCCGGACGTCGAGCGCGACAGATTTGGGCCAAACCACTTGGCGGCCGAGTGCGCCGACGTTGTGTCACAGGGGAACGTCTTGCGGGACGCCTAGCCGGGAATGCCTTGGCGTCCCGCTGCGGCCAAGGAGCGCGTGCGCGCATTTCCGATGGCGATGAGGAGTCCACCAACGGATGCAACGGCGGCACAGACGAGGAATGTGATGGTGGTGGTCCAGCCAGGGCCGGCTATCACAAAGCCTTGACCGTCTGCACGCTGCCAGTTACAGGCTCGCCCTAACGGCCACCAGGAGAAAGATCCGTGCACCCGCACGGCTTCCGACGTGACCGCGAAAGGGGCGGACACCCGCCGTGGTCCTTCCACGAGGCACTTGTAATCGAGTCCGCCGTACGTGGCGGACAACCAAGCCAAGGCGACTACGCAGAGAGCAGCGATAACACCGACCACGATCAGAGAAATGCCGATAGACCGCGTCAGTGCCATCCTGCTTTTCATCCTGCGCCGACTCTATTGCAATTCCGGCCCGCCTTCGCCTTGTCGTGGATCCGCAAGGGGAACCCTCAGCGGGACGGATGCCGGGCACGAACCCCAGCGCGAATGGCTGCTGCGGGCCCATGCCAACATCTGCTACACGAGCGCAGCGCTCCGGTCAGAACGGCGGAGAACGCCTCTTCGATCACTGCTGTGACGGTTGTACGCGGTCTACGATATCGCGCAACATATCGACCTCGATCCGTAGCGCACTGGTTTCCTGCGGGGTGAGGCTTACCCATGTGCGGGCTCGTCTGCCGTCGTATCCCCGTCGGGGCACTACGCGTTCGAGTTGCGTCGAGGCCCGTGAGATTCGCAGTGCGCTCAGCATTGAGGGCAGGCCAGCATGAGCCGATTTGTCGGGCGGAACGCGGTCTCCGTCAACGCGAACTCGCACGCCGCTTTCCATCGCAGATCAAACGTGGACCTCCGTCCTGAGGGTGTTCATGGTGCGGAATATATCGGAACCGGGCCGATGCCCCGGGCCGCACGATGCGGCCCCCGCGGACTGACGTTGCTGAGGCCCGGCAGTGATTGCTGCTGCCGGGCCTCAGATTCACGTCAGCTTGCGTTGTTCGCGAGCCTGGCTGCCTCGGCCACCTGATGGTGCAGCTCTGCATGATCGGCGGCGGTGAGCGCCTCGTCGCCATTAAATGAGTACGGCTTGCCTTCCCCGGTTTCGATGAACGCCTTGAGACTACCGTTCACGAACATGCCCCACGCGTTCGAGCACACGTCGTAGCACTCGTCCTCGGGCTCGAGGCCCTCGTGGGTGAGGGTGACCCGCGTTCCGCCGTCGGCCTCCTCGATGTCGAACCGGACGGTCGTGCCGTTCCACTCCTGCTTGTCGGCGGTGAAGTCGAGGTAGCTGCCCGTGACGAGCCATGCGATGCGTCGTGCCGGTTCGATATCGGTGACCCGGAATCCGCTGTAGTGCAGCCCGGGGACGACGTAGACGAACTCGTCGCCGACTGCGGTGGTCGAGCCGGTGATCCGCCCCCACCACCCGGGGACGTCGTTGATCGCGTCGAACGCCTTTTGCGGCGTGGCATCCACGGTGATCGTCGTCGTGAAGTTCGCGTTCATTTCTCTGCTCCTTTGCGTGCCTCCCTCGGCGGAGAGGCCTCCTAAATTTGCTTGATGCAAGTGAGCGTAACCCCAGCAACTTGCATCATGCAAGTGGTAGAGTCGAGCCATGTTGGGGAAGGCTTATGACACGCAGGTGTGCTCGATCGCGCGATCGCTCGAACTCGTCGGCGAGCGGTGGAGTCTGCTCATCATCCGCGACGCCTTGTTCGCTCGGGTGACGCGCTTCGGCGACTTCCAGCACAACCTCGGGATCGCGACCAACGTGCTCACCTCGCGGCTGGATTCGTTCGTCGCGAGCGGCATCATGGAGCGCGAAGGTTCTGCCGACTACATCCTCACGACCAAGGGCCGCGCACTCGCGGTCGCGCTCATCGCCCTCACCGAGTGGGGCAACGCCTGGGCGTCCCCCATCGAACCACCGATCCTGTACCGACACGCCGCCTGCGGTGACGGCGCGGTGCACGCGGTCACGACTTGTGAGACGTGCGGCATCGTGCGGGCGGAGGAGGTTGCCGTCCGCATCGGTCCCGGCATGCCGGCCGACTACCTCGCCGGGCGACGCGGAGGAACCCGCGCGGGTTGATCGAACCCCGCGGCCACTGGGACTCGTCACGGAGAACCCACTCTCTCACCCTCGTCCCGCAAACCGAACCCCCTGCGCGACGGATCCGCGGCCAATCGGGCCGATTGCCGAGCGCCCAGATTCTGGGTCAGTGGGGGGACCGTAGCTGGTCGCCCGGCTGGAGCGCCGTGCCGGCTGCGCACCCGAGCTCTCCGGGCTGAAGCAGAATCTTGGGTACCTGCAACACCTGCACGCCGTCGACGTCTCGTTTCACGAGCAGGCAGTCGTCCCCATCGCCCATCGCGAAGCCGATGTCGCCCTCGACTACCGTCACCTCTGGATTGAACGCGACCTCACGCTCACCGGTCGGCTGCGGCATTCGCTTGACGATCTCAGCGACTATGTCGTCAGCGGATGCCGCGGACGGCGCGCTTGTCAGCACCTCGACGACGAGAGCCTCCGCTCCGTCGGGAACAACGTCAACCAAGCGGGTGTCGACCGGAGGGGGGATGCGCTTTGCGTCCGGCGGGCAAGCGATGTCGTGGGCGACCGCTATGTCGTCGCTCCATTCGCCGGGCTCCTCGGTCGCGACGCCCCAGAAATCGAACTGCGACTCAAAGCAAGCGACGTGCGGCCCTTCGTTCGGGGTGGGCTGCATCGTCGCACGAAACTGCAGCGCTCCAACTGGTTCGCCGTGGATCGCGCCGGGATATGGTTCGTAGCCGATCAACTCGACTACGGTCGATTTCTCGGTGTCGGTGTCAGCCCAGCGGGCATAGTCATCGATCACGTCCGTCCCCTCACGGTAGAGACCCCGAGAGACGTCAGCGACTGCCTTGCGCGCCGACACTTGTGACACCGCGTCCGACGCCGGGACTGCTCCCGCGCAACCAGTGAGCGTGCCGCACACCGCGAGGGACAACCATGCGACGGGGCTCGGACGGTGTCGGTTCGAAACGGAATGGCGCACGTTGTTGATCAAACCACAAGTCGGCCGGATGTTGTTGCGTGGGGGATGGCCCACATCAGCACGGCGTCAACGCCGAAGGCGAAGTCAAGCGGTGGTAATCATGTCATCGACGGTACCGCGGCTCCCCGCCCGCAAGCCGGACGACCACCGGAACGCCCGAACACGCAGGGAATACCAACAGTTCCTCGGAGGGTTTCGCGACACTCCATGCCCGTATACCCCGCCTGAGAAAATGCCCGGTGAAGGGGGACAACCGGGACCGAAGGTCACCACCTCGAAGACGGCTCTCGGCGCGTCACCTCGAGGAAATTATCACACAAATTCCGATTACTTCACCCGCGAACACAATCGAGCTTCACGCACCGAGTGCGGAAATTCTTCGATACGAAGTGGCACGCGACATGCTCAAATCTCGCGCGACCTGCGTGGCGGATTCGCCCGCGTTGACCAGGCGCCGGGCATTGAGGACTTGGCTTTCGGTGAACTGTGGGCGGCGGCCGCTGAGATCCTTGCCGGCCGCGCGACGCTTGTTGACACTGTCAATGATGCGTTCGCGTTTGATGGCCAGTTCAATCTCGGCCAACGCGGCCATAACCGTGAACACCATGCCGCCCATCGGTGTGCTCGCGTCCACGTCTCCCCCGCCCAGGTTCAAAACGCGAAGCGCGGCACCGCGCGTGCGCAGCGCTTCCGCGAGCTCCAGCATGTTGGCTGTCGACCGGCCCAAACGGTCAAGCGTGGTGACAACGAGAGTGTCGCAACCTTCAAGGGCGTCTAGGGCCGTGTCAAACTCCCGTCGCCGTGCCCCCCCCCCCCCNCCCCCCCCCCCCCCCGAACAAGTCGATGAGCTGGCCACACTCTGCGCGCCCACCTCGACAGTGATCTACCTGCTGGCCTATACGGGCCTCCGTTAGGGCGAGATGGCCGCCCTAAAGGTCAAACGCCTCGACTTGGGACGCCGCGGCCTGGACGTAGCTGAAGCCGTTACAGAACCAACGGGCGCCATCCTCTGGGGCACGCCGAAGAACCATGAGCCACGATCAGTACCGTTTCCGGCGTTCTTGACCAAAATGCTCCAGGCCCAATGGGCAAATCCGGCAAATTCGGAGAAACACACCACTGGACCGGTTTCAGAAACTTCATCTGACCAGCAAATTCAACGGAGCCGCCTGTCAGAATCGAACTGACGACCTTCTCATTACGAGTGAGATGCTCTACCAACTGAGCTAAGGCGGCGTTACCAGAACGCCCCATAAGGCACTCGGTGACACAGCCACCAAGCCTAGTCGTTTCTGCGGGTGATTCTGTACACGTCTGCGAATGACGCATCCACGCGGACCGACAACGGGCTCGCTCCATCGCCCGCAGACCAGCACCGCCAGGCATGACGGATGGTGGCCACGGCCACGGGGCCAGGGCGCGCTAGTACCGCTCGGCCTGATCTTGGGCGAGAGCCGGCGCATCCGCCGTAAAGCGTCGCTTGCTGGTCTGCTGTACGTCGTCTTCAAGGTCGCGCAGAGTAGCCGTGCGCATGCCGAAGAGGTAGACGTTTTCCTTTATGACCGAGAGGCGCTGCTCGGGGATCTCCCGGTCTGCGGCCGTGCACTGCAAGCACTGGGAGAGCAGCGTTGACAGGTCGACCAGCACGTCGCTGTCAGGGCACTTCAGCTTCGATCGACATGCTTCAGTTACTTCACAGCACGCAAAGCTGCCTGGGTCAGCACTGCGGGTCGGATGCCGGCACGATACCGTCGACAAGATACGAGTCGACAGCATCGTTCACGCAGGAATTCGACTTGTTGTAGGCGGTGTGCCCCTCACCCGTATAGGTCACCAGGCTGCCACTGTCGAGCTGTTCGGCCAGCTTCTGTGCCCAGATGTAGGGGGTTGCCGGATCGTTGGTGGTGCCGACAACCAAAATGGGCGCCGCCCCGGACGCGTGTATCTCGGTGCGTTCGCCGGTGAACTTGTAGGGCCAATTGGCGCAGCCAATGTCGCCGAAGCTCATGAACGGGCCGATCACCGGGGCCGCGGCTTCGAGCTCGGCGGCTTGGGCGCGCATTACGGTCGGGTCGGCGTTGTATGAATAATCGATGCAGTTGATGGCCATGAACGATTCGGTCGAATTGTCGGTGTAATTACCGTCGGCGTCGCGGCCGTTGTAGGCATCCGCGAATTGAAACGCGCCGTCGGCGCTACCGTGCAGTACGGTATCCAACATTGTGCTCAGTTGCGGCCACGCTGTGGCCTGGTAGAGCGGGTAGATGATCGCCGTGAGAAGCGCGTTTCCGCCGAGTTGACGGCCGTCCGTGGCAGTGATGGGGCTCGCGTCCACCGAATTCAGCAATGCGCCGATCGTTGTCATTGCGCTGTCGACGCTTCCTCGGAACGGGCAGTCCTTGCCCTCGAGACAGTCAGTGAGGTACGCGCGCAGAGCGTTTTCGAAACCCACAGCTTGGGTCTTGGTCACCTCGAAATTGCTGGTCGACGGGTCAACGGCTCCGTCGAGCACAAGACGGCCGACCTTCTCGGGAAAGAGTTCGGCATAGGTGGCTCCTAGAAAGGTGCCGTAGGAGTAGCCGAGGTAGTTCAAGTGGGTATCGCCGAGCACTGCGCGCAGAAGGTCGAGGTCGCGGGCTGCGCTCTTCGTGTCGACCGTTCCGAGCAGTGGCCCGGTCTGCTGGGCACATGCCGCCGCGAAGGCGTCGGAGGAGGCCGCGAGCTCGGCAATCCAGGCGTCCGTTCCGCGCTCGGCGGTCGTCAGCCCGTAGAGGTACTCATCCATCGCCGAGGAGTCGTAACAGGAGACCGCCGAGGAGCGCCCAACGCCACGGGGGTCGAACCCAACGACGTCGAAGCTCTCCTGCAGGGTGGCGTCGGTCGCAAAGTCGAGAGAATCCTTGATGAAGTCATAGCCGGAACCACCAGGCCCGCCAGGATTCACCAACAGCGAGCCGATCCGGTCGTTGCCGGTAGCGACCTGGCGTACCAGGGCGAGCGATATATCCCCGGCGGCCGGGTCGCTGTAGTCGAGCGGCGCAGAGGCCTCGGTGCACTGCAGGCCGTCGCCACAGTCGTCCCACTGCAGCACCTGACTGTAGAACGGATCGAGGTTGTCCGCCACCTGCTCGCCGGTGGGGGTGGAATCAGTGGGCGCGGGGTTCGCTGTGAAGAGGGTGGCGCATCCGCTGAGAGCGAGTGTCAGAGTCAGGGCTACGGCCGCGATGCTGGTAGCGCGATTGCGTCGGTTCAACGTGTTCCTCTTTCATGGCGTCAAGCGGATGCTGCGATTCAGGCTACCGAAGGCGGCTGGGAGTCACTGTGGGCGACGGATCGCCGACACGAGCATCGCTTCGAGGGCGAGGGCGGGGGCAACATTGGATTGAATCCGCTGGCGTGCCACGGCAATCGCGTCTATCGTGGCGACCGTGGCTGCTGGGGCGCTGGACACACTCGCCGTGCGCAGCTCGGCGAGCAGCTCACGGTTGATCACAGCTTGCTCCCGGCCAAGCTGCACCATGCAGACGTCCCGGTACAGCGAGGCCAGGTCAACCAGAATGCGGTCGATGCCGTCATGCAGGCTGCGTTTCGCCCGACGCTTTTGGTCGTCTTCAAGATCTTTGATCTGGCCGCGCAGCCCCGGCGGCACGGACTGCCCGGCCTCGATTCCGAGCGAGCGCAGCATGCCGTCGCGCTCGGCGGCATCCAGTTCGAGGGTGATCGCCTTCGCGTCGTCTCCCGCGATCGCGAGCAACCGCGCGGCCGCATTGACGGCCGACGACACCGAGCGGATGCCGAGGGCCGCGCGCAGGGTCTCCTCGCGACGTTCCCGCGCATCCGCATTGGTGGCAAGCCGTCGAGCCATCCCGATGTGGCTTTGGGCGAGCCGGGCGCTGAGCTCTGCAACGGCGGGGTCGACGCCATTGCGGCGTACGAGCAGGTCGGCGACATCGGCAACACTCGGAACGCGCAGGCGCACGGTGCGCACGCGGGACCGGATAGTGGGGAGCAAGTCTGCCTCGCTCGGCGCGCACAAAATCCACACGGTGCGTTCGGGTGGTTCTTCGAGGGCTTTGAGGAGCACGTTCGAAGTGCGTTCGACCATGCGGTCGGCATCTTCGACGACGACGACCCGGTAGCGACCGACCGATGGCGAGTACTGCGAGCGAGCGACGGCTTCCTTGACGGACTTCATCGGGATAATGACGCCCTCAGTACTGAGCACGCTGAGGTCGGGGTGGGTGCGCGCGTCGACTTGGCGGGCGGCCGCGAGGTCGCCGTCGGGGGTACCGGGGCTCAGCAGGGCCGCCGCAAAAGCGAAGGCGAGGTTAGAGCGGCCGGAACCCGGCGGGCCGGTGATGAGCCAGGCGTGGGTCATGGAAGACGATTCGGCGGTGGCGGTACCGGTGCCGGACGGTGCCCGCTGCGCCGCTGCCCGAAAGATGGCGATCGCGTCGGCCTGTCCCGTTAGGTTGTCCCACACTGCCATGAGTCAAGGGTAACCCGCCCCGCCGACACCGCCGTGTTCAAGGCACGAAGCGATCGAGGCCCGGGCCGGAACGCGGGCCCGGGCTAGAAGCTGGGCCCGTTTTCGCAAGGTGGGCCCGGAACGTGCGCAGCACTCTTGCGCTGTGGTCGCGGCTCAACATGAGAGCCTTCTCATCTTGCTCTCGGCGAACACGCGCGGTGGGGCCCCACACTGGAACAATGCAGACGCTCTATAAATTGTCCCTCGGTGCCATAGTCGTGGTCATCCTCAGTGCCGGGTCCGCAGGGGCTGTCGCGTTGACGTCTGCCCTGACCATCGACGACCAACCCGGCCTCGTTCAGCCGACCGATCCCGTAAGCACCGTCGCAGACCCGAACGCGACCGGTGCAGGCGCTCTGCCCGAATCCTCGCCGACGGCCAGTCCGACGGCACCCGTCGCTGTGCCCCCGGCAGGATCGCAGACCATCGATGATGATGACGACGACGACCTCGATATTAACGACGTTGACGACGTTGATGTTGACGTTGACGTTGACGTTGACGACGACTGACCCTGGCGGGCCGCATCCGCTCGAACAGGCGCCCGATATCCTCGAGGCTGTCGCGGAGTCACTCGGCATGACCTTGGTTGGGCTGCACCGGTTCAGCATCGAGACGACCGCGCGCGGGTTCACCGCCGGGTACACCATCGAGTTGAATTCGGGCACGCACGATCCCGAATCGCACACCGTCTACCTCGAATCCAATCCCACAACACGGGACCGGCCCGGCGTACTCGCGTTTCGTGACGAGCAGACCGGCGAGAGCGTGGCGGCCTGGTTGTACCCGAACGATCCCGAGTTGCCGGCGCTGGCCGCGGCGGTTTACCCCGATGCCGCCAGCATCCTTCTCGACCGCCTCGGCCTGCACTCCAGCAGCCTCAGCGTCACCGTTGCGGCCTACCGCCCGGGAAAGCGGGCCGTCGTGCGCATGATCGCGCCCGAGTTCACGGTGTATCTCAAGGTCGTTCGCCCGGCTGCTGCGGGGCCGCTGCACGCCCGCCATCTGCTCTGGGGAGCCGCCGGCGTTCCAGTACCGCGCAGCAGAGGCTGGAGCGCCGATGGATTTATCGCGCTTGAGTCCGTTTACGGCGTCGAGGCCAGCCAGGTGGTCGCGCAACTACCCCTCGGCCCGTTTCTCGATGAGCTGGATCGCCTCACGCACGAGATTAGCCTGATCGAAAGTTCTGACCCGGCGCGAGCGTCACTGTCAGAGCGTCTGCCCTGGTACGTGCAGCGGGTGTGCTCCCTGCTACCGGCCGAGGCGCCCCGGGTCACCGCGCTCGGCGCCGCCATCGAACGGATGCGCGCCGCTGCGACGCCCGCCGAACCAGTCACGGTGCACGGCGACCTGCACCTCGGCCAGATCTTTCTGGACCCGGATTCGCTCGTTTCCGGTTTCGCATCACCCAACCGTCCGCGCATATCCGGCGTGCTCGACATCGACACGGCCGGGCTGGGCGACCCGGCCGACGATGCCGCTGCCCTCTACGCACACCTCGTCGTGAGCGCCCTGCACCACGATGACCAGGCAAGCCCCGCGGCGGCCGAGAGCTGTCGCGCTTTGGCAGCCGCCGCACGCAGCCGGTGGTCCCGGCACGACGATACATTCGCTTACCGAGCACGATACATCGCGGCAACGCACCTTCTGGGGCACGTGTTGAGTCCCGGCGCGCACAGCACACAACTTCTTTGCGCGGTCACCGAACTCGTCGGCGACCCCTCTCCCTCCTAAGACCAGCGGATGCCGCCGGCCAAAATGAGAGTCCTCTCACGTCCGGCACCGAGGCTTCTCATCCAGGGGCACGAATCTTGAAGTAACCGAAGACGAGCACACGCTTGGCTCAATACCCACAAGGAGACACCATGAACCTCAAGATGACGACAAAAAAGCGCTGGATCGCCATGGGCGCCGGATCCGCACTCGGCATTGGGCTGCTCGCCGGTGGCGCAGTGACCGCAGCAAACGCTTTTGAGATCGAAGACCGTTCGGGAGCTTCGATTGGTGTGCAGCCGGTGGGGGCCGTCTCGCCCACCACCGCGGTTCCGTTCAGTACCCCGAACGTCTCGACGTTCGACGATTCAGACTCATTCTCGAGCGACTCGTCCAGCACCTCGAGCATCGATTCCACCCCGAGTGCGGCGAGCGTCACATCAACGGTATCCGCCCCGTCTGTCGTGACCCCGGTCTCCGCCCCATCCGTTGCGTCCCCCGCCAGCCCGGTGTCTGTGCAGAGCCCGGCGTCTGTTGACTAGGCAGAACATCACCACTGCGTAACGCCTATGAAAGCCCGGGCCCAGGCCCGGGCTTTCTTGCGTCGCCAGGGCGCACCGAACCGGCCTTACTTGAGTCGATATCCCATCCCGCGTACCGTCTGAATGCGTTCAGGCCCGAACTTCGCCCTGAGGTACCTCACATACACGTCTACGACGTTGGATCCCGGATCGAAGTCGTAACCCCAAACCCGACTCAACAGCTGCTCCCGGCTGAGCACCTGATCCGGGTGCCGAAGAAACTCTTCAGCGAGGGCAAATTCCCGGGCGGACAGTTCCACCGTTCGCGCCCCTACTGTCGCGCGTCGGGTGCGCAGATCAAGCACGAGGTCCCCATAGGCCAGACCGGTCGGCGAACTCTGCTCGGCAGCACGCAGGCGCAAACGGATGCGTGCCAGCAGTTCATCGAACTTGAACGGTTTCGCGAGATAGTCATCGGCACCGCCGTCGAGGCCGGCGACCATATCACTGGTCTTGGAGCGAGCCGTCAGCATAATGATCGGCAGCGGCAGCCGCTCTGCCCGGATTCGTTTCATCACCTCGAACCCGTCGATGCTCGGCAGCCCCACATCAAGCAGCAACAGGTCGAAGGTACCGGTCTGGGCATAGCTCACCGCGTCGAGGCCGTCACCGACCACGGTCGATGAGTATCCGGCCGCCCGCAGACCCTTGCTTACGAACAGGGCAATGCGCGCCTCGTCCTCGGCGATGAGAATGCTCGTCATTTCGCTGGCACCACGTCGACAACGCGGCGCGGCAGGAGGATACCAAACCGCGACCCGTCCGGTGACGTCACCAGATCGACATAGCCGCCATGCGCCCGCGCAATGGCGTCGACGATCGGCAGTCCGAGACCGGAGCCTTCGACCCCCCGTCCGGAATCGACCCGGCCGAACCGTTCAAAAATGCGGGCCTTCGCCTCGGCCGGAATACCAGGGCCGTGATCGCGGATCCAGAACTCGACGGCGTCGGCATGTTCGGTACTGCCAATTTCGATGCCCGTGCCGGGTGCCGAATGTTTGGCGGCGTTGTTCGCCAGCTGAATGAACGCCTGCGTGAGGCGCGCGGGGTCGACGGGAACGACAACGTGCGCCCGCTCGGCCAGGATCCACACGTGGTCAGGGAGCGCACTGACCTTGAGGTAGAACTGCTCGGTAAGGTCGGCGGCATCCGTTGGTACTCGCTGCAGATTGCCGCGCTGAGCATTGGCGAGTGACTCAATGTCGTCGATCAGCCCAGTCATGCGGTCGAGTTCGTCGATGGCAATTTCGCGAGCGGATGCGACATCGTCGGGATTGCGCGGATCCAGCAATTCGAGATGGCCGCGAACAATGGTGATCGGCGTCTTGAGTTCGTGGCGTACATCGTCGAGCAGTTGTCGCTGGGCGGTCAGCGACTCATCGAGACGCTCGAGCATGTCGTTGACGGTTCGGGTGAGCTCGGAGATATCGTCGCGGCCGATCACCGGGATGCGCTCGTGCAGGTCAGATGCGGTGATCCGCGAAGCCGCGGTCTGCAGCTGGCGCACCGGCCGAAGCAACCGGCCGGCGACGAACCACCCGACCAGCCCGATGGCCACGAGCGCTGCGGCCGCTACGGCCGCATAGATGCGAAACGCGCTCGTCAATTCGCCGAGCTCGGCATCAAGGTCGAAGGCCGTGACGAAGATTCCGACTTCCCCGCTGCCCTCCACGGTCACCGGTGCGGCGATGTAGCGCAGGTTGCCGAGTTCGGATACGGCCGTGCCGCGCACGACATTGACACCGGCGACCTCGTCGAGGATGCGCAGAATGAACCCGGCGTCGTCTTCCAGGTGAAACGACAATTCGGTGCCCGGAATCAGCGCCGGAACACCGTCGATGATGCCGAGGGTGCTCTCGTTGGGGCTCGGAACGAGTCGAGCCATTACCGCCTGCAAGGCTGCCCTGGTCGAGGAATAAGTCGAGCCCGAAGCTTCAGGCAAAGCGTCAACCTCGTTGAGATTTGTAGTCTGCGCCCCGGTGACGATGAAGCGCACACTCTCCACACTCGTCGCGAGACGAGCATCGACGTCGTGTAGGGCACGATCGCGCTGCACGAGGTACGCCGTCCCGCCGGCTACTGCCAGGCCGAGGCCGGCAACGACCAAAATGGCGGCGAGGATACGCACCCGCACCGACCAACCGGATCGCACAGCGGCCGATGAAGACGAGCTCATAGTTTCAGTATCCACAAACGGGGTGACGCACGTCAACGATCCGGGCCTTGGACATTAGAGGAGGGGCGCTACCCGAGCTCTGATGCTGGCGGCGATGTCGGCTGCCGGCGCTGCGGCATCCAATACCAAGAACCGGTCGGGTTCGGCGGCAGCCAATTCGAGGAACGCAGCGCGCACCCGGGTATGAAAGTCGTTCTTCTCGGCCTCGAGCCGGTCGAAGACTTTGTCGTCAGCATCGAGCCGGGCCCGGGCTACGCGCGAGTCGAGGTCGAGCAGCACGGTCAGGTCGGGAAGCAGACCTTCGGCTGCCCAGAGCGACAGGTCACGCACCTCGGTGGCACCGAGCACCCGCCCGGCCCCCTGATAGGCGACAGAGGAGTCCAGGTAGCGGTCCTGCACGATCACGTCACCGCGGGCGAGCGCCGGCCGCAGCTTGGTGCCCACGTGCTGGGCGCGGTCGGCGGCGTAGAGCAGCGCCTCCGCGCGCGGGTCGACCTCCCCGCGATGGTGCAGCACGATCTGCCGAATCTCCACGCCGACATCTGTTCCCCCGGGCTCGCGGGTGCGCACGACAGTGCGCCCCCGCTCTTCGAGCCAGTCGGTCAACAGCTGCGCCTGCGTGGTCTTGCCAGAGCCGTCGCCGCCCTCAAGGGTGATGAACAGACCGGTCACGACGCCTTCGGCGCGATCGTGGTCGTGGCAGCGGATTCAGCAGCCGAACTGGCCGCTTTCTTCACGGCCGGCTTCTTGACCGCCGGCTTCTTGACGGCCGCCTTCTTGACGGCCGGCTTGTTGACCGCCGGCTTCTTGACCGTGGGCGTGCCCGCCAACGCCGCCTTGGCTGCCGCGTTCGCGGCCCGGGTCGCGGCGGCCTTCTTTGCAGTGGCCGCCTTCGCTGCTGCAGTCGGCACCTTCTTCACCGCTGGCTTCTTGACGGCGGCCTTCTTGGCCGGTGCCTTCTTGCGCGGCGCGGCCGGCCCCTTGGCCCGCTTGTCCGCGAGCAGCTGCACTGCACGGTCGAAGTCGATTTCCTCGATGTCCTCCGACTTGGGAATGGTCGCGTTGGTGACCCCGTCGGTCACGTAGGCGCCAAACCGGCCGTCCTTGATCTTGATCGCCTTGCCACTTTCAGGGTCGGGTGCTTCGAATTCCTTCAGGGCACTCGACGCCCGGCGCGCACCGTACTTCGGCTGCGCGTAGAGCTCGATCGCGCCCGGAAGGTCGATGTCGAAGATCTGGTCTTCGCTCGTGAGCGACCGGGTATCGATGCCCTTCTTCAGATACGGCCCGAACTTGCCGTTCTGCGCCAGAATCTCGGTGCCGGTCTCCGGGTCGAGCCCGACCGTGCGCGGCAAGGCAAGCAAGCGCAGCGCCGTTTCGAGGTCGACGGTGGCCAGGTCCATAGATTTGAAAATGGATGCTGTACGCGGCTTGTCAGCTAAGGCCACCTTTTTCGCGGCCGGCTTGCGCTTCGGCTTCGCGACGGTGACCTCGCCGGTGGCGGGGTCGACGGCTTCGACGGGTACGGCGACAACGGCCGGAACGTCGGGCTCGGCCGGAGCCGGCGCGAGCTCGGTGACGTACGGTCCGAACCGGCCGTCCTTGGCAACGATCTCCTTACCGTTCTCCGGGTTGAGTCCGATGACCCGGTCCGTGACGACGGGAGCGTCGATGAGCTCGCGTGCTTTGGTGGCGGTCAGTTCGTCGGGCGCGAGTTCCGGCGGGATGTTTACGCGGCGGGGCGGGGCATCCGCTGCAGCGTCGGGGTCGATGACCTCGAGGTAGGGACCGTACTTGCCGATACGCAGGGTGATGTTGTCGCTGATGGCGACCGAGTTGATCACGCGCGGGTCGATTTCGCCGAGGTTGTCGATGACCTGACGAAGGCCCCGGTGCTTGTCGCTGCCGAAGTAGAAGCTGTTGAGCCAGTCGAGGCGGTTGGCTTCGCCGCCGGCGATGCGGTCGAGGTCGTCCTCCATCTCGGCGGTGAAGTCGTATTCGACCAGGTCGCCGAAGAATTCTTCGAGCAGGCGCACGACCGAGAACGCGATCCAGTTGGGAACGAGTGACTGGCCGCGCGGCGTGACATAGCCGCGCTCGGTGATGGTCGAGATGATCGAGGCGAACGTCGACGGGCGGCCGATGCCAAGCTCTTCGAGCTTCTTCACCAGGCTGGCCTCGGTGTAGCGGGCGGCCGGGGTCGTCTCGTGCCCCTTGGCCTCGAGGTCCTGCAGAACCAGCTTCTGGCCCTCTTCGAGCGGCGGCAGCTTGGACTCGGTCGCAACGGCCTCCGCGTTGCGCTCCTCGTCCTTCGACTCCTCGTAGGCGAGCATGAAACCACGGAAGGTGATGACGGTTCCGCTGGCCGAGAACTCGGCGAGCGCGCCCGACGCCGAAGCATGCTCCGATGTGCCCGTCGGGCCGGCCGCGATTGTCACAGAGGCCGTCGAGCCGGTGGCGTCCTTCATCTGCGAGGCGACGGTGCGCTTCCAGATCAGCTCGTACAGCCTGAAGTCGTTGCCACGCAGGCTCGACGCGAGCGACGCCGGGGTGCGGAAAGTGTCGCCGGAGGGGCGAATGGCCTCGTGCGCTTCCTGTGCGTTCTTGCTCTTACCCTTGTAGGCGCGCGGGGCGTCCGGAACCGTCTCGGCGCCGTACAGGGCAGCGGCCTGGGTGCGTGCGGCGGTGAGGGCCTGCTGTCCGAGCGATGGCGAGTCGGTACGCATGTAGGTGATGTACCCATTTTCGTACAGCGACTGGGCCACACTCATGGTCTGCCGGGCGGTGAAGCGCAGCTTGCGCGCCGCTTCCTGCTGCAGGGTCGAGGTCGTGAACGGTGCGGCGGGGCTGCGACGATACGGCTTGGAGGTGACCTTGGTCACCTCGAGCTTCACACCGGGACTCTTCAGAGCGATGGTCAGGGCCTGCGCAGCGGAGGCGTCGAGGGTGACGGCCTTCACGCTGGGCTTGAGCGCACCGGAATCGTCGAAGTCGCCACCGGTGGCAATGCGCTCACCGTTCAGGCGCACGAGCTTGGCATCGAACGCCTGATCAGCCTGCGAAGCGGATGCCGCAAGTCGCGCGAGCAGATCCCAGTACCCGGCGGAGACGAACGCGAGGCGCTCCTTCTCCCGGTCGACGACGAGGCGGGTCGCGGCGCTCTGCACGCGACCGGCGGACAGGCCGGGGCCGACCTTGCGCCACAGCACCGGGGAAATCTCGTAGCCGTAGATGCGGTCGAGGATACGGCGGGTCTCCTGCGCGTCGACGAGGGCCGTGTCGAGGTCGCGGGTGTTGTCCTTGGCGGCGAGGATGGCGTCTTTGGTGATCTCGTGAAACACCATGCGCTTGACCGGAACCTTGGGCTGCAGCACCTGCAGCAGGTGCCAGGCGATGGCCTCGCCCTCGCGGTCCTCATCAGTTGCGAGCAAGAGTTCGTTCGCATTCTTGAGGGCCCGCTTGAGCTCACTGACGGTCTTCTTCTTGGCGTCGGAGACTACGTAGTACGGTTCAAAGCCGTTCTCCACATCGACCGAGAATCGGCCGAGGGCGCCTTTCTTGAGCTCAGGCGGCAGGTTTTTCGGCTCGATCAGATCGCGAATGTGACCGACCGAGGACAATACCTCGTAGCCGTCGCCGAGATACGCGGCGATCGACTTCATCTTGGTCGGTGATTCAACAATGACCAGCTTCTTAGTGCCTGGCACCAGACTCCTCTTTATACGTAGTGACCAAAAATGGGCCAAGGCACACCATACACACCGGAATGGAGTGCCCGCCTAATCGACGGGCACGTCTCGGCGCGTCACGCTCACGCACACGGCGCTCCCAGCCACCGCCCAGTTCGCTCTGAGCGAGACGCCCAACAATCCCGAACCCTTGCCGTTTGCCCGCCCAAGTGCAGAATAGTCCCATGGGTACAATGACGGCCACATACACCGCGAAGTTGACGGATGGGCCCCTTCAGGGCAAAACAATCACAACGACCTTTCTCGACTCGGGTGATCCGCAGCCGCGCATCGAGATCCCGGCCGAGTCCGGCAAGCGCTATCTTTACGCCCGCGGCGCCGGCCTGGAGTTCGAGGGTTCCGATTCCCCCGGCCGGCCGAGCGCGGTCGAATACCACTATCTTGAGGTGCTCCTCTCCTGATTCGCCCGGCCCGGCTTTGAGCGGGAGTACATCAGGGCGGCGGCCCGGCCCGGGCATTCGCGAAAATATCTATGCCCTGCACCCGCAGCCCCACCGAAACGGATGCGATCAGCCCCGTTACCGAGCAGCGCGTGAGGGCAGTTTCATTCAGCGAGGCCACAGCCCGCGCAGCCTCGCACGGGTAACCTGCGATCGCGCCGGAGGCTGTGTCCGCGGCGGCGAGCGCGGCCGCGTCGGCCGCGTTCGCGACGGACCGGCCAGCCGCGAGCAGGGCGAGGACCGATACGACGAGCGTCGTCAGTAACACTGTGGCAGCGAGCAGCGCGAGGGCGAGGATCGACCCCGCTCCCCGCTGGGAGCTTTCGCCGGCGACGTCGGGCACATTCGCCGTGTCGCCGCATGCGCTCATTGACCGCCGGCCAGGGCACATGAGTGTGCTTCGAGGTTCAGCCCGGCAAAGATCCCCGGCAGGCTGTGCGTGGCAACTCGAGCACAGACGAAATCGCCGCGACGTTCCGAAACCAGGCTGGCCCCCGGCACGCTTTGAAGGACGAGGCCGGCGGCGCGCGCCTCGGTGTCGCCACGGGCGAGCGCACGAGCGGCGCTGGCAGCGGCATCCGTCAGCCGTACTTGCACGCCGACCACCTGCACTGCACCGAGGCAGCAGGCCAGAACGAGCACGACCGCCGGCAGCGCCGTGGCGAATTCAGCGGTTGTGCTGCCCCTGTTGTTTGCGCTACCCGATGCTGAGGGCACGTCGCACCAGATCGGTGAGCATTCCCCGCACTTCATCACTGCGCAGAATGACGATGAGCAGCCCGGCAAACCCGACCGCGGCCATCGTGGCGACAACGTATTCCGCTGTCGCGGCTCCGGCTTCGTCGGCCAGGGTTTTCAGGGTGTTCTTTGTATACACAGACTCGTCTCCTTCGGCGTCCATCGACGCGGGTTGGGCGGCACGAGCACGTTCATCCTGCTTCCATCCGCCAGCGCGCGCCGCGGCATGCGCTTATATGTGGAGAGTTTCAGAACGTCGTCAGAGTGGAGGAGAGCACGCTGAGCAGCAACGGCACCACGCCCACCAGCATGAACGCGGGCAGAACGCAGAGGCCGAGCGGCAGCATGAGCGTTACCGAGAGAGTTGCGGCCCGACGTTGTCCAGCGCTTCGGGCATCGCGACGCAGCTGTTCCGCCTCGCTGCGCAGCAGCTCCGCCGCGGGAACTCCCGCACGCGTCGACAAGCCAAGTATCCGGTCAACGGAGCCACCATCAGCGCCGGGCGCAATGCCGTATCGCTCGGCGGCCGTGTGTACCAACGCCCGCGAACGGTCGATCGACCCGCCACCGGACATGGCAATTGCCATAAGTTCCAGTCGCAGCCCTGGTGTCAGGTCGGTCGGGCCCGCCCGGCGCACCAGCGCACGGTTCCAGCCTGCTGCGGCAAGCATCAGAAGAGCGCCGCCACCGAGACAGACCAGCCCCGGCACGGTCAAAAACAGGGTATGCAGGGAATCGAAACCCATCAGGCTGCCGAACACGACTCCGATCACGGGCAGCACCATCACCAGTCGTGCCGTGGCCCGCGGCGCGGCGAGCGCCACCTCCAGATCGCGCTGCACCTGGGCGAGTTCGCGCAGCGACCCAGCGAGCTCACGCAGGCACCCGGCCAGCGGCGCACCGGCCTGCGTGGCCACCTGCCAGGCCGCAGCGAGCCCGAGCCAGGCGCGCTCGGCTTGGCCCGCCGCGTCGTCGCGTCGCCGAGACGGCCGTCCAGCGGAGGCCCGCGCGGCGACGATCCCGTGCGGAGTCTCCGGTGGTTGCCGACGCGCCTCGACGGCGATCGCATCGGCCACGCTGTCGCCCCGAGCCGCGGCGCGCGCTGCAGCACGCAGGATAGGCGCGGTGGCCGTGCCCGCGTGCTTCGAATCGGCCGCCCGGGGCTTGATCGGTGCGGTGATCGGAGCCGCCTCCGCGTCCGTCGCTGGCACGGCCCCCTGCCGGCTTCTGACCCGCCCACGAACTGACCTCTCCGGTCCGCCCATCCCCGGAGACAAGCCGGCATTCTGCTGGTCGGCGCGAGGCGCCCGAGGCGCAGCCGCGCCGTGCTCCGGCAACAGGTAGCCCCAGGCCGAGACCGGGGAAACACCGGCCGACAGCAGCACGGCCAGCCGTTGCGTGACCGCCGCGACCTCTTCGACCGGCGGTACCGTGTCAGCGCGACGCATCGTCGCACGTTCTGCGAATCGTGACTGATCGATCTTGGAGCATCAGATCGCTTCGATCGAGAGACGGTCACGGCTATCGAGGGTGAATCGGCCAACCGCGTCGAGCCTGCGAACCCCGTCGGTGCGTTCCAGGTGCAGCACCAGCCCGATAGCACTTACCGTTTGTCGCGCCACGGCCGAAGCGCTCATCCCGGCGAGTGAACCAAGCGCCTCCAGTCGAGCCGGCACGTCGTCAAGCGAATTAGCGTGCAGCGTGCCCGCTCCCCCGTCGTGCCCGGTGTTGAGCGCGGCGAGCAGCTCCCGAATCTCCGACCCCCGGCACTCGCCGAGCACGAGGCGATCCGGCCGCATGCGCAGTGCTTCCCGCAGCAGCGCCTCCAGGCCGATGCGCCCCGCCCCCTCCAGATTGGCCTGCCTGGCCTCGAGGGCCACCACGTGCGGATGCCGAATGCGCAGCTCCGCGACGTCTTCGATCGCGACGATGCGCTCGTCGGCTGGCGCTTCCCCCAACAGGGCCGCCAGCAGCGTAGTTTTTCCACTCCCCGCAGCACCGGTGATGAGCAGATTTTGGCGGCCGTGCACCGCAACACGCAGCCGATTCAGCCGGGCAGCGCATGCCTCCCCCGTGCCAAACAGTCCGGCGTCAGCGAGTGCACCGAGGCTCCGGTCGGCAGCGTGCGGCAGCCGAATTGACAGCAGGGTTCCCGTGCTCGATACCGGCGGAAGCACGGCGTGCACCCGAATCCCATCGGCCAACCGTACGTCGACGCAGGGGCTTGCCTCATCGATGTGTCGCCCACCAAGGGCGATCAGGCGCACAGCCAGCTCACGAACCTCGACCTCACCGAGGTGCCAGGCCGGCACGAAGGCGAGGCCATGTCCGGCATCGATCCAGAGCCCGGACTCCCCGTTGACAAACAGGTCCGTGGTGTCCGGAGCTGAGGCATAGCTGGCCAGTGGACCCAGCGCGCGCACGTTCACGCGCTCGCTGCCGACCGCTGCCGAGACTGCTGCCGAGACTGCTGCTGCCGCGTCGGCTGGCGGCAAAGTGCCAGCGGCATCCGGTTTTGCAGTGCGATGCCGAGCTAAATTCGCCGGTGGTGCGACTGATGAACGTGAAGTGTCCGACCGCGCAGACCAGGGATCTTCCACGGGTGCCAAGGACGACACTGCAGCAGCCGGCGCGGCAGAAATCGTCTCGGCAGCTGGCACGGCGTAGGACGGAACGGCGATGAAAGGCTGGCCCATGCCCCGACGGTACGGTGAGCCGGCCCAGTGACAGCTTCCCCGGCACAATCCGTGCACAGCCTGTTGGTCAGGTCCGCTGGGGAGGAGCCGCACCAGCATGAATCCACAACCACGAGCCGTGAATCGCTTAAATAGAAGGGGCGGCACCTATTGGGGGGAACAGGTGCCGCCTAGCGTCGCGCAGATTGGGGGGAACCGTACGCGATGCTGGTCAAAACTTTCGTTCAGACGTGTTTTAGTTTACGCAGACGTGCTCAGATTGCAAGTCCAATGTCCTCATTTGTGAGGACACCCGGCCGGGGGGTGCAAAATCACCCCGAACCGAGGGTTCATTTCTCAGTTTTTCGTTTGTGTATACAGAGATTGGCCCAGTACCGGTAGGGTTCAATTGAGCTGGCAATGTCCTGCATGCACGTACCGCAAAGGAGCGAATTACACATATGACGGTTAAAATTGACACCCTCCTGCACGAATCGCGTCGATTCGCGCCCACTGCCGAGTTCGCCGCACAGACGATAGCGACACAGGACCTGTACGCAGTCTCACAGAAGGACCCGGCCATGTTTTGGGCTGATCAGGCCCGCAATTTGCTGTACTGGCACAAGCCATTCACTAAGACTCTGGACTGGACGAACCCGCCATTCGCGAAGTGGTTCGAAGACGGCGAACTCAACGTCGCATATAACTGCCTCGACCGTCACGTTCTCGCCGGCAACGGCGACCGCGTCGCGCTGTACTTCGAGGGCGAACCCGGTGATTCCCGCAGCTACACCTACTCCGAACTGACTACCGAGGTCAAAAAGGCCGCCAACGTGCTGCTCGGGCTCGGCGTCACCGCCGGCGACCGCGTGGCCGTCTACCTGCCGATGATCCCAGAGGCCGTCATCTCCATGCTCGCCATCGCCCGCATCGGCGCCGTGCACTCGGTCATTTTCGGCGGGTTCAGCGCCGAGAGCCTGCGCTCGCGCATTGATGACGCCAACGCCGTGCTCGTCATCACGGCCGATGGCGGCTACCGCAAGGGCAAGATCAGCGCCCTCAAACCAGCCGTCGACGCCGCCCTGCAGACCAACGATTCTTCGGTGAAGAACGTGCTCGTGGTCAAGCGCACCGGCCAGGATGTGCAGTGGAACGACCGCGACATCTGGTGGTCCGACGCCATGAAAACAGCCTCTCCCGAGCACGAAGCGGAGGCCTTCCCGGCCGAGAACCCGCTGTTCATTCTGTATACATCGGGTACGACCGGCGCACCCAAGGGCATCCTGCACACCAGCGGCGGCTACCTCACCCAGAATGCGTTCACCCACCAGAACGTGTTCGACCTCAAGCCTGAAACGGATATCTACTGGTGCACCGCCGACGTCGGCTGGATCACCGGACACAGCTACGTGGTCTACGGCCCCCTAGCCAACGGCGCAACCCAGGTGCTCTACGAAGGCACCCCCGATTCTCCGCACACCGGTCGCTGGTGGGAAATCATCGAGAAGTACAAGGTCTCGATTCTGTATACAGCGCCGACCGCCATCCGTACGTTCATGAAGCTGGGACGCCAGATTCCGCAAAAGTTCGACCTGTCGAGCTTGCGCGTGCTCGGCTCCGTGGGCGAACCCATCAACCCCGAAGCGTGGATGTGGTACCGCGAGGTCATCGGCAGCAGCCTGACCCCGATCGTGGACACCTGGTGGCAGACCGAGACCGGATCGATCATGGTTTCGGCCCTCGCGGGGCTCACGGAGACAAAGCCCGGCGCCGCGCAGGTACCGGTGCCCGGAATCACCATCGACGTACTCGACGACGACGGCGTGCACGTTGGCCATGGAAACGGCGGGCTGCTCGTGGTCACCCAGCCCTGGCCGGCGATGCTTCGCGGGATCTGGGGCGACCCGGAGCGCTTCAAGGAGACCTACTGGGACAAGTTCGAGGGCACCATCGGCGCGAAGGACGGTCCGCTGTACTTCGCCGGGGACGGCGCTCGGCTCGACCACGACGGTGACATTTGGTTGCTGGGCCGGGTCGACGACGTGATGAACGTGTCGGGCCACCGCCTCTCCACCGCCGAGATCGAGTCATCCCTCGTGGCGCATTCGCTCACGGCTGAAGCTGCCGTGGTCGGCGCCGCCGACGAAACCACCGGTCAGGCGGTCGTCGCGTTCGTCGTGATCAAGTTCAGCCAGTCCGAGATCGCATCGCACGAGGACATCGTCAGCATTCTGCGGGCCCACGTAGCCCAGCAGATCGGCGCGATTGCCCGTCCGCGTGACATCTACGTCGTCGACGAGCTGCCGAAGACCCGCTCGGGCAAGATCATGCGGCGCCTGCTGCGCGACGCGGCCGAGGGACGTGACGTCGGCGATGTGACGACCCTCGCCGACACCATGGTGATGAACACCATCACCGCGCAAATGAAAAAGTAGTCATTCACTACCTGCACCACCAACGACGGCCGTCTTCCATTCGGAAGGCGGCCGTCGTTCGTCCCCCGGCACCATAACTCCTGCACTGCGACGCCGCAACAGATCTGGCCCCTGATTTCACGCGGATGTTTCGCGCGGCCCCCATAAATTGCAGGAGTTATGCACGTTCCCGCCCTGAAACCAGCAGGCGGTCCTACTGTGTGGGCATGACCGAAGCAGCGGCACCCGTGCGCGGTCGCCTGAGCCGACTCGATGCACTGCGCGGAATGGCCGCCCTCGTCGTTCTGGCGCACCATGTGTCCATGACGGTTCCAGAGATCGCCGCCGCCTACGACTCGAGTATCGGCGTCACGCTGTTTTCCGTCGGGTGGTGGGCCACGCTGTCCCCTCTGAAGGCTCTTCTCGCCGGGCCCGAGTTCGTGCTGGTGTTCTTTGTGCTGAGCGGCTTCGTGCTTGTGCGTTCCCCGCTGGCCGCCCGCGAGGCCGGGCCACGCTACGACTGGAGCGCCTATTACGTGCGCCGCGTGATCCGTTTGGCGGTACCGGTCGTGGTGTCGGTGGGCCTGGCTGTCGTCTGGATTGTTTTGGTGCCACGCACGGTCGGCGCGGCGGGCGGGCTCTGGCTGGCCCGGCAGGACACGCCAGACCTCGGCCTCGGCAACCTGCTGCGCGAAGCCAGCATCATCGGCGTAACCCGGCGGCCCGACATCAATCCGCCGCTCTGGTCTTTGGTCTGGGAATTGTGGTTCTCCCTGCTGCTTCCGGTGTTCGTCGCCGTCGCAGCGTTCACCCGCAAACCGGTCAGCGTCCCCATTCGCCGCATTCTGCTCTGGGTCGTCATACTGTGCGCGCTCGCCGGCATCGGCTACGTTACGACGACCCAATCGCTCATGTATCTGCCGCCGTTCGCTCTCGGCGCTCTTCTGGCTGCCAACTATGACGAACTGCAACGCTGCAGCGACCGGCTGGTCGAGAGCGCTAGCGGCCGGGTGCTCGGGTGGACGCTGGCCGCGCTCGGCCCGTTTCTGCTCGTGGCTTACTGGATGCTGCGCCCGCTGACCAGCGGCGCGTGGAGCGACGTCACGCTCTCGCTGCGGGTGGCCGGCGCGTTTGTGATCGTCGCGACGGTGGCTTTCTGGCCCGCCTCGACGTCGGAGCGGGGCCTGGCCCTTGCGCCGCGGACGCGGCGAACACTCGGCTGGCTCGGGTCCGTCAGCTTCAGCCTGTACCTCGTGCACTTTCCCATCGTGGTGGCCTTCGCAGTGCTCGCCGGCCCCGCCCACTGGTGGCTGGGCGCCCTCGTGTCGGTGCCGCTCAGCCTGGTGGTAGCCCAGCTGATGATGCGGTTTGTCGAGCGACCGGCGCAGGTCTATGGCACGCGAGCCGGGGCATCCGTTTCACAGCGGATGTCCGGGCTCGCAAGCCGCCCGTAGGCGCGGGTCAGCTACGCGAACGCCACGATGAGCTCAACCTCGACCGGGGCGTCGAGCGGCAGCACCGCAACGCCGACGGCCGAACGGGCGTGACGGCCGATGTCGCCGAAGATCTCCACGAGCACGTCGGAGGCACCGTTGACGACGATTGGCTGGCCGGTGAACGCAGGGTCGGAGGCGACGAAGCCCGTCACCTTAACGACCTGGGTAATACGGTCGAGCGACCCGATCACGCTCTTGATGGCAGCGAGACCGTTGAGCGCGGAGGTGCGGGCGTACTCCTGGGCGTCGGCAGCCGGCACGAGGCCGTGACCGTCGCCGACCTTGCCGGTGGCGGGTAGTGCACCAGAGACCATGGGCAGTTGGCCGGCGGTGTAGACGAAACCATTGCTGATAACGGCGGGCAGGTACGCGGCGACCGGCGGCACGACGCTCGGCAGTTCAATGCCCAGTTCGGCCAGGCGTGCTTCAATGTGGGACATAATTACGCCTCTTCCTTAGGGGTGAGCGGGCGCTTGAGGTAAGCGACCAGGCCGCCCTCGGGGCCGGTTACGACCTGCACGAGTTCCCACCCGTCAGAGCCCCAGTTGTTCAAGATGGCGGCCGTGTTGTGGATCATCAACGGCGTTGTGAGGTATTCCCAGGCGGGCATGTGACTCCTATTGAGGCGGGCATTCAGATTTGTCGCTTACGCTCAAGTGTATGTCTGCCAAAAATCGAACCGTGAGCGGGGCTCTGGGGGGTTTCCTGGGTTTCGTCGGGATGAGCGCCGTTGCCGGCATTCTCGTGACCGCCGCCGTCGCCCCAGCCGTTGCTCTGTCCGGCATGGCCGCTACGAACACCATCAACGTGTTCGATAGCCTGCCCGAGTACCTGTCCATCGATCGGCTCGCCCAGAAGAGCAACATCTACGCGTCGACGAACGCCGAGGATCCGGTGGGCACCCGCGTGCTTCTGGCCTCGTTCTACGAGCAGAACCGGGTCGATGTCCCCTCCGACGCGATCAGCCAGTTCGCCAAGGATGCCGCCATCGCCGGTGAAGACCCACGCTTCATGGAGCACGGCGGCGTAGACATCCAGTCCAGCTTCAACGGGGCAGTGCAGACCCTGGCCGGCGGTGAAACCCGCGGTGGATCCTCGATCACTCAGCAATACGTCAAGAACGTGCTCATTCAAAAGTGCGAGGTGATGACCGACGAAGAGAAAGCCAACGCCTGCTACAAAGATGCCACCAAGACGACCGCTGACCGCAAGCTGCGCGAGATGCGCCTGGCCATCGGCATTGAGAAAAAGTACGAAAAAGCAGACATCTTGCGCGGCTACCTCAACATCGCCGGCTACGGCGGAACGGTCTACGGCATTGAAGCCGCCGCAAGTTACTACTTCAACACCACCGCGCTCAACCTGACACTGCCGCAGGCGGCGAGCCTGGTGGCGATCGTCAACAACCCGGTCAAGTTTCAGCTTGACCGCCCCGCCAGCGAGACTAACGGCGCCGCCAACGGCTACGCCGACAACAAATCTCGGCGCGACTATATTCTCAACGAAATGCTCAAGTACGACAAGATCACCCAAGTCGACCATGATGCGGCCGTTGCAACACCGATCGAGCCCGTCATCACCGTTCCTAGCACCGGCTGCCAGACCGCCGGCGATAACGCGTTCTTCTGCGACTATGTGACCAAGATTCTCAAGAACGACGTGACTTTCGGTGCCACCGCAGAGGAACGCATCGACAACTTCACCCGCGGCGGGTTCGACGTCTACACGACGCTCGACCTCGACCTTCAGGCCACCGCCGTCGCTGCGCTCAACGCGAGCGTCCCCAAGGTCGTCAACGATTGGAACGTTGGCGGCGTGGTGTCGAGTGTAAAGGTCGGAACCGGAGCCGTTCTCGTAATGACTCAGAACAAGGACTACAGCCAAGACCCCACAGTGCAGGCAACCGGCGCCAATTACACGAGCCTGAACTACAACACCGACTTCGCCTACGGTGGCTCTGGCGGATTCCAGCCAGGTTCTACCTACAAGGTGTTCACGCTGGCCGAATGGCTGAAGGAAGGGCACGCCCTCACAGAACGAGTTGACTCGCGAGTCAAGGCGAACTGGGGAACGTTCCAGGACAGCTGCCTCGGACCGCAGAATTATGGCGCAGGATTCGCCCCGGGTAACGACGGCGGCGAGGGCGGCCCCAATGAAACAGCACTGCACTCAACCACTCGATCGATCAACACCGGCTTCGTCGGCATGGCCAAGAAGCTCGACCTGTGCGGAATCAGAAAAACTGCTGAGGCCTTCGACATGCACGCGGCAGACGGTGGTGAACTCGGCCAGAACGCAGGCACGGTCCTCGGCACGAACTCCGTCGCCCCACTCAGCATGGCCGTCGCGTTCGCCGGCATCGCCAATAATGGCATGACCTGCACCCCGGTCGCCATCACGAAGATGATCAGTTCGGACGGCACCGAATTGCCGATCCCGAAGTCCGACTGTACCCAGTCGGTGGAGCCCGCAGTGGCCGCCGGAATGCAGTACGCGATGCAGACCGTCATGGGGGGCAGCGGAACAGGCTACTCATCGGCCAGCAAGACCTCACCGCGGCTGCCGATGATCGGTAAGACCGGAACGACAGATGACGCCCAGAACACCTGGATGAGCGGCGCCACCACCCAGGTGGCCACCGTCGTCGGCGTGGTCAACGTCGGTGGCAACAACTGGAAGAATCAGCGCACCCGCAGCGGCCAACTGTTCGGCAAGAGGGGTTCAGAGGTGCGCCACACCATCTGGCCCAAGATCATGTCGGCCGCCAACGCCAAGTACGGCGGAGCTGACTTCCCCGAGGCATCCTCCAACGTGATCAACGCGGTCGCCGTTCCGGTGCCCGACGTGCGCGGCAAGTCGATGGCCGAAGCCAAGACGATTATTGAAGCGGCCGGGTTCTTCTTCGTCGACGGCGGCGTAACCAGTTCGGAGCTGCCAGCGGGAACCGTGGCCAGCACCGATCCGGCCGGCGGGTCGGCATCCACTCGCGGCGCCACCGTCACGGCACGCTCGAGCGACGGCACAGGAGTCACGATCCCCTCGGTGATCGGCAAGACCGAAGCGGATGCCCGAAGTACCCTCTCCGGCGCTCCCTACGGTTTCACCGTGGCCAAGACTGAACAGCCAACCGCGGACAAGGCGCAGGACGGCAAAGTCATGGCCATCCAGCCCGGCGAGGGAACGGCCGGCCGCCCCGGCGACGCCGTAACCATCGTTATCGGCAAGTACACGCCGCCGACTCCCCCGACCACGACCGCGCCCAACTCCGGCCCCAATAACGGCCGGGACGAGTGACCGCGCTTCGCCGGCTCGGACAGGGCGGACGACTCGTCGGCACGTCGCTCGCGGCAGCCGGCGCGGTTGGCCTGGCCGCCTTCACCTGGGGCGCGCTTGTGGAGCGCAACCGCTTCACGCTGCGTGAGATGAACGTTCCGGTGCTCGCGCCGGGGTCGACCTCCATTCGGGTGCTGCATCTGTCCGACCTGCACATGGCTCCGTGGCAGAAGAACAAACAGGAGTGGGTGCGCAGCCTCGCGTCCCTGAAACCCGACCTTGTCGTCGATACCGGCGACAACCTCGGTCATGAAGACGGTGTCAGCGGCATTGAGTATGCCCTCGCACCGTTCCGCGGCATTCCCGGTGTGTTCGTCAACGGCTCCAATGACTACGTCGGACCGCAGGTGAAAAACCCGTTCACTTACTTCGGGGGGCCGTCAAGCCGCCGCACCATTCGCCGGGAAGAGCTCGACACCGATGCGCTGCGCCGGGTGTTCGCCGATCTCGGCTGGACCGACATCAACAATGCAGCCGAGGCTCTCGACCTGAAAGACACCCACGTGGAGTTCTTCGGCGTCGACGACCCGCACATCGGGCGGGACCGACTCGACCTGATCACGCGGGCGATTGACGACCTACGGGCCAACGATCCGCTCGGTGACGACGTCTGGCCCGACCCCGAAGAGGCCGCAGCCCCGCGCTCCACACTGACGGTGGGCGTGGCGCACGCGCCCTACCAGCGGGTGCTGAACTCTTTTGTGAACCATGGCGCCCAACTGATTCTGGCCGGCCACACTCACGGCGGCCAGGTCTGCGTGCCGGGTTTCGGTGCCCTCGTAACCAACTGCGATATTCCACGCCGCCAGGTCAAGGGCTTGAGCCTCTGGAACCATGGCTTGAGAACCGCATTCCTGAACGTCTCGGCCGGCCTTGGAACCTCTATCTATGCGCCCGTACGTTTCGCCTGCCCGCCCGAGGCGACGCTGCTCACCCTGACCTCCGCCTAACTACCGACTCAATTCGTCGTCGGAGGGTGTGAGCGCCTATACTGATTGAGGCTCACGGGCCATCGGGGTATGGCGCAGCTTGGTAGCGCGCGTCGTTCGGGACGACGAGGTCGCAGGTTCAAATCCTGTTACCCCGACAGCAGTAAATTCGGCGGACAACGCATAATCCCCCACTCCACTCGAGTGGGGGATTTGTTGTAGCATCGCCTGTCGGCACCGGCGTCACTCCTGCCGAGGATCACCGGGAGACCGGCGCGAATGGATCTCCCGCATGACTTCTACGCCCGCCACCCCAACGACGTCCGTCGTTCCACGCCGGGCATGGCAGGCGCTAATCGTTCTTCTCGCCGGTATGTTCATGGCTCTGCTCGACACGGCCATCGTGAACGTTGCATTGCCGAGCATCCGCACGAGCCTCGACGCCAGCGAGGCTACGCTGTCGTGGATCATCTCCGGTTACGCCCTCGCCTTCGGCCTCGCGCTCATTCCGGCGGGGCGGGTCGGCGATCGGTACGGGCACAAATGGGTCTACTTCACCGGCCTGGCCCTGTTCACCATCGCCAGCCTCGCCTGCGGGCTCGCGCAGAATGACCTGCAACTCATCGTCGCCCGCGTCGTGCAGGGACTGGCCGGCGGCGTATTCGTACCGGCGGTCACCGCCGTCATTCAGCTGATGTTCCCACCGATGGCCCGCGGCAAGGCCTACGCGATCATGGGCTCGGTCATCGGAGTCTCCACTGCGCTTGGCCCCATTGTCGGCGGCCTGATCATCGAGGCCTTCGGCGCCTCGAACGGCTGGCGCCTGGTCTTTTGGGTGAACCTGCCGATCGGCGTTCTCGCCCTGATCGCCACTGTCTTTCTCCTGCCCGGTGGCGCCGCACTCCCCCGAGCGACACCGGTGTCGCGTACGGGCACCGACTGGTTTGGACTCGCACTCATCTCGGCCGGCCTGGTCGCTCTTTTGGTTCCACTGATTGAGGGCCAGGACCAAGGCTGGCCGCTCTGGACCTTCCTTACCCTCGCTGCCGGCGTGCTGCTCGTGGTGGCCTTCGGTGCCTGGGAAGTCTCCGTCGCACGGCGTGACGGTAGCCCGCTCGTACCCCCTCACCTGTTCGCGCACCCGGCGTTCACCGGCGGAGTCGTTCTCGCGCTGGTCTACTTCGCAGCGTTCACCAGCATTTTCTTCACCATCTCCATTCTCTGGCAGGCGGGTCTTGGGCACAGCGCGCTCGATTCCGGCATCGTCTCCATTCCGTTCGCTGTCGGCACGATTCTCGGCGCATCGCAGAGCGACCGACTGGCCAAGCGCCTGGGGCGCACCGTTCTCGTCGTCGGCGTAGCCCTCGTCACGATCGGCCTGGTCTGGATCTGGCTGGTCATGCTCCTGACCACTCCGGGGGACCTCACAAATTGGCACCTGCTGCCGCCCCTGTTCATCGCGGGCCTCGGTAGTGGCTTCTTCATCGCCCCGAACGTGTCCTTCATCGTCGCGACCGTCGACCCTTCTGAAGCCGGCGGCGCGAGCGGCGTGATCGGCGTGATGCAGCGCGTCGGCAGCGCGGTGGGTATCGCCGTAATCGGCAGCGTATTCTTTGGCACGCTCACGGTCACCGGCCCGGGAGCGGATGCCCTCGCCACCGCTTTCACCCACAGCGCCACAATGGCGATGGCGGTGAGCGCCGGGTTTGCCCTTGTCGCGCTCATGCTCGTCTTTGCCCTGCCGAAACGCGTCGCGGACAGCCGCCCGGCCGCAGCCGCCGAGTAGTGCAGAGTTGATCAGTAACGAGGAGGTGTCATGAACGCCATTCGACGACATCGACACAGCCTGCTGCGTGGCGGCGCCCTGTGGATTGTGCTGGCCTATTTTGTGGCCCTCGCTCTGATCGCATTCTGGCCAACGCCCGTCGACCGCGACGTGCATGGGGCGATCGGGGCTTTCGTAACCTGGTTACACGCGCAAGGTATGCCAAATCAAGTTGGCTACGACACGATTGAGTTCACCGCTAACATCGCGCTGTTCATTCCGGTCGGCCTGCTCCTCGTGGTCCTGGCCGGGGCGCGCCGCTGGTGGCTCGGCCCGGTGATCGGCGCCCTGATCAGCGCCATGATCGAGCTCGGCCAGCTCGTTTTTCTGCCCGAGCGGTTCGCGACCGTCAACGACGTCGTAGCCAACAGCCTTGGGGCGGTGGTCGGCACCGTACTGGCGCTGATCGTGCTTCGTATCACCCTCGGGCCGTGCCCCGCAGCCCGCCCAATCCAACTTCAATGACTTTGAGATTGGACCGCTTCGATTCTCTCTGCTATCTTCGGCAGCATGGATCGTCGAGGGTTTCTCACTTTGTCAACTGCTGGCGCAGCAACACTTGGTTTCGGTGCGCTCGGCGCACCCGCCGCGTTCGCTGCTACCGCTCCGAAACTACCGGGAGAGGTGTCGCGCCTCTCCAACGTACTCACCCAGAAGGGTAGAAAGCTCTACGACAACATCGAAGTGGACATCGGCGGTGATCGTGCCCGCCTGTTCATTCCGCAGACGATCTCGATGAACTCAGCGGCCGCTGTGGGTGCCGTCTGGTTCTACCATGCAGCCTCCAGCTCACACAACGCTCTCAACGGTGGCTTCAAGTACCCCGGCGAGCTCGTTGTCGACCAGAACAGCATTGCCATCTGCATCAACGCCGGTGGCACCCAGTACACCAACTCCATCGCCACGACGGCGCAGAAGAACGCGTGGACCTACCTGAACGCGCTGTACACCGTGCGCCGCAATTTTCTGCGCGCCACCTCCTTTGGCGGATCGCTCGGCTGCTACACCTATGGCAAGAAGCTCATCCCGTACATTCGCGGCCTGTACATGGTCAACGGCCTCTACGACAACGAGTGGCTCTACGCCTACGACACCAAAAACCAGGCACACGTCGGAGACGCCTACGGCAACGACCTCACCCTGATCAAGGGAACCAACCCCGCACGCATCAGTGCGACCCCGTGGACCAATAGCCGGGTCAAGGTGCTTGTCTCCGATGATGCCCACCCCGATAACGTCGTCGTGCCGAGCAGGAACGGCCTCGCCCTGATCAATAAGATCAAGCCGGTCGCCGCCGATGCCCAAGTGATGTACCACACGCTCGCCCACGGGACACCGGGTTTTGCCCACACCGACATGATCAAAACCTTCGCACAGTGGTCGGTCGGATAGAGAGGTACTAGTGGGCAATGACATCGATCGCAGCAGGGTGGACTGGGTCGATGGCGCGAAGGGTATTGCAATTTTGCTCGTCGCCCTGGCGCACGCGGTGCAGTGGACGGTTCTTTCAGGCCTGGCCCCCGAACTGTGGAACAAGATCAATCTCGTCTTCATCGTGTTTCGCATGCCGCTGTTCTTTCTCGCCTCCGGACTGTTCGCCGCGTCGATCATCACACGCACCTGGCCCACTCTTTGGCGAACCCGGCTAAGCCTGCTGGTCTGGGCTCTGCTGCTGTGGACAGTCATCCGCTTTGGGTATTTCTCCCTGCTGCCAAACCCCGCGGGCTTCGACGAGACCAACCCGCTCGATCTGCTGCTCGCCCCGTTGCGGCCCAGCAACGGCCTCTGGTTTCTTTACGCCCTCACCCTGTTCTTCATTGCCTCAAAGCTCATGCGAAATCGCGTCGACTGGCGGGTGCAGATCGCTGTTGCCGCCGCGCTGTCGGTGTTGTTCTTCGCGCGCGCCGACACCGGCAACATCGCCTGGAACGGCATCGGCCGCTACTTCGTGTTCTTTTTGCTCGGCTGCTACCTGCGCGGGTGGATACTGGCTTTCGTCAACCGGCCCAGCCGGTTCGGCGCCCTCTGGCTCGGCCTCGGTTTCGGCGCGGGGTTCCTGGTGCTGGCCGGCGTGATTCTCACCGTCGACGCTCGGGTACCGTTCATCACGGGTACTCTCGTCGTGGTGAGCCTGCTGGCCCTCGGCGCCGGCCTCCTCGTGGCCCGGTTTTTGGTGGGCTTTCGGGCGTTCACCTGGCTGATCTATGTGGGCCGCAACACGCTGCCAATCTACGTCGTGCACGTTTTGTTCGTCTCCGCCCTGACCAGCCTGCTTTTGCTCGCCCGCGGCCAGACCTGGCTCGACCGCCTCGGCCCGGCGCTCCCCCTGATCGTCGCGGGTGGCGCGGTCGCCGCCTCCCTGCTGTTGTGGCGCCTCGTGCGCGACCTGCCGGTGCTCCGCTATGGTTTCGCCGTGCCGGCCTGGTTCTCCGGTCGCGCTTCCGCCAGAGACGTAACGGCACAAGCTGCGGCATCCGTTTCGGCTGAGTCGGCAGAATCCCCAGAGCGGATGCTGCCACGCAGCGATTAAGACGAGCTCGCCGGCGACAGCGCGCGCTGGTCGTGCTCACCGGCCTGGTGCTACTGATCATGGGACTTGCAGCCGTCACCACTCGAACCGTCATGTTTCCCCGCGAGGACCCAGCAGGCCCGGCCGACGCCATCGTTGTTCTCGGAGGACTCGGCAGCGCTGCCGTGGTTGCGAAGGCCGTGGACCTTGCCGAAACCGGGTACAGCGAGAAGATTTTCATTTCAGACGCGTTCGGCGGTGACACTCGCCCGGCAAATTTGTGTGCGCGCGCCGTTCCAGTACCTGGCACGACGATCCAGGTGCAATGCTTCGACGCGCTCCCAACGACGACCCGCGGTGAAGCCGAAGCGATCGCCGCGTTCGCGACCGCCCAGGGGTGGAATCGGGTGATTGTGGTCACCTCGAGCTACCACGTGAGCCGTGCCCGGATGCAGGTCAGCCGGTGCTACACCGGTTCCCTCGCTGTGGTCGGCGCCCGGCAGCCGATGGATCCGCTGAAGTGGGCTTACCAGTTCGTTTACCAGAGCGCCGGTTTCGTCAAGGCCTGGATTAGGCCGGCTTGTTGACCTGAAACCCCTCGGCGATCGAGTCGACCCGCTGGCGGTACGTCTGGCCGACCATATCCGTCTCGGCCGGCCACGTGGCAAGCCCCGCGTGGAACCCGGGCCAGTCCTTGATCGGCCGGGCCGGAACGCCGGCCACGATGGTGCCGTCCGGTACCGATGCGGTGACCACCGACCCAGCTCCAACCACGCACCGGTCGCCGATTCGAACGCCCGGCAGCACGGTGACGCCGGCGCCGATGAAGACATCGGAGCCAACCTGAATCGGCGCAAACCGGTAGCGGCGGCCGCGCTCATCCCGGTAGAGCCAGCCGGATCCGTCATGGGTGATGAACGTCACGCCGGAGCTGATGGTCACGCGGTCACCGACCGAGATGAGCCACGGTTCCGTCGTGATGATGTCGGAGAGGATGCGGCATCCGGCACCGATCTGCACGCCCAGGGCACGCAGGGCGTAAACCCGGCCCCGGGTGCTTCGTTGAAATCTGTAGGTCAGGCGGGAAAATTTCACCGGAAACTCCACTTTCTTGGTGGTGCAGACGTTCAGTGACCCGCTCAAAGTATCGGTTTTCGAGCGATCGTGCTGGCGCTGAGGAAAATTCACGTGTTATCGTTGCGCCTGATCATAAATCAGGCTACGGCCAGATCTCGTTCACCCACTGCGCGACCACTATTGACTGCACGACCTCCCCCGAAGGCGGCCGATGTTCGATTCCACCATGCTGCGCCTGCGCCGCACGCCGATAATTCTCGTCGCGCTTGCTGCGCTGTTCGTGATCGTGGCCAGCCTGGTGCTGCCACGCTTCGTCACTGAGCTTGGCATCATCGTGCTTCCGCTGGCCCTGCTGGCTTTCGTCGCCGTCGTGACGCTGCTCCTGGTGCCAACGCACATCCTGCCAGCCATTGCGCTGGCAACTTTTGCGCTCATTCCGGCCCGTATTCTGCCGCAGGACGGCCCGATCGGCGCCCTGCCGCTGACGACCATGATCATCGTCATCTGGGCCGTGCGTCGACTGCTCAATGGCTCCGGCGACCGGCAGCCCGACGCTACGCCAGCCCCCTTCCGGTCAGCCACCCGCTACTTCGCCCTGCTGTTTTTGGCCTGGTCGCTGTTCTCGCTCGTGCGCAGCACCGACCTGCAGGCAAGCCTTGGCTGGATCATCAGCTTCAGCGCCGGGGTGCTGCTTCCGCTCGCCATTGTCACCGCCAGCCGGGAGGCGTACTGGATTCGACGGGTCTGGCTCGTGCTCGGAGCCACCCTCGGCGCATACGCGCTGATCGAGGGCGCGCTGCGCGCCAATCCGGTCTGGGGCACCCTGTTCAGTGTGCTCGGCCTCAGCGACAGCCAGCACTGGTCGGTGTATCGCGCGACCGCATCGTTCGGGCATCCGCTCTTCGCCGGCTTGTTCTTCGCCGTGGCCTGCGCGCTCGCCATCGGCGTGTGGCTGCGGGAAAGTTCGAAACCTGCCCTCGCCGCCGCCGTGCTCAGCGGTCTCGGGCTCGTCGCCACCGTTTCGCGCGGCGCCATCCTCTCTGCGGCCATCGCCATCGCCTTCGCTTACGCGGTGTCGCTCGTACTTCGCGGCGACAAACGGTGGGGCAAGTTCGCGTTGCTCGCGGTGCTGATGGTCGTCGCAGTGGTCGGGCTGTTCCAGTTCGACGCTTTCACAGCCCGCAACAACTCGATCGAAGCCGAACTGTCTTCGCAGGCACGTGACCTCGGTGTCTGGGTATCGATACAGGCCGCAAACTTCACCGGTTGGATCGGGTCGGGCCCGGGCACCTCTGGCATCACCGGGCGCCTGTTCGACGACGTGACCATCGAGAACTCGCTGCTGCAACTGCTCATCAGCATCGGGCTGCCCGGGGTGGCGTTGTTCCTGCTCCTGATCGGTTCGGCCGTCGCTCATGCGCTCTCCCGCCGGGCAGTCGGAGCGGCAACCGCCCTGGTGGCGTACACGGTATGCATCGCCGGCTTCAACGCGATCGACGCCCTGCGCCCGATGCACCTACTGCTCGGATGCCTGCTTCTTCTCGCCTTGCATCCGACGCAAGCGGATGCCGCTCCCCCGCTCGAGCTCCGCAAAGGGCGGGAGACTCCTCGCCCCAAACGGGGGTATGCGCGGCTCTAACGCCTTCGAAGCGCGCACGCTACGCTAAATCGAAAGATTCTCAGTTTCGCCGGTCGTTTTCACCGGCCCGTGACAGATATGGGCGTGATGAATACAGGCACGACACACATCACCGTGTTGCAATCCTTGAGCCCGCCCGACGGCACCACCCGGTACGTCAACCAGGTGGTCGAGGGGGCGCCCGATGCAGTGACCATGCGCTTCTTCACCTGGCGCACCGCGCTGCTCGGCCGTTATGACGTTCTTCACGTGCACTGGCCGGAGTTACTCATTCGCGCGCCGCGCCCTGTGAAGGCACGGCTGCGTCGCGGGGCGCTGTATGCGCTGCTGCTGCGGGCCCGGCTGCAGCACATTCCTATCGTGCGAACCATGCATAACCTGGCCCCGCACGAAGCCGGCGCGGGTGCCGAGACCCGCGCTCTCGACGCGCTCGACGCACGCACGGCGCTGGTCATCCGCCTGAACCCAACCACGCCGGTGGAGCCCGAATCCCGGGCGGTCACCATTCTGCACGGCCACTACCGTGACCGCTTCAGCGACATGCCGCGGCCCGATTCGATCAGTGGGCGCATCCTCTACTTTGGGCTCATTCGCCCGTATAAAGGCGTCGAGACTCTTCTGCAGGTGTTTCGGGCGCTGCCGGGACCGGACCTGACGCTCCGCGTTGTGGGGCGGCCATCGAGCGGTCTCGGCGAGATCATCACGGCCGAAACCGCACAGGATGCACGCATTAGCTCGGTGCTGCGCTTCGTGTCCGACGAAGAATTAGTGGTCGAAGTCGGCGGGTGCGAGCTGGTCGTGCTGCCTTACCGCGAAATGCATAATTCGGGGGTGTTGCTCGTGACGCTGTCGCTCGATCGCCCGGTGCTCGTGCCGTCGACGCCGTCGAACCGGGCCCTGGCCGACGAGGTCGGGCCCGATTGGATCTACCTCTACGACGGCGAGCTCACACCGGAGATTTTACGCGGCACCCTCGAGCGGATGCGCGCCGCCGGCTCCCGCCCGCGCCCGCGCCTCGACGATCGGGACTGGAATACCCTCGGCCTGCAGAGTTATCGAACCTACCTGCGGGCGCTGGAACTGGCCGGGCGGAGCATCCGTTGACCGCGACGCTTCCGCCCGATGCGCCCGAAACACCTGAGCTGCCCGAGAAGCCACGGTCCACCGCCGGCCTGGGCCGCACCGCCGGACGCGGCGCGTCGACGACACTGGTCGGCCAGCTCATCCGCATCGGCGTGCAGCTCGGCGGCATCGTCGTACTTGGCCGACTGCTCGACCCGAGCGACTATGGTCTGGTCGCATCGGTCGCCGCGATCATCGGCGTCGGCGAAGTGCTGCGTAATTTTGGGCTGTCGTCGGCCGCCATTCAGGTGCGGGACCTGAGTCGGCACCAAAAAAACAACCTGTTTTGGATCAACAGCCTGATCGGGCTCGCGCTCATGCTGCTGGCGGTGCTCTGCAGCCCGCTCATCGCTACCCTGTACGGCGACGACCGGCTCGTGCTGCTCACCCAGGTGCTCGCGGCCACCTTTCTGCTCAACGGCCTTGCCACCCAGTTTCGTGCAGACCTCAACCGCAATTTTCATTTCAAGGCCCTCGCCGGGTCGGAGATCGGAGCCCAGGTCGGTGGCCTCGCCATCGGCATCGTGATGGCGCTGAACGGTTTCGGCTATTGGGCCCTCGCCGGGCAGCAGCTCAGCCAGGGCATTCTGACCATCATCATTCTCATCCCAGTCACCAACTGGTTTCCCGGCTGGTATCACCGTGCCGCGCCGATGCGTCACCTGATCATGTTCGGGTCGAACCTGGCTGGCACCCAACTGCTCGGCTACGCCAGCCGCAACACGGACTCGATCGTGATCGGCGCGACCCTCGGTGCCGGGCCGCTCGGGCTGTACAACCGCGCGTTCCAGCTGCTGCTGCTGCCGCTCAACCAGATAAACGCACCATCCACCCGGGTGGCCCTGCCCGTGCTGGCGCGGTTGCAGGACGACCCGCCCAAATACGACCGGTTTATTCTGCTCGGGCAGACCATCATGCTGCACGCGGTCACCATCGTGCTCGCTTTCTCCTGTGCCCAGGCCCTCCCAATCATCAGCATCGCCCTCGGCAGCAACTGGCTCGGCTCCGCCCCGATTTTTCAGATTCTCGCCATTGCCGGGTTCTTCGAGGCCGCCGCCTACGCGACCTACTGGGTATTCCTGTCGAAGGGCGTCACCAGGCAAAACCTCTATTTCGCCCTCGCCACCCGGCCGCTGCTCGTCGTGTTCGTGCTGGTCGGCTCACTCTGGGGCGTTCACGGCGTCGCCGCCGGGTATTCGTTCGGCGTCGCGCTGATCTGGCCGATCGGTCTGTTGTGGATCAGCCGGGTCACAACGGCGCCAGCGCGCGCCATGTTCCTGGCCGGCGTACGCGCCATTCTCGGCTATGGCTTCGCGACCGGTATCAGCTGGGCCGCCGTGCAGTGGATTCCGATCGACCTGCCGTTCGCGCGTGTCGCGCTCGGCGGTGTCACCCTGCTCGCGGCGATCGGCCTGGTCATGCTGGTCTGGCCGACCTTCCGCCAGGATGTGCGCTCGATCGCCCAGGCGCGCAGCTTTCTGCGCTCAGCGAAGGCGTCGAAAGACGGTGACGTCGACGCGACCGTCGACACCGACCAGCTAACGCCCACCCACACCCCCACCCGGACCCGAAAAATGGGGCGCACACGCTTGCGCATCATCCGCCGGCTGGACCGGGTGGTGCACGGCTTGGCCGCGGCATCCACTTTGCCTTTCCTGCGCGATCGTGCCGCTCTGAAACGCGCGATCAGCCGACTGCGCCCGTTCGATGTGCGCGGTGACCTCGCGCACGTGCTCGTCGCCCCGCCCGGGGAGGGTAACATCGGCGACCAGGCCATGGTCGAAGCCTTCCTCGAAAACGTGACCGGACCGGTGCAGGTGCTTGTGCGGCGGCCGGCCGACATAGAGATTCCGTTGCAGCACGCCCGGCGAGCGCAACTCGTTTCGATTCCACACCTCATCTACGGGAAGGGTCGGGTGCACCGGCAGGCCATGGCAGTGCTGGCTCCCGTACTGGGCGGCGCCCGGTCGCTGACCGTGATCGGCGCCGACATTATGGACGGCGCGTACAGCGTGCGTGCTTCCGCCCGGCGAGCGGATATTGCGAGTCTGGCGCGCAGCGTCGGCGTCGAAGCGCGCATCCTCGGCTTCAGCTGGAACGGCCACGCCAACGTGGGAGTGCGGCGGTCGCTCGCGCGGGCCGGCCGCATGGGAACGCGGTTACAACTGCGTGACCCCGTCTCCAGCGCGCGCGCCCGCGCCGATCGATTCGACACCGTGGTCGACGTCGCCGATGCCGTGTTCGCGGCCCGGACCAACTCCACCCTCGCCGTAACGGAATATCTCGGAGCCACGCCGGCCCGCTATGCCGTCGTAAATGCCAGCGCTCTGGTCGGCCGCAGTTTCGACCAGACCACAGAGTACGCCCGGATCGTGACGGCGCTGCTGGAGGCGGGACTTCAGGTGGTACTGCTGCCGCACGTCGTGCGCACCAGCGGCGACGACGCTGCCGCCTGCCGGGCCGTGTTCGATCGGTTGACTGAGACTGATCCTCTGGCCCCGCCAGCCCGAGTGACCGATTCCCGCGTTGTTTTGGTGAATCGCTTGCTCACCCCGGCCGAAGTGCGCGGGTTGTGTGCTGGCGCCGAAATCGTACTGACCGGCCGCATGCACCTCGCCGTGCAGGCCATGTTCCACGGGGTGCCTGCCGTCGCGCTGTCCACCCAGGGCAAGGTCGCGGGCATGATGCGGCTTTTTGACACGCAGGAACTGTGCGTCGAGCCGGGCGTCGGCCTGGCCGGACGCATGATTCCGGTGGTGTTATCGGTGCTGGCCGATCGGGAGAGGTATCGCGACCGGTTGGCTGCGCGGCTGCCCGAGGTGCAGCGCCTGGCCGCCCTGAACTTCTCGGGCTTGCCGAGTGCTACGCATACCCATCCTTTTACCCTCACGGCCCCGAGCCCGACTTCCCACAGACAAGGCCCCGCATGACACTCTCCGTGCAGACCCCGCCCGATTACGCGCCCGAGCATCCCTCGCTCCGCCGCATCCTCTTCGTTATTCCGTCATTGCATGGTGGGGGGGCAGAATTCGTGGCCCGCACCTGGATGGGCTGGCTCGCCGACCAGGGCTACGAGGTGGCTGTCGTGCTCACCTCCGCTGAGGTGAAGCCGGAGTACCTGCCCGATGGTGTCGCGGCTTTCTCCCTGTCCGGGCAGCGCGGGCACCTGCAGAAGGCCACCGCACTTCGGCGCCGCCTGCTCGACTGGCAGCCCGACGTGGCGATATCGCTACAGGCCCACCCGAACCTGGTGCTGCTGACGGCCGCTCACCTGATGCCAGCACGCCTGCGCCCCCGCGTGCTCGTGAGTGAACGCAACCTGGTGTCGCTCGGGCTGCCCGGATCGAATCTTGCCCACCGGGTGAAAATCTGGTTTGCCAAGCGCCTGTATCCGTGGGCCGACCACGTGATCGCCATTTCGCATCCGGTCGCCGCTGAGATGATCGCGGCTTTCGGAGTGCACGGTGACCGCATCACCGTCGTCGCCAACCCCGCAACGGCAAAACTACGCGGCACCCGGCGCGGGCAGGGCACGACGGGGGCGCACGCCCAGGTCGGGGGCGACGACGGCACGGAACTCGTCGAGCCGGGGGGAACGACGATCGTGGCGCGATCCGAACGCCGTCCAGGATCAGCCAATGGCATTCAGATCGTGCTGGCCTGCCGGCTCGTGGCGCAAAAGCGGCCGCTGCTCGCCATCGCGGCCGCCGCCGAGCTCGCCCGTCGCGGCATCGTCGTCGAGGTCGTCTCCTTCGGCGGCGGTCCGCTGCTCGACGACGTACAGGCCGCAGCCCGGCAGGAAAACGTGACCTTTCACCATCGCGGCTGGGTCGAAAATTGGTTCGACCACTTCGGCGATAACTCGGTGGCACTGCTTACCTCAAGCAGGGAGGGTTTCGGCAACGTGCTCGTTGAAGCGGCCGCCGCCGGCTACCCCTCGGTTGCCGTTTCGGGGGCCCTCGGGGTAGCGGATGCGATTGTGCCCGGCATCACGGGCGAACTAGCGCTGTCCGCGCATCCAGCGGACCTTGCCGACGCCATTCTGCGGGCGGTGGACCTCCCCCTCGAGCACATCGAGCCCTGGCTGGCTCGTTTTTCGGAGGAAGCGAGCGGCGGCGACCTGGAACGGGTCTTGCTTCGGGTCGTGGAACGCGCATGAGAATCTTCGCTTCGGCTATGGGCCAGATCGACAACGTCGGCGATACCGTGCTGCGACGGGCCTTTCTCGATGCACTTCGAGGCGCCGGTGAACTGCAGGTCTTCGTCGGGGCCCGATCGGATTTTTACCTGAGCGGGCTCGGCCTGCATGACGAAGACCGGGTGTACCGCACCAGCGCAGAATGGCGACGCGAGATTTCGCGATCGACTCTGCGGGAGGCATCCGTTTACGCCTTTAACGCTGGCGAAATGGAATTGCAGCGCGCCTATGCTCTGCGCTACCTGCGCCTCGCGCCCCACCTCGCGCTCAACCGGCTGCGCGGCGGGCATGCCGTACACGCCGGGTTCGGCGTGCGGCAGAAGACGCGCTGGCGCATTCCAGTGGCGGCAACACTGCGCCTGTGCGACCTCGTGGCCTGGCGTGACACCTACAGCCGCGGCACAATGGGCCTGGGCCGCATCGCTCCCGACTGGGCCTTCGCTACGGGGGCAGAAGATGTTGATCTGCTCGCGTCAACCGCTTCTCGCCCGCTGCTGGCCGTGTCGGTGCGCTACAACGGGCGGCGCCCCGACGACACGTGGCTGGCGGCACTGCGCGGCCTGGCCGATACCCTCGAACTCGAGATCGTGACGGTGTCACAGATCGAACGAGACGGGCCGCTCGCCGAGGAACTGGCCGTCAAGCTCGGCGGCACGGCGCTGGTCTGGGACGGTCCTGACCATCTCGCTCAGGAGCAGAAACTACGGGCGGTCTACCAGCGGTCACTGCTCGTGGTGAGCGACCGGCTGCACGCTGTCGTGATCGGCCTGAGCGAGGGCGCGCTGCCGCTCGTGATCGCCGATGCTGCCCAGTCGAAGGCGGCTCGCACCCTCGACGCGGTCGGCATCAAGGGCGCCACGATCGGCTGGACTCTGCCCGACCCCGCGGCACTCGAGCGCCGGGCGCGCGACGTGATCAGTCGCCGGGAGCCGATTCTGCGCCACGTCGTCGAGGCGCGCGCTTCCCTACGGGAGCTGACCCGTTCTATTGAAAAGCTCACAGCATGACCGGGGCACACGTGGCGGGCTCGCCGGTTGTCAGCGTCATCATGCCGGCCTACAACGCCGCCGCGTTTCTGGAAAGCGCCATCGAACGACTCCTGGCGCAAACCATCGACAATTTCGAGATCATCGTGGTCGACGACGGCTCAACGGATAAGACGGCTTCGATCGGCCTGCGAGCGGCTGCAGCGCACGCCGCCGTTCATTACTTTCGCCAGGAGCAGAACGGCGGCGTCGCACGGGCGAGGGCACGAGCGGTGGCCGAGAGTCGGGGCGAGTTTGTGTGGTTCGTCGATTGTGACGACGAATGGGCGGACTCTGCGCTGGAGAAGCTCGTGGCGGCGGCCAGGTCTACGGGCGCCGACGTGATCGTCTGCGGTGCGACGTATGTCTACCCCGGCCAGCGGCGCCCGTTGGTTGCGCCACTTGTAAACGATCCGATCACCGGCGCAGAGGCTTTTGTGCTGCTGCTCGACGGCAAGCTGACCGGGCATCTCTGGAATAAGTTGTTCCGCCGTACTCTCACAAAGGAGATCGAGTTCACCCCGACCCGCGTGCATTCCGACCTGGCCATGGTGGCCCAACTGCTCGCCGCCGCCGATCGCGTGGCATTCATCAGCGACTCCCTCTATTCCTATGTTGTGCGTAGTGGGTCGATCATCCGCTCAGGGTTGCGCCGAGCCGAGTCGCTTCTGCTGGTGGAGCAAGCCATCACGAGCGCGGCGATCACCCTGGACACCCGCATCATCGGTTCTAACTCGTACGGCTATTTTCGGCTGCGCTACGTGCTGCTCTCCGGGCTGAAGGACGCGCTGACCGGGCCGTACGATGCTGAAGAGCGGGACGAGATCGTCTCCGAATTGCGTTCCCGCCTGACCTGGCGCCTCATATTGTTAGCCGCGCGCCGACGCGATTGGAAACGACTAGCGCTGGCGGGCACGGCAAAGCTGAGCATTCCGCTGCATCATCAGTTGCTGCGCCTGGCCGCCAAGCAGGGTGCCGCCTAAGCGGTGTCGCGAGTTTTGGCACGCACTCGCCAGGCCGTCAGCGGCGGCATTTGCTTCGTCGAGCGGTGACTTTCCGCCGCCGAACCGTGAGAGTTTGGCGCTTTCAATCGATTTTCCAGGAGCAATTCACGGCTCGGCGACGGTGGGGTCCGAAAACTCACGGTTCGGCGTTGATCGCGCCCGTGATCGTGCGCAGGAAGGCCACGTGGCCTCGAAAAGCCCCGCGGCCGGATTCGGTGAGCTGCACCCGGGTGCGCGGGCGACTGTCGACGATTCCCTTGATGATGTCGACGTAGCCGGCGGCCTCGAGGATGCGCAGGTGTTTGCTGAGCGTGGGGTCGCTCACCTCAAGACTCTCGCGCAGCAGCCGGAACTCCGTGGTGCCTAGCCGGTGCAGCATCGCGCATACGCGCAGCCGCACGGCACCGTGGATCGTCTCGTTGAACTGGTCCGCCGGTTCGCCGTCAGTCACCCTGGACCACCGACCGCGCGAAAGCTCGCTCCATGCGGGCTCCCAACGCGAGCTTCAGCACGAGAACGACGGCAGCCGTGGCGACCAGGATCCACAGCAGGTCGAACTGGCGATGAGCGAGGACGCTCACCACGATGATTGGCAGGATCACGGCGACCTGCACGAGCCCGGCGCGCCACGTGCGGGCATCAGACCACGGCTCGGCCGTCGTGCGCGTAAAGACAGGGCGCAGCAAACCGAGTGAGATATAGATGAACCCGATGGCACTGGCTCCGATATAGAAGCCCGCGTCATCCAGGGCGAAGCACAGCACGAACGCGGCGAGCAGCAGCCCCTCGATCAACTGGTACCACCATGGGGCAGTGATGCGCACGGCGGCACGGCCACGATCTGCACCGAGTTGCTCAAGAGCGCGACGGGCCTCGGTGGCGGTTACCTCAGGATTTTCCATATTGGCAACTGTACACTTGCCGACTTGGTAACTAATGGGACCTCGCAGGATGCGGGACAGCGTTCGAGCCTTGTTACGCACAGTCGCCTTTCTGAGTGTTTTCACAGGAAAGTGAAACGGATTCGACTTTGGGCCTCGATAAGCTCAAAGTCACAGTTCAATCCGAATAGTCCCTACGGTCTCGGTCTCGGTCTCGGTCTCGGTCCTCGAACGCTGAATACGCATCGCATCACGCAACGGCCGGGCCAGTAACGGGCACAGCCGAATCTTCACCCGGCTATATGCGACACGGCACCGCCAGCATCCGCGCAGAATCGCGCCCCAGCTATTCGTTCGCGACCCCGACTCTCCGGAGGACCCTACCGTGCCCCTTCTTCGTTACCGTGACCCCCGCAAAGCCTTGCCCCGCACACCCGCCCGCCGCGCCATGCTCGCCGTTGCCGCCTTCACTGCCGTCACCGTCGCGGTTCTCGCGTCGCTGACCATTCCGAGCCCGGGCGGCGAAGCCACCGCCGCACCCGCACCCACAGTTATCGACAGCTCCTCGGCAAAGATCAGCTACACCGGCTCCTGGCGCAGTACGCGCAACGCCGCCGACCGCGGCGGATCCGTAAAATTTCAGTCCAGTGCGGGCAGCGCGTCGATGACGTTCAAGGGAACCAGCGTCGCCTTCATCACACGCACCACGAAAAGCTCGGGAAGGAGCACCGTCGCAATCGACGGCAAGGTTGTCGCCACTGTGGACGGCTACTCTTTGAAAACTAAGCACAGGCAGACAGTTTTCAGCACGACGAGTCTGTCGGGCGGCACCCACACCATCAAGATCAGCCGCACCGGCAAGAGAGACGCTCGCGCGAGCGGCACGAACAGCATCGTCGACGCGTTCGTCGTAAACGCCACGTCCAGGCCAGCACCAGCACCAGCACCAGCACCAGCACCAGCACCAGCACCAGCACCAGCACCAGCACCAGCACCGATCCTCGCACCCGCGCCGTCCCCGACCGTGCACCGCTACGCCGACTGTCCCGCTGCCACGACGACCGTGCACACCGTCGACGAGCTGAGGGAGGCCATCGACCGCGCCCGGCCCGGCACCGTTATCAGAATGGCCCCCGGAACCTATCGCGGTCAGATTGACATGCACGCCAACGGAACGGCGGCTGACCCGATCTGGGTCTGCGGCCAGCGCGACGCCGTGATCAACGTCGGGAGTATCCAGAAGAACCACGGCATCCAAATCAAGAATTCTTCTAATCTGGTCATCGCCGGCATGACCGTCACGAACAGTCTCAAGGGCATCAGCGTGATCGGCGGCACGAACGTGACGATCGCCGACACCCGCGTCGACAACATCGGCTATGAGGGCATTCACCTGCGCGCCTACACATCCGACAGCACCGTGGTCGGAAATGTCATCTCGAACACCGGAATGCGCAGCGCGCCCTTCGGCGAGGGGATCTACATCGGTACGTCCGAAAATAATTGGTGCGACCAGACCGATTGCCGGCCCGACCGAACCGACGGCACGCTCGTGCTGGGCAATCACATCAGCCTCACCGGGGCCCAGCCGATCGAAGTCAAGGAGGGCACTTCGGACGGCGTCGTTCGCGACAACATGATCGACGGAGCCAACGGCATGAGCGCCGCCCAGGAGTGGGTCAAGGTCAAGGGCAACAACTGGATGATCGATGGCAACACGGGCTCCAACAGCCCCCTGCACGGCTTCGCGGTCAACGGAAGCGTCGCCGGCTGGGGTCTTCACAACACCTTCACCGACAACGTGGGGGCGGTGAACGCCGGTGGTTACGCCTTTTTCATCCACGAGAAGGGCCGCAAGGGTTCCAGCGACACGGACGTGTCGTGCTCAAACTCGGTCACCCGCGCCGGGAAAGGGTTGACCAACATCGCCTGCACTCCGTAGCCGACCACGAACGCCCCCAGCATGCCCGCTTGGGCTGGGGGCCGCTTTCATGCGACGGCAGACGCAAAAACTTTGCAGAATGACGAGACCTCAACGGTTTCAATTAGACTCTCGGCACTTTCTCAGCAATGACGGTTTCCCGCCCACGGCAAACCTGTCAAACCGCTAGAAACCCCGACCCCCCTTCACGGAGCATAGCCCACAATGGGCAATAGCACTGATCAGAGCGATATCCTTGAGGCCATCTCAGTTTTTTTCTCACGGTAGCTCGACCCGACGCTCACCGTGGCACGCGCGCGCACGCGACGTAGGTCCGCAGCATCCGTGTGTTTTGTGCCCACAAACCCATTTACACACGGGTAACGCGCAGCAGCTCAGACGCTAATTGACGAAGTGATCACGGCAGCACGAGCGCCAGACATCACGAAGATCACCTGCGTCAGGACCATTCGGGTTCACGGACGTAACCATCCTGTCCATGAACATCCGGAAGGTCCATATGTTGTTCCCCCGCATTGCACGACGTGCCACCATCGCGGCCGTCGCTATCGCCGCGTTGGTTCCGCTCACCGCCGTCATCCCCGTCGGCGTCGCTTCAGCCTCCGCTGCCACAGCTCCCGCCGGCACCACGGTCGTCGACAGCAACTCAGCAGAGGTGAAGTATTCCGGTATCTGGCGCACGACGGGCTCACCGTCAGACAACGGCGGATCCATCAAATTCGCCTCGACCACGTCGAGCGCTTCGCTCACCTTCACCGGTTCAACGGTGGCCTACGTCACTCGCATGACCAGCAGCTCCGGCACGAGCGTTATCACCATCGACGGCAAGACCGTCGCCACGGTCAACGGCTACTCGGCCTCGACAAAGTACCAGCAGAGCCTGTTCAGCACCTCGAGCCTCTCGGCGGGTACGCATACCATCACCGTGACCCGCACCGGCCAAAAGGATGCGCGCTCCACGGGCACCAACAGCATCGTCGACGCCTTTGTCACCCTGGCGCCTTCCGGAACGCCTGCATCGGTGCCTGCATCGGCCCCGTCGCCTGCATCGGCCCCGAGCGCCACCGCTCCCGTGGAAGCTCCGTCCGGTTCGACCACCTTCGAAGGTGACTCCGCGTCAGTCAAGTACAACGGCACCTGGCGCACGTCCGGCTCGACCAACGACTCGGGCGGCGGAGTTCAGTTCTCCACGACGGCGGGTAGCGCCTCGTTCACCTTCCAGGGATCGAGCGTCGCCTTCATCACCCGCCTCACCAGCAGCGCGGGCACAAGCACCGTCGCGATCGACGGCAAGAACGTCGCCACGGTCAACGGTTACTCAGCAACCACCGCCTACAAGCAGAACGCGTTCAGCACCACCAGCCTCTCGGCGGGTACACACACCATTACCGTGACCCGCACCGGGCAGAAAGATGCCCGGTCCACCGGTACCAGCAGCATCGTCGACGCCTTCATCGTGTCAGCCGTGCCGAGCACGGCACCGACCGCAGCTCCGATCAGTACCCACCGCTACGCTGACTGCCCCGCTGCCACCGTCAACGTGACGACGGCTAGGGAGCTCATGACGGCCGTCTCCCAGGCCCAGCCCGGAACCGTCATCAAGATGGCCCCCGGCACCTACAACGAGCAGATCAATATGACCGCGAACGGAACGGCCTCCAACCCGATCTGGGTCTGCGGACCGCGCAGCGCCGTGGTCAACGTCGGCAGCATCCAGAACAACCACGGCATCCAGGTCTCCAATTCCTCCAACCTCGTGATCGCCGGAATGACCGTCACGAACAGCCTCAAGGGCATCAGCGTCATCCGCAGCAGCAACGTCACCGTCGCGGACACGCTCGTCGACAACATCGGCTACGAAGGCATTCACCTGCGTGCCTTCACCACCGACAGCAAGGTCGTCGGCAACACGATCAAGAACACCGGCAAGCGCGACCCGTTCTACGGTGAGGGCATCTACATCGGAACCTCAGACGCCAACTGGTGCGCCCAGACCAGCTGCCAGCCCGACAAGACCGATCGCACGCTGCTCATGGCCAACAACATCAGCCTCACCGGCGCCCAGCCGATCGAGGTCAAGGAAGGCACCTCCAGCGGCATCATCCGCGACAACATTATCGACGGCGCCAGCGCCATGCCGCGCGCTGAGGAATGGGTCAAGGTCAAGGGCAACGACTGGAGCATCTACAACAACACGGGCAAGAACAGCACCATGCACGGCTTCGCGGTCAACGGGAGTGTCGCCGGCTGGGGTCTCCGCAACATCTTCTACGGCAACACCGCCCCGGTCGGCGCCGCCGGCTACGGCTTCTTCATTCACGAGCAGGGAACCAAGGGCACCAGCGGCACCAAGGTCTACTGCTCGAACACCGTCACGGCTGCCGGGTCCGGTTTCGCTAGCCAGGCCTGTATTTCCTAGCAACACGTTCTGATCGTCGGTCGAGCGCAGCCTTCCAGCTGCGCTCGACCAGCGGAAAGACGGCGGCAGCCGAATAGGCAGCCTCGAAGGCGGATCTGGCCAGCTCCGCCTTCTTTGCGCGCCAGGCGGCATCCGTCATCGCGTGTCGCAGCGCTTCTTCGAGCGAGTCGACGTCGCCGGGTTCCACGATCACCCCCACACCGTTGGCGAGCACGGCCGGCACGCCGCCGACCCGCGTCGCCACCACACAGTTCCTGCGAGCCATGGCCTCGAGAATGAACATCGGCATGGCCTCGTCGCGAGAGGGCAACACGGCGATCGCTGAACGCTCGAGCAACTTCATCAGTGCCTCATGGCTGAGCGCCCCCACGAATTCGCCGTGCACCAGCGGTACGGCAGGCAGGTCACCGATGGGGCCGGCAATCACCAGTTTCCAGAGCGGATGCTCGGCCGCGAGCCGCTGCCACGCCGCCACGAGCACGTCGACGCCCTTGCGGGTGCTGACGGCGCCACCGAATACCACGAGCGGTTCGATGTCGCGGCGCACGCCGTCGGCGACGGCGTTCGGCACGAGCACGACCCGCTCCCCCGGCACGAACTCGGCGGCCGCGTCGCGCGACTCGGCCGACAGGGTCAGCACCACGTCGGCCGCGCGTAGGACGCTTCCAACCAAACCGGGCCGTTTCTCGGCGAAATCGGTAAAAGAACTTCCGTGCAACTGAGCTATCGTGCTAAACCCGCGCGCGTGAGCGAGGGCGAGCAGCGCTCCTTCACGCGCGAAGGACCCCCCCTGCGAGAGGTGCGCAATCACGACGGTTCGCTCGGGCCGAGCCAGACGCAACACCTTCCAGAAAGCGGATACCGCAAGCACGGCCGCCCGAGCCCCGCCACTGCCATCGCGCGAGGACACCATGCGCAGGTCGAAATCGGCGAAGGAATGGGCCAGATAGCCGTTGACGACCTGACTCATGCCGCCGGCGACCTCGCCGCTGCGCCCAATGTGCACCGCTGTCAGCCGTTCGGCCGGTGACGCCGCGACAAAGGGAATAATCGGAACGAGGGCCGGCCCTGGCGTGGAGGCGGCGCGGGAGGCAGCAACCGCTGCGGCTGATGGCGGCACGATGGTGGTCGGTTCCGTCTCGATCGGGTCGGTGTCGCCCGCTTCGGCGAGGCTCACCGCGCGGACTCGCTGGTCAGCACCTGGTCAAGCAGGCGACGCACGGTGTGTAATTCCTCCTGCGCCTCGGCCAGGCCGGCCAGGATGGCCACGCGGCGGCCGAGCAGGTTCTGCAGTCGAGCAGCGATCTGCGCAGCGGTCAAGCCCGCGCTGACAATGCTCACATCGTGCAGCCCGGCGGCCGCGAAATGCCGGGCAATCTTGTCTGACTTTGCGTTGACGAGGAGCGCGGCCGGGACCGCTCCCTCGGTGAGGGCGCCCACGAGCACGTGCAGGCGGTCACTGACGGCGAGCGCCGCCCTCCGATACAAGTCACGCAATCGCTGCTCCTGCTCGTCGTGGCCGGTGCCGTTCCAGCGCAGCGCCTGGCCACCGAGGTCGGCGGCCAGCTGACCACACTTGTTGTCATCGCGCAGAACCTGGGTGACACACCAGATTTGCAAGCCATTGTCGGCCGCGACGGCGCGCACCCCGGCGAGCCAGGCGACGCTCGGGTACTCGAGGTCGGAGCGCATCGACACCACGAGCACGTCGCGGCGCGCTGTGCCGCTTGAATCGGCACCGCTGCTGGCACCTGCGAAGGCCAGGTCGGGCATGATGCTGCCCCGGCCGAGATACCCGGCCGTGGCAGCGTCCCGCCACAACGACACGTTCGACAGCGCGATCGAGGGTCCCATCAGCGCACGCGGCAGCGGCGCGAAGTTGCGGCTGCCCACACCAACCCGGGCGACTCGGCCGTGCCGGGCGCGCACGAGTGCGAGCACCGGCAGCATGGCGAGGTGCTCTTTCATGCCGACCAGGGTCAGTTGAATCTCGCCGGGTTTGAAGACGTACGAGGCCTGGCCGCGGGCCGCGCTGCGAAGCGCCGCCGCGTACCAGCGCCGAAACGAACGATATTGCACGTCGCCCGAGGTGAGGCCGAGCCCCTCGGCATACCCGTCGGGTGCCTCGCCGACATAGACGTGCAGCGGGCCGCTCCCCCGTAGCCAGTCGAGCAATTGGCGACGCAGCAAAATGTCGCCGATGTTGTCATATTGGCCGCGAGCGGGGACAAATATTTCGCGTACCATCCGCTCGGCAGGTGCCCTCTGACTCATCGGTCGCTGGGCAGCGGAATGCGCACGCCGGTGTCGATGGCACGGCCGGCAGCGAAGCGGATGACGTCAGCCGTCAGGTCGGGCGAGTCAACGGCCTTGGCAATACCGAGGTATTCGGCGAGCTCCGCGATCTGCATCTGGTGGTCATCAACGTGTTCGCCGCGGTGCTTGCGTCGGGTCACGATTACCGGAAAAATGCCCAGCTCGAGCAGCCCCATAAAGGTACCGACACCGGCGTGGGTGATCACGACGTCGGAGTTCAGGGCGACGGCCACGAACTGCGCGGTCGGCATCATCTGGTGTACCTGGCCGGGGAGATCGATGCGGTCGGTGGTGAAACCGAGTTGCCAAACGGTGCGCTCGTCGGCCAGACCACTCGCCAGCACGGAATCGACGAGGGAATCGAAACGGTACCCCTCGATGGTACCGAGTGTCACGAACAGACTGGGGCGTACCGGTGCGGCCCGAACCAACGAATGGTACGTGGACAGCACGCTGGGGTGCGTTCGCCAGCGGTTGGTCGCCCAGGCCGGATGCTGGGTGCGCACGCTGACCAGACGGCTGGCGGCGAGCATCCGCCCGCTGAGTGACGGCCCCTCGACACGGGAGACGCTCTCGATATACAGGCTCGGCACGCCGCTGATGGCGGCCTGCGGGAGCGCCGCAACGGCGAGACCGGCGCCGGTACTCACGGCCCCCTCAAAAATTTCGTGTTTGAGCACCCGGCGAACGATGCCGGCCGCGCGCATCATGCCGAGGTAATCGCGCGGACGCACGTACGGCACATGGATGCGCCGCTGGCCGGCCAACAGCGACCGGCTCTGCACGGAATCAAAGGTGACCCAGAGAGAACTGGGCGAGGCACCGAGCCCCGGCGCGAGCCGCACCAGCTGGGCCAGGTGCCCTCCGGTGGAAGCGACGAGCAGAAGCTTTCGTTGCGGGGAGGGCGACGAATCGATCGGGTTGAACGAGTGCACGGACACTGAGGCTCCCTTCGGGTAAAGCCCTTGCAGAACTGCTTCGAACATGCCTAAACGCAATGGAACGCTGGGCCTACCAGGTGACGCGGGTGGCGGTGGCTGATGGGGCAGACTCACTGTCAGGCGGGGTCGAATGACTCGAGTCGTTCTTGTCCGCGTCGGTCGCTGGGGTGGCACGAGGCGCCGGGCGGGAAGAGGCCGCGAAGCCGCCGTCACGCACGAGGGCATCGGGACCGCGGGTGGGAACCATAGCCAGCACTACGCCGAGGGGCGTCGTGCCGACAGCTTTCAGCGCGTCGAAGGCGGCCAGCAGTTCGGGCTCGCGCACCCGATTAGCGCCGACGACGAGAATGGTGCCGCCGGTCCAGCGACTCAGCACGGCTGCGTCCGTCACCGCAAGCACCGACGGGGCGTCGAGGAGCACGTAGTCGTAACTGCTGCTCAGCACATCGAGCACCGTGCCCATGGCTGTCGATCCGAGCAGTTCGCTCGGGTTAGTGGGGATCTTGCCCGACGACAGCACGGTGAGCGGATGCTCCGCGCCCCACGATTGCAGGGATTCCTTGAGCTGCACGTCGCCGCGGAGCACGTCGGTCAGTCCATGATCGGCGTCGAGTCCGAGGTAGTCGGCCAGCCGGGGCGTGCGCAGGTCGGCGTCGATGACGGCAACCGTCGCGCCACTCTCGGCCAGCACGATCGCGAGATTGACGAGCGTGGTTGTCTTCCCCTCGCCCGAAACGGAAGAGGTTACAACGAGGCTGCGGCGGCCAGTGTCGGCGTCGGCGAACTCAAGGTTGGTGCGCAGCACCCGGAAGGCCTCGGCGCGGGCGGTGGACGCACCGTCGGGCGAGATGATCGCATTACCGCGGGCTTCCAGCGGGATACCACCGAGCACAGGAACGACGGTCAATCGCTCGATGTCGTCGCGGTTGTAGATGCGACGGTCAAGCAACCCGAGGATCAGTGCGGTGAGCAGTCCGCCCAGAAGACCGATGAACAACCCGACGGCGAGGTTGAGGTAGAGCTGGGGCAGCGCGGGGTTGTTGGGGGCGACCGCGGGGTCGAGCACGCCTACTGTCACCGGGCTAGCACCCCCATCGGCGGGCTTTTCCAGCTGGTTGATGACAACGTCGGTGAAACTCTCCGACACGGCCTGCGCGAGCTGCTGGGCGGCATCCGCTGTGGAGGCGAGAGCGCTGAGTTCGATAACGGCCGAGCCGGGCTGGGTCGTGGCCGTGATCCGCTCGGCCAGGTCAACCGCACTCTCATTGAGTCCGAGTCTGGCGATCACCGGGTCGAGCACGCGGGGGCTCGTGGCGACGTCGAGGTAGTACGGCAGCTTCTGCACTACGAAGTTATTGCCCTGTACCAGGTCGCCGGGAGTTGACCCGTTTTGAATCTGCGTGGCGACGAATACGCGGGTGGAGGCCTGGTACTGCACGGGGGTGAGCAGCGCGGCGGCTGCTCCACCGACCACGCCGAGCAGGGTGAAAGCAACGATGAGAATCCATCGCTTTCGGAGTATTCGAACCAGCCGCTTCAGTTCCATGAGCACTTCTCCCCGCATAATCGACGCGTCGTGCTTCGGGTGCACGACGACAAGATCCTATGTTGGCATAAAAATCCTCACTTATGGACGGTCAGACTTGAGGTTTTAATCAGTCCGTCTTGCGGAGTCGACTAAATTTTCGATCAGAAACTGACGAATCCTCATTCTTGTGGCCTCGTCGAGGAGTTCCAATGCGTGTCTTTTACCGGCTTTCACGTCTAGGGTGACGGGCACACCGACCCTTTTAAGCGCTAACGCCATGGCTTTGCCCTGTTCCACGGGAACCAGCTCTTTTTCTGAAATGGCGATGTAAAACGCCGGGTCGGTCTTGTCCACGGCGTACAACGGCGACGCCTCGCGGGAATTTGAACAGTCGGTGAAGTCGGAGCAGCCGAGGTATTGCAGAATGGAGTCAATCGCCGTTTTTGACGGGTCACCAAGCAGGAGGCCGTTTTCGGTGAGGTCGACCGCCGGAGACATCGCCACGACCGCCGCGACCCGACCGTCGCCAGTGAGGCTGCCCGTGCCCTTGGTGCCGATCGAGGAGGCGATGATCGCGCCCGCGGAGCTTCCAAACAGTCCGATACGTTCGGGGTCGATGCCGAATTCCGCGACCTGAGCGCTCTCCCGAAGCCAGGCGAGCGCGTCGGTGACATCGTTCACCTGTGCCGGGTAGGCAAATTCGGGCGCCAGGCGGTAATCCACCGAAAAGGCGGCTATACCCCCGTCGGCCAGCTCCGAGCAGAGCGCGTTCATACCGCCGAAGTCTTTGGTACCGCTGTCGAAGCCGCCGCCGTGAATGAGGATCATGGCGGCTGTGGGAGCTTGGGAACTCTTGGGCAGGCAGGCGTTCAGCAGCAGCTTCTGACCGCTTACCGTGCCGTACTGCAGGTCGTTCTGCAGCACGACCGAGTCGCTGTGCGTACGCGCGACGGGCGTGGTGGCAGCGCATCCGCTCAGCACAAGACCTACAGCGAGCAAACCAACGCATGCCTCGAGCGCACGACATTTTTTCACAGCAGGTCGCCGTTTGAATGAGCCCGACGCGGGACCGACTTGGCCTGGCGTTTGCGGAACGGACTGACCCAGAGGAACGAGAACCGACGCAGGAGCTTGGCCAGGTAGAGCGAGGCGACGAGCACAATGGCGGCGAGCAGGAACGGCAGGGCATTCCCGGCACGTTCGAGCCAGGGGGACTCTGCGAATGGTGCCAGGAGCGCAAGGGCGCTGGCCACGAGAAACAGGTGCAGTAGATAGATTTGAAAGCTGTATTGGCCGAGCGTGCTCATAAAGTTCAACCATCTCACTCGAACCAGCAGGGTGGCCAGGGTGACGCCCATCGCGACGGCAACCATGCTTTCGAGCAGGATCAACCCCGGAACGCGGGAGAGATGAAGCGGTACGAGCAGCACGGCGAGGCCGACGTAGGCAGCGACGAGCACAGTCGCGTGCCAGACGCGCACGCGGGCGGCCAGGCGATAAATGGCGTGGGGAAAGTAGACGGCGGTGATGAAGAAGATGAAGTTGGCGGCGACGCGGTCCCAGCCGACGTTGTCGAGGTCGAGCACTCCCGGCGTTGTCGAGAGCATCGCGACGACGCCGGCGAGAAGGAGTTGCAAACTGATCGGCAGCTTACGAAGAAGCCAGGCAAGCAGGGTGAAGATGGCCAGAGCCCAGATGAACCAGTAGCTGCTGGTGGGCCAAACCGGCAGCAGGACAAGATTGAGCAGGTCGGTCGGGGACCGCTCGGTGCCGCGCAGGTGCGGCACGACGAGGTAGAACACGACCCGGATGACAGACCAGAGCAGGTATAAATACACGAGCACGAGCAAGCGCCGACGCCAGAGGTCCTTCAGATTCCAAGTGAGCATACGCCGCGCGGTGAGTCCGGCGATGAAGAAGAAAACCGGCATGGGAAAGTAGCTCAGCAGGAGGCGCAACCGTGGGGTGCTGCCGGCCAGGCCGAGGTCGTTCAGGAATAACGACGAGTGGTAGAGCACGACGAGAATAATCGCCGCACCCTTGGCGAAGTTGATCCACTCGCGGTTCTCGGTCTGTATCTCTTTCACAAGCGAAATGTACACGAGAAAAACTCAGGATGGTATCGCAGCCGGTATTTTTAGGGTCGATAGTCTGCGAGTGTGTCGGTCTGGAAAGCCTGCTGCAGGGGTGCCAGCGCGCCTCTATCGACATGGACGAAGGACTGCCCATCGTCGGATATTCCAGTGCCGCTGGTGGGCAGAGTGAAAAATGTGAGGTCACTGCCCTGCAGGTCCCGAAGTTGCAGTTCGAGGCCGGCCAGGAGGGCGAAGTCGAGGCCGTCGTCCACTGCAATCCACGGGGTGACCGCGGTGATCAGGTCAACTACGGTAGCGGGGTTGGTCACGGTGCGGGAGCTCATGACGGTGCTCAGCATGGCCTTGAAGAAACGCTGTTGGTTGCGCACCCGGGTAAAGTCACCGTCGGCGAAGGCGTAGCGCTCGCGCGAGTAGGCCAGCGCCTCGGTACCGGTCACGACCTGCTTGCCGACGGCGAAGGTGTGTCCCTTGATCTTGGAAGACTCAAACTCGACCGGGTTGTCTATTTCGACGCCGCCGAGGGCATCCGTTATGGCCTGGAAGCCCTCAAAATCAATTACGGCGACATGGTCGATGCGGGTCTTGATCAAGCTTTCCACGGTCTGGACAGCGAGCGGCACCCCACCCCAGGAGAGCGCGGCGTTGATTTTGGACTGGCCGCGGCCGGGAATCTCCACCCAGCTGTCACGCATGATCGACATGACCCAGACCCCTTCATGATCGGCCGGAATATGTACAACCATGATCACGTCGGAGCGCTGGCCGGTGAGGTCGCTAATCGAGGCATTGTGCACGCCGCGGCTGTCAGAGCCGAGCACGAGAATGTTCCGGGCCTCGGCGGCTACCCCGGTGCTTGGAGCCGGACGCAAGCTCGCTGGCGGAAATACCTGGTCGATGGTCGCGACCTGGTCGTCGAAGGATCGGCTGAGTTTGTAGGCACCGACCCCGCCCGCTCCGGCACCGATAAGCACGAGGGAGAGCAGGCTGACGAGGGTGAGATGCCAGGCTTTTTTGCGTCGCGACTTTTTCTGGTGCCGGAGTGCGCTCTGCACGGTACAGCCTCCTGATGCCGCTTTTGGGAGCGGTGAGCACACCGTAGGCCGGTCACCCATTCAGCGGAATAGGGTACCTACCAGTCAGCCTCGAACTGGGGGTAAAAGCACTGCGGTGGCGGACAGGAAAAGGTGTCAGGTACGGGGGCTCAGCGGTCAGACGGTGACGTAGCGCGGAACCAGGTCTTCAAGCAGGGCGGCAGTGTCGGGCCAGCCTTCGACGGCGATGCATTCGACGCCGAGAACCTTGACCGGGTAGTCGTTGCCGTTCTCATCGAGGCGGTCACCGACAAACAGCATGTCGTCCAGATCGACACCGGTCAGGGTGGCCAGGCGCTTCATTCCGTAAGCCTTGTCGATGCCCTGTCGGGTGATGTCAACGGAGGTCGATCCGCCGGAGCGCACCTCAAGGTCGGGCAACAGCGCCTGCACGGCGCTCCGAAGGGCATTCTTCTTCTCACCGGTCGGGTCCCAGGCGATTTTGGAGGCGATCGGAGCCGCCTGGCCGAGCGCGGAGAAAGTGATCTGCGAGCCGCGATCTTCGAGGATCGGTCCCCAGGGGTCGCTTTCCCAGAAGCCGAGGTCGCGAGCGGTCTGCTCGACGGCTTCGAGTGCGCGAGTTTTCTGGTCCGCACTGAGGTTCTCGGCGTAGACCTGGCTCCAGCCCTGCGAGTCGCTGCGGTAGTACTGGGTGCCGCAGGTCGGCATGAGGTGCAGCCGGGCGAGTTTCTCCGGGCTGATCTCGGGCAGATTGTCAATGATCTGCGCCTGGAATTGCCCAAACTGGCCGCCGGAGATGACGCAGACCTCGGTGACGCCCAGCAGCTTGACCAGCAGGTCAATCATGATCGGGTCGAGCGCGGACTTGGACGGCGCGAGCGTATCGTCGAGGTCGAAGGCCACCAGGCGGGGAAGAATAGGCATCAGCCCACTCTATCGGCGCGGGCAGCCGGGAGCTGCTGCCGGGCGGATGGACGGCTTATTCGGAGTGTTCGTGTCGGCGGATGCGCTCACGTCGCAATGCCTGCCCGCAGTGACCCGCTGGCCCGAATGGCAACGCGAGTTGTTAGCCTGAGCGGGTGCGTACTAACTTTGACCCCCGGAATTTGCCGCGTCACGACTTCTACCGCCTGCTGAATTCGCTCGTGGTGCCGCGGCCAATCGCGTGGGTGTCGAGCCGGTCGGCGGCGGGTGTCGACAACCTGGCGCCGCATTCATTTTTCACCGTGGCATCCGTTTCGCCGGCCATCGTTCAGTTCACCTCGGTGGGGGTGAAGGACACCGTGCGCAACATTCTGGCGACCGGAGATTTCGTGGTGAATTTCACGCCGGAGTCGTTGTTCGAAGAGGTCAACGCAACCGCCACTGACTTCGGGCCGGCGGAGAGCGAGTTCGACCGCGCCGGACTCACCAGGGAGCCCAGCGTAACCGTCGCCTCCATGCGGGTGGCCGAGTCCCCGGCGGCGATCGAGTGCCGCCTGCATTCCACGCTGGAGCTGGGCGATTGCACGCTCGTGTTTGGCGAGGTCACGCACATCGCGGTGTCATCGACGGTGCTGGACGGGGAGCATCCGCTCATTGAGCAGCTGCGCCCGTTGTCACGCCTGGGCCTCGACGAATGGGGAACCATCGGCGAGGTCAAGACGATCCGGCGAATCCGTGCGAACGACTGGCCCCGCGAATTTCGGCCGAGAGAGCGCTGAGCATTGCGCCCGAAGCGCATGATCACGCCGGGTCCAGCTGGCCGCTGCGCCGGTTATTGGAGCAGGCACCCCAACCGGGCGCGGCAAGTGCCACGTCAAGCGGATGCGCCGTTCGCTCCGGCTAGGCGGCCGGCGTAAACAGTGCCTCGGCGAGCAGCGGACCGAGCTGGGCGCTCGCCTCGCGCACGAAGTGCTGTCCGTCGAAAAACACCGGCGTGTTGTCGATGAACGCCGGGCAACCCTCGTCGACGCAGAGCCACGGAAGGATGTCCACGTACTGGGCGAAGTCACCGAATTGCTCGATCGCGTCTTGCTCGCTCGCAATGACCTTTTGGTAGAGGCTCGACGGGCTGTAGGCGCAATCTCCGGGGGTGCTCGTGAGGGTCTTGCACTCGGCGAACGGAGTGCTGGCCGGCGGCGGCGATAGCACAGCGACATGCTCGGTCGATCCCTGCAACGCCGTGAGCGTGTCGGCGGTCGCGACCTGCCACTCGGTGAGGGCTGCTGCTCCTTCGTTGCCGCTGGCGAGGCGCACGATGGATCCGGCCAGGCTCGACATGATGACGAGGTCGGGCGAGAGTCGGGCTACCTCGGCGTAGACCCAGGCATGGTGGTCGTCGCATTTGGCGGCCGAGGCGTCGGAGGCGCTCTTGGCGGCGACCGAGATGTTCACGGCCGGGCAGGAGAACATGGTCAGGGACCGCACGTTGTAGCCGAGCGGTTCGAGGGCGGAACGAATCGCGGGCATGTAACTTATTGCCATGGAATCGCCAAGAAGCACCGCCGTTTTGGTCGCCGCCGGATCGCCGTAGAGACAGTCGGCGGCGTTCTTCTCGCTGACTGAAAGACAGTCGTCGTCGACCCATTCCGGGGCTCCGGAGTTGTCGCCGAGCGCATCGAAAGCCGGGGTGGTCTCTGGCCAGGCCGTTGCAGCGAGAGCCGCAGCGATGGTGGCCTGCCGAGCGGCCAGCAGGGTGGCTGGCTCGGTGGTCGTCTTCACTCCCGGGTCGGCTACCGCTCCGAGCGGGGCTGAATTCGCGGACGGCCCGGATGGCGTGCCGCCCCTCAGTGCGATAAACGAGACAGAGACGAGAACGAGAGCCACGATCACGAGGGCACCGATCCAAGCCTGGGCCGGGCTGATCCCGGTGCTGTGCTGGGGGGCAGGACGGCGCATCCGTTCTCGCTTTCGGGTGAGGGAGTTTTCGAGCCAGAGTGAGTGACGAATGGGGTCTTCAACGTAGTGAAAGGAAAACACCGAGAGGGCGACCATGAGAAGGGCTGCGAGCGGCAGGTAGAGCGGCGAATCCGCGGCGAAAATGGTGGCGAGCAGAATCATGACCGGAAAGTGCCAGAGATAGAGGGAGTAGGAGATCTTGCCGACATAGCGACTGACGGGGTTGGTCAGGGGGAACAACAGGCGCTGCTCAGGCTGCCCGATGCCTGCGGCGATCACGAGGGCAGCTCCCGCGACGGGTAGCAGGCCCCAGGGCGCTGGAAACGGTGAATCCCTGCTGATCAGCACGAGGCTGGCGACGATGAGGGCGAGGCCGAGCCAGGCGATCGGGGGGCGCACGCGTAGAGGCAGCTTCGCCAGGCCGGGCGCGGCGGCGGCCACGAATGCGCCGATTCCAAGCTCCCAGGCGCGGGCTCCGGTGGAGAAGTAGGCGATGGCGGGGCTCGTCGAGGTTTCGAAAAAGCTCCAGGCCAGGAAGGCGAGGGTGATGACGCCGGTGGTCGCAGCGACGAGCGTGATGAGTGCCCCTGCGCTCAGCGTGCGGCGGCCGGCGAGGGCGAAGATGACGAGAAGCAGGAACGGCCAGACGAAGTAGAACTGTTCTTCCACCGCGAGCGACCAGTAGTGCTGCAGCGGGGAAACGGCGTTGGTAGCCTGCAGGTAGTCGGTGCCGACTGCGGCGAAGTGCCAGTTGGCCACGAACAGTGCCGAGTAGATTCCATCCCACAGGGTACTGAGGGCACGGGCGCTCGGAAGCACCAGAAATCCGACCGCCACGGTGACGACCAGCACGAGCAGTGAGACCGGCAGGATGCGCCGGATGCGCCGGCGATAGAAATCGACCAGGGAGATGCGGCCCGTTCGTGCATGCTCCTTGAGCAGGAGGCTGGTGATCAGAAAACCGGAGATCACGAAGAAGATGTCGACACCGATGAATCCGCCGGATGGCCAGCCGAGCAGATGGTCGAAAATGACCACGACCACGGCGACCGCGCGCAGTCCTTCGATGTCGCCGCGGAAGGAGCGGGTGGCGGATTTGCTGCCAGAGCGGTCGGCTGCGCGCTCGCGCCGCTCCGCGGTGGACTGAACGGACATGTATAGCCTCCGACTCGGGTTTCGGAACTGGTGCGTATGCGGCCCGACTTTCGGGCATGCCCTGCGATTATGACGTAATCTCAGCTACCGGGGCAAACACGTCGATAAACTTCTACTGCTCCAGACGAAAGTTGCCTCGAAGGCTGCGCCGCCACGACGAGTCCCGCCGATAAACGTCCCGGGTACCGCGCTGGGTGCCGTTCCGCTCGTGCACTCGCACCCGCTCTCAGCAAGAGCCGGTGTTCACTGTTTAGGGTTGAAGACCGACCTGTTCTGGAGGACTTCTATGAAATGCCCAACCGACTCCGCCACCCTCGTGATGAGCGAACGCAGCGGCGTAGAAATTGACTACTGCCCGGAATGCCGCGGCGTCTGGCTCGACCGCGGTGAGCTTGACAAGATCATTGATCGCGCCGAAAAGGAATTTGCCGCTGCGGCGCCGGCTGCCACCGCGGCACCGGTGGTTGTCGCTGTACCCCAGCAACAGCAGTATCCGGATGCCCGCACCCGGGCTCCGCAGTATGGCGAGCGCAACAACGACCGCGACCGCGGGTATGACCGAGACCGCGATCGCGACAGTCGGGATGGTTATCGCCCGAAAAAGAAGGAAAGCTGGCTCGGAGACCTTTTCGGCTAAATCCCGAAGAATTGGAGTTTGTCGATGACTTGGAACGATGCTCAAGTCAGTGCTGAACCAACTTCACCCGGTGGCTCGGCGTGTTCGCTGGGGGCAGCGTGACCGCAGCATTTGCGGTCACGCTCGCCGGGGTATCCGTTCTCATTCTGCTGGCGCGGCCGTTGCTGCCTCAGCTTCCCCTGGCCGGGCGCTCGGTCAGGCTGTCGTGGGCAGACGCTGTTCTGTTCCTTGGCGGCATTGTCGGTCTGGCATTCCATTGCTCCGCCATGTTTTATCGATCACTGTTTGACGGGATCAGGCCGCTGGGCCCCCTGGTGGACATGGTCAACGAGATGAATGCTGCGAGCATCATCCTGTTCGTTGTCCCGGCGCTGCTGGTGTTGATCGGCGTGCGCCGACACTATCGGGTGGCGCTGGCGGTGCTGGCGCTGACCCTGCTCTCGGTCGGGATCACCATGTATGCGGGGAGTCCGCTGAACGTGCATCTTGGCGCCATTTTTGTCGCTGTCGTCGCTCTCGCAGGCCATGTTGCGCTCTTCGTCAGACCGCCGTGGCAACGGGCCGCGAAACCGTAGCGGGCGCGAGCACACCGGGCTCCCCGGTCAGGACAGGTGCACGGCCCCCAGGGCGAGCGCTGCGATCAGTACCCACGACAGCAGCCCGACAGCGAGCGGCCGGCCACCCGTGCGCAGTAGCGTACTGAGGTTGACGGCCGTTCCGAGGGCAAAGAGTGCCATCGCCAGCAAGCCGGTCTGAAGAACCTCGGCGGCATCCAGCACGGGCACGGGCAGGGGAATCAACGTGCGCACCAGCATTGCCACGATGAATCCAGCGACGAAAAGCGGAACGATGGGCGGGCGCTTCGCCACACCCCTTTGAGTATCAGGGCTCTCCGCAGTGGCCATGAGGGCGGTATCCGCTTGTGCAATATCGCGCCCCGCTTGCCGGTGGCGTTCCACGACCGACGCAACCGCGACGATCGGGGCGAGCATGAGTACCCGAGTGAGTTTGACGACGAGGGCCACGGCGAGTGCGGATGATCCGGCGATTTGCGCGGTCGCCACGACCTGGCCGACATCGTGCACACCGGCCCCGACCCAGTGACCGTATTGCAGTGCGCTCAAGCCGAGCGGATGCCACAGCAACGGCAACACGGCAATGGCGAGGGTTCCGCACAGGGTCACCAAGGCGATCGGAGTGGCCGTCTCTTCGTCTTTGGCCTTGACGACGCCGCTCATGGCGCCGATCGCCGAGGCGCCGCAGATGCTGAATCCGGTGGCGATGAGCAGGGGTTGGTGCCCGGGCAGGTCGAACCAGCGGCCGAGGCCGAGAGTGCCGGCGAAGGTGAGCAGCACGATTGCGACGGTGGTGGCAATCGTCACCCAGCCGAGCGCGGCGATGTCGACGAGGCTGAGTTTAAGACCGAGCAGCACGATGCCCAGCTGCATGAATGATTTGGCGGCGACGGACAGGCCGGGCGCGAGAGCGCCGGTGAGCGCCGGGCGCGCGGCGAGGATCTGGCCGACGACGATTCCGAGCACGACGGCGGTCGTGAGCAGGGGGATGCCCGGTATGGCGAGGTGCACGCCCCAGGCCGCGGTTGCGGCGAGGGCCGCGACGAGCATTCCCCGAAGCCACATTGGTACGAGTCTAGGCGGGGCGGGCCCCGAACCTTGATCGGCATCCGGGAATGCCCGGGCCCATGTTGTGAACGTGGGCCCAGCTTCTAGGCTGGGCCCACGTTCATAAGGTGGGCCCGGTGCTGAACGCCCCGTTTACAAAGTGGGCCCGCGATCCGGGCCAGAGAACGCACTGCACCGAGACTTCAGGCTACGGACGACCGAGGCCGTGGTAGGTCCAGCCGGCGGCACGCCAGGCTGCGGGATCGAGAGCGTTGCGGCCGTCGATCACCGTCTTCGTTTTCACGAGCGCACCGGCCCACACCGGGTCGAGATGCCTAAACTCGGGCCACTCGGTGACGAGCACGACGGCATCCGCTCCCCGCAGGGTGTCTTCGAGCGATTCTGCGTATTGGAGCTGCGGATGCCGCGCCCGTGAGTTCTCGATGGCCTGCGGGTCAGTCGCCACGACGTCGGCCCCCAGTCCGCGCAACTGCACGGCCACGTCGAGCGCCGGCGAATCACGCACGTCGTCGGAGTGCGGCTTAAAACTCAGGCCGAGCACCGCGACCTTGGCGTTGTAGACGGAGTCGCCGAGCGCCCCGACGGTGAGATCGACCACACGCTGGCGGCGACGCAGGTTGATCTTGTCGACCTCCTTGAGGAAGGCCACGGACTCACCGCGTCCCAACTCTTCGGCGCGTGCGGTGAAGGCGCGAATATCTTTTGGCAGGCAGCCGCCGCCGAAACCAACGCCGGCACCCAAAAAGCGACGACCGATGCGGCCGTCGTAGCCGATGGCATCCGCCAGCTGTGTCACATCGGCGCCAGTGACCTCGGCGATCTCGGCCATGGCGTTGATGAAGCTGATTTTGGTCGCCAGAAACGCATTTGCGGCGACCTTGACGAGCTCGGCGGTGGCATAGTCGGTTACGACGAGGGGGGTGTCGGCGGCGAGCGCCGTGGCGTAGATCTCGTTGAGCAGCTTCACGGCGTGCTCACCGGGCGCGCCCGCGGCGACCCCGTAGACGAGACGGTCCGGGCTGATGGTGTCCTGCACGGCGAATCCCTCGCGCAGAAATTCCGGATTCCAGGCCAGCGAAGCCCCACTGCCAGCCTCGATGAGCTCGGCCAGGCGCGCGGCGGTTCCCACCGGCACCGTGCTCTTGCCCACGACCAGGTCGCCGTCGGACAGATGCGGAATGAGCGATTCGATCGAAGCATCAACGTAGCGCAGGTCAGCACTGTAGCTGCCGGGCTTCTGCGGTGTTCCGACTGCGATGAAGTGCACCTGCGAGCCGGCGGCATCCGCTATGTCGGTGCTGAAACGCAGACGCCCACTGTTCCTGGCCGAGGTCAGAACCTCGGGCAGTCCGGGTTCGAAGAAGGGGGGCTTGCCGACGGCCAGCTGGGCGATCTTGGCGGCGTCGACGTCGATGCCGACGACGTCGTGCCCCAGCTCGGCCATCGCCGACGCGTGCACGGCACCCAGGTAGCCGCATCCAATGACAGAAATTCTCATGTATTCCTTTCGGTCATCCCAGAGCATACTGGGCGCGGCACTTAGGCCCAATTCGAGGGTGTCGACAAACGGATGCCGCAGCCCGGCCCGACAAGGTCAGCGCACCGCCTGCGGGTCAGCACTCCGCCTGCGGGTCAGCGCGCCGCCTGCGGGTCAGCGCGCCGCCAGGGGTGGCGCCCCGACCCGTAGCGGGCGCGGCGAAGCGCGCGGCTACGCCGTGCGTGCCAGCAGGTACGTGTTCAGGGCATCCGTCAGCGCCTGGTCGGCGGCAAACGCCGCACCGTCGAGGGCGACGACGGACACGGCCAGGCGCACGCTGGAGACGAGCCAGGCGGCATCCGCTTGGCGAAGTTCCTCGACCGTGACGTCGCGGTAGCCGACGGAAGCGCCCTGCGCGCGCAGGTAGTCGAACATGCTCTGCTGCGTGGTGCCGTGCAAAATGGCGCCGCTCGGCGCGGGCGTGACATACTCGCCGCCTATGCGCAGCACGACGCTCGAGGTCGGGCCTTCCATGACGAAGCCGTCTGTGGTGAGAAAGATGGTGTCGTCGGCGTCGCGACGGTGCGCTTCGCGAATAGCCGCCATATTTACCGCATAGCTCAGCGTTTTCGCGCCCATCAGCAGCCAGGGGGCTCGCTCGGCGACTCCCCGCGGGTAGCCGCGGTCGAGGGTGATCACGCGCACTCCGTTAGCCCGCACGATGCTGAAGTCCGCCGCGGCGGCGGCGTGCAGCCAGGCGGTCGGTGCCGGACCGTGCTCGACGCCGCGGCTGAGCACGAACTTGAGCGCGATTTCACCCCGCTGCGGAACGCGCGAGACCACGTACGCGATCGCAGCGCGCCACTGGTCGGCGTTCGGCACCGGCAGGTCGCAGATGCGCGCGGAGTTGCGCAACCGGCTGATGTGCGGCTCAACCTCCTGCGGGTGGCCGTTGACGACGGCGAGGGTCTCGAAGACTCCGTCGCCGCGCTGGGTGCTCAGCTCGCCAACGCGCAGCGCCGGGGCGGACGAATCCATCTCGCGGAATGTATCGGCGAAGTCCTGCTGCAGCGAGTCAGCGGGCACAGGGTCAATCAACAGAGTGAAGGGCAGTCTCATGTCCCGAGCCTAGTTGGGCATCCGCTCCGGGCGCACACAAGCGCTTACGGCCGCACCCACCGAAATGGGAGCGGCCGGCTTATCAACTCTGGAACGCGACGATCGGGTCAGTCGTCGGCTGGTCGGAGCCGCCGCTGGGCTCAACGGTTACGCCGACCTGGTCGCCGGCATGCATCGTGCCGTCGAGTACCCGCCAGGCTGTGCTGTCACCCCGTGAGTCGAAGGTGCCAGCCGGAGCTGCACCCTCACCATTGATGTACCAAAGTTGGTAGTCCTGATCGCTTGGCAGCACCGGCAGATTATCGACGAGCACCGCGGAGATTCCCAGCTTGTTCGACCAGACCAGGGTGGCTTCCTGGCCGTCGGCAGTTGTCGTGGCGGCACGCTGAGAATCGTCGGCCGCGTTGATCTGCGCGAGCCCGGATGCCTGCTGGGACTCGAACTGGTTGGTGTTGAGCGTTTGGCCGAGCACGGTTCCGCCGACGAACAGCGCAACAGCAGCAGCGGCGGCCAGCATGATCTGCGCCGGACGTTTGAACCACCGCGCCTGGGCACGTTCGGCTGCCGTCGCCGAGCCGTGCGGGCTGCTGGCTGCACCATTGCTCGAGCGGATGTCCGTGATGGCCGACGGCGCGTCGGCAGACACCCCCCCGGCGGTCGCCGGCGGTGTACCGGGCAAGCCGGGTGTGCTCGGAGCGGGGGTCGTCTCAACGGCGGAGGCCGCGGCCTCCGTCGGGTCGGGGCCAGCGGCACGCGGCAGGGGCGGAAGCTGCGGGGTCGATGCGAGCAGGGACATGAGGTTGGCCTTGACCGCGGCTGAGGGCTGCACAGGGGCCACGGCGAGGCCGAGGGCCACGGCGGTGTCGTTCAACTCGGCAGCCTCGATGCGCGCCCACTCGGATTCGGCGAGATGTGCTTCGAAGGTAGCCGTGTCGTCGGCGTCGAGGGCGTGCAGGGCGTAAGCGCCGGAAAGATCTGCGGGGTGCTGCTCGTTACGGCTGCTCATGATGCCACGCCCAGTTCGTCGCGAAGGCGGATCAGCCCGTCGCGGAGCCGCGTCTTCACTGTGCCCAACGGGATGTGGAGCATGTCGGCGACCTCGCTGTGACTGAACCCGCCGTAATACGCGAGGCTCACAGCCTGACGCTGCAGCTGAGTCAATCGAGTCATCGCCTTCTCCACCCTTTCATGTTCGATTCGTACTTCAACGGTTTCGGCCACGTGATCGTAGGCAACGGCCAGGTCACGGATTCCGATTTTGGTATCGCGGTCCCGTCCGGCCTGCGACGACCGAATTCGGTCGACGGCCCGCCGGTGTGCCATGGTGAGAATCCAAGTGCTCGCACCACCACGCGTTGGTTCGTATCGCGACGCCGACTGCCAGATCTCCAGAAAAATCTCTTGGGTCACTTCTTCCGACTGCGCGTGGTCGACAAGCAGACGCTTGACCAGGCCAAGCACCCGCGGGGCGATCTGGTCATATAGTTCTCCGAAGGCCGATTGGTCACCGTGGGCTACTCGAGCAAGCAGCTCCTCCTTGGGGGCAGGGGCTGCCGGCGCGAGGTCTCCGGCGGAATCAACAGTCATGAGACCTAGCATGTCAGGTCTCGTCCCGTTCCATGACTAGGGTTCGGTGCGAAGTACCCATTGGATTGGTCGCTACGAGAATTAGCCCGCAAGAAAAGCGGATGCCCGCGGCCAGATTCGCGTCGCCGCGGCCGGAATGCAGAAGGTCGGGCCGCAGAGCACCTCTCGGCGCGAGGCCGCTCGAAGCGGCGAATAATGGAACCCGGGATTACTGCGGCCCGACCAGGTTCCAGTGTATTCGAACAGGGCGGTCGGCGTCGAATGTTCGCCCTTGGCGCACAAGGGAATATGCGATTGCCGTGGCATCGCCCGACCGGGCCCACCTTATGAACCTGGGCCCGGTTTATAAACTGGGCCCAGGTTCCGGGCCTGGGCCCGAGCCGTGCGGGACTATTCGAGGGAGTCGCGGCGCCAGAGACGCGCACAGGCCGCGAACTCGGCGGCGGTCGTCGAGAAGCGCAACGCACGCGTGGTCAGCTCCGAGGACCGATGCGGCTCGGTCAGCTCGAGATCGTCGGCGATGCTCGTGGCCCCGACCGCCGTGACCCGGCAATAGGCGGCGCCGCGGTCCAGCGCCACCGCGAAGTCTCCGGTGAATAGTCCGCGCAGAATCTCGTCCGCGAGAGTCATGATCTCGGCTGGACCGGTGGGCACGGCAGCGCCGGCAACCAGTGGATCGATCGTTGCGGCAGCATCCGTTCCGCGTTGGTAGAGGTAGGCACAGCCTTCGGGGTCCTGCCGAATCAGCATGCGAATGAGGTAGATGCGCCAGAGAGCGCCCGGCAGGCTGCGGGGTGTGGCCCGGGACCACAATTCGGCGACCGCGTCGATGCCGTTTTCGTCGGTGTAGGCGACCAAGCGCTCGACCGTCTCGGGGTCGGGGTCTTTGCGCACCCGGTTCAGCAGGGCCTGCGCTGTCTCGTGGGCGACCCGGCTGATAGCGGCGGGATCGTCACCACCCTGAAATGCCTCGAATTTGTTCGCAGAGAACAGGGTGGGCTTGTGGAAGTTGTCTGCCATGGCGGTTCTCCTCGTTTCACTGTGCGCTCGGGTGGCGTTTTTTCTCGTCCTCCACGCTACCGAGAAAAGCTGAGCGTGAATCCACGGTAGATTAGAACCTACGGGCCTCTAGCTCAGTTGGTAGAGCAAAGGACTTTTAATCCTTGGGTCGTCGGTTCGAGCCCGACGGGGCCCACAATGATCGCGCACAGGACGCGGCACAGGCGCACTGAATCTCCACAAGATTCAGTGCGTCTCTCGTTAGCGAGGCCGGACGTGCTGCGATTGCAGGTCGAGACTCGCACCTGCGTCCAATGCGCGCGCGGCGAAGTCGGCGGCTTCAAGCAAAGCCGTTGCGGCATCTGGCCCGAGCCTCTGCTGGAGCGTTTGCTCCCAGGCGACGACAATCTGACGAATGCGCTCGAGTTTGTGACGGCCCCGGTCGGACACATGCACTGTGATTCGTCTGCGATCGGCAACGGTCGGCAATCGAAAGGCGCACGCCGTGTCCTCCAGCGCATCCACGATACGGCTCAGGCTCGCGTTCGCCATACCCGATGCCTCGGCCAGCTCTCCCATCGTCGGCGAGTCAAGCCTCTCCAAAGTCTCTAAAATTCGCCACTGATCGGGCGTTGCGCTTTCTTCCGAAAGCGCAACTGTCAACCCGAGCGCGAGACGCCGTTCGAGATTTGACAGCGTCCAGACCAACTCCGCAAGTGGAGCCGCGAATTCCGGTCCCGGCCGTGCGCTGGGCGAGTCCTCGGCCATTCCACTCCTTGGCAAGTACGTGCGATGAGACCTGGTGTTTCTCAGGCATAATAATTGTCCTATGACGTCACCGGTCAGCATATTACTCCCGAGCGAAGTTCTGCTGAGCGGCCCCGATCCGCACGCGCTTCGACTGGGACTTCTTGCACCGCTGTCGGGCTTGCTGGGCGTGGCTGGCCCGGCGATCATCAACTGCGCAATCCTGGCCGGAGAAGAAATCTGTCTGGCCACCGAAACAGTCATGGAACTCGTCCTGATCGATGCGGGCGGAATGCCCGACGCCGTCGCGCGCGAAGTCGACCTCCTGGTCGGAGCAGGGTTGGTCAATGGCCTGGTCGGAACCCACACATCCAATATTCGAGTAGCCGTGGAGGCGCGGGTGGCCGACCGAGTGCCCTACGTTTTCACTCCGCCGCACGAATTCAGTCGGGCCCGCGCAGGGAGCGTTTTTCTCGGCAGCGACCCCAAAGAACATCTGCGCCAGCCGATCGCCTGGTTGGCCCGGAACCGACGGATAACGCGGTGGGCGCTCATTGGTAGTGACTATGTTTGGCCGCGCCAAGTACACCGAGCGGCGACTTCGGTGCTGCGGGAGCTCGGGCAACCCATCGTGTTGGACCGACTCGTGCCGATGGGCCACGTCGATGCAGCCGAACTCGTAGCGGCAACCCGACGCGCAGGCGCCGACGCGATCCTGGTCTCGCTGGTCGGGCGCGACGGCATCGAGTTTCATCGCGGAGTCACCGAACTGGATGCCGGCCAGTCTTTCGTCAGGCTGTGCACCGCCCTCGACGAAAATTGTCTAATCGCCGTCGGCGGCGACTCAAGTGGTGAACTGTATTCCGCCATGCCCACTTTCTTGCAGCAAGGTGATGATCGACACCTTCGGCTGCTGGAATCCTACGTCGCACGCTTTGGGCTCACGGCACCCCTTCCAGGGGCCTACGCCGAGGGATGTTACGACGGCGTGCACGTGTTGGCGGCCCTCTGTAGGAGCGGCTTGCTCGCAGTGACCTCCGCTGCCAACGCGGCCGAACAATTATTTGCCGCAAGCTCGGGCGGTGCTGCGAGTGGGTCAGAGCTCGGATACGACCTCACGCGACGACCGATGCGCTTAGCGCGTGCGAATGACACTGATTTGGAGATTGTCGGGATGTCCAGCAGGGTGTAGCCTGATAAAAATTTCCACTTGGAAACAATAACGTCTGTCGACGACGATTGGACCACGCGTGAACGCCACGACCAACTCTGGTGGCTTAGCCACTTCCGGTATTGAACAATTTGGCTACAAGCAGGAGCTGAAGAGAACGCTGACTTTCAGTGACCTCATCATCTACGGCCTGATCTTCATGGTCCCGATCGCACCATTCGCCATCTTCGGCGGAGTCTTCCACGACTCGGGCGGAATGCCGCCGGTCGCGTACATCATCGCGTTGATCGCCATGATGTTCTCGGCCAATTCGTACTCGCAAATGGCCCAGGCCTTCCCGATGGCCGGGTCCGTCTACACCTACGCCGGTCGCGGGATCAACCGCCCTGTCGGCTTCATCGCCGGTTGGATGATTCTGCTGGACTACATCCTCATTCCGACCCTGCTGTACTTTGTCGCTGCCATCGCGATGAATGGCATCATCAGCCAGATCCCAATTTGGCTTTGGCTGGTTCTCTTCGTTGCGCTCAACACGGTGATCAACTACCTGGGCATCCACCTTGCCGCCGTCGTGATCCGCGTCATGCTGGTGCTCGAACTCTTGGTACTGGCCATTTTCCTGATCGTCGGCATCGTCGCCGTCTCGCAGGGCAAGGGCCAGGGTTTCAGCTTCGACGCTTTCTACAATTCGGAAACGTTCTCCCTCCCCCTGCTATTCGGCGCCGCGTCCATTGCCGTGTTGTCATTTCTGGGCTTCGATGGAATCTCCACCCTGGCTGAAGAAAACAGCGGCAGCAGCAAATCTCTCGGTCGCTCGATGATCGCCGCGCTCTGCCTGCTAGGCGTTTTGTTCATCGCACAGACCTGGGTCGCCTCGATGCTGGTGGAAGACCCTGCAGCCCTTATCGCCAACGGAGACCCGACGGGAGTGGCCTTCTACGAGGCGGCCGCTGTTGCTGGCGGACCGTTCATGTACATCCTGACCGCAGCCTCGACCGCCATCGCCTGGGGTTTTGCCAATGCACTCGTCGCTCAGGCATCGACGTCTCGCCTGCTTTACGCGATGGCGCGCGACCGCCAGTTGCCCAAATTCCTCGCCAAGGTGAGCGAGAAGCACAGCGTACCGGTCAACGCAACATTTCTAGTCGCCGCGATCTCTCTCGTCCTGGGACTGTTCCTGACTGTTCTGCCAGACGGGCTGGGCGCCATCGCCGCTCTGGTCAACTTTGGCGCTTTGACGGCATTCCTGCTGCTGAACGTATCGGTCGTGTGGTGGTTCATCGTGAGGCAGAAATCCCGCCGCTGGTTCGTGCACCTGATTTTCCCGGTGCTGGGATTCGTGGTCCTCTCCTTCGTGCTCTACAACGCCCGAGTATCCGCCCAGATCCTCGGCGTGGCCTGGCTGATCCTGGGAGTCGTCGTCGCGGTCGTGCTCTACAAATCGGGTCGCATGACCAACCCTGTCCCCGTCGAGCCGGCACAGATCAGGGTGAGGTAGCGATATGACAGTGCACCAGCTCGCTCCCCTCCCCGAACAGTATTCCTATGTGTTCGGCGGGCGCACCCCCCTGTTGAGTGTGCGCCCCGGCGACATCATCGAGGTCAGCACGGAGGACTGCTTTGGCGGTCGGGTAACGAATCCGGGGGACGTTCCCAGCCAGATTGTGCCGTTCAACGAACTCAATCCGGTCTCCGGTCCGATCGAGGTGGCCGGCGCAGAACCCGGTGACCTGCTGGCCGTACATTTCGTTTCCATCGTCCCGGCGCGCCAATACGCCATCTCGAGCACTTTCCCCCTCTTTGGCGCGCTCTCCGCGACGCACGAGACGGCAATGCTGCACGAGCCGCTCGAGGAGCGGGTGTGGTTCTATCGTCTTGACCTGGATGCCTGGACGGCTATTTTTCGCGCGAAGAACTCGGACTACACGCTCGCTCTCCCGCTCGATCCCATGCACGGAACGGTGGGTGTCGCTCCGGCAGGCGGTGAGGTTCGGTTGGTCGTGACGCCGTCCACCCACGGTGGCAACATGGACACACCGGAAGCGCGCGCCGGAACAACTCTCTATCTTCCGGTCAATGTCGCCGGGGCGATGCTGTCGCTCGGAGATGGTCACGCGCGCCAGGGTGAGGGCGAGGTGTGTGGCACCGGACTCGAATCGGCAATGAACTCGGTGATCGCCCTCGACCTGATCAAGGGCGGCGCCTCGGCGTGGCCTCGGCTCGAGAACGATGAATTCATCATGAGCACGGGGTCGGCGCGCCCACTGGAGGACGCGTTCCGGATCAGCCAAAAAGATCTCGTGAGCTGGGCATCCGATCTCACCGGTCTCGACACGCTCGATGCGTACCAGCTCGTCAGCCAAATGGGACTCGCGCCGGCCGCAAACGTGTGCGATCCCAACTACACGATGGTGGCCAAACTGCCCAAGTGGACTTTGAAGGATGCACAGGCCTATGGCGGGGTGCACTCTCGGTTGCGCGCCGCGGCCGTGGAATACACTGCGGCACGGTAGCCCTGGCGTCACGATCCCACGGGTTCGACGCACACTCGCATGCGCTGATGATGTGTCGATGGCGCCCGCATCAGTGCGACTGACAAAAAATGAGGCTGCCCGCAAAGTTTCGAATTCAGCCACCACGATCACGCCTGATCGGGCGAACGACTGTCGCGAGCCCGGCTTTAAAGCACGTACCGGTGGCGAATGTGGTGGCGATCACTGCTCGCCTGCCAAAATTCCACTTCCGTGGGATGCAGGGCAAAAAGCTGCCAATCGGGGTTGTCGCGGCCGTCGGCACCGGGACGCTCATCCCAGTCGCGAGCGGATGCCTCGGCCGAAAGCAGGGTGACTGCGCCACTAACGCGCACCTGACGACCAAATTTCGCCCAGTAGAAATTCATGGCGGCTTGCGGGTTTGCAGTAAGTTCCCGGCCTTTGCGGGACCCCACGGTGCTGGCAAAGTGCCAGGCTCCATCGTCGATGTTCTTCAAAATCATCATGCGGGACGATACCTGTCCGGTTTGGGTCGTCGTCGCGAGGCTGAAAGCGTGCGGCTGCAATACCCCGTCCGCGAGCGCTGCTTCGAGCCACTCGAGGAACAGGTCAACGGAATCGGCCGGTGCATCGGCTGGATCGAATTTCGGGAGATCGTTCGGAAAATCCGGGAGGGCCCGGAGGCGTTGACTGAAGGATTCGCTCACGCCGCGAGCTTACCCGCAGCTAAGAAAAGTGAGCGTCAGAGTGCTGCGAGTGATCTACCCGGCTGGCATCGCCTCGAGCACCACCACCGATTACGCCGGGAGGTGTGCCGGACCCTCGCTCGACGGCACCTGCAACTCGCGCTGCACCAGCAGCGCAAGTTCGCGCAATAGCACCTGGTCGACTTCGGCGAGCGAGCGCGGGGCCGGGTCGAAGACGCAGAGCGATCCGATGCGCTCCCCCGACGGCGATTCGATCGGGAATCCGGCGTAGAAACGGATGAGCGAATCACCGAGCACGAGCGGGTTCTGGCTGAACCGCTGGTCCTTTTGGGCGTCTTCCACCACGAAGGGTCCGTCTCCGGTAATCGTGTAGGCACAGAGCGAGTCAGCGCGCGGAATCTCTGGTGCTGCCACTCCGACCCTCGCCTTGTGCCATTGACGATCGTGGTCGATGACGCTGATCACCGCCGACTCGGTTTCAAAAAGTCGCTGAGCCAGAACGACGAGTTCATCGAACCGGGCCTCCGGCGGGGTGTCGACAATACCGAGGCGGTCGACGGCCGCCTGCCGGATGCGTTCCCGGCTGGCAGCATCCGCTACCCGTTGACCGACGTGTTCCGCGTTGATGCCGAGTCGTACCGCATCGAGGGTGTCAGCCATGGCATCGGCCAGCAGCACGGCCCAGTCCCGGTAGTCGGCTGGCGTGCGATGGCGGTCGGGCGTGAGCGTGGCAGCGGGTGAAAAGGGCAGAAAGGTGGTGCGCGGTGCCTCAGCGGCCACCTGCGCGCTGACCCGGTTGAGGTCTGCTGCGGAATGATCGGCGATGAATCCGAGCGGGAGGTTGAAGATCTCGATACTCCGAATCGGCGCGATCCCCAGAATGTAGAAGTAGGTACTTTGTGAGGTCTCACGTTGGAGCACCGTGAGTAGTTCTCCGAGGCGGGCGCGCCATTCGCGACGACTCACGAGTGTCAAAGCCTCATTGACACCAAGTGTCAGCACGACGGCGTCGAAGCGGCTGAGGCTTGGCAGGTCCAGTGCGGGGAGCGCGTTCGCCGCCGTCATCGTTCGATTGGCCACAAGGTCGATGTCTACTCCGCGACCGGTGAGCGCCGACAGCTCCCGGGCAAGCGAGCCGGGCAGGGCGAGTTGGTGGCTGAGCACACCCCAGCCAACAGCCGGTCCGCAGCCCAGAATGAGCACCCGATCGCTGTCGATTCCGGGAGCATGCGCCTGAGGCACATCGCTCGGCCGGGGCAGGCGGCGATCTTGACGCTCGGCGCATGCCGTCCACGCGCGCATCAGCGGCCGAACGGCCCACCGGGTCAGGTCGTGCATGTGGCGCCTTTCAGGAACAACAGAAAAACTTATTCTGCCCCGAATGGGGGAAAGCCCAAACACCACGGCCGTGATTTTCAGCTACTTCCCGGACTTCCGGCTCAAATCAGCGCGGCCACCGCGTTCGCGAGCGTGAAAATGGCCAGCCCGGCGAGGGCGCCGACCACGGTTCCGTTGATGCGAATGAACTGCAGGTCGCGGCCCACCTGCAACTCGATCTTCGCGGCTGTCTCTGCGGCCGGCCAGCGCTCCACGGTTTCGGTGATCACCCCGGCGATCTCGTGGCGATAGGTGGAGATGACGTGACTGGCGGTGTCGGCGAGCCAGCGGTCGATGCGGGAGCCGAGCGCGGCATCCGTCGTGAGGCGGTTGCCGATGTCGTGCAGAGTCGAGCGGATGCCCACCAGCAGCGCGCTGGCCGGGTCGTCGAGCGCCTGAGTGAGTGAGGCCTTGATGGCCTCCCAGGTGTCGCCGGCGAACTCGCGCAGCTTGGCATTGTCGAGAACCTCGGCCTTGAGATTTTCGACGCGGTTGATCATGGCCTGCTCATACTGCAGGTCGTGCATGACCTCTCCCAGGTAGTCATCCAGGGCCTTTCGCACCGGATGCTGCCGGTCCTGGCGGGCGGACGCGACAAAAGCGAGGACCTCACGGTAGGCCTTGTCATCGACGAGCTTGTCGACGAATCCGGGCAGCCAAGTGGGCAATCGCTGCGACACCACGCGGCCGAACGCTTCGGGGTGGTCGCGCAGCCAGCCGTCGGCGCGGTCGAGCAGCAGGTCGACGGCCGCGTGCTGCTGGCCGCTCGTGACCAGCCGTTCCCCCACCCGGCCGAGGCTCGGGGCCCACTCCGGTTGGATCAGGTGCTCGCGCGCGACGGATTCGATGAGGTTCTTGATGGCGTCATCACCGAGCAGGTTGAGCACCCCTTGGCCGGCGACAGCGAGCTCGTCGGTGAGCCTTTCGACGTTCTTGTCATCGCCGAGCCAGGCGCCGACGCGGCGGGCTGGTTGTACCGATTCGAGCTTGCCGCGGATGACCGCCTCGGAAAGAAAGTTGGTCTCGACGAACTCGCCGAGGCTCGCGCCGATCTCGGCCTTGCGGTTGGCGATGATGTTGGTATGCGGAATGCGCAGGCCCATCGGGTAGCGAAACAGGGCGGTCACGGCGAACCAGTCGGCGATGGCGCCGACCATGCCGCCCTCGGCGGCGGCACGCACGTATTCGAGCCAGGGGTAGCGGTCTTGCAGGGCGAACGAGACGGTGAAGATGATGGCCATGAGGGCGAGCAGGCCGGCCGCGAGTCGCTTCATGCGGGTGAGCGCGGTACGGCGGGCAGTGTCGTTCGGGGATTCGGCGGGGGGTGCCGTGGATATGCTCTGCGCCATGACTTAAGCCTGCCCGATTGCGCGGCAGAGTGCTGCTCATTCCTGCGTGTTCCGCTCGGAACCGTTCACGGGCACCTCGCCCGCGGCGACGAGCGCTGCAGTGCAACGGTGCTCGTCGGTACCGGAACTGAAATGAATATACCCTAAGGGGGTATACTTCGTGAATATCTTCAGATTCGGAATCGAGGAAATGATATGACACGGCCTGACGCGGACCACGGCACAGACGGCAGCACGGCTCACCTAAAGCCGGATCACGCGGCCATGAACCACGGCGCCATGAACCACACAGGCCACGGCGATCACGTCGGGCAGTTCCGGCGCCTGTTCTGGACCATGCTCGTCATCGCGGTGCCCGTGGTGGGGTTCAGCCACATGTTCGGGGCGCTCGTCGGGTATGCACTGCCGGACATCGCGGGCGTCACCTGGATCTCCCCCGTGCTCGGAACCGTCATGTATGTCTGGGGCGGACGACCTTTCCTCACCGGAGCGGTGTCTGAGCTGAAGGCGCGCAAGCCCGGAATGATGCTGCTGATCGCCCTGGCGATCACGGTCGCGTTCCTTGCTTCCTGGGGCGCGAGCCTCGGCCTCATCGACGCCGAGCTCGATTTCTGGTGGGAACTCGCGCTGCTGATCGTGATCATGCTGCTCGGCCACTGGATCGAAATGCGCTCGCTGGCGCAGACATCCACTGCACTGGAATCGCTCGCTGCGCTGCTGCCCGATGAGGCCGAGCGGGTCGAGGATGATGGCCTCGTTAGCGAGCACAGTGTGGTGGTCTCACCGAGCGACTTGGTGCTCGGCGACCTCGTCGTGGTGCGGCCGGGCGGGCGCGTACCGGCCGATGGTCAGGTCACCGAGGGTACGTCCGACGTCGACGAATCGATGATCACCGGCGAGTCACGGCCGGTACGGCGCTCGCGCGGCGACCAGGTCGTGGCGGGGACGGTCGCGACTGATTCAGCCCTGCGGGTGCGCGTGAGCGCCGTCGGCGATGACACCGCGCTGGCTGGAATCCAGCGGCTCGTCACCGAGGCACAGAACTCATCGTCACGGGCGCAGCGCATTGCCGACCGGGCGGCCGGCTGGCTGTTCTGGTTCGCGCTCGGCGCCGGTGTCGTGACCGCGATCGTCTGGACGCTGCTCGGCCAGCCGCAGGATGCCGTCGTGCGCACGATCACCGTGCTCGTGATCGCCTGCCCGCACGCCCTCGGACTGGCGATTCCACTCGTGGTGTCGATCGCCACCGAGCGTGCAGCGAAGGGCGGCGTGCTCATCAAGGATCGCCTCGCCCTTGAGAGCATGCGCCAGGTCACCTCGGTTCTGTTCGATAAAACCGGCACACTCACCAAGGGCGAGCCAACGGTCAGCCACGTGGCCGTCGCAAGCAGCCACGCGGATGCCGCAGCGCGCGTTCCTCAAGTCGGCGCGGCTTCGGCGGACGCTAACCTGTTTTCGAGCGACGACGTGCTCGCGTGGGCGGCGTCCGTGGAAGGTGACAGTGAACATCCGCTGGCTCGCGCCATTGTGAATTCTGCGCGCGCGCATGCTCTGACCGTGCCGCGGGCGAGCGACTTTCAGACTGCGGCGGCGGTGGGTGTGACCGCCCTGGTCGATGGGCACAGCGTGAGTGTCGGCGGGCCGAACATGCTCGACGAATACAAGGCGGCGCCGCTGGCCGAGACCGTGGCGTGGCAGAGCCAGGGCGCTATCATTTTGCACGTGCTGCGCGACGGCATTGTCGTCGGCGCGATCGGCCTGGCCGATGAGATCCGCGAGGAGTCACGGCAGGCGGTGGATGCCCTGCACCGACAGGGCATCGAGGTCGTCATGATCACCGGCGACGCCCAAGCCGTGGCCCAGTCAGTCGCAACCGAGCTCGGCATCGACCGGGTGTTCGCGGGCGTGCATCCGGAGGACAAGGCGCGCAAAGTGGCCGAGCTGCAGCGCGAAGGCCGCCGCGTGGCAATGGTCGGCGACGGAGTGAACGACGCCCCGGCGCTCGCGCAGGCCGACGTCGGCATCGCGATCGGCGCCGGGACCGACGTGGCGATCGCATCGGCGGGAGTCATTCTCGCGAGCGACGATCCGCGGTCGGTGCTCTCGGTGATCGAGTTGTCGCAGGCGAGTTACCGCAAGATGAGGCAGAACCTCTGGTGGGCGGCCGGGTACAACCTGCTGTCGGTTCCGCTCGCCGCGGGTGCGCTCGCACCGATCGGCTTCGTACTGCCGATGGAGATCGGGGCCCTGCTCATGTCGGTGTCGACCGTGGTCGTTGCCCTGAACGCGCAACTGCTGCGCCGCCTCGATCTGCGCCCGGAGGCGAGCGTGCGCGAGCGTGCAGCTTCGCAACCCCGAACGAGGTGAAACACAACCCAATCGGATAGGGTCGATTTGCGCGGGGAACACGTCGGTACCCGATATGGCGCGGCGCAGCGGAACAGGGGAACAGGGGAACAGGGGAACAGGGGAACAGGGGAAATCATTTCACAGTCATGGTCTATTGATTTACCCGAAACTCGACGCATCATCGCTGCTGTCGCGGCAGAAGCCGCGGAGTTCGACACCGCCGCTTCCGCGCTGACCAGCGAGTTGGCCGAGGCCTCGGCGGCCGTGCCCGGATCGAGGACCGCGACGGCACTGCTCGAGCTCGCCGAATTCCAATTAATAGTCAGCGTCGCCTAGGCCAAGAGCCACCTCGAGTCGGCGACCCTTCACACTGCCGAGGCTGTGGACGCCTTCGAACGTGGCGATCTGGAAATGGCCGAACATAATCAGGGGAAACTCGACGAGGTAGCCCGATGACCACCTTCGTGCTCGAAACGCTGCCGGATGGAGCCGTGCTCGAGCAGCACGGCACCACTCTCGTCATGCGCGCAGACACGCTCGCCGAATCGATGACCCGCGCAGAGGGCCAGTGGCGTGGCATGCCGGCCGCATACCAGGCTCCCGAAAGCTCCACCGTGTATTCGGCCATGACGACACCACGCTCAATCGTGGATGAGATTGGCCAGACCACCCGAAGCGCCCGAACGGCGCTCGACAATTACAGCGCGACGCTCTCCACTCTGAAAACGCGAAGGAATGACCTCCGGCAGCAAATCAGCGCATTCGGGAGTCTCGACGCCGAGGTCACCATCGATTTCGGCCAGATTCGGTGCACTCTGCAAGCCGACGTCGCTCGGTTTAATGCCAATGCAATCGCCGCCGACGAGGAGTGTGCCTCAGCCCTCGGCTCCCTTCTGCAGTACCAACCACTGTGGGGCAGCACCGGCGTTGACGCGCTCAGCAGCGTTCCCGGAGGTGTCGCACAGGGCCTCGCAGCCGAGCTCCTGCACCGCTATCGAATCCTCTATGTGCCCACCCCCGGCGCCGTTCTCCCACTTATTCCGCGCATCGACGCGATCGTGCCCGACGAGATCATCAAGGGGGTGGGGTACACCCGTCTTTCCAGCGGCATTCTGGTCACGGTCGGAACCGCAACCTCTCCGGTGCCAACCTCCATCTCACTGCCGGACGGCTGGAAGTCCAGGCCATTCCTGGCAGCCGTCCTCGACGCCGTGGCGCCGCCCACGTGGGCGCGAACCGCTGGCAAGGTTCTGGGCGTTGCCGGCGTCGGCCTCACCGTGTGGGGCCAATACTCCGACCAGTACAACTCAGACCTCAAGGCGCACCCGGAATGGGACGACGGCGACCGCGCAGCCAGCGCAACCCAGAACGCCGTCATCGTCGGAGGGGCGAGCGCGGCCGGCGGCGCAGGTGGCGCGTGGGCCGGTGCATTGGCGGGAGCCGCCATCGGCAGCATTTTGCCCGGACCGGGAACGATAATCGGCGGCGTCGTCGGCGGAGTGATCGGCGGCATTGCCGGCGGGTGGGGCGGCGACAAAATCGGCAACGGCATCAAAGACACGTGGAACGGATTGTTCGGATGAGTTGGATTCTGCTCGGCATCGGGCTGCTCGCCCTGACCCTCGGCACACTCGCCTACCGCCGCATCTGGAACAACTGGATAGTCCCCGTCACCCCCGGGCATTATGGCTACAGTGTCGGTTTCGGGTTCACTTTTCTGGGCCTTGCCGCGATCGTCTTATCTGCAGGCCCTCTCGCGCTAGCTGCCGAGGCGAGGGCTTTCACCCTCGTTTTGGGCGCCATCGGTGCTCTGAGCATGCTCACATTCACGATGTCCCTGTTCTGGTTGCCTAGATTCCTGTTGCCAGGCTGGTTCAGAACTCTGAAAGAACTCAAATGACGTTGTTCAGCGCCACTCTGCCCGACCTCGACGGATGGGAGAGCCTGTCGCACGAGGGTGCCGAGCGCGTGCTCGCCCTCGCGAACACCGCCACTGGTGCATTTCGACCCAATATCGTTCTCACGTCGACGCCGTCGACCGCGCCGATCGAGGCCGCCTCCAGCGTCGCCATCGCGGCAATCCTCACCGACCACCCCGGCTCGCAGATCATCGCGGTCGACCTGTGGGCTAAGCAGGCTGTGGACGGGCGCATGATCACGGCGAGTTACCCGCAGGGCGACCAGCAGATCGTCATCCAACGCTGGATTTGGGCGACCGGACTGCGACACGTTAGCCTCACGGCATCCGCTGCGACGCATCAGTTTCTGGCCTGCGCGCCGACGCTGTCGTATGTTGCCACTGTGCTTGTGCTGTCCGGCGAGATCAGCGCCACCCAGGTAGACGTCGACGCGGCCCCGAAACTCGACCGCGCTGCCACCCTGGCGGCCGGGGAACCGCTCGAACTTCTGAGGCGGGTTCCCTCGTTTCAGCCGTATACCCCGCCGATACTCGAGATCTCCGAGGCGGCACAGGGCGCCCTGCTCGCTGCGCGCACGACCGGTGCGTTGCCCTGGCGCTCCCCCGCCCAGGCAGAGCTTCGGGCCAACAGACTGCTCGAGGGCAACAGCCGTCGGCTCAGCCCCTTTGCCCTGCAGGTCGTGACTCACTGGGACGCCGGCGCCATCCAACTCGAAGCCAGCACGACCCTCGGCGGGGTCACCCGAAGCCTGCGCAGCTGGACGCGGGGCGAGTCCACTCTGTTCGCCTTCTCCGCCACTTCGCAGAATGCACCCGATCCCGGTAATTTCGCCATCGAGATGCGCCCGGTCGGCCAGACCGTCGACGTCATCCTGCGCTTTCTGGGTGTCGGGCCGACGTGGACACGTGCGACTGAGCCCGGGCATCTCTCGGTCAGGGCGTTGGATGAGCGTCTCGCGGCGGATGCTTCGGCCGTCCTGGCGCCGCCAACGGACGCCAACGACGCGTTTGAGCGTTTCTGGAACCAGGAGTGGACCGAACTTCGGGTTCGCTCGGTGCACGCGTCGGTTCGCGTCATTGCCACTCCCTCGGCCGGTCTGCTCAGCGTGGGCTCTGCAGAGGCCGTGCCCGGCGAAGCGGTCATTCCAATCGCGGCTTTGCCGAGCTACGCGCTCTACACCCACCTGCTCGAACTCTTCGAGACCGCGCTGCGCGGCTGACACACGCACGCGAGCCGCGGCATCCGCTTGCCGGGCCCACCTTTTGAACACGGGCCCAGTTTCTAAACTGGGCCCGTGGACCGGGCCCAGGCCCCGTCCCTGGTAGGCGGCCGTGGCCGACGGTGTCGACCCGCACACCGCCTAGTAGGGCTCAGCACAATCGGCTGGGTGCTGGTCGGCCTCCCCTTCCTCGCCAACCCGTGTGCTCGCGTCACCGACCCGTGAGTTGCATCTGCCGACCCGTGAGTCTTGCGCCCATTCAAACGATTCAGCGCTCCGAAACTCACGGCTCGGCGAACGTCGCGGGTGAAAACTCACGGCTCGGCAAAAGGGGCGCGCTGACCGGACCACCCGAACGGAAGCTCACCCCACGTTCAAACGGTGGCTCGCTTCGATGCGCTGGCCCCAGAACGTTCCCACGATGATCAGCACGGCACCGACTGCCCCGATGAGGCCGAGGGCTTCGCTGCCGAGCGACACCCCCACGAGCACCGCCCAGATCGGTTCGGTGCCCATGAGCAGGCTGGCCCTGGCCGCCGAGGTGCGGCGGATCGCCCACATCTGCGCCAGAAACGCGAACACGCTGCAGGCCAGGCCAAGGTAGAGCACGCCGATCCATGCAGCTACGTCGAAGGTCGAGACTGCCGCGACGAGGCCGTGGATATCGAAAGCGCTAAAGACGACCGCCCCGACGAGCGCCTGCAACAGGGTGAGGGTGATGGTGCTGTCACTTTGCCCACGGGTGAGATGGCCCATCATCGTCACGTGCAGGGAGCGCACGAGCGCCGCCGCGAGAATGAGCAGGTCGCCCACATTCGGCTGGGCAAACCCGTTGTCGGAGACGAGCAGGGCGACGCCGACAACGGCAAGCACCGCGGCCACGAAGAATGGGCGCGGCAGCCACCGGCGGGCCACGACCGATTCCAGCACCGGAGTGACAATGATCGTCAGGCTGATGATGAGGCCCGCATTCGTGGCCGACGTGAATGCCACGCCCTGAGTTTCAAGCCAGAGAATGCTCGCCTGGGTCACCCCGAGCAACACGCCGACCCCGAGCGCGCGCCGCGACGGCAGTCGTTCGCGCCGCATCACCCAGACGATCAGCAGGGCGAGCGCCGCGACCAGAAAGCGCAGCGCGAGCACGGCCGATACACTCGCCTGTTCGGTGAGCACCTTCGCACTGAGGTAGCTTCCACCCCAGACCGCGGCCACGAGCAGCAGCACAAGATCGACGCGATAGCGCCCGAGGTGCGGCAGCACCGTTCGGCCGGGCAGCACCGTTCGGCCGGGCAGCAACGTTCGGCCGGGCAGCAACGTTCGGCCGGGCAGAGTGCGGTGGGGTGGCGGAATGGTCATGGGTTAATGGTGCTGGGCGGCATCCATTAATTCTAGAGGCCTTTTTTTCAACGGATGCTTTAGCCTGAGCTTATGGAATTGCGTCAATTGGCTGTGTTGCGGGAACTCGGCGAACGCGGAAGCGTCGCAGCAGTGGCCCGTGCGCTGCACGTCTCGTCATCGGCGGTTTCGCAGCACCTCAGCGCCCTGCAGCGACGAGCCGGCGTTCCCCTCACCGAGAAACGCGGTCGTGTGCTCGGATTGACGCCGGCCGGGGTGGCGCTCGCGCTGGCGGCTGCCGACGTATCAACGGCGATGGCGCGCGCCGATGAGGCCGTGGCGCGGTTTCAGAACGACCCGGGACTGCCGGTGACCGTGAGCGCGTTCCACAGTGCCGGTCTGGCCTGGTTCGGCCCGTTACTGAACCGCCTGCACTCCTGTGGCGGGCCGACCGTGGGCTGTGGCGACGAAGATGTGCCGCGGGAGCGCTTTGCTGCGCTCGTCGCCGACTATGACCTGGTCATTGCGCACCGGGTTCCTCATGATCCGGATTGGCCGAGTACGGTTGCGGTCACGCCGCTGTTGTTGGAGCCGTTCGATGTGGCCGTGCCGGTCGGGCATCCGCTCGCCGGTCGCGCGTCCCTGTCGGTTGATGATATTCGCCACGAACCGTGGGTCTCCGGGCACGTCGGTTTTCCGCTCGCGGAGGCGGTGAACGTGGTCGCCGCGGCGGCGGGTCAGCCACTTCGGATCGTGCATCGCATCAACGAGTTCTTCGTGGCGGCTTCGGTCGTGGCTACCGGAGCGGCTGTTGCGCTGCTGCCGCGGTACACGATGGCGCCCCGCGAGGGTGACGGCGTGGTGCTCGTGCCGTTCCGCGACCTGCCGGTGGCGCGGCAGATCGATGCATTGAGTCGACCGGAAACCCTCGCCCGGGCATCTGTTCGGCGCGTGCTGGCCGAACTGGTCGTGGTGGCCGGGCAGCATCCACCGGCTTAGGCGAAAAAGTCGAACCCGGCGTGACGGATGCCCCAGCGCACGATCCAGTCCTCCCCCGGTTGCAGCCAGTGCAGGCCAGCGCCGGAGTTGAACGCATCGGCGGGTGCCGTCATCGGTTCGATGGCGATCGCCTGGCCGCGGATTGGATCGACGGCTCCGGTTCGCACCGGAAAAATGTGCGGCGTGAAGACCTGTACATAGCGCATATTCTCGTCGCCCCACAGGGTGACGCTGCGGCCATCCGCTGCAGTGAGGGTGTGTTCGCCGGGCGCGCCGGAACCGGGACGGGCCAGGCCCACCCCGCCGAAGCCATCATCGAGATCGAGGTCGCCGACCACGACGCCCCCGCGCAGGTCGAAACGGGTGCCATCGACGGGAGTTTCGCCGGTCGGGTTGAGGCGGTCGTCTACGTCGATATGGGTTGCGGCGTCCACTCGTACCACGAGATCGCCAGTCGGTACGTCACCTATTTTCAGATACGGATGCGCTCCCACAGCTACCGGCGCCGCCTCGGTACCGACGTTGGTCAGCCGGTGTGTCACGTTCAGACCGTTCGGAGTGAGGGCATAGCTCACCTCGGTGTCGAGGTGAAACGGGTAGCCGGACTGCGGAAAGCTCGTCGCGCCGAGCGTTACCGAATCGCTCTGCCGGGACACCTCACGGTAGGCAGTGAAGCGGAGCAGCCCATGGATGGCGTTGTGGCGGGCCGGCTCGGTGAGCGCGAGTTGGCGGGTAACCTCGTTCTGGATCCATTTACCGTCGCGAATGCGATTGGGCCACGGCACGAGCACGATGCCGGCAGCCATGGGCGGTTGGGATGCCTCGGAAAAGCTCTCGATCAGGTCTATGCCGTTCACGGAATATGCCCGGAGACCTGCCGCCACCTCGGTCACGACGGCTCGGGACGTTCCGTTCGCGGTCTGCAAAGTCAGGCCGTATTGAATTCCGGTCGGTGCGCGCATCCGTTTAGCCTAGAGCCGGTCTGGCGCACCATGCGCGATTTCGGGGAGTAAGACGGTCAGTCCGACCTCACGCAACGAATCCAGCATCGCCGGATCCGCAGCGGCATCCGTAATGAGGGTGTGGAAGGCGCTCAGCGGGCCCACCCGGCCGAGATGCACCTGGCCCAGCTTGGATCGGTCGGCCACGACAACCACCCGCTCCGCCGCGGTGAGCATGAGCGCTTTAATTCCGGCCTCCGGCAGGTTGATGTTGGTGACACCGCCCGCAATGTCGACGCCGTTACAGCCAATGAAGACCAGGTCGGCATGAACCTGACTGAGCACCAACCCGGCGAGCGGCTCGACCAACGAATGCTGCAGCGGGCGCAGTGACCCTCCGGTGACGATCACGGAGAACCGTGGGATGGCCTGTTCCAATTCCAGGGCGATGCTAAGCCCATTGGTGATGATGACAACGTCATGCAGGTCGTCCCGAGCAACCAATGCACGGGCAACCGCGTGGGTCGTGGTGCCCACGTCAAGAATCACGCTCTGCCCACTTTGCACGAGCCCCGCCGCGATCTGGGCAATTTGCTGCTTGGGAATGATGGAGGCTTTCAGAGCTTCCTCGAACGAGTGCTCGCGTTCGGCGCGAAAACTTTCGCCATCGCCCGGGGAATGCGCCGGCACCGCTCCGCCGTGCACGCGCCGAACAGCGCCCCGAAGTTCCAGGGCGTCAAGGTCGGCCCTGGCCGTCACTCCCGAAATGTTGAAGGCGCTCCGCAACTCGCTCACCCGCACGAAGCCTCGTTCGTCCACCAGGCGCTGCGCTTGCTCGCGGCGAACGTGAGCGGGAAGCGAATCGGGTATCGGGCTGCGCGTCGGTTCGGTTGCGGTCATCAAATAAGTATCACTTAGTTTCTTTTGCTTTTCAATACGCAATTATTTGGTTTCGTTTGCACAAATTTGCTACTGTGACAGGGCCATGACGAATCCAGACACCCCCCGCCCGCACTTTGTCGCCGATGAGAAGATTGCGCGGCAGTTCAGCACTCTCGCCGACGGTCGCGACCTGGTTTATTTCGACGACCCCGACACTGCGCTGTCGCCGAATCGGGAACCCGACCTGCGTGAACCGGCCGCCCGGGCGACCACCGCGACCATGCGTCAAGATCCACTAACCGGCGAATGGGTCTCCATTGCCGCTAATCGCCAAGACCGGGTGTTCTTGCCGCCCGCCAATCTCGACCCGCTCGCACCACAATCCCCCGGCAACGCCTCGGAGATTCCAAGCAACTACGACGTGGCCGTCTTCGAGAATAAGTCCCCCTCATTTGGTCCTCTCCTGGCGGATGCCTCCCCGGTTGATCCGGCCGATCTCGACCGCATCGGCATCGGTCGTACCCGCACGTCCGTTGGCCGCTGCGAGGTGGTGTGCTTTAGTCCCGAGCATGAGGGATCCTTTGCCAGCCTGTCGGTGATTCGAGCCCGAACCGTCATTGAGGCCTGGGCAGAACGTACCCACGTGCTGTCGCAGTTGCCGGGCGTTGAACAAGTATTCCCGTTTGAGAATAGGGGTGAGCAGATCGGGGTGACCCTGCGGCATCCGCATGGCCAGATCTACTCGTACCCGTACGTCACCCCCAGAACCCAGCGTTTGGTCGACTCCATCGACCGCTATGGAGCCACCCTCTTCGCCGATATTCTGGCGAGCGAACAGTCCAGCGACCGGATTATTCTTCGCGGCGAACACTGGAGTGCCTTCGTGCCCTTCGCCGCGCGGTGGCCGATCGAAGTGCACATGCTACCGCACCGCCAGGTACCGGACTTTGCCGAAACCTCCCTCGCCGAGCGCGATGAGTTGGCCGTGTTGTATCGTCGGCTGCTGCGCGGCATCGATGCGATCTACTCGACCCCGACTCCCTATATTGCCGCGTGGCACCAGGCGCCGGTGCGGGTGCATCGGGCGGACATCCGTTTGATGCTGCAGCTGACCAGCCCGCGACGCGCGGAGGACAAGCTCAAGTTTCTCGCCGGTTCGGAGGCCGCCATGGGCGCCTGGATCGGCGACGTCACTCCAGAGGATGCTGCCGCCACGATTCGCGCGGCCGTCGCGCGCGCCGCCGAGGCGGACTCCGCCGCAATTGCTTTGGGGACGCACTCGTGACCGTCCGGAATGCTGACGGCGCCGGCGCGGTCAGCGCGTTGGGTCGCGCGGCCCAGGCTGGCTTCCAGAGTCGGTTCCATCGATTGGCGACAGGCCTGTGGTCGGCGCCCGGCCGGGTCAACCTGATCGGTGAGCACACCGACTACAACGACGGGTTCGTGCTGCCACTCGCCATCGACCGGCGCACGGTCGTTGCGCTCGCGACCAGAACCGACCGAGTCGTTCGCGTGGCGAGTTCTTTCGCGGCCGAGACCGTCGAGGTTTCCCTTGACGAGCTGGTTCCCGAGAACCTCGACGGCTGGTCAGCGTACCCGCTGGGCGTGGCCTGGGCACTCGGGCAGTTCGGAGCGGACCTCGCCGTCGTGCCGGGCTTCGAGGTCTACATCGACTCCGACGTGCCGGTAGGAGCCGGGCTGTCGTCGTCGGCAGCGCTCGAAAGCGCCGTCGCGGTAGCCCTCAACGACGTGTGGGGCCTGGACCTCGATCGGTCGACACTGGCCCGCGTTGGCCAGCTCGCCGAGAACCGGGTCGTCGGTGCCCCGACCGGCATCATGGACCAGTCGGCATCGCTGCTCGGCCAGCCCGACGCTGCGGTATTTCTGGACTGCCGAAGCCTTGCGGCTGAGGTCATCCCGCTCGGACTCAACCCGGCCGGCCTCGAGCTACTCATTATCGATACCCGGGTGAGCCACTCGCACGCGACGGGCGGGTACGCCGCCCGCCGAACGTCGTGCGAGGCCGGCGCCCGCGCTTTGGGTGTGCCGGCACTGCGCGATCTGAGCCTGGACGATCTCCCCCGAGCGCAGGCACTGCTCGACGACGAAACTTTTCGCCGAGTGCGTCACATCGTGACGGAGAACCAACGCGTTCTCGACACCGTGCAGATCCTGCGATCAAGCGGATGCACCGCGATCGGACCGCTGTTGAATGCCTCACACCGGTCGATGCGTGACGACTTCGAGATTTCAGCCCCCGAACTGGACGTGGCCGTGGACACCGCCCGGAGCGCAGGTGCTATCGGCGCGCGCATGACCGGCGGCGGCTTCGGTGGCGCGGCCATTGCCCTGACGCCGACCGACCAAGTGCCGGCCGTGACGGCCGCCGTGCTGGCGGCCTTCGCCGACCGAGGCTTCGCAACCCCCGACCTGTTCGTGGTGCACGCTGCCGATGGGGCAGCCCGCGACGGTGGCAAGCGCCCCTGAGCCGTTAGGCCCCGGGCTTCTCGGGGCTTCTCGGGGCTTCCCGGGGCTTCCCGGGGCTTCTCGGGGCTTCTCGGGGCTTCCCGGGGCTTCCCGGGGCTTCTCAACGGAGGGGGCCCCGGGAGCGGCTCGGCTAGGCTGACGCGTATGAGTACTGAGCGCGCCGCCCGAATCATTGCCCTGCCGAACACACCGGCTCCGAGCATCGCTGAAACCGCGTTCATCGCCCCCGGCGCCGTCATCGTCGGCAATGTCACCCTCGCCGACCGGGCCAGCGTCTGGTACAACTCCGTGCTGCGCGCAGAACTCGAGCCGATCACGATCGGGGCCGGTTCGAACCTGCAGGACAACGTCTCCTGCCACGTCGACACCGACTTTCCTCTCACTCTCGGCACGGGAGTGTCGGTCGGGCACGGCGCCGTGCTGCACGGCTGCACGATTGAAGACAACGTGCTCGTCGGCATGGCCGCGACCATTCTGAACGGCGCCGTCATCGGCTCCGGATCGCTCGTTGCTGCCGGAGCCGTCGTGCTCGGCGGCACCGTCGTGCCGCCCGGCTCGCTCGTAGCCGGTGTCCCTGCTAAGGTTCGGCGCCCCCTGACCGACGAGGAGATCGCCAGCATCCGTCGCAACGCCGAGAACTATCTCGATCACACCGAACTGCACCGCGCAGCCCTCGCCGTCTAAAATCAAGCTCAATAGCACCAAGAAACGCTGGGTCACCGCAGAACGCTTGTGCGCCACCCTTTCAAAATCACGGTTGTTCCAGTCAGCCGCCTAAGCCGCCGCTAGACCAGCAGGGCCTGCTCGGCGTCCATGACCACGTTCGAAGGCGCAGTGGCGTGAATCACCGGACCGCCGCCGCGGGGCTCATTTGGAGATCCCCGGCGACCGTCACATCGAGGCCGTTGCCAGCTCCGAAAGCACCCAGAAGGCAACAAAACGAGTAACCAATCGTGGGGCCGCGGCCCACAATAACGACTTTCTGGCCTGCAATCGCCGCGTCGAAGCGGCGCGCACATCGACAATTCCGTAAGCGGCGTGGCACGAAGCTCATGCGTTGCTGCACCCTAGCGGCTCGAGCTGAGAGCGACCAGCCCCCGGACGGGTCGTACCGCCACACGCGTCCACCCCGATATGGTGCACTCACTGGTACTTGAGAGATATTCAAGTTGACCGCAAGCCGGACGCATCACGGTGGGAATCCCCCGAAATATGCCCGATTGGCGCCTTCCAGAAACTCCTATTCCTCCGAACTGCAGGGATTCCATGAAGGCGTCAGTCCGTCGATTTCCTACACCCAGTCACCCCCCAGTATTGGTTACTTCCGCGCGCAGCGCCGCACCGAACGCGGGTTTCGAACGGACAACCGAGTGACCGACTCCGCGACATTCCCGCACGCCACCATCGCCCCCACCGCCAACGTCGACATACAAGCCGACATCGGATCAGGGACGGCCATCTGGCACCTCGCCCAAGTGCGCGAGCACGCCGCTATCGGCCGAGATTGCATTGTGGGGCGGGGTGCGTATGTCGGCCCTGGCGTCGCCATAGGGCACAACTGCAAAATACAAAACTATGCCCTGATCTACGAACCTGCCCGTTTGGAGGATGGCGTCTTCGTCGGTCCCGCGGCCGTATTTACGAACGACACATTTCCACGGGCAGTGAATGTCGACGGCACACTTAAAGCCGCGAAGGATTGGGATGCCGTCGGCGTGTTCGTGCGCACGGGTGCTTCGATCGGTGCCCGCGCCGTGTGCATCGCCCCACTGACGATCGGGCGATGGTCGATGGTCGCTGCCGGCGCCGTCGTGACCCGGGATGTACCCGACTACGCCCTGGTCGCCGGAGTGCCCGCCCGGCGCATCGGCTGGGTGGGGCGCAGCGGCCATCCGCTCACCGACGAAGGAGACGGCCGGTTCGTCTGTCCAGTCACGGGTGACCGGTATTACGAATGCGGCGGCGCGCTCCTAGAAGCGGCCGTGACCTGACCCCGGGCATCCATCCCTCCCCGTGCGCCCCGCGCGCCAGACCCCTTTGGAGCTACAGATGACAGTCAATGATTCACGAATCGTGCTGGGCGGGTCGGTGGTCGACCTGATGGAAATGAAGGATGCGCTGGAACGCATTTCGAATCACCTCACCAACAGAACGGAAGCCCCACTCGCGGTGGCCTCAGTCAACCTCGATCACGTTCATCATTTCGGAACCGGTGCACATTTGGCCGGAATCCTGCACCGTGTACCGCCCAAAAACCGCTCAGCATCCGTCGAATGGCTCAAGCTGATCGACGGAGCACCGCTCGCCGCCCACGCGCGACGGTTGACAGGGCATCGCTGGCCACGTATCGCCGGCAGCGACCTGATCGGACCCATTCTTGAGCGAGCCGGGCACTTAGGCGTACGTGTCGGCTTTCTCGGGGGTATGGAAGAGACCCACCAACGTCTGCGCTCCGAGTTCGCGCGCTCACAGCCAACGTTGCGGGTGGCCGGTTATTGGGCACCGAGTCGCGAGGTCGTATCAGACCCGGCGCGCTCGGCAGCCCTCGCTGCGGAGATCAAGAGTGCCGATGTCGACTTGCTGGTCGTGGGGCTCGGAAAACCACGGCAGGAGTTGTGGATAGCCGAACACGGCCCACAAACGGGGGCGACCGTGCTACTTGCCTTCGGCGCCGTCGTGGATTTTATGGCCGGACGCGTTCGTCGCGCTCCGCGCTGGGTTGCTAATCACGGTTTGGAGTGGGCCTGGCGTCTGGCGATCGAGCCCACCCGCCTCGCGTCACGCTACCTCGTCGATGGTCCGGCCGCCTACCTTCTGGTTCGACGCACCAGTAAATCCGACGCTGTCTATTCCAGGGTGAAACGGCCGTCGCGGCTAGAACCACATCCTTCCCTGGTCACCAATCCCCACCAGAGCGTCGCACCCGGTAGCCGGCACGGTGCCATCATCATCCCGGCACACAATGAAGCTGACGTGATCGAGCGCACCCTTGGGTCGATTGCGGGCCTGGCCGCGGAAGGCCAGGTCGAGGTCATCGTTGTCTGTAACGGATGCACTGACTCTACGGCGGCGCTGGCCCGTCGCTTCGCCGGAGTCGTCGTGCTCGAGATCGAGAATGCGTCCAAACCGGGCGCGATGAATGTCGGCGATGACACCGCACAATCGTGGCCTCGTCTGTATCTCGATGCTGACATTGAGATCACACCTGGCGCAGTGCTCGACGTGTTCGAGGCCGTGCGTTCGCCGTCGATATTGGCTGCACGCCCCGCTTTTTCCTACGACACGACCGGGGCTTCACTCCCGGTTCGATGCTACTACCGGGCTCGCGTGCGAATTCCGGATACGGGTGCTGTGCTCTGGGGAGCCGGAGGGTATGCGCTTAGCGCCGAAGGACATGACCGTTTTGGCCGCTTCCCAGAATTGACCGCCGACGACGCATTCGTCGACAGCGTGTTCACAGAATCGGAGAAGCGAGCGCTGTCGTCGGTGCCGACCCTCGTACGTACACCACGCCACGCGGCCGGGCTGCTCGCGGTGCTGACCAGACAGCGGCGTGGTGTCGTGGAGCTCGACACTGCCGGATCCACGCAAAAACGGGTATTGGCGATTCTCGCGTCGGTGCGAGGGCCGGCCGACGCCGTGGATGCTTGCTGGTACGGCGTGCTCACCCTCGCAGCTCGCCTGAACCAGCCGTGGACCGCGCGCACGTCTCTGCCCCTCTGGGAGCGGGACGACTCCAGCCGCTCCGAAGAAAGCGGAACCATCCCATCGGCACCGGCTGCAGTGAAGCCGGCGGCGGCGGCAAGGGCCTACCTCGCTGCGGCAACCGCGCCCCCTTCGGGGGCGTCGCCGATACCCCCGGTGGGCGCTAACCTCGAGCGTCAGATCAAATGAGTAAGACTCAATGCATTTTGCACGCCAGCAGCGAAACCTCCTCAACCATTGCTCGACCGGCAAGGGATACCACGTGAACACGCCCAGAATTTCATGCACGCGCGCCCGTCCTAACGGGGAGTGGCTATGACCCTGATGGCAGGCCCCTGCGTGGCAGGGGATGTCGACGTGGATGTGGTCATTGTCACGTACAACAATGGAACCGAAATCGACACCGTACTGCACAGCCTGAAGGCTGGGGCTCCGACCCTGCGACTGCGTGTCGTCGTAGTCGACAACGATTCAACCGACGACACCCTGATCAAGCTGGCCGCCCACTCGGACGTACGAGTGCTGCACAGCGGGGGCAATCTCGGCTACGCCGCCGGGATCAATATCGCCCGCCGCGCGATTGGCACCTCACGGGCAATACTGATCCTCAACCCGGACGTCGAGGTGATGCCCGGCGCCATTGCCGCCCTCCACAGCAGAATGACGCAGACCGGGGCGGGGATCGTCGTGCCTCTCCTGCAAGACCTAGCCGGCGTGCGCCAGGCCTCGCTCCGCCGTGAACCGTCCGTAGCGCGCACTTTCGGCGACGCTCTTTTCGGGAATCAGCTCGGTCGTCGCCCTGGCTGGTTGTCGGAGATCGATCGCAGGGCGTCACACTATCGACTTCCCCGACCTGTGGAGTGGGCCACCGGCGCTGCCCTTCTCATCAATGGCGACCTGGCTGAACGCCTCGGGGACTGGGATGAACGCTATTTTCTGTACTCCGAGGAAACGGACTATTTTCGCCGCGCCCGCCGCGCTGGGGCCGTCGTCTGGTTCGAACCGGCGGCCATCATTCGCCACCGGCAGGGCGGATCGGGCGGATCATACGCTCAGACAGCACTGATGGCCGTCAACCGGGTACGCTATGCGCAGGTGTGGGGAACGCCAGCGCACGCCGCCTGGATTCGCGGTGCGGTCATGCTCCATGCCTGCCTGCGGCTGAACCAACCCGCCCAACGCCATACGGCCACCATTCTGGCTCGTCGCAGCCGTTGGCACGGCCTGCCTCACGCGACCCCGACCCGCGCCGCGAAGGTCGGCCCGATCGCCTCATCCAGCATCGAACACGTGCTGTTGACCCGATTCAACCTGCCCTCCGCTGGACCGGAACGAGTGATTCGGGCACAGGAAGGCTGGCTGGCTGAGCGGATCATCCTGTTCGAGCGCTACTGCGTTCCATCCGTTCGCTCCCAGACCAACCAGAACTTCACCTGGATCATCTATTTCGATCCCGAAAGTCCAGCCTGGCTTCGGCAACGTGTGACCGCTCTTCAGGCGGATGGCGTGTTTCGTGCCGTGTTTCGCTCCTCGGTGAGCCGAGCTGAACTCATTTCTGATATTCGCACCGTAGTGGGTCGAAAGCGCGATGTACTCATCACCACCAATCTGGACAACGACGACGGCCTTGCCACAGATTTCGTGGACCGAGTGCAGCAAGCGGATGTCCCCCAGCACCGTGCTGCCGTCTACCTCACGAACGGCCTCATAGTGAGTCGGAACCGTGTCTACCTGCGGCGGGATGCACATAATGCCTTCTGCTCCGTGTGGGAAAACTGGGACGACCCCGTTTCCTGCTGGGCGGGCTGGCACAACCGCCTGGGCGAGTCCATGCCCGTTATCGAAATCGATGGCGCACCCGGCTGGCTCCAGGTGGTGCACGGCTCGAACGTCAGTAATCGGGTGCGCGGTCGGCTTGTATCTCCGCTGCCATACGCCCAATTATTCGGGCCTCGACTCAACGTGCTCACCGTGCCCGCGCATCGCCGGATGCTCATCGACCATCTGATCTCGGTGCCAACCAGAATCACAAGGGAGGCACTGCGCGCCGGGGTCAAATGGGTGGCTGTACGGCTCTTTGGCACGGCGGGACTGGCCGATATCAAACTCCGGTTCGTTCGGTGGGTCCGTTGACGACTCGCGACCTGCTGCAGATTCTCGCGCGACGGTGGTACGTCGTGATGGTGGTGCTCATAGGGACCGGCCTCCTGTATGCCACCCTCGCGCGGCCCGGCTCATATTACAGCGAGGTTCAGGTTGTCTTCGTTGCCCCGGGAGATGTTGCCCTCGCGCCGTTCAACGACCAGCGGAGGGTAACCCTTGTCAGTTTCGCCTCCGCCATTGAGAGTGAGGTACACAACGGGCGCCCCACTAACCGGTTGGCCGAACGCGCCCCCCTCTTCGGTGCGGGGGTTGATCAGGGCTACCAGGTGCTCATGCCCAACCGCGGCGGACAGTGGCAATACAGCTTTCCAGATCCGGTGCTCACGGTTCGCGCCGTTGGACCGGATCCAGAGTGGGTCACGGCAACAGTTGACGGGCTCGTCACGCGCATCACCGCCCTGGTCGCGCACCGGCAGCAGAGCAACGGCGTGCCTATCGTCGACACAATTCACATCGAGCGGGTGCCCGATGAGACGAGTGCGAACTATGTCGGAAGCTCCACCGATGCCCGCGTCCGGGCATTGGTTTCACTCATCCTCGTTGGCTTCGCAGTGGCGGTATTCCTGGCCGTCACGATCGACCGAATATCGCAGAAAGTGCAATCGAAATGACCCTCAACAATTTTCTGGGCAGTCTGGCACGCCGCTGGCTTCTTTTGCTAGCGGCACTTGCGCTCACCGCAACCCTGTCTTTCGCCGCGTATTCCGCCGCACCCCCGAGCTATGAGCGCGCGGCGAGCATCCTGCTGATGCCGGGCACTCAGACTATTCCCGCCGGGGGAAACCCCTACCTCTATCTCGGCGGTCTCGGCCAGGCAAGTGAGGTTCTGGCGGCAGCCATGAACTCGAACTCGGTGCGACAAGATATTCTGCTCGGCCATCCAGGCGCGGAGATCTCCGTGGCTCGAGACCCGGCAAGCAGCGGCCCACTCTTGGCGGTATCCGTTTCGGGGCCGAGCGATGCGGCCGTGACCGCCGTGCTCGACCGGGCGCTGACGGCCATCTCCGAGACCTTGACCGCGCTCCAAAATCAAGCGGATGTGCCAGCAACGGCTCAGATCGACGCATTGCAACTCACCGGCGAGCCCACTAGCGTGCTAGTGCTCAAGGATCAGTTCCGGGTGGTGGCCCTGGTGGCGGTCGGCGGCGTGGCACTATCGCTGCTCGGGTTGGGTTTCATCGACGGGTTGCTCCTGTCTCGGCAACGCGGCCTACGCGCCAGCTCCCGCGAGTGAGCGCGTCGCCTGCCGCGATCCTGCGCATCTCCCGACGGCGAACGGACGGCCAGACTCGAGGTTTCGACGGCCTCACCGTGCTCACGGTTTACCTTGTGCTCCTCTTGGCGGTGCCGTCCAACCTCACCTTCACCGCGCTCGGGTCGGCCGGGCGGCCAGCATCCCTGTGGGCCCTGCTTGCTGGAATGTGGTGGTGCTGGTGGCAGGTGCAGCGCCATGCGCAATCGGGCTGGCGGCCGCAGCCCGTTCGACTCGCCGTCTTCGGTTTACTCATCATCGGCGCACTCAGCTACGCCACCGCTCTCTTGCGGGGGCTTCCAGCGGACGAAACGAATCCGGCAGACAACGGCATGTTGCGCCTGGCGGCGTGGGCTGGCATCCTGCTCGTGGCCAATGACGGCCTACGCACGGTCAAGGCATTGCACCGACTCCTGCGACGCATCACTTGGGCGGTGGCGGTTCTGGCCGTCGTGGGGATCGCCCAGTTTCTCACCGGAAATCCCCTGATCGACTGGATCTCCATCCCTGGAATGAGTTCCGACCTCGCAGTCCTGAACTCCCGCGGCGGTTTCACCCGAGCGTCGGCGACCGCCAGCCAGCCCTTGGAATACGGCTTGGTGCTGTGCCTGACGTTTCCCCTCGCCATCGTTTTGGCATTGGAAGACAGGACTCGTCACCTGATCGCACGCTGGCTTCCGGCTGTGATCATAGCTGTCGCCTCAGTTCTCTCGGTCTCTCGGTCAGAACTGGTCGGACTGCTCGTTGGCCTGGTTGTGCTCTTCCCCAGCTTCTCCGGGCGGGTTCGGCTGGTTCTCGGTGTTCTGGGCGTGACACTTGCCGGCATGATCGCTGTTTTGGTGCCTGGCCTGTTGGGAACAATCCGCGGGCTCTTCACGGGGATCGCGGCGGACCCGAGTACCCTCTCCCGGACGAACAGTTACGACACCGCAGTGGAGCTGGTGAGCAGGTTCCCCCTTGTCGGGAAGGGGTTCGGCACGCTCCTGGCCCGCTATCACATCTTCGACAACGAGTACCTGCTGCTGGCCATCGAACTCGGTCTTCTGGGGCTCGTCGCTTTTCTCACGCTTGTGATCACGGCGCTCCTCTCCGCCGGTCTGGCTCGCGAGCGCGCGACCACTCGGATCGACCGCCAGCTAGCACTGGCCCTGCTCGCGTCCACCCTGTCCGGGGCCGTCATCATGGCCTTCTTTGACGGACTATCCTTCCCGATGTCAGCGGGAATGCTGTTCCTTGTTCTGGGCCTCTGCGGTGCCGCACTTCGACTTTTCTCGAATGCCCGGGTACCGGAATCCGCTTAATCGATCTTGACGCGGTAGACGTGATAGCTGTATTCCTCGGAGAAAGTATCGCGGAAGCGCCCGGCAGAATCGATTGTGAGGGTGCGTCCCTCGCCCAGCACAGCAGCCGAAGATCCGTGCACGCTCGAGGGCAGCATGAAGGTTCGATCGCCCGGCACCGATGATCCGTCGATCATTGCGAAAACGTAGGCACACCCGTCGTGGCTTTTGAGCATGGTGTCCAGCTCGACACCGAAAGAATACTCGTATGACTGGGTGTTGATGACGCTGGCCAGCCCGTGAATTTGTGCGTTCACTTCTTTCACGGCCTCGACCTGGGCATTTCCGCAAAATTCCGGAGTCACTTGCGATTGCCGGAAGGCATTAACCGTCTGACACGACCCGCCCAGGCTCTGGTTGAAGTAGGCAATTCCGCGGGCCTCGTTAATTATGGAGCTCACCACTGCGCCCTTGAGTTGGCCCGGGTTGATGTTGTTCGTTGGCGGCGCTTCGGATGGACCGCCATTGAGGTTTTCCACCCACTGCCAGCGGGGCTGCATGTGGCCGTCGACGGCATCCTGTCGCGTTAGTCCAGTGGCAATTTTTCCGTAGCTCGACGCTGTGCGGCAATTGGACTGCTGCACCGGTTCGAGGTAGGCGTCCCGATACGGCTGCCAGTCACAATAGGGAATCGAGTACCAATACATGTCGACCGAGACGACATCGGTATACCCGTTCACGTACTGCTGCGCAACGCGCTGATCGAGGTCTGTCGACACCACCATCTGGGTGAAATTGGCGTACTTGAACCGGCCGTCATCGGGAATGGCATCGACAATTCCCTGCAGGTGCGCCTGTCCCTGTGCCGGGGTGAACCGGCCATCGACCTCATCGTCAAGAAAGCGACCCACCCAGTTTGCGCTGTCGTCGGCAAAACTATCATTCAGTTTTCCGCCGATCCAGAACACTCCGTTGTCGGCGAACAGGTGATAGGGGGTACCTTCCCACATGCCGCTGTAGGTGTTTATGCCCAACGATTTGTCATATTGCACTTCAGCATCAGAGCTAAAATTTCCGAACCAGGACACGATAGGAAAAAAGTTCGGGTCGCTCCAACCGGCAGCCTGCGCCTTCTCGAAATTATCCCAGTACGCGGGTCCACCCTCCCACGGAATGCGCGGCAGGGCCAAGGCTCCCGAGACCGGCTGCACCGAGTCGGGCCGCACCGGTTCGACCGTGTTGGCCTCCGATGTGCCCAGCAGCACGATGGGCAGCCCGACCGCAACGACGAGCGCAGACGAGACCGCGACGACTTTCCACCGGGAGCCTCGAGCAGACAATCTACGATAAATTCTCATATTCCATTCCTTCACGCCTGTACGCCCGAAACAAGAAGACCAAGCAACTGCCGAGCTCGAGCATTCCAACTATGTTGTCGGGCGAAAGCGATGCGCCTGGCACGGTCCGCGGGATCGGCCGGTCGCGCAAGGATCTCCCGCACCAGGCGCGCGAAATCCTGCGGGTCGCGAGCCACGGAGATCAGGTCGGTGTCGAGCCAGCGCACCGCGGCCAGGTCAGTGGACACGACGGGCAGTCCGGCAGCCAGATACTCGAGGATCTTGAGCGGGAAACTGGCCCGGTTGAACGGCGAGTCCGCGTACGGCGTCAGTCCAACGCCCATGCGGGCGAGCCGGGCAGGCAATTCCTCGAACGGCACCGGGCCGTGCCAGGTCACTCCCGGTCCGGCGAGGAGTCGGTCCAGTTCCATGCGTGTGGCGGCATCCCGGTCTGTTCGAGGACCGACTATATCCAGCGGTGTGCCGCCAGCCCGCACGGCCTCTAAAATTCCTACGTCGAGGCGTTCGTTGAGCTGGCCTACGAGCCCGGCACTCGCCGTTTCGGCCGCGGCGGGGAGCGCTCGATTCGGCTCGCAGCCGTTGGGCAAGATGAGCACGGGAACTCCGTAATCGCGTTCCAGCAGTGCGGCCAGTACGGGAGACACCGCGGCGACGACATCCGCCTGCCGCACATTGCGGGCTAGGAGTGCGCGCACCCGATGGATCGGCAGGCCCATCAACGCGGCTCCAGCCGGCCAGTCATCGGTCACGTACAGCACGCGAAGCCCCGGAACACCCACCGGGAACCCCTCCCTCGGGGAGGCGAGGACAACGGCCGTCGCTGAGGTCCCGGCCGCCGAGAGTGACGAGCGAATTCCGCGTGCGAGGAGCCGCGCGGTCACGGAACGTATTACCGGCCGGGAAGCGCCGGGCGGCGCGAGGGTCTGCAAACAGGTGACTCCGGGAGCCACTAGGGAACGTCCGGCTCGGTTCGTCTCGTGGGCGCCGACGCGCGTGCGGGTCAGCATGGAGAATGGAGGGTCAACCCAGAGCACCGGGGCCAGTGTCCCTAACGCGGTGACCAGACGGCGGTCGGTGCCGGCCACACCGGACCAGCGACTGCCGGGGATGTACACGACGACACCGGGGCCAGCCGTCACAGCGCATCCGTCGGGATCTGAAGCGACGACCGGGCGGAACCGGTGACCGGACGGGCGTTGAAATCGTCGGCGCGCTCGCGACCCAGCGCTCGCCGCACTCGTTTGGCCGCGTAGTAGCGAGCGTAACGAGCCAACCCTGCGGCGTCACCGGCAAGGGTCGGCAAAGTACCTGTGCTCTCGTCCAGCGCCGCCAGATAGTGACCCTCCTGGGACCTCGCAGCCCGCGTGACCGAGAAACGCTCCTCGACGAGAGTGCGGCCGAAATCGCCCAGGTCCCGTCGCCGATGTTCGTCACCGAGCACCTCGCGCAGGATGCCGGCCAGCGCCCCCGGCCCATCGGCGGTCGAGCGGCCAACTCCGTACCAGCCGGTCCAGAGGAAGTCCTGCACCGAGTCCGGAGTCAGGAGGCGCCAGAACCCGCGCTCACCCTGCACGACCAACGGTTTCGCGAAGGCCAGCGCCCGGAGGGCCGACCCACCCATACCGAGCGAAACATCCGCAGCAGCGTAGGCCGGCCGCGGATCGGCGAGCTGGCCGGTGAGCACGATCGTGCCCGCCCCGGCCTGGGCGTTGATCACACGAGCCTTCGCCTCCACCTCCCCGCGAGCCGGGCCGTCACCGACGAGCACGAGTCGGGTGGGCAGATCCCGGTTCAAAATCCCGACGGCATCCATGGCCGCCAGGGTTCCCTCGAGTTTGAGTTCGTGAGCAAAGCGCGTCACGGATACCACCGTCATCCGCCCGGCATCGAGGTGCCAGCGACGGCGGAAACCCGCCACTCCTGAATCGAAGCCCGGGCAGTTGAACGCCACATCGACGGGAGGTTCGAGCACCGCCACCCGTCGACGGCCGTTGCGCCGTTCTGCCGCCGCGATCTCGGCCGTGCCGACCAGGAGCGCTACGTTGCGGGGAATGAATGGCGGGACAGACATCGACATCACGGTGACAACGGCCGTGGCGCGGCTGCGGCGGGACGCCAACACCGTCTCGAGGGCCGGCGGCCACTCGTAGCCGTGCAGGATGTCGATGTGGCGTTCCTCGACCAGGGTCATCAGAGCTGCAACAACGCCGGGCGAGGGGCGCCGCCCAGGGCAGGGCGACTCCACGAACTCCAGTCCGAGTTCCTCGATTCGATCGTTCAAGGCCCCGGGCCGGCCGAAGATGACGACACTGTGCCCAAGGGCGGCAACCCCGGCAGCGAGCTCGACCGCATTGAGCTGGCTTCCGCCGAGACCGAGGTCGTGCGGGTAGACGAGGATCCTCATGACATGACACCGCCATCCGATCGCCCGGCCGGAGCCGGAATCTTACCCAGGCCGCGCAAGGAGCGGAGTGTTTCGCGCTCGCGATGGAGAAGCAACCCCATCACGGCGAGAGTGAGCAGGCCCGACGGCAAGGCGGCGATCAACGGGTTATCGATGAGCACTCCGGCCGTAAGGCCCGCACCCAGCACCAGCAGGCCCGCCGCCAGCGGCAGCCCGACCGGAGCGGCCATCTGCCGGATCAGGATCCCAGATCTCTTCAGTCGCACCAGGTAGAGCGGGAGCACCACGACCCCGGCAACCACGACCTGCGCGATGCCGATTCCGGCCAGCCCGAACCACAATGCACCGACGATGAGCGCCGGCACGAGGGCGGCCAGCCACCACAGCTGAATACCGAGAAGCGACCCGGTTTTTCTGAGTACGACCAGGAAGTCGTAGGCCAGCTCGAAAACAATCCGGAACGCTGCCAGCAGAGCCAGCCAGGTGAGAGCGACCGCTGCGGGCGCCCATTCATCGCCGTAGACAAAACGGACCACCGGGTCGGCGGCGCCGGCGAGGAAGAAGCAGACCGGCACCGCAGCGGCCGCGAGCACACGCAGGATGGCCCGGAATGCGAGGTTCATTTCAAGTTGGTCGTGTTGCAGACGCGAGAAGGCTGTGGGCGCCACGCTGCGCAGCGGCTGCGAGAACATACTGACCGGCCAGCTGGCAAGGTTGAACGCGAGCACAAAGAACCCCAACATCGTCGCGCCGAGAAGGTGGCCAGCCACGAGCTGGTCGGCGTAACCCACAAAAAAGACGATCAGGCTGGCCCCGGCCAGCGGCAGCCCGAACGAGAACAGGGCACTCGCTTTCCCTCGGTCGAAACCGAGCCGGTACGGCAGCGGCGAGAAAGCGAGGAACAACACGGCGGAGACCAAGGTTCCCGCGACGCGCCCGACCGCCAGGCTCATTGCGCCCCATCCCAGCAGGGCCAGCGTGACCGACAATACCGCGCCGATCCAAACGTTCACCTGGTCGATGATCATTCTGGTTCCCTGCCGGTACTCCCGCTGGAGCATGGCCGCTGGAGTCGCGACAATCCCGTTCACCAGCACGCTGAGCACCAGCAGCTGCACGACACCGGTGGCCTCAGGATCCCCCATCATGCCGGCGAACCAGGGCGCGGCGAGATAGCCACCGATGCAGAAGATTGCGCTGCCCACGAGGGAGATCGTGGTAACCGTCGGTGCGATCTCACGCGGGTCCCCCGGCCACCGCACGATCGCCAGGCTCACGCCAAACTCGTTGATACTCAGGATCGCTACGAGGGCGATGAACGCGACGGCATAGGTACCGAACTCTTCCGGCCCGAGGACACGAGCCAGGACGATGCCGATGCCAAGGGTGCCCAGGCGCGACACGGCCGTGTTGGAGAAGCTCCAGAACAGGGCCCGCGAGGCATTTGGAGCCTCCCGCAGTTTCTTGACACCCTGCCCGCCCATCACCGCTTCACCCGGCTGCGCGGGTGCCGGAGACCACGGCCGTGCTGCGCCCGATCGCCAGGGCCAGACGCTCGGCGACGTAGTCCTGCTGCGCGTGCGTCAGGCCGGGGTAGATCGGCAGGGACAGAATTTCGTTCGCCAGACGCTCGGCGACAGGGAAGGCGCCGGTCGCCGGAACTGGTCCGGCGAAAGCCGGCAGCAGCGGAACGGGCAGCGGATAGTGTATGCCGACGCCGATTCCCTCGGCGGTCAACTCGGCCAGAATACGGTCCCGGTCGGGCACACGCACCACATACTGGTGATAGACGTGCTCGTTGCCGGGGACGGTGCGAGGGCAGGTCACGCCCGAAAGCCCGGCGAGCAGGCCGTCGTAACGCTCGGCGAGGTGGCGCCGCTCCGCATTCCAGTCATCGAGGCGGGTCAGCTTGGCGGAAAGAACGACGGCCTGCAGGGAGTCGAGGCGGGAATTCGTGCCGACCTCCCAGTGCTCGTACTTGCGCACACCGCCGTGGTTGCGGAGCATCTTTACGCGCTCCGCGATGGCGTGCGAGGACGTCATCACCGCGCCGCCGTCGCCGTACGCACCCAGGTTCTTGCCGGGGTAGAAGCTGGTGCCCGCGACGTCACCGAGGGAACCGGCACGGCGACCGTGATAGCGGGCACCCTGCGCCTGCGCGGCATCCTCGATCAACGCCACGGACGGCCCCACGACGGCCCGGATCTCGTCGACCGCAGCCGTCTGTCCATAGAGGTGCACCGCAATGACCGCTCGCGTGCGGGGGGTCATCCGGGTACGTAAGTCGTGCGGATCGAGCAGAAAATCCTCGTCGCAGTCCGCAAAGACCACGGTGGCGCCAGCACGGAGAACCGCCTCGGCGGTAGCGACGAATGTGTTCGCCGGAACGACGACATCGTCGCCGGGACCGATCCCGGCCCCGCGCAGGGCCAACTCGATCGCATCCGTGCCCGTTCCAACACCGATGGCATGCCCGACGCCGCAATAATCGGCGAATGCCGCCTCGAATTCGCGGACGGCCGGGCCGAGGATGTAGCTGGAAGTGGCGATTACCCGGTCGAAGCCGGAGCGGATCTCATCGGCTACCTGGGCGTGCTGTAGCGAAAGGTCGAGCATAGGGACGGACGTCATTCGATTCCTCCAGTGGGCCAGGGTGCTCTAAGTACGGGTACGACAAGTGCCGGCAGTGTCGGTCTGGCTGCAGGTGGCACGGTGGTTGGTGGCACGGTGGTTGGTGGCACGGTGGTTGGTGGCACAGCAGCTGCCTCCGGCGGGAGCGGGTCACCCGCGGCCGCGCGGAGGCGGCGGGCTGGCACGCCCACCCACGTTTCCCGATCTGGCACATTCTCCAGCACGGCAGATCCCATTCCCAGTACCGCCCCCGGGCCGATGCGGACCCGTTCCCGCACGGCCGCGTTCATGCCGAGGTAGGCGCCGGAACCGATCGATACGTCGCCGCCGAGGGTGACCCCGGCGCAGAGCGTGACGAAGTCATCCACTCGGTCGCCGTGGGTCAGCGTCACCTGCGGCATCACAACGGTGTGTCGACCGAGAATAACGTCGGCGGTGAGCACGACGCCGGCGAGCACGATGCTGCCCGAGCCGATCCGGCAGCCCTCAGGTACCTCGACGCTCTGGTGCACGAGGGAAACGTAGCGGTCCTCCGTCACCCCGAGCGCGAGGAGCCTGTCGGCGATCCGTGCCCGTGCCTCGCCGCGTCCGACGCAGATCAGGACCCGCGCGGCCGGGTGACGCGTGACCTCGTCCAGGCTGCCGAGCACGGAAACACCGCCGACGGTGGTTCCGCGCTGCCCGGGGAGGTCGTCGAGGATGCCGATGGGGGCGTATTCCGGATGATTCCGGAGCAGTATGAGCACTTCCCGGGCGAGTCCGCTCGCGCCCACCAGCAGGAGCTCAGTCATGGCGGATCGCCCCTTCCAATTGCAGGGTTTCGATGATGCGCGCCTGGTCGTTCTCCTCAAGCTGGTGGTAGAGCGGCAAGATAAGGGTGGTGTCTGTCAGGTGGTCGGTCACGGCGAGGGACGCGTGCCCGGTATCCCGACTGCGGTAGGCCGGCTGCCGGTGCGCGGCCATAATGCCGCGGCGAGCCGAAATGTTTGCTGCCGCAAGCCGCACAAGCAGTCCGTCCCGGTCGAGGGGATAGTCCGACCCGACCTCGACCCAAAAGGACTGGAAGTTCGTCGTTCCCCAGCTCGGATCTTTGATCACGCGCAGGCCGGGAATTTCGGCGAATGCCGCCTGATAGCCCGCCGCGATCTCTCGGCGCCGTTTTACGATGGCGGGCAGTCGGCCCACCTGAACAATTCCGACGGCTGCCTGCAGGTCGGTCATTCGAAAGTTGAATCCGATTTCCCGGTATTCCTCGGGCGGCGAGAGCACCGAGGCATGCCGGTCAGTGGCCGAGACACTCATTGAATGCTCCCGGAGCTGGCGGGCACGCTCGGCCCACTTCGGTCGAGACGTGGTGAGCATGCCGCCCTCGCCCGTCGTGAGGATCTTACGCGGGTGGAACGACCACGCAGTCAGCTCGGCGCCGGCTCCCACGGGGCGTCCCTGGTACGTGGAACCCGCCGCGCAGGCCGCGTCTTCGATCACCACGATCCCGAGGGGATCACAGAGCGCCCGAATGGGCACCAGGTCAACGGGCATACCGCCCTGGTCAACCACGATGACCGCCCGGGTCGCGGGAGTGAGAGCCTCCCGAACGGTCTCGGCGGTCACGTTGCCCGTGGTCGCATCGACGTCGCAGAAGACCGCGCGCGCGCCGACATACGACGCTGCGTTCGAGGTGGCGATAAAAGAGAAAGAAGGTACGACCACGTCGTCACTCGAGCCGATTCCGGCCACAACGAGCGCGAGGTGCAACGCTGTCGTGCAGTTGGACGTCGCGACCGCGAACGGAATCTGCATTGTGCGTGCATAGAGTTTTTCGAAGTCCGCCACCCGGGGGCCCTGGGCCACCCAACCGGATTCGATCACCGCAGTCACCGCCGCGACCTCCTCCGCGCCCATCCAGGGCTTCATCACGTTGATTCGGGACATCACACGGCTTCCAACGCAACCCAGTTGCGGTCTTCCATGAGCTCGACTTGATCGGGGTTGTCCGCGGCAGACGCCCGAAACCAGGCCACGAGCTCGGCGACACCACGTTCGAAGGGGACGGTCGGTGCGAAGCCGGTCAGCGACATCATGAGCGTCGGGTCGCCGAGCAGTCGCCGCACGTCGCCCGGGCGGGCGCTGTCGTGCACGGGCAGCAGGTCTGGGCGTTCGACGGCGAGGGCCACAGCGGCACACAGGGCGTTCATCGTGACCTCTGCCCCGGAGCCCAGGTTCAGGGTTTCGCCGGCCAGTCCGGAACCCTGCGCGAGCAGGGCAAGCGCCGTCACGGTGTCGAAGACGTGCATAAAGTCTCTTGTCTGCTGCCCGTCGCCGAAGATCACCGGGCGGTGGCCGGCGAGCAGCCGAACGATTGTGCGGGGCAGCACCTCACCACTGTCCCCCGCAAAGTGGCTTCGGGGACCGTAGGTGTTGAAGGGGCGCACCACGACGGTGTCCATGCCATAGGTGCGAAAGAATGCTCGGCTGGAGGCCTCGCCTGCCAGTTTGCTCGCGCCGTAGACCGTTTCAGGCCAAGTGGGGTGCCGTTCGTCCATGGGCACGTACTGGGCAGTGCCGAAGACCTCGCTCGTGCTGACATAAATGAAACGACGGATGCCTTCGGCGCGAGCGCTACAAAGCATCAACAGGGTTCCGCGCGCGTTCACGTCGTGGTTCTCAATTGGATCGTGCAAACTGTGCCGCACACCCAAACAGGCAAGGTGATACACGATGTCAATACCGTGCAGAGCTTTCTCGCGGACCACATCGTCGCGAACATCGCCCACGACCAGGGTGAAGCGCTCATTGGCATTCTGACCGACCAGGTTTTCGTGATTGCCGTTGGTGAGGTTGTCAAGAGCACGAACTTCAGCAGCCCCTTGGGCGAGGAGAGTATCCACGAGGTGGCTCCCGATGAATCCCGCACCGCCGGTGACGAGAATGCGCAGGCCGCTGAGGTTGTCAGCCTGTGCCCGGTCTAGGCCGCTCACAGCACTACCGCCGTACGGCCGACGTCCAGTGCTGGCGCCCCGTTTTCGGTCAACAGACTCAACTTGCCCTCATTCGCGAGGCTGCGACTGGCCGCTTCGAGTACGGCGAGCACGCGCAGACCGGCCTCGCCGTCGGTACGAGCGGGGCGCTGCTCACGGATGCTGGCCGCGAACTCTTCCGCCATCACGGCGAGCGCCTCCCGTTCGGACAGTGCCGGCGACCAGGTGTCGCCAAGGCGGTAAGACACCATCGAGGCGGCGCGGTCGATGCCATCAACGCTCTGCTGGGTGAGGTCCACCCCGCGGTCGTAGACGCTGAGGCGCTGCTGTGGGTTGAGATCGTCCCAGACGAGGGTGCGGGTGGTGCCACCGATGACCATCCGGCGGATCTTGGTGGGGCTGAGCCAATTCACATGCACATGTGCAATCGCCTCGTTGGCCAGCGGGATGGTCAGGTAGCCGATGCAGGCTTTTCCGGCCCCGAGCGGATCGGCTCCCTGGGCGGCGACGCCGGTGGGACGCAGCCCGCCAGGCAGCAGGAAGTCGATGATCGACAAGTCGTGTGGGGCGAGATCCCAGAACACATCGACGTCCGGCTGCACGAGACCAAGGTTGATCCGAACCGAGTCGATGAACAGGATATCTCCGAGTGCGCCTTCGCGCACGAGTTCCCGCATTTTCAGCACCGCCGGCGTATAGCAGTACGTGTGGTCAGCCATAAGGATCAGACCCGCGGCAGCGGCCGTTCGCACCATGTCTTCGCCGCGTTCAGCGGTGTCAGCCAGCGGCTTCTCCACCATGACGTGCTTGCCCGCCGCGAGGGCGGCACACGCGATCTCGTGATGTGTGGCGGCCGGTGTGGCGATCGCCACCGCATCGATATCGTCGGCGGCAAGAAGCTCATTGAGCGCGGTGACAACTCGAACACCGCCATGTCGATCCGCAACGAGCTGGGCTCTCTCCCGATCTCGGTCGCAGACGGCGACCAGGTCCCAGTCCGGGCTGGCATCGAAATTTCGGGCCAGGTTTGGACCCCAGTATCCAGCGCCAATCACGGCGATTCGTAGCTTTGCGATGATAAATGCCCACCTTGTCGAGTTGTGTGCGGGGAAGTTGGAGCAGCAGCCCCGTCGCTTCGTTACGCGGGAACAACCTCATGACTGTGACGCGTGGACAACCGTCGCATGCATGCTGGCAACAAGTCGAACTTTACTCACGACTGAACCTTGGCATAGGGCGCCGCGTGAGCGCATGCCCCCGAAGAGGGGTGCGTCGAAGCGCACTGAGACATTCCACACTCAGCTGTTCGTCAGTTGCAGCGGATGATCCGGACGCCTTCGGATCGGATCCGTTGGGGTCTACTGGCGGCGCTGCCCGACGCTGAAAGAAGCATCCATATTCAAACGTCGCGTCTCGATCGTCGGTGGAGGTATCGTCGGTTTGGCTGTTGCCGATCGGCTGGCCCGACGAGGAGCCGAGGTCATTCTCTTTGAGAAGGAGTCGCGCCGGGCTCGATGACAGCGCGCATGTGGGAGTAGACCTGCTGATCAATTGCGCCGGCCTAGACAGGGATCGAATCGCGCTGCGCGCCGGGCTGACACCCTCGATGCGGTCACCAGCCCGGGTTTTTTCAATCTAGCACGGAGTAACGTTCGCACCGGCGCGCAGGGGTCGCTCGATCATTCTCGAAACAGTTGTTTGCCGCCAGCCTGGCCCGCCTGGTGCCGAAATCACCAGCCGCCACAAGCGCCCTCGAGATCGCCCGGCACGGTCACAGAGCTCTCGCGACTCAGCTGAGTCGGTTTGCCGGGGCGAACCCGCGCCGTTTGGAATCTGCTCGCTAGGCCAAAAGGGACTGCTCGGCGGCCTTGACCACGTTGGAGAGCAGCATGGCGCGGGTCATCGGCCCGACTCCGCGCGGGTTGGGCGAGAGGTGCCCGGCGACGGATGCCACGTCGGGGTGCACGTCGCCGGTCAGTCGGCCCTTGCCGGTGAGCGGGTCCTGCACCCGGGTGATTCCCACGTCGAGCACGGCGGCTCCCGGCTTGATCCAGTCGGCCTGAATCAGGTGCGGCACGCCAACGGCGGCCACGACGATGTCGGCGCGGCGTACCTCCCCGGCCAGGTCGACCGTGCGCGAATGGGTCAGGGTGACCGTCGCGTCGAGGCCCTTACGGGTGAACAACAGGCCGAGCGGACGACCGACGGTGAGGCCACGGCCCACCACGACGACCTTCTTGCCCACGATCGGTACATCGTAGCGGCGCAGCAGCTCGACAATGCCGGCCGGGGTGCAGGGCAACGGGGAGCGCAGCTCGCCCTCGATGCCGAGCACGAGCCGACCCAGGTTGGTCGGGTGCAGCCCGTCGGCATCTTTTGACGGGTCGATGAGTTCGAGCATGGCGTTCTCGTTGTGGCCGACCGGCAGCGGCAGCTGGATGATGTAGCCGGTCACTTCACGGCTGTTGTTGAGGTCCTTGATGGCGGCACGTACATCCGCCGAGGTCGCCGAGCCGGGAAGATCGATGCGCAGCGATCCGATACCAACCTCGGCGCAGTCGCGGTGTTTGCCCGCAACGTAGGTCTCGGAGCCCGGGTCATTGCCCACGAGCAGGGTGGCCAGACCCGGCACCACACCGTGCGAGCGCAGGGCAGCGATGCGACCCCGCAGCTCAGCTTTGATGTCGGAGGCGGTCTTGACCCCGTCGAGTGTGATTGCCGTCATCATGGTTCCCTCGTGTTGTCGATCGGTTCAGTTCGCTCGCTTGCAGGAACGGGGCCCGGGCCCCGTTCAGCGGTGATGACCGGGCACCGGCGCGCGTTGGGCGTGAGCAGATGCCGCCGGCCCAGCCTGCGGCATCCGCTCACGAGAAAGCTACTGCTGCAGGCCGGAGTACAGCGGGAACGCCTGGGTGAGTGCGCCGACGCGGGCGCGGAGCGCAGGGATATCGGCGCCGGGCTTGAGAGCCTCGGCGATGACGTCGGCGACCTCAGTGAACTCCACGTCGCCGAATCCGCGGGTGGCGAGGGCCGGCGTGCCGATGCGGAGGCCGCTCGTGACCATCGGCGGGCGCGGGTCGAACGGAACCGAGTTACGGTTCACGGTGATCCCCACCTCGTGCAGGGCATCTTCGGCCTGCTGGCCGTTGATCTCGGAGTGGCGCAGGTCGGCGAGCACGAGGTGCACGTCGGTGCCGCCGGTGAGCACGTCAATGCCGTGTGCCCGCGAGTCGTCGGCGGTGAGGCGATCAGCGAGGATGCTGGCACCGCGCAGCGTGCGCTCCTGGCGTTCCTTGAACTCGGGCTCGGCGGCGAGCTTGAACGCGGTGGCCTTGGCGGCGATCACGTGCATGAGCGGCCCGCCTTGCTGGCCGGGAAACACGTTGGAGTTGAGCTTCTTGGCCAGGGCCATGTCGCGCGACAGGATGAAGCCAGAGCGCGGGCCGGCGAGGGTCTTGTGCACGGTACTCGACACGACGTCGGCATAGGGAACGGGCGAGGGGTGCAGGCCGGCGGCAACGAGACCGGCGAAGTGGGCCATGTCGACCCAGAGCAGCGCGCCGACCTCGTCGGCGATGGCGCGGAAGGCTTCGAAGTCGAGGTGACGCGGGTAGGCAGACCAGCCGGCGATGATGACCTTCGGCTTGCTCTCGAGCGCCTTGTCGCGCACGACGTTCATGTCGACGCGGAAGGTCTCCGGATCGACGCCATAGGCGACCGGGTTGTACAGCTTGCCGGAGAAGTTCAGTTTCATGCCGTGGGTGAGGTGGCCACCGTGGGCCAGCTCGAGGCCGAGGATGGTGTCTCCGGGCGTGGCAATGGCTGAGAGCACGGCAGCGTTGGCGGTCGCGCCGGAGTGCGGCTGCACGTTTGCGTAGGCGGCACCGAACAAACTCTTGGCCCGATCGATGGCCAGCTGCTCAGCGACATCGACGTATTCGCAGCCGCCGTAGTAGCGGCGCCCCGGGTAGCCCTCGGCGTACTTGTTGGTGAGCACCGAACCCTGCGACTGCAGCACGGCACGCGGAACGAAGTTCTCGCTCGCGATCATCTCGAGGTAGTCGCGCTGGCGGCCGAGCTCCTGCGCGAGCACGGCGGCGATCTCGGGGTCAACGACCGAGAGCGGTTCGTTGAAGGTTGACGTCAAAGCGGTGGCGGAATCAGGCACGGAGTTCTCCTTATATAAATGGATGTTGCGGCCCAGGCGTGCGGCCACTAACCGTGTCAGTCGCTCCCCGATGGTGACCCATCTTCGTGCTACGCCAGTTGCGACTCCGCCAGCATATCAGCGGATGCCGTCGGTCCCAACATCCGCTCGCGAATCTCCAGCAGCCGGGAATAGCGGCGGGCGGGTGGCCGTTGTCATGGATATACATGCACACGCATTGAAATTTGGAGGATGGCATGCAGTTCGGAATCTTCACCGTCGGGGACAGCACCACCGATCCCACCACGGGCGACACCCCCACCGAGAACGCCCGGATCAAGGCCATGCTCACCATTGCGCAGAAGGTCGAGGAGGTGGGCCTCGACGTCTTCGCGACCGGCGAGCACCACAACCCGCCGTTCGTTCCGTCATCGCCGACGACCATGCTCGGCTACATCGCGGCGAAAACCGAACGGATCATCCTGTCCACTGCGACGACGCTGATAACGACGAGCGACCCGGTGAAAATCGCCGAGGATTTCGCCATGTTGCAGCACGTCGCCGACGGCCGCGTGGACCTTACGCTCGGCCGCGGAAACACCGGCCCGGTCTACCCGTGGTTCGGAAAAGACATCCGTGAGGGCATCCCGCTGGCCCTGGAGAACTACGCCCTGCTCCGCCGGCTTTGGCGCGAGGATTTCGTCGACTGGGAAGGCCAGTTCCGCACCCCACTGCAGGGGTTCCAGTCCACCCCGCGGCCACTCGACGGTGTGCCGCCCTTTGTCTGGCACGGCAGTATCCGCAGCCCCGAAATCGCCGAGCAAGCCGCCTACTACGGCGACGGATTCTTCTCCAACCACATTTTCTGGCCCGCCTCGCACACCGCGAAAATGGTGCAGTTTTACCGCCAACGCTTCGAGCACTACGGCCACGGCACCGCGGCACAGGCCATCGTCGGACTCGGCGGCCAGGTGTTCATGAGTAAAAACTCCCAGGACGCCAAACGTAGGTTCCGCCCCTACTTCGACAATGCGCCGGTCTACGGCAATGGCCCGAGCATGGAGGACTTCACCGCACAGACCCCGCTCACCGTGGGCAGCCCGCAGGAAGTCATCGACCGCACCCTCGGTTTTCGGGACTACGTCGGTGACTACCAGCGCCAGCTTTGGCTGATGGACCACGCCGGCTTGCCGCTGAAAACTGTACTTGAGCAGCTCGACCTGCTCGGCGAAGAGGTCGTGCCTGTGCTCCGCCGCGAGTTCGCGAAGAACCGCCCGGCCGACGTGCCAGAGGCCCCGACCCATGACTCCTTGGTGATCGCCGGTGCCACCCGAGTGAGGGATGCCACCCTCGCGGTGATCCACGACAACCTCGACACCGCCGCCGCAATCGCTCCCGGCACGACGGGAGCCTGAGTTGGCCGAGCGCTCCCTGGCGGTCGTATCCGCAGGCCTCAGCCAGCCGTCATCCACTCGTCTGCTGGCCGATAAACTCGCCACCGCCACGGTAATGCGTCTCCAGGACGAGGGTGTCACGACCCGGGTGGTGACCTACGAGTTGCGCGACTACGCGCAGGACGTGATGAACAACATGCTCACCGGGTTCGCCAGCCCGCGCCTGGAAACGATGATCGAGGCCGTCACTACGGCCGATGGCCTGATCGCCGTCACCCCGATTTTCACGACCAGCTACAGTGGCCTGTTCAAGTCTTTCTTCGATGTGATCGACAATCGTTCCCTCACCGACCAGCCGGTTTTGATCGGCGCCACCGCCGGCACTGCCAGACACTCACTGGCCCTCGACTACGCCCTGCGCCCGATGTTGACCTACCTGCACGCCGTCGTGGTGCCCACCTCCGTGTTCGCCGCTTCCGAGGACTGGGGCAGCGGCCATGGCGGTCTCGACAGCCGACTGGCGACCCTGCCGGCCCGCATCGAACGCGCTGCCGGTGAACTTGCCGCCCTGGTCGCCTCCTCCGACCGTTCCAGCCGTGTGCGCGACCCGTTCGAGCTGCCAGCCAGCTTCAACCCCGCCGGCTTCAACCCCGCCGGCTAACCTTCGGCTCGCTAGCAGGGCTCGCGGCACTCGTTGAGGAAGCAGGCACCCCGAGGTAGAGGTGCCGTCATCCCCCATCAGTGCCGCGAGCGATGCCGCCGGTCAGCGGTTCTTTAGCTCGTCGACGATGAGCAGGTCGGGCCGCAGGTGTTCGGTCTCGTAAGCGGCCCGGCCCACGAGGTGCGCGGCCATCGGCGCTGTCAGGGCTTGGAAGACGACGATCGCGACAACGAGGGTCACTGTGCCGACGGAGAAATTGTTGATCGCGACATCCGCTGTCACGGCCAGGAGACCGAAGATCTGCGGCTTGGTCGCCGCGTGCAGGCGCGACAGAACGTCGGGAAAACGGATGAGTCCGATTCCGGCGGCGAGGCACATGGTCGCGCCGGCGAGCACGAGAATCGCCGTGAGCACATCATGCAGCACGGCACTCATTCGTGCACCTCGCGTCGGGTCGGGTGCAAGACGGCACTCATGCGCTGTCCCGGCCGGGCAGAAAGCGGGCGACGCTCAGCGAGCCGAGCACCGCGAACAGGGCCAGCACGAGCAGCACCGGCAGGGTGTCGGTATGCCGATTCAGGGCCATCTCGGCACCGAGGGCGCAGATGATCGTCGCGACGAGCACGTCGGAGGCGATGACCCGGTCGAGCACGCTCGGGCCGATGACGATGCGATACACCGAGAGCAGCGCCGCGATCCCGAACATGATCGAAGCGAGCACGGCCACAATCTGCAGAATCATGATTGTCCCTGTTTGTTTTGGTCGGCGCGACGAGCATCGAGCCGGTTTGCGGGCAGCACCCCGCGCATCCGCTCGACGTCTTCGCGGGAGCCGAAAGCGCGCACAATACGCCGCTCGGTGTCGAGTACCTGCCGCCGAAAACTCTCGATGTCAGCGGCGCTGTGCATGTTGAGCACGTGCAGGTACAAAATAGATGATTCCCGGTCGATGTCCACCACGATCGAGCCGGGCACGATCGACGTGGCGACGGCGGTCCAGGTGAGAATGAGGTCGCTGCGGGTGTGCAGCCGAATCGCCAGGATTGCGTTCGACGTGATCAGCCGGGGCTTGACGGCCAGCCAGGACACGTCGATCGACGCCCGCACGATATCCAGAATGAGGCGCACGAAGAACACGACGGTGTGCAGCGGATGCACCCGCCCGCTCAGTTGCACCGGCACCAGATAGAACGCCACGGTCACCACGATACCCACGACGAACGCGACCAGCAGATTGAGCCAGGAGAACTCGCCCCAGAGCAGCATCCACAGCACGATCAGGGCGATCAGCGGCGGAATCTGGTTGCCGATCGCTTCGAGGCGTTCGCGCGGTGTGGTCACTTTGCGCCACCCTCGAAGTTGGTGCCCACGTTACTGTCGGCGATGGAACCGGTGCCGCCAGGGAACACGGCGTCGATATACGTCGATGGCGAGCTGATGTTGGCAGCGGCGCGGGTAGCCAGGTCGAAGATCGGCCCGGCGAAAACGCTGAGGCTGACGGTCAGCACGAGCATGGCGCTGGTCGCGCCGACCATGAGCGGTGAGATCGTCTTCTTGAGTACAAGCCCCGCGTCTTCAGGGTCTTCGGTGAGCGACATCGACATCGACGAGGTGTAATCCTCGACCTGCTTTTTGGGCCGCCAGAACGCCATGTTCCAGGCCCGGGCGAGGGCATACAAGGTGAGCAGCGAGGTGAGCGCGCCGACCGCGATCAGAACGTAGATGATTGGGTCGCCGACGATCGTGCCGGCCTGAAAGAGTGCGATCTTGCCGAGAAAGCCCGAGAACGGCGGAATACCACCAAGGTTGAGGGCCCCCAGAAAGAACAGAATGGCCACCAGCGGCGACGACCCCAGTAACCCACCGAGCCGCGACAGCGACGTGGTACCGCCGACCCGGTCAATGAGCCCCGCTGCCAAAAACAGGGTCGTCTGAACGGTGATGTGGTGCACGACGTAGAAGATGGTCGCAGCGATGGCGAGAGGGGTGCCGATCGCGATGCCGAACAGCATGTAGCCAATGTGGCTGACCAGGGTGAACGACAGCAGCCGTTTGATGTCGGCCTGGGCGAGCGCGCCCAAAATGCCCACGAGCAGGGTCAGCCCAGCCACGATCATGAGCGGCATCGAGAACTGATTGTCGGGAAAGAACAGCGTCTGGGTGCGCAGGATCGCGTACACACCGACCTTGGTGAGCAGCCCGGCGAAGACCGCGGTGACTGGCGCCGGCGCGGTCGGGTAGGAGTCCGGCAGCCAGAATGACATTGGGAATACGGCCGCCTTCACTCCGAACGCGATCAGCAGCAGCAGCCCGAGAACCAGCTGGATGTCGGCGGGGAGGTCGGGCATCCGCTCAGCGATCAGGGCGAGGGTGACGGTGCCGGTGGCGCCGTAGATGAGGGCGATCGCGCTGAGGAACAGCATGGACGACACCAGGCTCACGACAATATAGGTGATGCCCACTCGAATGCGGGCGCCGGTGCCACCGAGGGTTAGGAGCACATAGCTGGCCGAGAGCAGCATCTCAAAACCGACATACATGCTGAACAGGTCGCCGGCGACGAAGGCATTGAACAGTCCGGCAGCCAGCACGAGATAGGTCGGGTGAAAAATCGAGACCGGTGTTTCGGTATCACCGTCAATGATGCCCTGGCCCACCGCAAACAGCAGCACGCCGAGCAGCATGAGCGCCGAGATGAGCAGCATGAGCGCCGAGAGCCGGTCGACGACGAGCACGATGCCCCACGGTGCCTGCCAGTCGCCGACCTGCACCACGGCCGGGCCGAATCGGTCGACCAGTACGAGCAGCATGGCACTCATCACCGTGGCGGCGGTGAGGCTCAGCACGCTGACCAGCACCTGCAGGCGGCGGCGCCGGCCGAGCATCAGCGCTACGGCCGCACCAAGCAGCGGCAGGCAGACGATGAGGGGAACGAGGGCGGTCACCGCGCGTCCCCCCGATCAGAAGCGGATGCGGCGGCCCGGCCGGCAGCATCCTTCTTGTGGGAGACGGTGTCTTCGTCGCTCGTCGCGCCGTCACCGCGCTCGAACTCGTCGATCGATTCGGCGACCGCATCGTCGTCGTCTGAGGAGGAACGGAAGGTAGTGTCGGCGTCGTCGGCGCTCTCGGCGGCGTGTTCGTCGGTGAGGGTATCGCCCTCGTCGCCGAGCTGGGCCAGCCACCAGGACCGGTAGATGAGGGCGAGCAGCAGCGCGGTGATGCCGAAGTTGATCACGATCGCGGTGAGCATGAGCACCTGCGGAATCGGATCGACCATGTCCTCAACGCTCGTATCGGTAACGATGGGGGAACTGCCCGGTCGGCCGCTCATGATGAAGATGAGCAGGTTGGTGGCGTTGCCGACCAGCAGAAAGCCGATCAGCACCCGGGTGAGGCTGCGTTCAAGCATCACGTAGACGCCGGCCGCGTACATGACGGCCATCACGATGACGAGGGTGAGGGAGGCACTCATCGGGTGACCTCCTCAGTAGTCGTTGATGCGCCCTCTGGGACGGTATCCGGCCGCGGTCCGATCTCATCGTTCTCGCTCTGCCGATCGATCTCGCTGCCGAGGCTGCGCAGAATGTCGTAGGTCAGGCCGATGACGACGAGGTAGACACCGATGTCAAAGATGGTCGAGGTGCCAAACGACAGGTCACCAAGCACGGGAACGGTCGCCGTGAAGTAGGCCGATTCGAGCGGGATACCGTCGAAGAACAGCGAGACGACGGCCGTACCCACGGCGAGAATGACGCCGAGGCCGAGAAGCTTGCCCGGGTCGATCGGGGCGGCTTCGCTGAGCTCGTAGCGTCCGCCGGCGAGATACCGGGCCACGAGCGCCAGACCTGCCAGAAGTCCGCCGGCGAATCCACCGCCGGGCAGGTTATGGCCGGCAAAAAGCAGGTAGATCGACACGATCATCGCGGGGTGGAAGAGCAGGCGCACGAGCACCTCGATGACAATCGACCGGCTGCGTGGATCATTTTTGCGCCCGGCGAGTAGAAAAGCCTGCCGGCTGACGGCGTGGCCTTCGCTCGAGAGTTCGGGATCGGCGACAACTCGGCGGCGGTTGGCCGCCGAGCGCAGGCTGCGGGATTCCTTCAGGCGCGGCACGACGGCGTTGCGACCCGAGACGAACAGCAGGCTCGCGACGCCGGTTGCGACGACGATGAGCACCGACACTTCGCCCATGGTGTCCCAGGCGCGTATGTCGACGAGCATCACGTTGACGATGTTGTCGCCGTGACCGTCTTCGACCGACAATCGGGGCAGGGCGCCGGCGATGCTCTCGAACTGGCGAGCGCCGAGCGCGATGAAGCCGATGGTTCCCATCACGAGGCCCACGAAGCTGCCGATCAGCAGGCGGCGCTTGGGGCGCACCGGTTTGTTGTGCTGGGCAATGTTTGCGGGCAGGCGGCGCAGTACGAGCACAAAGATGACCAGGGTGATCGATTCGACCAGCGCCTGGGTGAGGGCGAGGTCGGGCGCGCCGTGAAAGGCGAACAGGACGACGAGGCCGTAACCGGTGACACCGGCAAGGATGACCGCGGTCATCCGCTGCCCGACCCGCGCCGCCATGACGGCGCAGATGGCCATGATCAGCGCGATGAGCACCTGGCCGGGGTAGTCCCAGAGCACGATTGTGTCGGGCCAGGTGCGGTTCACGAAGGCCGCAAATCCGAGGGTGAGCACGAAAACGGTGAGAATGGTACCGAGGTACTGCGGGAGCCCGCCACGCTGTGCAAAATGGGTGACCCGGGCCGCAAGACGGTCGACGCCGCGAATGGCCTTGCCGTAGCCGCGGCCGGCATCGATAACGTCAGGAACCTTGGCCTGCAGCCGCAATACTCCGCGGCGAGCGCGGAACATGAGCGCTCCGAGCAGCAAAACAACCACGCTCAGGTACAACGCTGGTTCCAGCCCATGCCAGAGCGCCAGGTGATATGGCGGTTCGGTCAGGCTGCCGACGCCCGGCACTGTGTCAGCGTAGGGCGCGAGCAACGGGTCGAGCGCCGAGGCGAACAGGCCAAGGCCAATCGTCGCCACCGTGAGCACACCGGGGGCGAGAAGCGTGTCCCACGGGCTCGCGTGCAGCACCGTGGCCGGCTGATCCTTGCGCGTTCCAAAAGCACCCCAGAAGAAACGGATGCTGTAGGCCACAGTGAGAACGGACCCGACGGCCGTGCCGATCAGCGCCGCATAACCCCAGCCGGAACCGCCAACACCGGCGTCGAGTAGCGAGGTGAACACGGCCTCCTTGGCGACGAAACCCAGTAGCGGTGGCAGGCCGGCCATCGACGCGACCGCCACGAGCGCGATGACGGCGAGCGCAGGGGCGCTGCGACCGACGCCGCTGAGTTTGCGCCAGTCCCTGGTGCCGGCCCGGTGGTCGATGACGCCGACCACGAGAAAGAGTGTGGCCTTATACAACGCGTGCGCCAGCAGCAGAGCGGCACCGGCGAGCGCGGTGTCGCGGGTGTTGAACCCGATGGCGATCATGAGAAAGCCGAGCTGGCTGACCGTTCCGTAGGCGAGCAACAGTTTGAGGTCATACTGGCGCAGCGCCCGCCAAGCGCCGACGACCATGGTCCAGACGCCGAGGGTGACCAGTACCGGCAGCCAGCCGTCGCTGTCAGCGTAGCCGGGGGCCAGGCGGGCGACGATGTAGATGCCGGCTTTGACCATGGCGGCGGCGTGCAGGTAGGCGCTGACCGGGGTCGGCGCGGCCATCGCAGCGGGCAGCCAGAAGTGGAACGGCACGAGCGCACTCTTGGAAAGCGCCCCGACCAGAATGAGCAGAATCGCCCAGGTGCCCATCTGGGTGGTCACCGGGTTCGCCACGATATAGGCGAGGCTCGTGGTGCCGGAAGCGACCGAGATCATCACGACGCCGACCAGCATCACCAGGCCGCCGAAGGTCGTCACGATCAGGGCCTGCAGGGCGGCGCCGCGGCTCTCGCGTTTGTGCGTGTAGTGCCCGATCAAAAGGTAGGAGAGCACGCTCGTGATCTCCCAGAACATGAACATGATCACCAAGTCATCGGCGGTGACCAGCCCGTACATGGTGCCAGCGAAAGCGAGCAACAGCGCGGCGAACCGGCCGAGACTCGGCTCGTCATCGGTGAAGTAGCGGGCGCAGTACACCAGTACGAGGGCGCCGATTCCCGTGACGACAAGGGCGAGCATCCAGGCCAGGGTGTCGACCCGAAAGGAGAGGCTGATGCCGAGCTGCGGAATCCACGGGATCGACTGGGTTACGGCCCCGCCCGTGGTGACCGTGGCCGTCTGGGTGAGCGTGTAGGCGAAGGCACCGGCCGGAAGCAGGGCGATCAGGTAGAAGACGCGGGTACCCAGATGCCGGGTGAGCCACGGCGTGAGTACCGACAACACGACGAATGCGAGAAGGAATGCAACCATGCGTCCTCCAGGCTTGTCAGGTCGGGGCGTGGAGATTTAGTCTACCCGCCAATAGACGGCACCCGAACGGGGAAGAGGGATGTCGGCGCCTCTCACAGCCGAGCTCAGGGGACCGCGGGGTAGGGTTACTTCGTCCCCCCGGCCGACGTTGCCCGCCGCTAGAAGCGCGCGAGTGTACAGTTTCCGGCCACTTCCCGTGCCGCTCTCGACCACTTCTTTGAACGCACACTTTCGTTGTGAAGAAGTTGCTCCTGAGCGTCCGGCCAGCGAAATCGAGCACCGTTGTGAGCCCCTCCCACGGCCAGAAGCCCTCATCCACTCCCGCATCGGGTGCCTCGTCTTCTGAGCCGCACGGACACCACGACCACGCGAATCCGCCCGAGGAGACCCCCTTCGAACACATCGAAGACGCCCTGAGCGTGCACGAAGATGACGCGCTGCATAAGGGGCTCAAGTCTCGCCACGTGCAGATGATCGCGATCGGCGGGGCGATCGGCACCGGGCTGTTCCTCGGTGCTGGCGGACGCCTGGCCAGCGCAGGTCCCGCCCTGGTCTTTGTTTACGCGATCTGCGGTTTCTTCGCCTTTCTCATTCTGCGGGCGCTCGGTGAACTGGTGCTGCACCGTCCGAGCTCGGGCTCCTTCGTGTCCTACGCACGCGAGTTCTTCGGCGAAAAGACGGCATTCGTGACCGGCTGGCTGTACTGGCTGAACTGGGCCATGACAGCCATCGTCGATGTGACAGCCGTTGCCCTGTACATGAACTTCTTCGCCACCTACTGGGCACCGTTCGGCTCGGTACCGCAGTGGCTGTATGCCCTCGCGGCCCTCAGCCTGGTCATGTTCCTCAACCTGCTCTCGGTCAAGGTGTTCGGTGAGCTGGAATTCTGGTTTGCGCTCATCAAGGTGCTCGCGATCGTGGCATTTTTGATCGTCGGAACCTGGATGGTGATTTTCGGCACGCCGCTGGACGGCGCCACGGCCGGGTTTACGCTGATCGGCGAAAACGGGGGCTGGCTGCCCAACGGGCTGATCGCATCCGTTTTGGTCGTCCAGGGCGTCGTTTTTGCCTACGCCTCGATCGAGCTGGTCGGCACGACCGCGGGCGAGACGAAGAACCCCGAGAAGGTGATGCCGAAGGCGATCAATACGGTCATTATTCGCATCGCGGTGTTCTACGTGGGCTCGATCCTGCTGCTCTCGCTGCTCTTGCCATACACGGCCTACAAAGCGGGCGAGAGCCCGTTCGTCACCTTCTTCGCCACGATCGGAGTCGACGGCGTCGACGTGATCATGAACCTCGTCGTACTCACGGCAGCGTTGTCTTCGCTGAACGCGGGCCTGTATTCCACTGGACGCATACTCCGGTCGATGTCGCTCGCCGGTTCGGCACCGCGCTTCGCGGGCAAGATCAGCCGCAACGGGGTGCCGTTTGGCGGCATCCTGTTGACCGGGATCGTGACGCTGCTCGGCGTCGGACTCAACGCCATTGTGCCCGACGATGCCTTCGAGATCGTGCTCAACATGGCTGCGATCGGCATCGTGAGCGCCTGGGGCATGATCGTGCTGTGCCAGCTTCGACTGCAAGCCTGGGCCAAACGGGGCATTCTGGTGCGCCCGGTTTTTCGCATGCCGTGGGCGCCCTACTCCGGCTACGTGACACTCGTATTCCTGGTCGCGGTGCTCGTATTGATGGCATTCGACTGGCCCGTCGGCACGCTCACGATCAGCTCACTGGTGCTCATCATTCCGGGACTGATGATCGGCTGGTACGCCTGCCGCGGCCGCATACTCGAAATCGCGGCGGCCCGCGAGGGCTTCACCGGCCACGTACCGGTGGTCGCCAACCGTCCGTTATCCGACCGACCCCGCCACTAGCCGTCCGCTTTCTCTGAGCGTCACGCCGCTCGCTGCTCAGTCGCGGCGGCGGATCGTCATGCGGTCGGTGATGATCACGAGCAGGAGCGCCACGACCAGCACCCCGACGTAGACGATCGGCACCGTGTCGAGGCCGACGTTGTCGATCAGCACCGCACCGAGCAGTGCGCCACCGCCGATACCAGCATTGAACGCGGTGGTGTAAAAAGCGCTTGCGGTGTCGCGGATGTGCGGCGACGCGGCGTGCAGCATCCGCGTTTGCAGCAGCGGCGGCAGCATGCCAAACGTCATGCCCCACAGCACGAACGCGGCGATCGCGACGGGTAGGGTCGCCGTGAACATGGCGAGCAGGCTCACACTGACGGCGCTCGCGGCGAGGCCCAGAACCAGGCCGAGGCTCGGTCGGGGTCCGAAAACCGTGCCGACGAGCAGCAGTCCAACAGCACCGGCCACGCCGTAGGCGAAGAGCAGCGGGGCCAGAAGAACGGGGGCGACGCCGAGCCCATCGAGCAGGAACGGCGTGATGTACGTGTAGAAACTGTAGTGGCCGATCATCGTGATGCCGGTGATGCTGCAGATCAGCGCCACCGCCGGCACGGTCGCGTCCCGACGGTTTTTCGTCGCCGGTTTGGTCGTGTCAGCGAATGCCGACGCTCCCGTGGAGTGCCTCGCCACCGGTGGCAGAAACTTCCAGACCAGTACCGCACCGACGAGCATCAGGGCGGCGAGCACGACGAAAGAGAGGCGCCAGCCGAGCAGATGCCCGCCCGCAGTGCCGAGTGGCACCCCGAAAACGAAGGCCAGTGTGCCGCCTGCAACCGTGATGGAAACCGCGCGGCCGATCTGCGCTTTCGGCACGAGGTGAGCAGCGTAGGCACCGACAACCGACCAGAACAAACCGTGCGCGACGCCGCCGAGCACTCGGGCGGCGACGACGAACTCGTACGTCGGAGCGATGGCGGTGAGGATATTGCTCACCGCGAAGATGATGAGCACGACGATGATCAGGCCGTGACGCGGAAAGCGGCGGGTCCAGATGGCGACCGGGGCGCTTGTGAGCACGACAGTGAAGGCGAACCACGAGACGAGAAGACCGATTTGCGACTGCGCAACGCCCAGACTTCGGCTCATTTCGGGGAGCAGACCGGTCGGCAGCATTTCACTCGTGACCGAGAGGAATACGGCGGCGGACAGGGTGATCAGCCCGGCCCAGGGAAACGGAGGTTCGGTCGCGCGGGAGCGGGCGGACGGCACGACGGGGATCGAGCCGGTGGGCAAAAAAATATTTGCTGTATTAGTCATGTCTGCATTCGTGCCGAGAGCCGAAGCTGGCCGCTCTGACCATTCACACCGAGGTCACGGCCACTCGACTACGCGCCGACGTGCGCGCCCGGGGTCGACTTGTTCAGTACGACCGTCGAGTAGTCTACCCACGCGAGGTGAGGCGGCAAGGTAGCCCAGCTACGGCATCCGCCCAGGCCGCCCGGTACTCTGAGGCAATGACTTCTTCCACCCCGCATCACTGGGTTATCACCCTGGTCTGTGCCGACCAGCCGGGAATCGTGCACGCGGTCAGCGGCGCGATCGTGCAGGCACAGGGCAATATCTCCGAGAGCCAGCAGTTCTCCAGCGATGACACCGGGCGGTTTTTCATGCGCCTGCAGGTGCAGTCGCGGGCAACCCGGCCCGAGCTCGAGGCGGCGCTCGCCCCCGTGATCGAACGCTATGCGATGGCGTCGATCATCGATGTCGTCGGACGCCCCCTGCGCACCCTCGTGCTCGCCTCGTCGGCCGGCCATTGCGTGAACGACCTGCTTTTTCGACAGCGCGGTGGGCAGCTTTCGGTCGAGATTCCGCTCGTGCTGAGCAATCACGGCACGCTGCGCGACCTGGTCGGGTTTTACGGGGTTCCGTTCGAGTCATTACCGATAACGGATGCCGCCAGCAGGGCCGCTTTCGAGGCGCGCGTCGTCGAGGCGGTCGACGAACTCGATATTGAACTCGTCGTGCTTGCTCGCTACATGCAAATTCTGTCGCCGGAGCTCTGCGCGAAGCTCAACGGTCGGGCGATCAACATTCACCACTCGTTCCTGCCGGGGTTCAAGGGCGCCAACCCGTACCGCCAGGCGCACGCGCGGGGCGTGAAACTCATCGGGGCGACGGCGCACTTCGTGACCGGCGATCTCGACGAGGGGCCGATCATCGAGCAGAACGTGGTGCGGGTAGACCACTCGCGCACGCCCACCGAGCTCGTCTCGATCGGCCAAGACGAAGAGAGCCGCACGCTCACACAGGCAGTGAAGTGGTTCGCCGAGAACCGAGTGCTGCTCGACGGAGCTCGCACGATCATCTTCAAGTAGCCGCGCGCTTTCGCAGGCCCACCTTTACGGCTAAGGGCGAAGTTTGTATCCTGGGCCCGTGGCCCCAGCCACGGGGTCGGAATCGGAACGTGGGGGCGGAGCGCATCGCTAAGCTTGATGGGTGACAGATAAGCGCGAACTGCCGAAAATCGGCCCCAACGACATGCTCCGGTTCGTGCTCGAACTCTTCGCCTTCATCAGCCTCGGATTCTGGGGCTTCATCGCCTGGCCACTCCCCTGGCCCGGCATCCTGTTCGGCCTCGCCACCCCGGCTTTCGCGATTCTGGTCTGGGCCCTGTTCCGGTCGCCGAAAGCCGTTTTTCGGCTTGACCCGTTCGGTAAGGCCTTTATTGAGATTGCCATCTTCGGCGCGGCCGCGATCGCCTGGTGGGACCTCGGCTTTCCCCTCATTACTGTGATCTTCGCCCTTGTCGCCACCGTCAGCGGCGTCATCTCTGGGCGCAAAGAACTCCGCTAGCGCGCTTGAGAGCGCCACGCGCCCGTTGGAACGGGCTCTTGGCACACCCCCGGCAGGCTACGCAAGAGCGCGGAGCCAGGCCACCGCGGCCGCAACATCCGTTTCGGCGATGCCGTGCCCGCCGGGACGCAACTCCTGCTGCACCCGCGCGCCGCGCGCTTCGAGCAACATCACGAGTTTCTGAACGCTCGACAGCGGTGCCATCGGATCGCTCCGACCGTTCAAGAGCAGCAGAGCGGATGCCGCCAGCTCGCTCCCTGCGACAGGTTGTGCGCTGGATGCAACCCGGTCGAGCGGATGCATGCCGGAGAAGGCGACCACCCGCGGCACTGTTTCGGGGTGTAACAGCGCCGTCGCAATCGCGATGTTGGCGCCGTTCGAGAATCCGATGGCGACCAGCGGGCGGTCACCCAATTCGTAGTGGTCACGCGCCCAGACCAGGAATCCGGCCAGCTCATCGGCTCGTCGAATCACGTCGTCGGTGTCGAAGACACCCTCCGACAGGCGCCTAAACCAACGGTTCATCCCGTTCTCCTGCACGCGACCGCGCGGGGCGAGCACGGCGGCGTTCGGGTCGAGCGCCGCGGCCAAAGCACTGATCTGCTGTTCATCGCCGCCGGTACCGTGCAGCATCAGCAGCACGGGCGCGTCGACAGACCCGGGTTGAAACAGGTGCGGCCACTGGGCATGCCCGCCGACGGCGCTCATTCGGCTGGCCCGCCAGACGGCTGCGTGGTGATGCTCATTCACTGACCGAGGCGGCAGTCGGTACCGGCGCGGCATCCGCTGCCACGGGGTTGTTCTCGGGCGGCAGAGTGATCGGCACGACCGCATTCTCAATGGCCTCGCGACTCGGCTCGAGCCACGGCGGAAGCTTGAGGGACCGGCCAAGCTCGAGCAGCGGCTCGTCAATGTCGAATCCGGGGGTGTCGGTCGCGATTTCAAAGAGTACGCCACCGGGTTCGCGAAAGTAGATGGAGGTAAAGTACTGGCGGTCGAGAATGGCGGTCACGCCGTAGCCGCGGTCCACGAGCTGCTCACGCCATTCGATCTGTGTGGCCCGGTCAGGCACCCGGAAAGCCACGTGGTGCACGCTGCCGCCGGCGGTCAAGCCGGGCTCATTCGTCGGGTCGGCCAGCACATCGACGAGGTTGCCGGGCGCGCCGTCGCCAGCACCGACGCGAATGCGACCATCCGTTTCACTGATGACATGCATACCGAGGTCGGTTGTGAGCACCTGCACGGTCTTGGCCGGGTCGGCAACGGTGAGCACGGACGAGTGCTGCCCACGAACTGCGAACTCGGCGGGCACGGCTGCGGAGTCCCAGGGATTACGCGGATCCACCGTCGACGATGCCACCAGGTCGAGCTGCAGCCCGTCGGGGTCGCGCAGCGAGAGCCGCTCCTCGTGGGAAGAACGCCCGGTCACGCTGGACTCCACGCCGAGCTTCGCGAAGTGGTCCTTCCACCAACCGATGCTGCCAGCCGGAACCGAGAAGGCGGTCGTCGTTGACTGGCCGGCGCCGGTGCGGCCGCTGCGAATGCCGGTCCAGGGAAAGAAGGTGAGCAGCGATCCTGGGCGGCCGGAATCGTCGCCGTAGTAGAGGTGATAGGTGCCCGGGTCGTCGAAGTTCACGGTTTTCTTGACGAGGCGCAGGCCGAGCCCGGTGACGTAGAAGTCGATATTGCGCTGCGGGGCTCCGGCGATCGCGGTGACGTGGTGCAGCCCGCTGGTCTGGACGGTCATGGGCATTCTCCTTGAAAATCAATCGTTCGATGTTCATGCAAACGCATGTATCGCGGATTTCATTCCCTGATTCTCAGACGCGACGTTCCGACGGCATCCGTAGCGCATAGGCGGCGGCGATGACCAGGAAAATACCGCCGACCGCGAACCCGGCCGAGAACGAGAAGGTGTCAACGAGCAGACCCGCGACCAGCGGACCGACAATAGCACCGGCATCCGCACACATCGAGAACACCGATACCGGGCGTCCGCCGCGGGCCCCAGCGGCATCGCCTACGGCTGCGGCCGGCGCGGTTCCCATGAACGCTGCGGCGACTCCGTAGACGCAGAGCAGGGCGCCGAGAACCCAGATATTCGGTGAGAACGCGATCGCCACAATCGCGAGTCCGGCGACAGTGAACGCCCCGATGATGGCCGGTCTGCGCCCGACGGTGTCGACAAAGCGGGCGGCCGGCGCGAGGGCGAGCGCCTGGGCCACGGCGGCAGCGGCGAGGGCGAGACCGGTCCACGAGCTCGTTCCACCGAGAACCACGACGACGAACAGGGGGATGAGGGTCGTACGCACCCCGAGCGAAGTCCAACCCTGGGCAAAGTTGGCGATGCAAGCCGCACGAAAGCGCTCATCGCGCAACACGGTGCGAAACGGCGTGCGCTCGGCGGATGCGTCGGCTCCGGCCAGCGCGGCGTCTCGGCCGCCCGAGCGCAACAGAAACAGCCCGATCAGGCCAGCAACGGTGAGGGTGCCGGCGTAGAAGAAGAAGGGCGCGGTCAGGGAGATCGTGGCAAGCAGGCTGCCGATCGCCGGACCGGCCATGCCGCCGATGAGGAATCCGCCCTGATAGAAGCCGATCGCGCGGGCTCGCCGGCCCGGTTCCGCTGTGCGCAGCAGCAACGTCATCGCCGACACCGAGAACATGGCTGAGCCGATACCACCCGCACCGCGCAGCAGCAACAGTTGCAGATAGCTGTCTGCGGCGCCGACCAGCCCGCTGGAGAGGGCGACGATTCCGATGCCGATTGCCAGAACGGTGCGTTCCCCCGCCCAGTCGATCAGGCGCCCGCAGACCGGACTGAACACGAAACGCATGAGCGCGAACGCCGATACAACGGCTCCGACCTCGAGGTTGCCCACCCCGAAACTCTGCACGTAAACCGGAAGCACCGGAACGACAACGCCGAACCCCACCATCACAAAGAAAGCGATGACGCCGAGCACGATCACGTCGCGATTCAAGCGGGGCTTCGAGCTCGTGCTGCCCGCGGCTAATTCGGGTACAGCGGGTGCGCGGCGTCGCCCCCGCATCCATTCCGCCACTCGCATCCCTCCAGCCTAAGCTGCCGCACTGGTTGCCCCGTGCCTGGTCCGGGCCCACCTTATGTCCATGGGCCCAGTTTCTAACCTGGGCCCAGGGACGGGGCCTGGGCCCCGTCCAGAAAGAGACGAGGCCCGGGGCGAGGGCTGCGGGGCTACCGCACGATCAGCAGGGAACGCGTCGGGCTCGTCGCGGCAGCGACCGCGTCGTTGCCGGCGTAGTGCCCGACGACTTTGTACAGCCCACGACTGAGCTTCGGCAGCGTGAGGCTGCCATGCCCGTTCGCGTCGAGCGCCACGATGAACCGGCGCTTATCGACCGTGACTGTCGCTGTGTCGCCGACCTCACCCTTGCTGGTAACAGTGACGGACACGCTGACCCGGCTGGAGAAGAAGACGGCCCGGTGGCTGATGCTCAGCGCAACCTTCGCGGCATACTTCACGACGAGACCGGCCGATGTTGCTATGGAACTCGGCCCGCCCGATACCGTGGCGGTCACCATCACGGTCACTGTCGTTCCGGCGAGCGCCTTCGTCAGTGTGAAGCTCGCCGCGGTTGCACCGGTAATATCGACGCCGTCGCTCTGCCACTGGTAGCCGAAGCCGAGGCCCTCGGTGTTCCACTGGCCAGGATCAGCAGTCAACACCGACCCGATCTCGGCCGTACCCGACACGCTCGGTGCCACCGTGTTCACCGGGGCATCCGTGTCGCCGCCCTCGCTGGCAGCGACAGTGAGGATCGTCGACGCGGTACTGTCGCCATAGTCGACCACACCGAGGTATGGCGTGTTCGGTACGAGTCCGGCCCAGCTCAACGTATACGTGATCGGTACCCCCTGCGGTCCCTGGATCGCCGGCGGGGTCGCTGCAAACCCATTGCTGGGCTCCCCCGACGAGACCGAGAAGGTGTTCACGTCGAACGCGGTCGAGCCGGAGAACACATCAACGACCACCTGGTAGAAACCGGCCTCGGGGTCGTCCAGGTCGACGTGCTCGTCGGCCGAACCGGTAGCCGACTGCCAGCCGGCAACCGGGTTGCCGCCCGCGCCGTCGAGCAACAGCACGAACAGGTCCAGGTCGGTTGAATCATCGACGGCGTTCAGATCGAACCGGGCCAGCCGGCCCTCCTGGATCTCCACCTCGTAGGTGAACTGATCGCCGGTCGCGCCCGCATCCGTGTGCGGGGCGAAGGGGTCGTCGGCGTTGTTCTGGTGCACCCCGTTGGCCAGGCCGCTGAGGTTCAGGGCCACCGGATCTGAACCGCCGGGAGCAACGGTCACGTCGACTGTGCCGTCCATACCGGCGCCGGCCACCTCGGTCGGGGCGACGACCGTGACCGGACGAACGGCGATCGGGCTGTGCACCACGTCGAAGAAGTCGCCGGGGTCACCCGAGCCACCGTTTCCGAAGCCCCAGTCCAGCGAGCCGGTTGCGTACACATCGAGCGGGGCATCCGTTCGGGTGAACGTCACCGTGTAACTCTGCTTCTCGCCGACCGCAGCGAAAGTCATCTCGGCTGGCGAGACGACAGCGTTGATGCCAGGAATCTCGATGGGAGTGGCGGTGTAAGTACCTACCCGTACGGCGGTCACCGTGCGGGTGATCGTCTCGGGCGCGGTCAGGGCTCCGATTTGGATCGACGGAAGGTTCAGGTTGCTTGCGTCGATCGGCTCCACGCCGGCATCGAACCCGATCCCCTGCAGGTAGGCCAGCCAGTCGGCCGGTCCGCTCTGGTAGACCAGTCCTGGAAAGTCGAAGGACGAGGGATTGACCTGCCCGGCACCCTGCGCGAACGGGTCGGTCACCCGCTCACCGTTGGCGTCAACCGTGTCCTTCGCGGTCGTCATCATGACCGATTTAATCTCGGACGGGGTCGCGAGCGGCCGAAAGCCCAGAATGAGCGCGGCGAGACCGGCGATATGCGGGCTGGCCATGGAGGTGCCCGAGAGAAACTCGAACGTCGGGTCGGCCCCGGCCGCATTGGCGCCATCAGCCAGGATGCTGACACCGGGTGCGGCGATATCGGGCTTGAGCAGGTCGCCGCCGTCGGCAGTCACCGGCCCGCGAGAGGAGAAACCGGCTATCTGGGGCACCGGAGTCTGCGTGGCGGTCGTGTTGTCGGGCGTGAAGGTGACCGTCGCGCCATCCGTTGCCGCGTAGGCGTAGATCGGGTCGAAGGCGTTCGCGTCCAAGTGGATGCTCGGCACCGAGTGATCGTCGGTGGCAACGTCGGCCGGTGTGCGGTTGACCAGCAGCATGCCGCTGCCGCCCGCCCGCAACACCTCGGCCGACTTGGCCACTCGGTCGTAAACGCCGCGTTGGCAGAAGACGATCCCGCCAGCCACCTTGTCGGCGTCGAGCGAATCCGGTGCACAGAGCAGTGCGTCGGCCGCGTCGAAGCCGTCCACCGACACGAGGTCGGCCCGCAGCAGGTCGCCGGAGAGCGGGGTGGCGCCGGGCGTGCGGTCAACGGTGATCGAGGCACCGGCGTATTGCGAGCCGTCACCGAGGGTGGCGGTGGCCTCGTACGAGGGGATCGTGCTCGCGGCGACCGTGGTGATCCACGGAGCGACGTTTTCCACGGTCGACTCACCGGGGCCGTCGTTTCCGGCCGAGGCGGCCACGAAGATGCCCGCTGCCGCCGCGCCGAGGAAGGCCTGGTCGGTGGGCGAGAACGTGGTCTGGGCCGGGCCGCCACCGATCGAGTAGTTGATCACGTCGACGCCGTCGGAGATGGCCTGGTCGACAGCACGCAGAATATCGGTGTCCGTGCATCCGTCATCGGTCGTGACCGAGTTGTCGGGGCCGGACCAGCACACCTTGTAGGCGGCGATCTTGGCGGCCGGCGCCACGCCTGAAATGGCGCCGAAGTCGACGCCGTTCACATTCGCGGCAACGTCGACGTTTCCGCCTGCAGTGCTCGCGGTGTGCGACCCGTGGCCGTCGCCATCGCGCGGGGAGACATATTCCCCCGTTGAGGCGTCACCGATCTGGTCGGCGCCGAATCCGTCGAGGAAGTACCGCGCACCAATCACCTTGGTGCTGCAGGCATCAGCTGTGAATTGTTCGCCGATCTGGCAGGTGCCGGTGAAGGTGGTTCCGTCGGCTTTGTTCATGGTGATCGTGTCACCGTCGAGCCACGGCTCATCGCCGGGCGTCGTGCCGAGCGCTGAGCCGGCAAAGGAGGGGTTCTCCGGGGCGATACCGGTGTCGAGCACTCCGATCACCACGCCCTTGCCAGCTTCACTCGATCCGCCCAGCTTGGACCATAGTCCGGTCGGCCCGCTCAGCCGCAAAAAGTCGGTCGACGACTCGGCCGTCACGTGACGGAGGGCGTCGGGAACGACCGACACCACATTCTTCTTGATAGCGAGGGCTGCCGCCTGCTTGCCGGTCAACTCCGCAGCGAACCCGTTCACCGCCAGCGTGTAGGAATACGCCACGGTGGCGTCAACGGATGCTGCCACCTCACTTTGCAGCCGGGTGAGATAGTCCTTATAGGTCTCGGCCGAGCGGCTTTGCGCGTCGAGCTTAGCTCCGGCGCCCGGCATAGTGGCCGAGAAACCGTTGACACCGCCCTGGTACAAAGCAACGGCCTCGTCGCTGAGGGTAACGATGTAACGTCCGGCGGTGAAGTCCATGCGTTGTCCGCCAGGGGAGGCGATGCTGCCAGAAAGGCCGGTCGCAGCCGGGGCCGCGCCGGCGGGAAGGGTGCCGCCGACGAGTACTGAAGCGCCCACCAGGGCTACGGTGACGGTGGCCGCGATTGTGGCGCGGCGACGCGAGCGGAATGTCGGCGTCGGGTTCAGCGCTGAATCCGGCGCAGACAGCGTGCGCCTGAAGAAAGAACTCACGTTGGTGTCCAATCTAGTAAGGGTGCGAGGTGGTCTCATTCCACAGCGGGAACGGTTCGCTGTTCCGATGCGCGGGACAGTTCGCTGGTGACCGTAGCGCGCTGACCGCCCCGCGGATAGGGGCATGCCACAGGTACGTCTGGCAGCGGTCCGCGCCGACGTGCACGCAAACGCGCGCCGCAGCATCAGCTTCGAAACGGATGCTGCGGCGCGCGCCGTACGTTCGGCCCGGCTACCGCACGGTCAGCGTGCGTGGCTTACTCGTCGCCGCGGCCACGAGGTCGCTACCGGCATACTGCGCGGTCACCGTGTAGGTGCCGCGGTCCAGGTCGGTCAGGGAGAGTGATCCCCGGCCCTTCCCATCGAGGGTTATGTCGTAGCTCTGGTCATCGACTAGAACCTGCACTGTCCCGAGCTGGGCCGAGCGCGGGGCGTCCGTCTGCACCGACACCTCGATCTTCACGCCCGTCGAGTGCGGCGTGGCCCTCGAATCAACCGTGAGCTCAACCGTGGCGCGGTACTTGACGAGGACCCCGGCCGAGGTGGCCGTGCCCGCCGGCAGCCCGTCGGCCCGCGCCGTCACGACCACGGTGAGCGTCGTGCCGCCGAGGGACTTGGTCGGTGTGTAGTCGGCTTTGGTGGCCTTCTTGACGTCGCGACCATCGACCTGCCACTGGAAGGTGTACTCCAGCCCGGTGACATCCCACATACCGGGGTTGACGGTCAACGCCTGGCCCACCACCGCGGCGCCCTCGATCGAGGGGAGAACCGTGTTCACGGGCGTCTTCGGTTCGGGCGCTGCGCCGCTGGCGACCGACACCACCGTCGATACCGTGGTGTCGCCGTAGCCGACCAGACCCAGATACCCGGTCTCGGGCATCAGGCCAGACCAGGACAGCGAGTACGTTGCCGCAACTCCCTGCTGACCGGCAATGACCGGCGGGTCAGCCACGAGTGCACCTTCACCGGCGCCGGTGAGCACCGAGTAGGTGTTCACGTCGAACGCCGTCGTTCCGCTGTAGACCGATGCAATCACCTGGTAGAAGCCAGCCTGCGGAGAGGTTAGGTCGATCTGCTCATCGGCCGCTCCGGTCGCGGACTGCCAGCCGGCAACCGGATCCCCGCCGTTGCCATTTAGGCGGTAGACGATCAGGTCAAGGTCGGCGGTTTGATCGAGCGCGTCGAGGTCGAACCGGGCAAGCTGGGTGCCCGCGGGCACCTCGACCTGGTAGCGGAATTCGTCGCCGGCGGTGCCGGTGCCGGTGGTCGGGCTCGACGGGTTGGCAGGGTCGCTCTGGTGCAGCCCAGCCGCGAGACCGACCAGGTTGAGGGCCACGTCCCCGGTGGCTCCGGGGGTGATGGACACGTCGACCGAGCCGTCAACCCCGGTGCCGTCCGCGGTGGCGGGGGCTACGAGGGTCACCGGCTGAATGGCGACGGGGCTGTGCACGATCGCGCCCGAGTCACTCACCCAATTGAGCGAGCCGGTCGAGAACGTGTCGAGCGGGGCATCCGTTCGGGTGAAGGTGACGGTGTAACTGGCCGATTCACCCGCGGCACCAAAAGTCAGGGTGCTGGGCGAGACCATCGCGTCGATGCCCGGCACCGTTACCGGCTGGGCGGTGAAGGTGGCGGCCTCGGTGCTCGTGACGGTGCGGGTGATGGTTTCCGGCGCGGTCAGCGAGCCGATCGCGATGGAGGCCAGGTTGAGGTTGCTCGGGTCTATTGGGTCGGCACCGACGTCATAACCGATGCCCTGAATGTAGGAGTACCAGTCGGCGGTACCGTTCAGGTATAGCAAGCCCGGTTCGAACATTCGCGTCGGGTCGACGTGTCCGGCCCCTTGAGCGAACGGGTCGGTGATGGTGGCACCCTCGGCGTCGACGGTATCGTAGGCGCTCGTCATCATGGCCGATTTGATCTCACCCGGGGTCGCGAGCGGGCGTTCGCCCAGGTACAGCGCAGCCAGTCCGGCAATCTGCGGGCTCGACATCGACGTGCCTGAGAGAAACTGCCAGCTCGGCTCACCGCCAGCAGCGTTGGGGCCATCGGCGAGAATGGCCACGCCCGGAGCGGTCACGTCGGGCTTGAGAATGTCACTACCGTCGGCGAGAACCGGTCCACGCGACGAGAACCCGGCCACCTGCGGTGTCGGCGGCGTGTAACTGGTCGTATTCCCATCCGTGAATACAGCTGAGGCCCCGGCGCTGCCCGCATAAGAATAGGTAGCCGACCAGTACGGGGCGTCCAGGTGAATCGTCGGCACGGTGTGCTCGTCAGTATCGACCGAGCCCGGATTTCTGTTGACCAGCAGCATTCCAATACCGCCGGCCCGCAGGACTTCAGCGGACTTTGCGACCCGGTCATAGATCCCGCGCTCGCAGAACACGATGGTTCCGGCGACCAGTTCGGCGTCGAGCGAACCCGGGCCGCAGAGCAGAGCGTCGGCCGGGTCGTGACCGGTAGCAGCCACGAGGTCACCGCGCACGAGGGTACCGGCCAGCGGTGTGGCGCCAGCTGTTCGGTCGACGGAGATCGATCCGCCCGCGTAGGCCGTGCCATCGCCAAGGGTGGCGGTGGCCTCATAGCCGGGAATGGTGCTCGCCGCGACCGTGGTGATCCACGGGGCGGCGTTGTCGAGGGTGGAGACACCTGGACCGGAGTTGCCGGCCGAGGCGGCCACGAAGATTCCGGCTGCGGCTGCGCCGAGGAAGGCCTGGTCGGTCGGAGACACCGTGGTGTCGGCTGCTCCGCCGCCGATCGAATAGTTCAGCACGTCGACGTTATCGGCGACGGCCTGATTGATGCCGGCCAGCAGGTCGGAGGTAGCGCAGCCATCGTCGGTCGACACCGCCTGGTCGGGGCCGGACCAGCACACCTTATAAGCGGCGATCTTGGCCGCCGGGGCGACGCCGGAGATGAGACCGTAGTCAAGACCGCTGATGGTCGCTGTCACGTCGTGGTTTCCGCCAGCGGTACTCGCGGTGTGCGACCCATGACCATCGCCGTCGCGCGGCGAGAGGTATTCGCCGGTGCCTGCAGTGCCGATCCGGTCGACTCCGAAGCCCGTCACGAAGTAGCGTGCACCGACCACCTTGGTGCTGCAGTCAGTTGCGTCAAACTGCACGCCGGTCATGCACTCACCCGTGAAGGCAGTGCCGTCGCTCTTGGTCATGGTGATCGTGTCACCGTCGAGCCACGGCTCGTCTCCGGGCGTACTACCGAGCACGTCGCCGGCGAAGGAGGGGTTCTCCGGAGCAAGACCGGTATCGAGTACGCCGATAACGACGCCCTCCCCCGCGGTGTCTGCTCCACCGGTCTTCGCCCAGACCCCACCGTCCCCGGAGAGACCGAGGAAATCAGTCGATGAGGTAGCCGTTATGTGCTTGAGCTCGTCTGGAGTGATGGCGACGACGTCTTTCTCGGCCGAGAGGGCTGCGGCCTGCGCGGCGGAGAGCTCGGCGGCAAACCCGTTGAGGGCGAGGGTATACGAGTAGTCGATCGTGGCATTGACGGATGCCGCCACCTGTTTCTGCTTCCCGCCCAGGTAACCGGAATAGCTCGCCGAGGCGCGACTGTGCGGATCGAGGCGGGCACCGGCATCCGGTGTGGTCGGAGCAAACCCGTCGACCCCGCCGTTGTAGGTGGCGACGGCGTCGTCTGCCAGGGTAACGATGTAGCGGCCGTCGGTGAAGTCCGTGGCCGACTGGCCGGCACCGATAGCGCCGGCCAGCCCGGGGGCCATGGGGGCTGCGGTCGCTCCGGTCACAACAACGAGGGCGCCGGCAGTGACCATGGTCGTGGTCACGCAGAGCGCAATCAGCCTGAGCCCCTGCCGCTGGGGAAGCGTCTGATGGGGGGCGAAACGAGAAACGAAAGTCGGGCTTTCGTGCGGAAGTGTGGTTCGCCTGAAGAGTGATCTCACGTGCGTGTCCAATCCGATCGGAGTGCGCTAGCCGCTTTGCCCCAGTTCGGGGTACGGCGTGATCGTGAACGTATCGCACGGGCCATGGGCTCGTACAGTGTGCAGATTGCTCGGTAACACGATCGTTACCTGGGCGAGTGCACAATTCGGGTCGCTCCAAACTCCCCAATCAGACCGGTCTGTCTACTGCTGGGTGCACCGGTCTGTCCGCTTTCTCTTGCGTTTCGGCAGCGGCCGACGCCACACCGACCAGCACCCGCCGCGCTGCCGCCTCGTCCCGCCGACCACCGATCGCACGCAGCGCGTTCAGAATCGTCACGAGGTCGACGACCTCCTGGCTGATAGCGCCCGCGGTCGCCGGAATCAGCCCGAACGCCGCAACCACCATGAGCATGACGCTCAGCATGATGCCGAGCCAGATGCTCTGCAGGGCCACCCGCACGGTGTCTTTTCCGATGCGCACGGCCCGCACCGTGCGCGAGATATCGTCGAGCAGAATGACCACATCGGCCGATTCGCTCGCCGCAGTGGAGCCCTTCGCCCCCATTGCGATGCCCACATCGGCGACGGCCAGCACGGGAGCGTCATTGACGCCGTCCCCGACCATGATCACTGGCCGTCGGGTCAGCGCCTGCACCGCTTCGACCTTGTCACTCGGCAGGCAATCCGCCCGCACATGAACGATACCCACCTGGCCGGCGACGTGCTGGGCGGTGGCACGCGCATCGCCGGTGAGCATAAGACTCTCCCGCACACCGAGGCGTGCGAGGTCGACGACGGTCTGGCGGGCGTTGTCGCGTACCCGGTCGCTCGCCACAATACTGCCGGCGAACCGCCCATCGACGGCCACGTATATGGCGAGCTCGCCGCCGGCGAGGTGGGTAGCCGCCGCATCCGCTGTCCCGTCATGAATGAATGCGAGCTTGCCGACCCGCACCACACCGGCCCCGAATCGGGCCTCGACGCCGAAGGTTGCGGCCTCGCTCGCCGAGTCCGCCGCGTGCAGTTCGAGACCGCGCTCGTGTGCGGCCGCAATGACGGATGCCGCCAGCACGTGACTCGAGTATTGCTCGGCCGACGCCGCGAGCGCCAACAGCTCATCGGGGGTGAAGTCCGCTTCGGGGCGCACTTCGGTAATCGCCGGCGTGCCGTAGGTGAGTGTTCCGGTCTTGTCGAAGACGACAGTTTTAGCTCGGGAGAGCGCTTCGAGCACCCCGGCACCCTTCACGATGATGCCGTTGCGGGCGGCGCGACTCATGCCGCCCATGAACGCGACGGGTGCGGCGAGCAGCAGGGGGCACGGTGTCGCCACCACGAGAACCTCGGCAAACCGCACCGGGTCGCCGGAGAGCACCCAGGCCAGCGCGGCGAGGGCGAGCGAGCCGGCGGTGAACGGCACGGCGTAGCGGTCGGCGAGCCGTACCACCGGGGCCTTGCTCGTCGACGCCTCCTCTACGAGGGCGATGATGCGCTGGTATTGACTGTTCGCGGCGGTCGCCGTAGCGACGATACGGGCCGCCGTCTGCCCGTTGATCGACCCGCTAAGAACCCCGTCACCGGCTGCTCGCTCCACCGGAAGGCTCTCGCCCGTGAGCGAGGACTCATCGAACGCGGCACTGTCGCTCTGCAGCTGCCCGTCGACGGGCACGATCTCGGAGGGGCGCACCAGCAGCAGATCCCCCACGCGCACCTCGGTGGCGGGCACATCCGTGGTCCCGCCCGTGTCGGGGTCGAGTCGATGCGCTATTTGCGGGGCCCGTTTCAACAGCGCGTCCAGTTCCCGCGCCGCTCGCCCCGCGGCGAAGTCTTCGAGGGCCGCCCCGCCGGCGAGCATGAGCACGATGAGAAGGGTCGCCACGTATTCGCCGACGACGATGGTCGCGACGATCGCGATGATCGCGAGCAGGTCGATGCCAAAGCTGCCTCGGCGCAGCCGGCGCAGCATCCCGACGAGTTCGATCAGGGCGATGACGAGGCCGTATCCGCTGAACAGCCACCGCACGGCATCGGTCGCTTCGACGGTCCACAAGACCAGGCCGATCAGTCCGACGACCATCGTCGCCGCGACGATGGGATACCTCAAAACGAAGGCCGGGATGCGGGTCATGCACTGAGTCTGGCCCCTGCGCGTTCAGGCCGCCACTCGTCCTGGGCCAGTCCAGCCATTCCCTGCGCCGGACGCAGCGCACCGGCATGCGTTCGTGTACGCATGAAGGCCCCGACCAGAGTGGTCGAGGCCTTCGTGAGTACGGCTGGTACGAACTACGCCAGGCGAGTCTGCAGGTTCTCGGCCAGTGACGCGAGGAATTCCTCGGTGGTCTGGTAGCTCTGGTCCGGGCCGACCAGGAGCGCGAGGTCCTTGGTCATCTTGCCGCTTTCGACGGTCTTGATGACGACGTCTTCGAGGGTCAACGCGAACTCGGTCAGGGCCTTGTTGTTGTCGAGCTTCGCGCGGTGCGCGAGCCCCCGGGTCCAGGCGTAGATCGACGCGATCGGGTTGGTCGAGGTGGGCTTGCCAAGCTGGTGCTGGCGGTAGTGACGGGTTACAGTGCCGTGGGCGGCCTCCGCCTCGACGACCTTGCCGTCGGGGGTGGAGAGCACGCTGGTCATGAGGCCGAGCGAGCCGAAGCCCTGGGCGACGGTGTCGGACTGAACGTCGCCGTCGTAGTTCTTGCAGGCCCAGAGGTAGCCGCCCTCCCACTTCATGGCCGAGGCGACCATGTCGTCGATCAGGCGGTGCTCGTAGGTCAGGCCGGCCGCATCGAAGTCGGCCTTGAACTCGGTGTCGAAGATGTCCTGAAAGATGTCCTTGAAACGACCGTCGTACGCCTTGAGAATCGTGTTCTTGGTCGACAGGAAGACCGGCACCTTGCGCTCGAGGCCGTAGTTGAGTGAGGCGCGGGCGAAGTCGGTGATCGACGAGTCGAGGTTGTACATGCCCATGGCAACGCCGTCGCCGGGGGCCTGGAAGACCTCGAACGTCGACGGCTCGCTGCCGTCCTGGGGCGTGAAGGTCATGCTGAGCGTGCCCTGGCCCTTGAAACGAAAGTTGGTGGCCTTGTACTGGTCGCCGTAAGCGTGGCGACCGATGATGATCGGCTTGTTCCAGCCCGGCACCAAACGCGGAATGTTGGAGATGATGATCGGTTCGCGAAAAATGGTGCCGCCGAGGATATTGCGGATGGTGCCGTTCGGGGAGAGCCACATCTTCTTGAGGCCGAACTCTTCCACCCGCGCTTCGTCGGGCGTGATGGTCGCGCACTTCACGCCGACGCCGTGCTTCTGGATGGCGTGGGCCGCGTCGATCGTGATCTGGTCGTTGGTCTCGTCGCGCTTCTGGATAGAGAGATCGTAGTACTCGAGATCAATGTCGAGGTACGGGTGAATGAGCGTTTCCTTGATGGCGTGCCAGATGATGCGGGTCATCTCGTCGCCATCGAGCTCGACAACTGTTCCCTCAACCTTGATCTTCGACAAAAAATTCTCCTCTTTGCTCAGTGTGGCCGTCACGACCACCGTCGAGCTTACTAGAAGCTCACAACTATCTTGACATCGAGATAAATGTACGAGCCGATCGCGGGTGTCGAAGTGTTGCTCGACTACCGGCGACCCCGGGCGCACGTTAGCCTGAGCACATGGGTGAGCTGACGCTGGAAGAACTATCCGCACGTAACATCGTTGCGGCCAACAACCTGAGCCTGAAACCGGGCCAGGAGCAATTCATTGCGCCGGTGTCGTATTCGGTAGCCGCCTCTGTGATCAACCCGGCCACCTCGTGGCAGCGCGTGGTGCTCCTCGACGGCGTCGTCGCTGGTTTCATCCACGGAAATTTCGACCCCAATTCCGAGCATGAAGAATTTCGCGCCTGCATCTGGCGCATCAACGTCAACGCTGACACCCAGGGGCAGGGCGTCGGCAAGTTCGCTGCAGAAGCCCTCGCCGCCGAAGCTCGCGAGCGCGGCTTCGAGCACGTCAACGTCATCTGGGAGCCCGGCGCCGACGGCCCGGAGGCTTTCTTTCACCGCCTCGGCTTCGTCGACGTCGGCGAAACCCAGTACGGCGAGGTCATCGGTTCGCTCAAGCTCTGAGCCGCGTTCAGTCCGCGCATGACCACGCCGGAGCACGACGACTTCGTGTCACGGGTGCTCGGTGTGGTTGAGTCCATCCCGGCGGGTCGCGTGATGACCTACGGCGGCGTGGCCGCGGAGCTCGGCTCTCGCGCCGCCCGTGCCGTCGGCCAAGTCATGGCTCGTTACGGCTCTGACGTGGCGTGGTGGCGGGTGGTTCGCGCCGGCGGGCATCCGCCCATCGGGCATGAGGCCCAAGCGCTGCCGCACTACGAGACCGAGCGCACGCCGCTGATTCGCGCAGTCCAGGAGCGGGCGACAACGGATGCCGCCTACCGCGTCGACTACGCAGCTGCCCGTTGGTCGCCGCGTACATGATGCAAAGGGCACAGCCGACTCCATCGTCACTCGCCAAACGATTACGGCGGAGGCGGAAGCGCTGGCCGGTCACACCACCGGGCGCGCCGTGCTGCCCCGCACGATCAGCTCGAACGGCATGTTGATATTGAGACCCGTGCGGGACTCCGGATGCGGTCGGAGTCCTTCCATGAGCACCTCGACAGTTTTTCGCCCTGCAGCTGCGGAAACTGTGCAACGGTGCTGAGCCCGAAAAAAAGCCGCCAGTTCATGGTCGTCGACACCGATCACCGATACGTCCCCCGGCACGACGAGCCCCAGGTCGCGCGCGGCCAGAATACTGCCAATGGCCATTTCGTCGGACGCGGCAAAGATCGCAGTCGGGCGTTCATGCGGCCGTCCGAGTAGCTGCTTGGCCGCTTGATAGCCGCCGGCCGTGGTGAAATCCGCCGGACGAAAGTCATCGCGGCGCGACTCGATTTCTGCAGCAGCGAGGGCAGCCTCATAGCCGAACCAGCGGTTGGTCGGCAAGTTGAAGTCCAGATCGAACGCCTTTGCGGTCATCTCCGTGGTCGCGTTCCGCAAGACCAAGGCACTCGAGGAGTTAAACCGATGACGTCTGGCGACGGGGCCACGCGGGTCATCCCGCTCAAACGTCCGTTCAGTTTTCGGCGCTGGTTTGCTCGCACTGGCTGGCGCCACCTGGTGGGCATCGTCATGGTCGTATTCTCCGGCTTTCCGCTGCTGTACGTGCTGTCTGCGTCGCTCAATCCGCATGGCACCCTCACCGGATCGAACCAGCTGTTCTCGCGCATCGGCTTCGTTGCCTACGCTCGCATTCTCAGCACGCCGGAAGCCCCGTTTGCGTTGTGGTTCGGCAACACCATCATCATCGCCGCGACGACGTCGATTCTCACCGTGTTCCTCGGCGCCCTCGCGGCATATTCCTTCTCGCGCATACGCTTCATCGGTCGCCGGGTGGGCCTGCTGACCCTCGTGCTCGTGCAGATGTTTCCGCAGCTGCTCGCCGTCGTTGCGATCTTTCTGGTGATGAGTACGATCAGCGACCTGTTCCCGGCAATCGGCCTGAACACACAGATCGGCCTGATCATGGTCTACCTGGGCGGAGCTCTCAGCGTGAACACGTACCTCATGTACGGGTTCTTCAACACCATTCCCGCATCGATCGATGAGGCGGCCAAGATCGACGGGGCCAGTCACGCTCGTATCTTCTTCACGATCATTCTGCGGCTCGTCGCCCCGATTCTGGCCGTCGTGGGGCTGCTCTCGTTCATCGCGACGACGAACGATTTCGTGGTCGCCAGCGTTCTGTTGATCGACCCGGACAAGCAGACCCTCGCCGTGGGACTGTACCGGTTGGTGTCCAACCCGAATTACGCCGACTGGAGTGACTTCTCGGCCGGCGCAGTGCTGGCCGCCCTGCCGGTGATGGCGTTATTCCTCTACCTGCAGACGTACATCGTGGGCGGCCTCACTGCTGGGTCAGACAAGTAGCCAACGGCTGGCCCGACCGCAGCAAGTCGCACGGACCGGAACGGTCTAGGGGGTCGACCTGGCGAACGTTTCAGCGGCGGGTTCGATGGCCGGCTCGGTCGAGCCCTGATCCAGTCGGAACGGTGGGTATTCGTCGCGCAGCAGCGCCGTGTACGTCACGACGCGAAACACCCAGCGGTTGACCCCCATGATGACGTTGAACAGCGGCCGCTGATACTGGCTGGTGAACAGCAGGATGACCCCGGCGACCACGACGAGAATGCCCAGGAGGGACACTCCGTCGGTTCCGCCAGCGCCGGTTCCACCGTCTCCTCGCCAGGGGTTGGCCCAGGCCGCCCCTCCGCCGACGAAAACCGTGAGCACCACCAGGTGCGGAATGGCGAGCAGCCAACTCTTCACGAGCACGAGGCCGCGTGACAGGCGTTCGGGGTACTCGACGTCGAAATCGGCCGGGTAATCGGTGCGCGCGAGCGTGAACGGCGGGTACCGGTCGGTACCGAGGGCTGAATAGGCGTAGAACGACACGCGCCAGCTCCACCGCAGCACGCCCACGTTAAAGTGAAAGATCGAACGCGGGTAGCGACCGGTGAACAAAATCGCAAACGCTGCCACCACGGTCGTGACCAGGAAAGCGAACCACAGGCCGGCGAGCAGCACGAAGTGCGGAACGGCCAACAGCCATTTGATCAGCCACAGTCCACGCGAGAGCACGGGGTCGAGGTGCCCGGTCAGCGCTGCCGGATACACGGGTTTGGGCGAAATGGAAGCGACCAAAATGGATGCCGGCAGCGCGGTCGCCGCCGCTGCGACCGTGCCATCCGCTCGGGCAAACGCGGGCGGCTGCACTGGCGCACCAGCATCACCCCGCGCACCGGGCCCGCGTGACGTCGGCGTGAGCCTTCTCCCGAGTCCGATGGCACCCAACACGACAAGGAGAACGCCCAGCAGAAAGAGGATGCCACCGGCGAGAAGGAGCCCCACGCTGATCGGCCCCAGCAGGTCGGTGTGTACGCCGCCCGCGAGGTTCACCGCGATTCCGGGCGTGGCATCGGCATTCATCACGACGACCGACCAGTCCCCCGCGGCGGGTTTCCAGATGATCTCCTGAGTGCCGGCGCCCGCTGCAGATTCGGTCCAGAAGGTCTGTTCGGCGGGAGCAGCGGGCGCTTGGGTGCCCGGAACGTCAAGGTAGTCGACCCGAAACGGTGTCGTCTGTACGTCACGCAGCTCGCTGTAGTTCACGTCGGCGAGGTAGGCATCGACGTCGGCGCGTGGCGCGATGCCGATGAAGACGTCCCGATCGGTCGCGACATTACTCGCTTGCAGGCGCAGCGTGGCGATGTCGAATCCGACTCCTGTCGACACCATAAAGTCCATGCCGACGTCAAAATTCGGCGACGTGATCGCGGAGGAATCGACCGTGAAGGTCTCGGCCTGCGACGTGAAGTATCCGTCGTTCCCCTGGGCAGCCGTGGCAACGGCCAGCGCCGTTCCCCCGGACAGCATGCCAGCACCGACCAGGCCCAGCACCGTGCCCAGCACGAGCATGATGATCGGTCCCGTCCGTGCCCCTGACTGCACACGAGCCGGGGTTGTCGGCGACGAATCGGGAGGGGGTAGCCCGGGTCGGGTAGGCGGGTTCATGTTACTCATCGTCTGGCGGCCTTTCTTAAAACGTGCATGCCAAGGGACGGAAAGTCCGACCCCAGCATGCCCCACCTCCGCACGCCTGACCAGTGACCAAAGACCCGACTGTGGTTTGCTGTGCTGACCGTCGGCGCGGTGCTAGCGTGCTGGCATGCAGAGCGATCCGGTCGTCACCAACCCGCAGTTCTATCGGGTGATCTTTGAAAACGAGCGGGTGCGGGTGCTTGAGTATCTCGACCGGTCCGGCGATGAAACAACGCCGCATCGGCATCCGGACAGCGTCATGTTCACCCTCACGGCGTTCACTCGGCGGCTGACCACCGGTGGTCGATCCGTCGACCTCGAGCTGCCGGAGGGCGTAGCCCGGTGGCTTCCCGCGCAGGAGCATTCCGGTGCGAACATCGGAGAAACGGCCACGCACACCATTTTCGTGGAACTCAAGGAGCCGGCCCCGAATCCGCTCGCCCCCGGCTCCCCCGAACCCCTCGGTCCCCTGCCCAATTGAGCTGGCCAGCTCGACTTTAGAGGCATTGGCCGACGTGGACGTCAAGACCTTTGGCATGGGTGCCGCTCAGGTCAACACCGTCAGCATCCGCATGAACGCACATCGACGACTCTGCGGTAGCTATAACGCAAGATCACGGGGTTTTGGTGATGCGACCCAGTTCTCTTCTCAGGATTTCGGTTGCCCAGCTGCTGTCGTGATCAAGGGGTTCCATTAGTAGGTGAATGGCGAGGCCGTCGAGAACGGCGTGCAGATGGCGCGCGTTTTCTACTAGGTCCGGGTCGCTGGGCCTTTGGGCCAACATCTCGGTTAGCCGTAGGCACACTTCGCCCAGTTCTCGGTATGCACGATTTCTGATGGAAATTAGTTGAGGTAGCGCAGGACTTTCCGCGATCAGCGCGATGTTGACTTCAAGTTCTGCGCGACTGTCTGAGTGCAGAGGCAGGAAGTTTTTCAGTACCTCCAGCGCATACTCCGATCTATCGGAGCCTGCAGCAACCTCGAGAACGCGTTGGGTGGCGCGTTGCACCATGAGCTCAGCGGAGAACGCTAAGAGTTCTGCCCGGGTGGGGAACACGTGACGCAAGGAGCCGACCACAAGACCGGCCTGCTCGGCGACTGTGCGTACTGAGACCGCACTGATACCTCGGTCGAGGATGACCTGCCAGACAGCCTCAGCGAGCTGCACTTTGCGTGCATCACGATTGATCGTTCTCGGCATAAGTTGAGATTAGCACGACTGTGCTAGCTTCTCTTGAAGGAGACAGTACGAGGGGGATTAGTGATTATTGCCATCATTATCGGCTGCGAAGTCGGTTTCTGGGTTCTGATTGTGCTCGGTCTCGTTGCCCGCTACGTGTTGGGCCTCAAAAAAACCGGGCTGACCCTTTTAGCGATGACTCCGATAGTCGACATCATTCTGCTCGTTACTGCGGCGATGGACCTGATATCCGGCGCGACGGCGACGATCTTTCATGGGATTGCAGCGATCTATTTGGGCTTCTCGGTGGCCTATGGGCACAAGATGATCACGCGGGCCGACCTCCACTTTGCCCATCGTTTCGCGAAGGGGTCGGCACCGATCAAGCTCTACGGGCCTCGGTACGCTGTCGAGTGCTGGAAGGACGTCGCACGCACAGGTCTGGCCGTGACAGTCGCTCTCGGGACCATCTGGCTGTTGACTCTGGTGGTAGATAGCTCCGACAGAACGAGCGCACTCAATGAGCTAAACAGCATTTTCCTGCTGGTCTTTTGCCTCGAAGTCGTCTGGGCCCTCGGGTATACCCTGTGGCCGAAGAAGCTCCCGACGTCGACTCGACTGGTCAATGTGGACGTGGAGACCACACCTGCGCAGCAGACGAAGCCATGACCGTGCGAACAGTCCCATATACGGTTCTCACTTTTTCGGGCCATGGCCTCAACTATTTGCTCGCTGGTATCGAGGGCAACTTCCCTCGGCCTCGCCGCAATGTTCGCGCACCGACGCGGTCTGAGCGGCGTGTTCGAGGAGGTGGAACGGGTCGAATCCACCCCGCTCAAACGAGTGCCATCAACACTGCGGCCCGGCTCAGCTCGGCCCCCCGTTAGTATGAGCGCATGGCGCACTTGGGACCTGTCACCTGGCCACCTGGCCCGCTCAGGACCGAGCGCTTGGTGCTGCGCGAGTCTGGGGCTAAGGACCGTTCGGCTGTTATCGACCTGTTCGGCTCGTCGGAAGTGTGCACCTACCTCGGTGGCCCTCGCCCGCGGGACGAACTCGAGCGGGCGGTGCCGGAAATTCCCGGACGTCGCCCTGGCTATTTCGTCGTCGATCTTGATGGAGCGCCGATCGGCATAGTCACGTTCGATCGGCGCGACCCGGAGCGTCCGGGTCACATTCGCCCGGAATGCCTTCTGCCGGATCGTTGCAGGTTCGCTTCCGCATCACATCATCGAATGGCCGAGGCGGCGACCATCGTGGCAGCCACACCCGACCGCCTGGGCGATCTCTTAGCCGTCGGCCGACTGATCCCGGACCAACCGTTGAGCGCATTCTAAAAAAACAGGCTGCTGCCTGATCTTGCGCCGCAGTCACGGTCAAGCAGCGGCTCAGCCGGCCATAAAAACATTTTTTTGGGTATTTTTTGGCGGACATTGACGATTTAGTGCTTGTAAGCATGATTTTTCCTCGGGAATGTCGGTGGTCGGGTGTTGAGTTGAATCATGAACAACAGGGCAGTGGACCTCACCCGGGCGGCGGCCGCAGTGGCCGCGCTCGGTGGTTCCAGCGCCGACTTCAGCAGCCTCTCTGATGCGCAGGTGCTCGCCGCGCGTGCCCCGATCGCCGAGCTACTGCGCCTGAGCACCCTGGCGGCGGCATTACTGGCGGGCACGATCGCACGGCGGTCCCGGCCCGAGCTGGGACAGTCGGGGCTGGCAACGCGGCACGGGTTTGGCAACCCGACCATGATGGTGCAAGACGCCACCGGCCTCAGCCGCATCGAGGCTGGCCGGCTGCTGGCCGTCGGGTACTCATGGCCGACACGGAAACTGCCGAACTTCGCGCCGTCGACGCCGCTCGCGAAGCCGTGCTGGCTGCCCAGACCGCCGCCGACGTTGCCGCGGAAGCCGAACAGGAAGCGGCGCGTGACGCTGCTCGGGAAGCGGAACGAGCGGCGGCATGGGCCACGCTGCACCCACATCTGCCACCGCTGCCCATCACCGTGCCCCGGCCTGTACTGCCGGTCGCAGCGGTGATGCCATTGCCGCCGCTCGCGCCGGTGGCAGTGCCGTGGCAGGCACCGATCATGCACGCCATCACCGCCGGCACCATCTCCCCCGGCGTTGGCGACGCGCTGCTGCGCGGCCTGGGCACCCTCGATCAAGCGATCACCGCCGAGAAACTCACCACCACCCTGCACGTGTTACTCATCGAGGCGCCGGGGATGAATACCGAACAGGCCTACAAACGCGCCCGGCGCCTCCGGGACGACCTCGACGCTGCCGGCATCCTCGCACGGGAGAAGCAAGCCCGCGACGACACCACCTGGTCGCTCTGGCGGCGCGCCGACGGCATGGTGACCCTCCACGCCCTGATGGCACCCGAGCAGGGCGAAATGTGGCTAGCCACCTACGACGCCCTCACCAGTCCGCGACGCGGCGGCGTGCGATTCGTCGACCCGACACGAGCCGCCTGGGCGCAGAGCGTCAAGG